>NZ_JBFUEK010000004.1:0-566767 GCF_056404235.1 Mesorhizobium sp. P2_E10
ATGTTATGTGCACGTTGCCGTGGCGCCGGTCGTCACGCACACCAGTCCCGTCGGAATCAACGCTACAGGCTCTGCGACCTGGCCCGGAAGCCGCTTCCACGACATGCCCACCGCGTCCTATGCGGAAGTTCGCGACAGGCGCTGGCACACCCCGAGGCACAAATCCCCATAGGCAATCGTCCGCGGCCCGCGGGTTCCTGCATGAGAGACTTTCGTACGCCTGACGGCACCCGAAACCCTTCAGCATGTTCATCATTCCGGGCGAAGCGCAGCCTTCCCGGAAGCGGTCATCGCTCAACTTGCCCCAAAGGCCTGGTCGGGAGGGGCTCTGCTGGTTAATTTCGAGCATACATGTTTTTGCTTAGTGCTTCGGCGGCGCAAGTTGAAGCGCTATTGGACAGCGCCTGTTCCTCACCAGGTCTGGCGGTTTACCAGCCTAACGCCACATCAACCGCGAAGGCCGTCACGGATGGACGAGAAATAGCGGTCGGTTCCTACCTGCCCGCCCTTCAACGCAACCTCCAGCCCGTCGATCGCCTTGACGCGCGAATGGGCGACGCAGAGCGGCGAGCCTGGTGACGCCGGCAGCGGCATCCTGACCGTCAGCGCATCGACGCCCATCTGCCCCAGCGCATGGCTCGACGTGTCGCCGCCGGCGATGATGACGCGCTTTAGGTCCTGATCTTCGGTCAGTTGCCGCAGCAGCGCACCAAGGCCGCGGCCAAGCTTGTGGCGGGCGCCTTCCTGGCGGTCGATCTCGGCGCCGCGATCGGCCGCAGGTCCGAGCGCGGTGTAGAGGATGACGCTGCGCCCGGCTTCCAGGCTGGCGCGGCCGCTTGCCGCCGCGCGCGCTATCGCCTGTTCGGACGTCTCCGAGACCAGTTCGACGGGATCGACCTCGATGCCGTCGAAGCCGTCGGTCAAAGCGTGCCGGATCTGCCTTTCCGTGGTCGGCGAGCAACTGCCCGACACGACGGCGATCCGGTTGGCGGCACCTGGCGGAGAAAAGCGGGACGCGGCCCGAACGACGGCAGTCTCCGCCCATTCGGCGAGCAACGCGTACTCGACGCCGGACGAGCCGACGACGAAGGTGCCACCGGGCTTGCGGCTACGCCAAATCTCCTTGCCAGCAAGCGCCTGCGTTTCCAGGCTGTCAACATCGACAAGCACGATAGCGGTGCCCTCGGCGACCACACGGTCGAAGGCTTCCGACCGGCCCGCCGACTGCAGCGTCGCGAGATCGACCAGCCCTGACGTCAGCTCCGTTTGTCGTGACAGATGGATCAGCAGATCGGACTCATCCATCGGCGTGGTCGGGTGGCGGCTCATCACCGGATGGCGGTCGATGCGGAAATACTTTTCACGATAGGCGGCGAACAGGTGGCCAAAGGCGGTGTAGCGCTTGAGCTGCGGCGCGCCGACCAGCAGCGGCACGCTGTCCTGCGTAAAGACCGAGCGGCCGATCTCGATCGCCCGGCCGATGCTGCCGATCGTCGGACTGGAATCGAAGGTCGAGCAGACCTTGTAGTGGCAGATCGCTGCGTTCAGCGTCTTCAGCCAGGCGAACGCATCGCGCAGGTTCGTGTCCATCCAGTGCGGCGTCTCGCTGCGGCTGGTGCCGGCTAATCCGATCGCGCGGCAATGGTTGAACTGCGCCAGCTGCGCCGCGTCCGGCTGGCGCATGAACAGCACCGTCGGCACGCCGCCGAGTTCAAGCGCCTCCATCACGTCGGTCGAACCGGTGAGGTCATCGCCATAATAGCTGAGCAGCAGGTCTTGCATCGCTTCAGGCTGCCTTGCCGTTGCCGAATTTTTCGATCGACCGCACCAGCTCAGGATGGCTCAAGGCGAACTCCGCCAGCGGAATGCCGTCGACCGCCGCTTGCCAGGCCTGCTGCACGGCACGCACGCCGGCGCCCGGCCCGTCCGGGTGGCTGACGATGCCGCCGCCGCAGAGATAGAGCAGATCGACCGTACGGCCGGTTTGCTCGTACGTCTCGGGCGCTTGCCCGCCCCATTGGCCGGAGCCCGCCACCGGCAAGGCACAATCCTCAGGCGCAAAGATCGGCGTCGTCACCGCCTTGAAGGACTCGACGAAGGACGCGTCCGGCTCCCAGTATTTCGATTGAATGCCATTGATCTGGAACTGGTCGACGCCGAGCAACCGCCAGAATTTTTGCCAGACCTTGAAGTCCATGCCGAGGCCGGGATGGCGGGTGAGAATGTCCCAGCCGTTGCGGTGGGCGTGCAGCACCAGGCTGGAGCGCTTCCTGAGGAAAGCCATGCCGCCAAAGCCGATGGAATTGATGTTGACCACCGCGCAATTGCCGCCGGCCTTGGCGACAAGGTCGTGGTTGCGCATCATCTCGTCGGGGTCGGCATGCGAGATGCCGAAGGCGTACATCACCTTCTTGCCGGTCCTCTGCTCATGGTCGAGGATCAGCGGCATGATTGCCTTCACCCGTTCCGCCAAGGGCGAATAGGCCGGGCTCATCAGCTTCTCGTCGTCCTTGATGAAATCGACGCCGGCGGCGATCAGCTCGCCCACCATTGCGGCCGTCTCGTGCGGCCTGAGCCCCAGCGCCGGCTTGACTATAGTGCCGATGATCGGGCGGCCCTCGACTCCGGTCAGCCGGCGGCTGCCGGCGACGCCAAACTGCGGACCTGGATGCGCGCCGCGATAGTCCTCCGGCAGTTTCATGTCGACGACGCGAATGCCGGATAGGCCCTTGATCGAATAGGCGCCGCCGATGGCAATGGTCATCAGCGCCGAGAGGTCGGTGCCGATGGCATCGAACGGAAAGGCGATGTCGACATCCGCGCGCTTGAAGGGCCCATCACCGGCTTCGGGAATGGAGGGCCGAAGGGCGTCAGGCAAATGCCGTATCGCCAGAACATGCGCCGCCACCCGGGCCTTCAGTTCCTCGGTTTCGCCGGGCAGCGCAACGAAGGTTCCGGTCGACTGGTCGCTGGCGATCTTGGCTGCCAGCGCCTCGATGCTGCCTGATGTTTCGATGCGGTAGGTGAGCGTGATCATGGTTCGTCGTCTGAGGCCTAAGGAGGTTCGAAAAGAGTTCCTTGATCGTCGAAATCTGGTATAATGAGTACATAAGCTTTGCAAGCAATATCCTGCTCGCACGATATGAGCAGATTGGCCGGCAGGCATTCTGGAAATCGTGGCGGCAGTGCTAGATAGACACCGGTCAAGGGAGTGATTCGCGACGATGAACCGTTCGGAGCCGATCGTCCGGCGCAAACTTTCCGACGAAGTATTTTTGCGGCTGAAGCGCCTGATCACCAGCGGAGAATTGACGCCGGGCGACGACATGCCGTCGGAGCGCGAGCTGATGGAGCGCTTCGAGGTCGGCCGGCCCGCCATCCGCGAGGCGATGCAGGCACTGAGCAATATGGGCCTCGTCGCCATCTCGCATGGCGAGCGCGCCAAGGTGCTGCAGCTGACTGCCAAGTCGATCATCAAACAGGTCGACGGCGCCGCCAAGATCATCCTGTCGTCGTCGAAGGACACGCTGGAGCACCTCAAAACCGCGCGCATCTTCTTCGAGCGCGGCATGGTCAGGGAAGCGGCCGAAAACGCCACCGCCGAGGACGTCGAGCGCCTGCGGGCCACCGTTGCCGAGCAGCGCGGCTTTCGCGGCGACTCTGAGGCCTTCATCTCCGCCGACATGAAGTTCCATACCCAGATCGCGGCGATTTCAGGCAACCCGATCTATGTCGCCGTCAGCGAGGCGATGCTGGGTTGGCTGAAGGAATATCACACCGAAATGCTGATCTGGACCGGCAAGGAAAAGTTCACGCTGACCGAGCATGAAGAGATCATCGGCCGCATCGAGAAAAAAGATGCCGACGGCGCCGAGAAGGCGATGATTAAGCATCTCGAGCGCTCGCGCGCGCTCTATGTGATGAATTCCGAAAAATAGCTCAGCCGAACCGGGCAATCGCGTAGGGCGCCATCACGAACTGGCCTCGGCCAAGCGCTGAGATGTCGACCGGTACATCGTCCGCCGTCAGGTTCGCCAGCCACGTGACGGTCTTGCCCGAAGCGGAGCGGCCGGCCAGCGCCAGCACCTTGGTCTCGTCGCTTGTCCCTGCCGCCACATGCGCAAGGCCGGCCATTTCACAAAGCCCCTTGATGGCTTGGAAGATCGGCCGGGGAGATCCTTCCGCGACGGGTTCCCCAGAGGCGGCCAGCACGCCGAATGGTCCGGTGAAGCCGGAGAGCGTGAGCACCTCCAGCCCTGCCGGCGCGACGCGCGCGGCATAGCCGATCGTCCACGCGGCGGAGAACAGGCCGGCGTGACGAGGGTCGCGATCGGCCATGGCGATGCGCTGTCCCCCGGGATTGGCCTTGGTCGCGCCACCATAGGGGTTCTGGCGCATGGCAATCGTCGACGGGCCGATCCGGTAGGGCTTTGCCCCGAAGATCGCCCGCACCGATGCGGTGATCAAGGGCAGCGCCTCCAGCGATTGCATGACGCTGAGATCGTCGGCGGCGTGCACGATCGGGCAGGTGCAGTGGGTGACGAAATCGAGCAAGCCGGCCGGCACGCGCTTGCGGTTGAGTTCGGTGAAATAGCTGAACATGCCGCCGCCAAGGCGGATATCGGGAAAGGCGCGCCGTGCCGCGGCATAGACGTCTTCGAGCGGCGGACAATCCGGCCACGCACTGCCCGGCGGCGTCGACTGCCGGTCGACCGAAGGCGAGACGGCGATGGCCGAGAGTTTTAGCCCAGCTTGGCGCACCATGTCGGCGACGGCTGAAAGTTCAGCATCGAGATCGCCGGCACAGGCGACGACGCATTCCAGCGTCGTGTCGGCTGGATAGGCTGCTGCGAGCCGGGCAAAGGAGTGCAGAGCGTCGAGCCCATGGCCGCTCGTGGGATCGTAGTGGAAGATCAGCTGTTGCGGGCCAAGCGTAGAGAGCACCGGCAGGTTCACAAGTGCTGCTTCGACCTCATCCGGGTAGATAATCACGCCGATATCCGGCAGCCTCTGCCCGGCCTCACCAAGCTCGACACGGACCGGTTCGCTGCTTGCCGCGACAACCGGCAGCTTCCCGTCGCCGGTGATGCGCAGGCTGACCGTTTGTCTGACGGTTTGCCCGGCCGGCAGCACATAGGGCCATGGCAGCGCCAACGGCCGCACATAGGTCTTGTAGGAGGCGTCCGACCAGTTGCGCTGGTCCTCCATCTCAAAGGTATCGCCTTCCATCCGGCACTCGGCACTGACACCGGGCCGCACCTCATGGGTGATGGCGCGCAAATCCCTGAAAGGCTGCCAGGGATCGATCAAAAGCGGCAGTTTCGTCGCCACCACACTGCCGTCGGTATGCTCGACAGTGACCGGGCTGCCGGCCAGGCCAGCGATCGGATGCAGGATGCAGAAGCCGCAGCGATTGGTCTCGAAGTCCCTATCAGTTAGAGCGCTGACATCGAACAACAGTTCGCCGCTGGCGGAGCCCTTGATGGTGGCGCGGAAGCTGAGCCGGCTTGCATCCGGCCCGACGCAGCTCGCCGTGTAGCCGACCGAGAAAGTGTCGGCGCCCTGGTTGATGACAAGGTCGGTCAGTTCAGGCTCGTAAGTGCCCCAGTCGCGGTCGCGCACGATATAGGCGATGGCGCGCAGCACTTCGGTGCCGCTATGGCGGATGGTGCGCAGATTGCCGTTGACGAAGTCGGCGCTGAGCAGGCCCGCACTCAGCCTGACTGGCTCGGCTTCGACGGTATGGGTACCGTAGAGGAGGAAGGCGTCGGCTGTCATTTCAGCAAGGCATCGAGGTGGACAGGTTCGTGGCTCGCCGCGCCCAGATAGGCGGCCTCGACCAGCGCGAAGGTCTTGAGATTGTCCGCCCCCGAAGTCGCCGGCTCGGTTGCCTTTGCGAGGCAGTCGACCCAGTGCTGTTGGATGGCAACGACGCTCTCCTGGATGTTGTGCCAGGGCCGCGATGCCCAGGGCAGCAACGGCGGCGAGACGTCGGTGATCTTCGTGCCGCTTCTGCCAGTGACCGTGAGCCGGTATCCTTGCGCCAGCCGGATGGTGCCGTCGCTGCCGTCGATCTCGAGCAGCGTTTCCGGAAACGGCTCCATGGCAAGCTTCGTCGCGTAGCTGCAATCAACGACAGACGTCGCGCCGCTCTTGTGATCCATCAGCATCGTCGCGACGTCCTCGCCGGCGATGGCAGGGTTGATGCGCGCCGTTCGCGTCGTGATCGTCGAGACGTCGCCGAGCAAGAAGCGGGCGATGTCGAGACTATGGATGCCGAGGTCCTCGATGATGAAACGCTTGCCCTTGGCGAGATAGGGCTGGCCGGAAAACACGTCATAGGCGGAGCGGAAGGAGATGCGTCCAAAGAAGGGCGTGCCGATCTCACCGCTGTCGAGCACCGCGCGCACCGCCTGGATCGGCGACTGCCAGCGAAAGTTCTCATGCACCATCAGCGGTACGGCGGCGTCGACGCAGGCCTTCACCATTGCCTTGGCGTCGGCAAGCGTCGGCGCGAACGGTTTTTGGCAGATTGTCGGAACGCGGTGCTGTGCCGCCATCTCGACCAGCGGACGATGGCTCGGCGCGGTGGTGGCGATATCGACGAAATCCAAGCTTTCGCTTTCGAACAAAGCAGCCGCATCGGTGTAGCGCTTGGCAACGCCGAACTGGTCGCCTACGATCCGCAGCCGGTCCGGATCGCGGTCGCAGATGGCGACAATCGAGGCGCCTTCAATGTCGCGCCAGGCATGCATCTGGTTGACGGCAAAGAAGCCGCAACCGATCAGCGCTCCCCGCAACTCCGCCATGCTCAGCCTGCCTTTGCCATCTGCATCAGCGTCACCCGGCTCTGCAGCCGGCGCTGCGCCTGGTCGACGACGACCGCGACGATGATGACGAGGCCCTTGATCACCATCTGCCAGAACGAACTCACCCCCATCATCACCAACCCGTCCGAAAGAATGCCGATAACGAAGGCGCCGACAATGGTGCCGCCGATCGTGCCGCGCCCGCCCGACATCGAGGTGCCGCCGAGCACCGCCGCCGCAATGGCGTTGAGCTCAAAACTTTCACCTGTTGCCGGATGCGAGGCCATCAGCTCGGACGAGATGATCAGGCCGACGATCGCTGCGCAGAAACCGGAGAACATGTAGACGAACATTTTCACCATGTTGACACGGACGCCGGAAATTCGCGACGCCCGTTCATTGCCGCCAACGGCGAAGATATGGCGGCCGAGCGGCGTGTATTTGGCGAGATAGGCCGCCGCCAGCGCAACGACGATCAGGATCCAGATCGCCACCGGCAGGCCGAGCAGCCGGCCGGCGCCGAGGAAGCCGAAGCCGGTGGTGCCGAGTTCCGGCTTGCCGACGAGGTTCGGGAAGGTGCGGCCATCCGACGACAGCAGCGCCAGGCCGCGCGCGACATAGAGCACGCCAAGCGTGGCGATGAACGGCGCGACATTCAGCCTGGTGATCAGCAACCCGTTGACGGCGCCGATCAGGATGCCTACCGCCAGCGTGATCAGCGCGATCTCGACGACGTTGAAATAGATGGTGTAGCCAATCTGCAGATCGATGCCGTTGAGCACGAGGTAGCCGGCGACCATGCCGCACAGGCCGACGATCGAGCCGACCGAAAGGTCGATGCCGCCGGTGATGATGACGAAGGTCATGCCCATGGCCAGGAATGCATTCAGCGCCACGTGTTTCGACATCAGGATCAGATTGGCGGTCGACAGGAAATTCGGCGCCGCGATCGAGAAGAAGATCAAGACGGCGATCAGCGCGATGAACGTCCTCGCCTTCATCAGCGTCAGCAGCAGGGAGCCACTCGGGACGGAGGAGACAGCCGCCTTGGCCGGGATGTCAGTCATGGGTTCTCCGTGTGCGGGGCCGGTCCGTGGCCAAGTGCGGAAGCGGCGACCAGGGCTGCCTCCGTCGCCTCGGCGCGATCGAACATGCCGGTCAGTTTTCCATTGCTCATCACCGCGATGCGGTCGGACAGCGCCATCACCTCGTCGAGATCGGAGGTGGCGAAGAGAATGCCCAGCCCATCGCGCGACAGTTTGCGCATGGTGCGGAAGACGTCGGCCTTGGCGCCGACATCGATGCCGCGGCTCGGCTCATCCATCAGCAGCACCTTCGGTCCGGTGAGCAGCGCCTTGCCGATCACCACCTTCTGCTGGTTGCCGCCGGACAACGACGACACCTCCTGCGCCGGGTCGGCGACCTTGATCGCCAGTTCCCGCACCATCTGCGTCACCGCCTGCTTTTCGGGGCCGCCACGGATGTGGAACAGGCGGACAAACCGCGACAGGCTGGCCAGCGTCAGATTGCTGGCGACCGACAGGATCGACACCAGCCCTTCGCGCTGGCGGTCTTCGGGGATCAGCGCCAGTCCGCGCCGGATGCGCCGCGTCGTGTCGCGCTCCTTGACCTTTTTGCCGGCGATGAAGATCGTTCCGGTGGCCTGGCCATGGCGGCCCATGATGCAGTCGAACAGCTCGCTACGCCCGGCGCCCATCAGGCCGTAGATGCCCAGAATCTCGCCGGCGCGCAGCGACAGCGACACATGGTCGACCGCCAGCCCGCCGGTCGCGCGCGGCAGGCAGATGTCTTCGGCGCGGAATATTTCTTCGCCCGGAACATGGGCGTCGGACTTGGCGAAATCCTTGGCGTCGGAGCCGATCATCTGTCGCACGATCCACCGCGTGTCGACGTTTTTCATTTCTTCCTGGCCGGTGATGTGCCCGTCGCGCAGCACGGTGATGTAATCGCCGATCCGGATCAGCTCTTCCAACCGGTGCGAGATGTAGACGATGGCGACGCCGCGCGCCTTGAGATCGGCGATCACCTTGAACAGGATCTCGACCTCCGCCGCACTCAGCGCCGAGGTCGGCTCGTCCATGATCAGGATGCGGGCATCGAGCGAAACCGCCTTGGCGATCTCGACCAGCTGCTGCTGGCCGATGCGCAGATCCTCAACCAGCATGTCCGGACGGATCCCGGCCTGCAGCCGTTCGAGAAATTGCGCCGCGCGTCGCTCCTGCTCCTTGCGGTCGATCTTGCGGAACCGGTTGGTGATCTCGCGCGTGGCAAAGATGTTTTCGGCGACGGTCATATTGCCGAACAGGTTCAGTTCCTGGAACACCATGCCGATGCCGCGGTTCACCGCGTCGCCGGACGAAGAGAAGGAGACCTCCTTCCCTTCCAGAAGAATCCGGCCGAGAGTCGGCTGTTCGACGCCGGCGATGATCTTCATCAGCGTCGATTTGCCGGCCCCGTTTTCGCCGACCAGCACATTGACCGCGCCCTTGCGCACCTCGAAATTCGCGCGCTTGACCGCAACGGTGCCGGAATAGACTTTCGAGACGTCCTCCAGCTTCAGGATGACATCGTGAGCGACGCCAGCACTCATGGCTTCGGCCCGATTTCTGCCTCCGCCGGCGTCACCAGCGGCAAGTCCTGGCCGCTTTCGAGCGTGTAGGCGCCGAGAACCCTGGCGGTCCGGCCCTCCAACGTGTCGCGCGGCAGTTTGGAAAGCACTGTCTTGTCGGCATAGGCATTGAACGCCTTGCCGAATTGGGCAAAATCGATCTGGTTGGTAAAATCGTTGAACTGGATGAAATCGAGGCTGTCGCGCAGCGCGGTTCCCCGCATCGCGGGTCCGATCTGCACCCGCGCATCGGCCTTGCCGTCGCCATCGACATCGATATCCATCGTCGCCGCGCGCGACGCCGTGTTGGCGGCGATGATCTTGCCCTCGACGCGAACCGCGAAGGTCCATGGCGAATTCGCCTGCTTGTTCGGATTGCCATATTTGGCGCCGGCAGAAGCGGGATCGGTTTTCGCCAGCGCGTGAACCTCGGCAAACGGTCCGGCCTTCCGCTGGAGATAAGGCACGACCTTCGCCGCCCAGATCTCCTCTACCGTCTTGTCCGGATTGAACGCTGCGGCATTGCCGCTATCCCCCGAAGGCGTCGGCAGAATCTTGCAGGCGGTCAGGCTGATGCCGACTGTCACGGCAAGGATCGGCCAGGTCGGCTTGTTGTTCAGCATGGCGGCCTGTTGTTCATGGTGGTCGGCACCCACGGAAAATGGCGGCGAGGGACGACCCCTTGGGTCGCCCCTCGCTAGTCATGTCACGCCGGCTCAGTTGGTCAGCGCAAACGTTTCCAGCTTGGCAGCATTGTCGCCATTGACCAGAAGGCAGTCCATCAGCTGCTTCTCCTTCTCGGGCGACTTCTTGTTCTTGATGAAATCGTTGGCCTGCTCGACCGCCATCTGCGCCTGCGCATAAGCCGGCTGCAGGACGGTTGCCTTGATGCCGCCGGCGGTGATCGAGTCGCGTACGTCGTTCGACCCGTCGAAGCCGACGACGATGACATCCTTGCGGTTTGCCGCGACCAGCGCCGCATAGGCGCCCATCGCCATCGTATCGTTGCCGGAGATGACGCCCTTGATGTCGGGGTTGGCCTGCAGGATCGATTCCATCTTGGCGTAGGCTTCGGTCTGGCTCCAGTTGGCCGACTGCTGGGCGACCATCTTCAGATCCGGATAATCGTCGATGACGTCGTGATAGCCCTTCGAGCGGATGCCGGCATTGGTGTCGGATTCCTTGCCAACCAGCTCGACGAAATTGCCCTTCTCGCCCATCAGCTTGACGAACTCCTGCGCGCCGAGCTGGGCGCCCTGGTAGTTGTTCGAAACGATCTGCGCCACGGCAACGCCGGTGGCATTGATCTCGCGATCGATCAGGAACGAAGGCACGCCCGCGTCCTTGGCCTTCTGCACGGCGGCGACGGTGGCGTCGGCGCCGGCATTGTCGAGGATGATCGCCTTGGCGCCGCGACCGATTGCCGTGTCGATCAGCTCGGACTGCTTGTTGGCATCGTCGTCATGCACGAGCACCAGCGCTTCGTAGCCGAGCTCCTTGGCCTTGGCTTCGGCGCCGACGGCTTCCGCCTTGAAGAACGGATTGTCATGCGACGGCGTGATGATGGCGATGAGGTCCGCCGCATAGGCGGGCGCCGCCGTGCCAAGCGCCAGCATACCGGCGAAAGCCGCGAGTGTCATTCTGCGTGTGAGTTTCATGATGTCCTCCCGTTTGAAAAATGCCTTGGTCAACCAAGGCCACTGTCTGCATTCGAATTCGTCACGCAGCGCGGGCCGCCGATCGGTTCAGGCTCAAAAGCCGTTCGCCGGCTTCCCTGACGATCGTTGCTCCCCCGCCATTCCCTCCACTCGTCCAAGCCTCGAACTGCCTGCGAAACCTGATCGATCCGAGCAATGAACAGCTAAGCCAACTGGTATGATGAGTCAATCACAAATTCAGATGATATGTACCTGAGGGTTCTAAGCTGAGCGTCGGCGACGGTGCCCCGACGCTTCCACGCGTTCCGGCAAGCGCTTGGATAAACCTCAGGTGATGCGCTGAATGCTCGCGGCGATCTCTTCCGGCTCGAACACCCGCTTCCAGTCGTCGCGCATCAGCACCGGCTTGCCGAACTCGATCGCCTTGTTGCAGGCGTCGGAGAACACGCCATTGGTTTCACCGAAGATGACGGCGCCAAGCACGTTCATATGGCCGAGCAGGAAATCGAGCGCAGCTTGCTTGTCGACGCCGCGCGCCACCACCTCGTCGACGGCTTCCTTCATGACGACGAGCAGCGAGGCGCATACGGTTTCCGAAAGGCCGGGCTCCAGCAACGCCATCTGATCGACAGTGACACGGTGCGAGCGCATCACCGGCGCCCAGATGATCTTGGCGATCGCCTCACCCTTGGCAAAATCCTCTTCCGGTCCTTGCATCAGCGCGCTGACCATATGCTGCTTGGCCTTGACGCCGCCGAAGTAGTCCTTCTTGGCCGCCAGGTCGGTTTCGTCGTTGAAGATCGGCGGATGGCAGGGATGGGTGACGAAATAGGTCAGGTCCGGCCGCTTCGGCAAATGGCCGGCAAACGGTGCGGCAGCGTCGAGCACGACGACCATCGTGCCTGGTGCGAGCTTGCTCTCGATGCTGGCCGCCACCTTGCCGATATGCGTATCGGGCACCGCCAGGATCACCACATCGGCGCCTTTGAGCGCCTCATCGGCGCTGACGGCATCGAAGCCCAGGCCCGACTTCAGCCGCTCGCGGCCGGCTTCGCTGACCTCGACATGGCGTATCGTATAGGGCGAGCCGCGAAAATTGGTCGACAGGCGGTAACCCATTTTCCCGCCGGCACCGAACAGCGCAATCGTTGTCATCTAATCGTGCTCCTGATCTTCCAACGATGGCCCCGCCGATCGTCAAGTTATTAACTGGTATGATCACTCTACCACATTGCGATGGTTTGACCAGAGGCCTTCGCCGCCGTTTCATGCCTTCCGGTCGCCTGATTGCATGGCGGGATTGTTATCACTGCCTGTCGGATCGACCGGCGCTCGCCGCGTCACCGCCTGTCGCCTGGCAAGCGCCGGCACCAATCGGGGGCCGAAAAAAATTCACCGATGCGGGGATCCCGCATACTGCCAACGTCACACGTTCAAAAGTCAGATCTCGAACCGAATCTTTGCGGCAACAACAGCTCCTATTTTGTAGGATGGGCTGACCGGACGCAGAAGGAAGCCGTGTTGCACTGGTCGCCGGAAAGCACGGTGCTGAACGCAGGTGGGATCGGTCGAGCCGCCCAAAACTCAAATCTCCGGGATGTTTTCCCGGAAGATCACCTGCAGCCGGGGCTGGTGCAGTTCGTAGGGCAGGCCTTTCACCGCATGGGTCAGCGTATTGAGCGCCTCGCGCGCTTCGACGCGCGGGTTCTGGTCTATGACCGCGTCGAGCGTGCCGTCGAGCAAAAGGTCCTTGGTGCCGTCCGTCACTTCATGGCCGAGAAAGACGGTCGAATGTTCGCGGCCACGCTCCTTCAGCGCACGAGCAATGCCGGTGTTGCCGGCGCCGACATTGTAGATCGCGGCGAGATCCGGGTGCCGCTCCAAAAGGGCCGACGCCTCCGAATAGGCTTTCTCGCGGTCGTCGAGCATTTCGCGCATTTCGACGATCTGCAGGTTCGGCGATTCTTCCGTCAGTATGTGGCGGAAACCCATCTCGCGTTCCTCATGGCCGCGATAGGACAGCGAGCCGGCGAACAACGCCACCTTGCCCGGACGCCCTGATCCCATGAAGCGGTTGAGCAGATAGCCGGCCAGCCGGCCGGCGGCGCGGTTGTCGATGCCTATATAGGCGACCCTGGGCACATGCTGGATGTCTGAGGCGATGGTGACGACCTTGATGTCGTTGGCCGACAAAGAGCGGATCGCCTCGCGCACCGTCGGATGGTCGAGCGCGATGACGCCGACACCTTGCGTCTGGCCGCGCAAGTCCTGCAGCAGGCGGGCGAGCCGGTCCGGATTGAAGCCTTCGATGGTGGAGACATGGACGTCGAGATCGGGCCGCGCCTGCGCCTGCGCCTCGATGTGGCGATGCAGCATCTTGATGAAGGAGTTGGTGCCGGCGGGCAGCGCGAAGTCGAGCCGGATGACGTCGCCGGAAAAGACGCTACGCGGCACCGGGCTGTTCGAATTCTCCGCGATGTAGCCAAGCCGCTGTGCGGTTTCGAGCACGACTTCGCGGGTGCGCGCCCGAACACCGGCACGGTTGTTGAGCACACGGTCGACCGTGGCCGGGGAAACACCGGCTTCCCGGGCTATGTCTGTCAGCGTGGACCGCACTGTCGATCACCTCATCTAGAGCATCAAAATCACGCAACCGGATAGCATTGACGGTTCATCCCCGTCGGCGATTCTGATGGGAAATGATGTAACCGGCCTTGGCCGATGCGCAAGCCATCGCGCTAAACCAAATCAAGCGGCCCCGCCGCAAATTTGGGGCGCACTGCATTTTCCCATCAAATACAGGCATCGGGAGCGGTGGATGGCGGTCGGTGTAAGGCATATTCTCTCCCCTTCTGCGATGTTATGATGTTTTTTGATTATTTATGATGTTGACAGCCTTTGCATAGTGCCGTCAATATCAATCATCGAGGCCATGGAGGAACAAGGCCTTGAGGGAGGAGTTTTCAATGTCTGATTTGATCCGCATGTCGCGGCGCCGTTTGCTGGCGTCCGGTGGAAAGGCGGCCGTCTTCGTGGCCGCGGCAGGTATCGCACCGCAGTTCATTCGTCCCGGCCGCGCCTTTGCGGCCGACGCGCTGGCGCCGGGCATGATCGGTGGCCCGACCGGCTTCGATGGCGCCGAGCGCTATCAATATGGCGCCGACACCCCTGAAGGCCGCGCCATCGAGGCGGCCAAGGCGCTCAAGGGCGCCGGCAAGGCGCCGGCCAAGATCGTGCTCGGCCTGTCGGATGGCTCGATCGGCCAGCTGACGCAGCCGTTCCCGGCCGGCGCGCCATCGATCAAGGATCTGTGGGAAAAGGAAACCGGAATTCCGATCGAAATCGTCGGCCTGCCGAACGGCCAGGAATTCACCAAGACGATGCAGGACATCTCCACCAAGGGTGGGGCCTACGACATCTACTCTACGGAATGGAACCGCCTCGGTGATCTCGCCGAGACCGGCGGCATCGCCAAGCTCGACGACTTCGTCGCCCAGTACAAGCCGGAGTGGGACGACCCCAAGACCGGCTATGTCGACGGCGCCAAGGGCGTGTCGCTGCTCAACAAATATCGCGGCTCGACCTATGGCGTGTCGCTGGACGGCGACTTCCAGACCTGGGTCTATCGCACCGACCTGCTCGGCGACGAAGCCGAGAAGAAGGCGTTCAAGGACAAATACGGTTACGACCTGGCGCCGCCGAAAACCTGGAAGCAGCATGGCGACATCGCGGCGTTCTTCCAGCGTCCGGACAAGGGCTTGTTCGGCTCGACAGACCTGCGCAACCAGGGCTGGGGCTACACCAACTGGTACCAGCGCTATGTCTCGATGGCGTCGCCCAACCAGTTCCTGTTCGGCGAAGACGGCAAGCCGCTGATCAACTCGGAACAGGGCATTGCCGCCACCAACGAATACATCGCCTCGCTGGCGCATCATTCGCCAGATGCGATCTCGTGGGGCTGGCCGGAGCAGTACGGCAATTTCGCCAAGGGCGGTGCGGCCATGACCTGCGCCTTCTCCAACCTGCCGAAATTCCTCGACAATGCCGGCAACAAGGATTCCCAGGTTACCGGCAAGATCGGCTCCATGCTGCCGCCCGGTCGCGAGATCGGCGGCAAGCTGATCAGCCGTTCCGTGCTCTGGTTCTCGCTGACCGGCATGGTCTCATCGCAGTCGAAGAACCAGGAGGTCGCCTATCTCCTGCTGCAATGGTTGGGCTCCGCGCGCATCTACGCCTGGATGACGGCCAATCCGGGCGGCTATTTCGATCCGTTCCGGTTGTCGGACTTCTCCGATCCGCTGGTCCGCCAGACCTATCACGCCTACCACATGGATGTGGTGCGCGAGACGGTCGCCCGGACCGTGCCGACCATCAACTATCCCGGTGCCACCGCCTTCCACAATGCGCTGGACGAAAACCTGATGGCATCGCTGACCAAAGCCAAGACCGCAGAGCAGGCAATGGCCGACACCGAGGGCGAGTGGAAGAAGATTGCTCGCCGCATCGGCGAGGACAAGCTTCTCGAAGCCATCAAGACCAACAAGGAGGCCTGGCCGACCGTTCTCGACCCGATCAGCTGATCCGGGATCAAAAGGGAGGGGAGGGGCTTGTCGCTCCTCCCCTCCGCAAACGACGCCACCAGCAAAGCAGCCAGATGAAGCGTTCCGTTCCCTTCGAGATATTCCGCTATGCCGCGATTGCCGCGGCCATGGCGGTGACGTTGATCCCGATCCTGTGGATGGTGTCGATGGCGTTCAAGCCGATCGCCGAATGGTCGGCGACCGGCGCCGAGCTGACATGGTGGCCGAAAAACCCGACGCTGAGCAATTTCCGCTTCGTCTTCGGCGAGTCCACCAACAATCTTATCGTCGCGCTCGACCGCAATGCGCTGAAGCCGATCCTGTCGTCGCTGCTGTCGGCCACGTTCGGAACAATGATCGCCATGTCCGCCGGCACCGCCGCCGCCTACGGGCTGTCGCGCTTCGGCTCGGGGCAGAACCTGCCGCTGGCGCTGATCCAGCTCAGGCTGTTTCCGCCGATGGCGGTGATGACACCTGTCATGATCATGTGGGCCTTTCTCAACTTCACCGACAGCTGGTGGGGCCTGTCGCTGATCTACGGCATCGTCACGCTGCCTTTCGCCTTCTGGCTGATGAAGACCTTCTTTGACGACATGCCGCGCGAGATCGAGGAAGCCGCACTGGTCGAGGGCTGTTCGCGGTGGCGCGTCTTCACCCGCATCACGCTGCCGATGATGCGCGCACCGCTGGCCAGCGCCGCGCTCTTCGTCTTCATCCTCAACTGGTCGGACTATCTGATCGCGCTGCTGTTGACGACGCGCGAATGGGTGACGATCCCCGTCTATATGGCCTCGCTGTCGTCCTCGATGACCGGACAGCTCTACGGCGCCAAGGCGGCGCTTGGCCTGATCGCCGCGGTGCCGCCTGTGATCATGGGCATCGCCATCCAGCGCCATCTGGTGCGCGGTCTGACCTTCGGGGCGCTCAAGCAATGAGCGCGGTAACTGCAACGATTTCGGAGGACGACATGAACGCCGTCCAGGTAAAGCCGGCCCAGCGGGACGATGGCGCAAAGCTCGGCTTTCGGCTGACGCTGCCGGCGCAGATTTTGGTGCTGTTCATTGCTGTCTTCCCGCTGCTGATGCAGCTCTACATCAGCCTGACCGACTGGTCGCCGCTGTCGGGCCTCGGCTGGTGGAACGCCTGGTCGATGTGGAACAGTTTTGCCAACTACACCGACCTTGTCGCCGATGCGCGCTTCTGGAGCGCGCTGAAGCGCACGGCCATCGTCATGATCGTCTGTGTGCCGGTCGAATTCCTGCTCGGCTTGGCACTGGCGACGCTGTTTGCCGACGAGTTTCCGGGCAAGCGCATCTTCTATTCGATCCTGCTGATGCCGATGATGGTGGTGCCGGCGGTGGCCGGCTACATGTTCTTCATGCTGTTCCAGTCCGGCGGTCCGGTGAACGACATCCTGTCGTCGCTCACCGGTTCGCCTGTGACCATCGCCTGGCTGTCGGATCCGACGCTGGCGCTGTTTGCCGTCATGGTCGCCGACATCTGGCAGTGGACGCCGCTGATGTTCCTCATCCTGCTGGCCGGCCTGGTCGGCGTGCCCGAGGACCAGATCAAGGCGGCGACGCTGCTCGGCGCCAATCCGTGGCAGCGCTTCGTCACCATCGTGCTGCCGAAGATGAAGACGATCATCATCATCGCGCTGGCGATCCGGGTGATCGAGAATTTCAAGATCTTCGACACGCTCTACATCATGACCGGCGGTGGTCCCGGCGTCGCCACCGAAACCATCTCCGTCTACATTTACAAGCTCACCACGCAGGACCTGATCTGGGGCTATGTCGCGGCGATCGCGCTGGCCATACTGATCGTGCTGTCGATCGCCGCCGTCTTTGCCATGAAGCGCATGGCGCGGGCGGTGCCGGCATGAGCGCCATCCATTTGCAGAACCTGGTCAAGAAATTCGGCGACTTCACCGCGTTGAAGACGATGGACCTCGAGATATCGGACGGCGAATTCATGGCGCTGCTCGGCCCCTCCGGCTGCGGCAAGTCGACGACGATGAACATGATCGCCGGCATGGAAGAGCCGACCGGCGGCAAGATCCTGTTCGGCGAGCGCGACATGGCTGGCGTGCCGATGGGGCGGCGTGGCGTCGGCTTCGTCTTCCAGAACTACGCCATCTTCACCCATATGACGGTGCGCCAGAACCTTGCCTACGGGCCGAAGATGCGCGGCGCGGCGCGGGCCGAGATCGACCGCCGCGTCGGCGCCATTGCCGAGATGCTGCAGCTGACGCCGCTGCTCGACCGCAAGGCCGACCGGCTGTCGGTCAACATCTTGCAGCGCGTGGCGATCGGCCGCTCGGCGATCATGGAGCCGGCGATCTTCCTGCTCGACGAGCCGCTGTCCAATGTCGACGCCGCCTTCCGGGCTGTCATGCGCACCGAGCTGAAGCAGCTGCAGCGGCAGTTCAAGCAGACCATGGTTTATGTCACCCACGACCAGCTCGAAGCCATGACCATGGCCGACCGCATCGCCGTCATGGACCATGGCGTGCTGCAGCAGGTCGGCACGCCGCTCGAAGTCTACAACAATCCGGCCAATCTGTTCGTCGCACGCTTCATCGGCGCGCCCGGCATGAACCTGCTCAAGGGTTGGCTGGCGGAAAGCGATCGCGGCCTGGTCGTCGACCTCGGCCCGCTTGGCGCGACGCCACCGCTGCCCGACGATATCGCCGCTTCCGTGCGCCGTGCGCGCGGCGAAGTGTTTTACGGCTTTCGCCCGGAGCAGGTGACACTGGTGCAGCACGGCCCGGGCCTGTCGATGCCGGTGACGTTCGTCGAGCGGATCGGCGCGCGCACCATCGTTCATCTCGGCGAGGGTGAGAGCGCGGTGAAGGCGGTGTTCGACAATGATGTCGGCCTGGCGATCGGGCAGACCGCCACCCTCGCGCCGGCCGCTCATTCGGTGCGCATCTTCGACGCTGCCACTGGCGTCGCCATGAAAGCGGACTGAAACCATGGCCGACATCGTCTTCCGCAATGTGACCAAGCGCTACGGCAAAACGCTGGCCGTCGACGACGCCTCGTTCACGGTCAACGACAACGAGTTTTTTTGTTTTTTTGGTCCGCCGCTATCCGGCAAGTCGACGATCCTGCGGCTGGTGCTCGGCCTCGAAACGCCGGATGTGGGCGAGATCCTGATCGGCGGCAAGCCGGTCAATGCGGTGTCGCCGGCTGAGCGCAACGTCGCCATGGTGTTCCAGAACCTGGCGCTGTTTCCGCATATGAGCGCGCTCGACAATGTGCGCTTCCCGCTGGTGGAACGCGGGGTCGCCGAGCTGCAGATCAAAAAGCGCGTCGCCGACGTCGCGGCGAAACTGCATATCGGCCATATCCTGCACAAGCCGCCGGCGCAGCTTTCGGGCGGCGAGCGGCAGCGTGTGGCGATCGCACGTGCGCTCGTGCGCGACCCAAATGCCTATCTGATGGATGATCCGATCTCGGCGCTCGACGCCCGGCTGCGCGAGGAGACGCGCGTCGAGTTGAAGCGCATCCAGCGCGAACTCGGCAAGACGCTGATCTATGTCACGCACGACCAGGAAGAGGCGATGTCGGTCGCCGACCGCATCGCCATCCTGGAGAATGGAAAGATCCGGCAGATCGGCGCGCCGTCCGAGATCTACGACCGGCCGGCCAGCACCTATGTGGCGCGGCTGCTCGGTTCGCCGATGATGAATATCCTGAAATCGGTGCGCGGCGCCGGCGGCGTCGAGGCGGCGGAAGGCACGATCCGCGTTGCGGATGCAAAGGCTCCCAGCGATGCCGTCGAGATCGGACTCAGGCCGGAAGACATCAAGGTCGGGCCATGGGTGGATGGGACGTCAAGCCGTCCGGCGCGGGTGTTCGAGGTCGAGCCGCTCGGCGGCTATACGGTGGTGACGCTGGCCGCCGGGCAGGCGCGGCTGCGGGCATTGCTGCGCGGCCAGCCCGACATCAGGCCGGACGCGATGGTGGCGATATCCTGCGAGCCGGCCCGCGTGCATTATTTCGGACAGAGCGGGGGAGCGCTGGCACGATGACGGCGACGCTCAGAGAAGGATTTCGGGAGGACCAGATGGCAAACAAGGGCTTTGAGCCGGACGTGAAGGTCCGCACGAAGGAATACAGGATCGGCTGCGTCGGCGCCGGCATGATCATGGCCGAATGCCATCTGGCTGCCTATCACGAAGCGGGTTTTCCCGTGGTGGCGATTGCCTCGCGCACCAAAGCCAGCGCCGAAAAGGTCGCAAAGCGATGGAGCATCCCGACCGTCCACGACACGCCTGAACAGCTGATCGAGGATCAAAACGTCGAGATCATCGACCTTGCATTTCCGCCGGACCAGCAGCCGGCACTGATCCGCCATGCGCTGAAGCAGAAGCACATCAAGGCGATCCTGGCGCAGAAACCGCTGGCGCTTTCGCTCGAGGATGCGATCGAGCTGCGCGACGCGGCCGCCAAGGCCGGCAAAATCCTCTCGGTCAACCAGAACATGCGCTACGACCAGTCGATGCGTGTGCTGAAGCAGATCATGGACAGCGGCGCGCTGGGCGACATCGTCTTCGCGCAGATCGACATGCACGCCATCCCGCACTGGCAGACTTTTCTCGAGGATTATGACCGGCTGACGCTCGCCAATATGAGCGTGCACCATCTCGACGTTTTGCGTTTTCTGTTCGGCGATCCCGACGAGATCACGACGCTGACGCGCAAGGACCCGCGCACGAAATTCGACCATTCCGACGGCATCACCGTGTCGACGCTGCGCTTCCCGTTCGGCGTGCTCGCCGTGTCGCTGGAGGATGTCTGGTCCGGCCCTCGCCAGGACGGCTACAAGGACGACCAGCACATCAACTGGCGCGTCGACGGCACCAAGGGTGTCGCCAAGGGCACGATTGGCTGGCCGACGGGCTCGGCCTCGACGCTGACCTACGCCTCGACCGAGACCACCGACGGCAAATGGGTGACGCCGAGCTGGGACACGATGTGGTTCCCGCACGCCTTTATCGGCGTCATGGAACAGCTGCAGCACGCGGTGAAGACCGGCACGCCGCCGGCGCTCTCGGTCGCCGACAACGTCAAGACCATGGCGCTGGTCGAAGCCGGCTACCGCTCGATCGACAAGGGTCGCACGGTCAAGCTTTCCGAAATCTCGACAAACTGAATCAACAGAATCGCTTACAGGGAGGACTTCACGCCATGATGCAATCTGGAATTTTCACAGGGTATTTCCCCTACGGGCTCGAAGAGACGGCGAAGAAAATTCGCGGCCACGGCTTCAACACCGTACAGCTCGACCTGCATTTCAAGGATATCGACCTGTCGGCCGGCCAGATCACCAAGGACAAGGCCAAGAAGGTGCGCGATACGTTTCGTGGCTACGACCTGCCGATCTGCTGCATCTCGGGCTACACCAATGTCATTCATCCCGACCTCGCGCACCGCAAGGCGAATGTGGATCGGCTGAAGGAAATCATCCGCAACGCCCGCCAGCTCGGCAGTGCTTACGTGATCTCGGAGACCGGCACCTACAACACCGAGAGCGAGTGGATGAGCGATCCCAAGAACAAGTCCGAAGAGGGCTTCGAGATGTGCCGCAAGGTGATCGCCGAGCTGGCGCAGGAGGCCTACGATCACGGCTCGATGTTCCTGCTCGAAACCTACGTCAACAATGTCGTCGGCTCGGTCGAGGAAACGGTGCGCATGTTCGCGCAGGTCGACCATCCCGGTCTCGGCCTGCTGATGGACCCGACCAACTATTTCGAAAGCCACAACATCGACCAGATGGACAAGGTGCTGAACCAGGTGTTCGACACGCTGGCCGACAAGGTCAAGATTGCGCACGCCAAGGATGTCGCGCGCGCCGGCGACGACAAAAGCGAGAAGCACGCCGATATCGGCGATGATGACGCGCTCGCCTCGCATACGTTCCGCGGCGTCGGCGAGATGGTGCTGAACGCACCGGGCACCGGTTCGCTCAACTACGATCTCTATCTGCAGCGCCTGGCGCAGAAGAACCCGAACATTCCTGTCATCATCGAGCATCTCTCGGAAGACGATGTGCCGCGCGCCAAGAAATTCCTCGACGACAAGTTCCGCGCCAACGGCCTTTGACACCAACACCTTGCGTCGCCGCTTTGCGGCGGCGCATCGCCACAGGGAAGTGAGAGAAGCGGCCGGCAGATGGTAGAGCTTTACGGCAAGACGCTTTCGCGCCGACAGGTCAGCGAACGTTCGGGCATGCTTTCGCAATTTGCCGGCGTGCGGCTGATGACGCTCGGCGACGGTGTCGAGCGCGGCATCCGCATGCTCGAATTCCGCACCGGCTCCGGCCTGCGCTTCACCGCGCTGGTCGACCGGGCGCTCGATATCGCCGACTGCGACTTTAGGGGCCAGGCGATCGGCTGGCATTCGCCGAGCGGCTTCCGTCATCCCGGGCTGCACGACTATGAAGGCGAGCAAGGCCTTGGCTGGGCGCGTTCGTTTTCCGGCCTGCTTTTGACCTGCGGTCTCGACCATATTCTCGGCCGCGATGAAGTGCCGGCCGACACCTACAACTACCCCGGCAAGAAGAGCGTGGTCCATTCGCTGCATGGCCGCATCGGCACCATCCCGTCGCGGCTGACCGGCTATGGCGAGGCCTGGGACGGCGACCGCTGCGTGCTGTGGGCCGAGGCGATCGTCCAGCAGTCGACGGTGTTCGGCGAGGATCTGCACCTATTGCGCCGCATCGAGGCCGATGTCGGCGGCAACGAAATCCGGCTTTCAGACCGCGTCGTCAATCACGGCTTCAACCGCACGCCGCATATGTATTTCTATCACATCAATGTCAGCCATCCCTTGCTCGACGAGGGGTCGCGCTATCTGGCGCCGATCAAGGATGTCGTCTGGGCCGGACATGCCGGCGAGCGCTACGAGGCGCAGAAAGTCGGCTACCGCACGATGCCGGCGCCGCAAATGGGGTTCAGCGAGCAGGTCTGGCAGCATGAAATGGCGGCCAATGCCGCCGGCGAGGTGCCGGTGGCGCTGGTCAACGACCGGCTCGGGCTCGGCTTCGAAGTGGTGACGCGCAAGGACCAGTTGCCGTGCGTCTATCAATGGCAGAATTTCCAGGCCGGCCAGTATGCACTGGGCATCGAACCCTCGACGCATCATGTGCTTGGCAATCTGGCGGCGCGCGAACGTGGCGAGATGATCTGGCTGGAGCATGGCGAAAGCCGCTCCTACGATGCGGTGTTCCGCGTGCTCGACGGCACTGATGAGATCATCGCTGCCGAGCGCCGGATCGCGGGCATCGCGCAGCAGCCGCGCGAGGAATACCCGAGGCCGTCGGGCAATTTCCCAAAATTGGCGGGCAGGGCATGACCGGGATGCAAAACGTCGGCTGGCGGGCCGGAAATCGGAGGTCGATGTGACGGAGAACAAGCGCGATTATAGCCTGGTCGGCGAAAGCACGCGGAGGGCGATCGAGACCGGGCTGGCCTCGGCCGAATGGTATCACACCGATGTCTCGCGCAAGGCGATGAAGGAACTGATGCAGCGCTCGGACGGCCCGGCGATCCGCGACACCATCATCTGGATATCAGCCATACTGGGGTCCGCCGCCGGCGGAATCTGGTTCTGGGGCACATGGTGGTGCGTGCCGTTCTTCTTCGTTTATGGCTTGCTCTACGGCTCTTCCAGCGACTCGCGCTGGCACGAATGCGGCCATGGCACCGCGTTCAGGACGCGCTGGATGAACGATGTGATCTATCAGATCGCCAGCTTCATGGTGGTGCGCAATCCGGTGACCTGGCGCTGGAGTCACGCCCGCCACCACACCGACACGATCATCGTAGGCCGCGACGCCGAGATCGCCGTGATGCGGCCGCCGGACCTGCTGCGCGCCGCACTTGCCTTCACCGGCATTCTCGATTTCCGCTATTCGCTGCCGACCCTGGTGCGCAACGCCTTCGGCAACATCTCGCCCGACGAGAAGAGCTACATCCCCGAGATGGAGCAGCCGAAGGTCATCACGGCCGCACGCTGGCATGTCGCCATCTACATCGCGACCATCGCGCTGGCGCTCTATATGTGGTCGTTCCTGCCGTTGATGATCATCGGCCTGCCGCGCCTCTACGGCAGCTGGCACATGGTGCTGACCGGCCTGCTGCAGCATATCGGCCTCGCCGACAATGTCGTCGACCACAGGCTCAACACCCGCACCGTCTACATGAACCCGATCAGCCGCTTCATCTACTGGAACATGAACTACCATGTGGAGCATCACATGTTCCCGATGGTGCCCTATCATGGGCTGCCCCGGCTGCATGAGTTGATCAAGCACGATCTGCCGGAGCCCAACCCGTCGATGTGGCATGCCTATCGCGAGGTCTGGCCGGTAATGCTCAAGCAGCTCAAATACGAGGACTATTTCCTCAGGCGCGAATTGCCGGCGACGGCGCGACCCTATCGGGGCGAATTCCACGAGTTGAATATGTCGGCAGCGGCGGAATAGGCTTGCGGCCTCAGCAGGAGACAAAAATGGCTGACTGGGTTGAAGCGTGCGCCGTCGACGATGTCGACGAAGAGGATGTCATCCGCTTCGACCATGGCGGGCGCAGCTTCGCGATCTATCGCTCGCCCGATGACGAATTCTTTGCCACCGACGGGTTCTGCACGCATGAGAAGGCGCATCTTGCCGACGGGCTGGTCATGGACGACATCATCGAATGCCCCAAGCACAATGGCCGCTTCAACTACAAGACAGGTGCTGCCAGGGGCGCGCCTGTCTGCGTCAACCTCGGGACCTATGCGGTCAAGGTCGAGGCCGGCAAAGTGATGATCGACATCAGCTGACCGGCCTGCCGTAGCCGCAACACAAGGAAGCAAAATCGATGAGCCGGAAAAGACCGACGGTGGCGGATTTGCGCGCCATGAAGGGCAAGCGGCAGCTAACCATGCTGCGCGTGATGACGATGGACGAGGCCGAGGCCGCCGAGCGGGCAGGGGTCGACATCGTTTCGGTGCCGCCGGAGCTGGTGCTGAACCCAGAGTATCGCGATGCGGCGCCCAGCCTGTTCACCATGCCGGGCGAGAATTTTTATGAGATCGGCACCGCCGATGATTTTATCCGCTGGGCGTTCCGGCTCTACAAGGCGAGTGCCGACGCGGTCTATTGCAGCGCCGGCTTTGCCACCGTCAAACGGCTGGCCGACGATGCCATCCCGGTGATCGGCCATGTCGGCCTCATTCCTTCGCGCGCGACCTGGACCGGCGGCTTCAAGGCGGTCGGCAAGACCGCCGACACCGCGATGCAGATCTTCGAGGCGGTGAAGCAGTATGAGGCCGCCGGCGCCATCGGCGCCGAGATCGAGGTTGTGCCGGTCGAGGTGGCGAAGGCAATCTCGGAGCGGACCTCGCTGATCATGCTGTCGATGGGGGCGGGCACCGGCTGCGACGCGCAATATCTGTTCGCCGACGACATTCTTGGCCAGAACCGTGGTCACATGCCTCGTCACTCCAAGGTCTATCGCAATTTCGCCGCCGAATATGATCGCTTGCAGGCGGAGCGCATCGCCGCATTCTCCGAATATGTCGCCGACGTCAACAGCCTCGCCTATCCCGAAGACCGACATGTCGTGCATATGGACCCGCAGCAGCTTCGCCTGTTCCTGAACAAGGTCGATGGCGTGGGTTGAAATATGCGCAGTTGGAAGGTCGCGCCACTGGTGCAAATCGGCGCGTCAGAAAGGACCGAACGGGAGACGCGAACTACGACGAGAGCATTACCGCGTTGCGGGCGGCGGTATTTGATGCCTTGATGGCGAACCACGTGCACCTGACAGTCCTCTCTTTGTCCAGATGACTGGCACTTTAGGAGTTTGGCGGCTCAGTCGGGAAGAGTTCCTGTCTCCCGGTGGAAGGCACTCGCAGCGAGTGTGTGAGAGTGGCTAGGACCGAGCTCCGACGCCACGCCCAAATCTCGCTACGCCTCCGTTCTTTTTCTGCTCGTTCAGGCAGCACGGGCGAAGCGATCGACCCTGAAGTCGTCGAGCGGCGTTTCGCAACGGTCGGTCGTGATGAGTTCGGCCATGGCGTCGCCCACGCCCGGACCAAGCTGGAAGCCGTGTCCGCTGAAGCCGAAGGCGTGGAACAGGCCTGGCGTCGTCGCCGAGCGTCCCATGACCGGCAGCATGTCCCTGACATAGCCCTCGCAACCGGACCAGGTGCGGATGACCGTAGCCTGCGCGATCGCCGGCAGCAGCCGCGCGACGGCGCGCAGTTGCATGAGCAGGCGCATAGGGTCGGCGGCCGCGTGGCCTGGATCGAGGTCCACCGGCACCCTTTCGGCCGCTCCGCCGAAGACGATGTTGCCGCGCTCGACCTGGCGCAGATAGGCGCCATAGTCCTTGTCGCGCGTCCAGATGCCGACCACTGGCAGGATCCGATGCGGCAGCGGCTCGGTCACGCCCATCTGCGGGCCATAGGCGTCCAGCGGGACCTCTTCGCCAAACTGCGCGGCGATGCGCGCGCCCCAGGCTCCGGCGGTATTGAGCAGGCAGCCCGCGGCGAATTTGCCTTTCGAACCCGCGACAAGGAAACCGGAGCCCGTGTGAGTGATCTTCTCGACCTCCGCTCTTTCGATGATCTCCGCACCGAGCTTGCGGGCTGCCTCGGCAAAGGCAGGCGCGATCAGCCGCGGATTGCCGCTGCCATCTTGCGGAGAGAACGACGCAGCGATCGCTTCGGGACCGAGGCCGGGAAAGCGGGCACGAATCTCGCGTGGACCGAGTTCCTCCAGTTCAAGCCCCTCGGGGCGCGCCGCCTTGGCGTAGGCCCGCATGTCGGCGAGGCTATCTTCATCGAAGATCAGCCGGATATGGCCGGTAGCGCGGAATTCCACGTCGCGGCCAAGCATCTTCTCGGCCTCGCCCCACAGCCTGAGCGAGCGATGGGCCAGCGGAAGCTGGGACAGATGACGCCCCGTACGCCGGATGTTGCCAAAGGAAGCGACCGTTGCTCCGGTGCCGATCCGGTTGCGCTCGATAAGCGTCACGCGCGCCCCGCGCCTGGCGAGGAAATAGGCCGAAGCCGTCCCCATCAGGCCGCCGCCCAGCACGATCACATCCATAGTCGTTCCTTAGCGTAGAGCAGCTGATCCTTGGATGTATCCATCTTGTCGGTGCCCCGGCATTGCGTCAAAGATGGGTTTGGACAGAAGCCATAAGCTTTACCTATGGAGTGGCTATGCGGGCCCGGCAGCTCGAAGTGTTCATCGCCGTCATGCGCGCGGGCAGCGTGACCGCTGCGGCGCGGATGCTGAACATCTCCCAGCCCGCGCTCAGCCAGATCCTGCTCCACACCGAAGACGAACTCGGCTTCACCCTGTTCGAGCGGGTGAAGGGTCGGTTACGACCGACCCCGGAGGCGCTCGAGATCTTCCCTGATGCCGAGAGGCTGTCGGCGGGGCTGGAGGGCCTGCGCCGCAAGACCACCGACCTGCGCCTGGGCCGGACCGGGCTGGTGCGGGTCGCGGCTTCACCGCCGCCGGCCATGGCTATCTTGCCGCGTGCGTTCACCAAATTCCGGGTCCAGCATCCCAACATAATGTTGCGTGCTCATAGCGCGCCGATCTCCGCCATCATCGACATGCTGCGCGCCGGCGATGCCAGCCTCGGCGTGGCCATGGACGACCGCCTGCCTCCCGATATCGAGGCGGAAAAGATCGGCAGCGTCGGCTTCTCATGCCTCCTGCCCGCCGGGCATGCTTTGGTCGGGAAAACCGAGCTGACGCTCGCCGATCTCGCCGGCGAGGAGTTGATATCCTATCGTGGCAACACCCGTCCCGCCGACGAACTGGCCCATGCGGCCCGCGCACAGGGCGTGGTGCTTTCGCCGTCGCTCGAGATCGACGTATCCATCTCCGCCGTCGGCTTCGTCCAGGCTGGCTTGGGCATCGCGCTGGTCGATGCGCTGTTGCCGTGGCACCAGTTTGCCGGGCTTGCCGTCAGGCCGCTCGCCGCGGGGCCGGAATTTCCGATCGCTCTGCTGACCTCGCGCACACGGCCTCTCTCGCGGGCCGATGAGATGATGCGCGACGAAATCCGCGCCGCCTGTTCCGCCGTCCTGGATGAGCATAGCGCGAACGCATAAGCAAGACTTATATCCTTGCTCATCATACGTCTTGGACCCGCACCATCCAGTCATGCCAGTTTTGCCTTTGGCAGACAGGAAGGGACGCATCATGGACAGTGCCATCGCGGCGGATGCGGCGAAAAGCGGGGCCGACTGGAAGGTCGGCGTCGATATTGGCGGGACATTCATCGATTTCTGCGCGCTTGAAGCCCGTTCCGGACGGGTCGCCTCGCTGAAAGTGCTGACGACGCCGGAAGATCCGGGTGCCGAACTGATGACCGGCCTCACCCTTCTGGCCGAACGCGAAGGTTTTGATCCTACGCTCATGACGCGCTTCGTGCACGGCACCACCGTCGGCATCAACACGATCATCCAGCGCAAGGGCGCCCCGCTGGCGCTGTTCACCAATGCGGGCTTCGAGGACGTGATCGAACTCGCACGGCTGCGAATGCCGGACATGTATTCACTGTTCTGCTCGCGCCCGGACCCGCTGATCTCTCGCGACATGGTGTTCGGCATTCCGGTTCGCATGCGTGCCGATGGAAGCGAATCCAAGGCACCGGACATGGCGGCGGTGGCCAGGGCGGTGGCGGCGGCGAAAACGAATGGGGCGCAGGGGATCATCGTCTCCTTCCTCCATTCATGGCGCAATGCCGCGCAGGAGGCGGCCGTCAAGGCGACGATCGCGCGTCTCGCGCCAGACCTCTTCGTCTTCTCCTCGGCTGAGGTGTGGCCGGTCATCCGCGAATACGAGCGCAGCTCGACCGCCATTCTCAACGGCTATGTCCATCCGCGCGTCTCGGGCTACCTGACGGCGCTGGAAGAGCGGCTGAAGGACCGCGGCGTGCCGGCCCGCCCGATGCTGACGAAGTCGAACGGTGGGCTGATGAACGCTGCCGAAGGCAAGCGTGCCTGCGTGAACATGCTCTTGTCGGGAACGGCCTCCGGCGTCATCGGCGCCTCGTGGCTGGCGCGTCAGGCAGGCGAAGACAAGATTCTTACTCTCGACATTGGCGGCACCTCGGCCGACTTCGCGCTCATCATCGGCGGCGAGGCGCAATTCGGAACCGGTGAACTGATCGGCGAATTTCCACTGCATATCCCTTCCGTGTCGGTGAGCTCGATCGGCGTCGGCGGCGGCTCGATCGCCAGTGTCGACGCGCAAGGGGTGCTGCGCGTCGGACCGGAGTCGGCAGGTTCGACGCCAGGACCGGCATGCTACGGCCGGGGTGGCGTGCGGGCGACGGTGACGGACGCCATGGTGGCATGCGGATGGCTTGGCCACAGCGAGATGGCCTACGGCCAGCTCAGGATCGATACCGGACTGGCGCATCGCGCGGTCGGGGACCTTGCCGCCCGGCTCGGCCGCCCGATCGAGCAGACCGCGCAGGCGATCCTCGACATCGCGGTGTCGGAAATGTTCGTCGAGGTCGAGAAACTCGCCTCGCGCGCCGGCGTCGACTTGCGCGATTTCACGCTGATGCCCTTCGGCGGCGGCGGCCCCATGCTCGGCGCCTTCCTCGCCCGCGAACTCGGGATGAGGCGCGTCATTGCGCCCCGCCGCCCTGGCGTGGTGTCGGCGCTGGGCGGGCTGGTGGCTGATCTGCGCGGAGACTTCATTCGCACGATCTTCAGCCCCCTGTCGGGCACGTCGCTCCCCGGAATTCGCGAGACTTTCGAGACCCTCGCGCAAGAGGGGCGCGACTGGCTTGCGGAGCAAGGTCATGACGGGGAGGCGGAGCTCAACCTCTCCTGCGACATGCGCTATGTCGGACAAAGTTATGAGATCGAGGTCGCCCTTCAGCCGGAGTGGCTGACGGACGGGAATGCGGCCGCCGTCGCACAGGCCTTCCACCTCACCCATCAGCAGCTCTACGATTTCCACGACCCGGACGGTGAGATAGAACTTGTGAATGTCCGGCTATCCGCCGTAGGCGCGGGGCCGAAGCTCTCCTTCCCGGAGATCGACGAGATCGGCGGCTCGGCCATCCCGGCGCGTCGGCTCCCGGTCTACACCGGCCTGAGCGTCGAGACCGTCGACCTCTACGAGCGGCAGGCCCTCGTATCCGGCAGCACGTTCCACGGTCCTGCCGTGGTCGTGCAGGAAGACACCACCTTCGCCATTCCCGCGGGAGCACAGGCAAGGGTCGACCGTCACCTCAACCTTTTGCTGACCTTCCCGGAGTAAAGCCATGTTTGACCGGACAAACCTTCAGGTTCTGGCGAACCACGCCCGCGCGGCCGCCGAGAACATGGCCCATACGCTGCACCGCACCGCGCACTCCGCCTTCGTCAAGGAGACGCAGGATTTTACGGTGATGCTGATGGACCGTTCAGGCGCGACCTTCGCCGTTCCGATGGAACTCGGCGCCACCTGGTATCCGGGGCTTTCATATCACCGCGCGATCGCGATGGTCGACGACTACAGGCCGGGGGACGTTGCGTTCACCAACGATCCCTATTCCGGCCACGTCGCCACGCACGCGCCCGACACGCATCTGTGGAAGCCGGTCTTCGTCGACGGCGAGATCGTCGCCTGGACCGGAGGGCACATCCACAACACCGACATGGGGGGCGCGGTGCCGGCCTCACTCAGCCGGGCGCTGACCGAAATCCATCAGGAAGGCATCCGCTTTCCGCCCATGAAGCTGGTGAACGAGGGCGTCTTCGATGAAACGATCCTGCGGATCATGAGCACCAATGTGCGCAAGCCCGACCTCAACATCGGCGACATCAAGGCGCTGGTCGGCGCGCTCAACACCGGCGAGCGCAAGATCCAGGCGATGGTGAAGAAGTTCGGCAAGGCCGGCTTCATCGAGGGCGTTTCCGCGCTTCTCGACCATGCGGAGGCGCAGGCGCGTGACGTGCTGCGCGCCATGCCCGACGGCACATGGCAGTTCGCCGACTATGCCGACGAGGATTCGGTCGAGGCCAATCCCTGCAGGCTGAAGCTGACGCTGACGATCAAAGGCGACGAGGCGGTGCTCGACTTCACCGGCTCCGATCCGCAGCTCGGCTCCTCGCTCAACGTGCCTTCAGGCGGCGACCCGCGACACACCATGCTGCTCGTGGGCGTCTATTACGTGCTTTACACACTCAACCCGAAGCTCCTGCTCAATACGGGCCTCACCAGGCCGTTCACCTGCATTACGCCCGAAGGTTCGGTGCTCAATCCGGTCCATCCCGCCGCGGTGGGCATGCGCTCGCTCACCTGCGCCCGGCTGCGGTCGGTCATCTTCGGCGCCTTCTCGCAAGCCGTGCCGGAGCGCCTGCCCGCAGCACCTGCCGGCAACAACTGCATCGTCAATGTCATGACCACGGACGAGCGGACCAGCAAGACTGTCATCACGGCGGTGAATCCCGTGGTGGGCGGCGGTGGCGCGATGCCGCATCGCGACGGAACCAACGGGTCGGGCGCCGATGCCGCCTATCTCAAGAACACGCCGATCGAGATCACCGAGACCGAGACCCCGGTCGAATTCGTGAAATACGGGCTCGCCAGGGACAGTGGCGGTGCGGGGCGTTGGCGCGGCGGGCTGGCGACCGAGATGGCCTTCCGTGTCTTCGCCCCCGACTCCAGGATCACGGCGCGCAACCGCGATCGCGGCTTCTTTCGTCCGTGGGGCGTGCTGGGCGGCAAGGCGGCCGGCCTATCGGACATGGTCGTCAATCCAGGGACCGAGCACGAGCGGCGGCTGGGCAACATCGACACGGCGGTGCTGCAGCCTGGGGACGTGCTCGATATCCGCTCCGCCGGAGGCGGCGGGCGCGGCGATCCGCGCAATCGCGAGCCCTGGCGCGTCGCGCAGGACGTGCTGCGTGGCTATGTCTCGCCAACGGCTGCCGAGCGCGACTATGGGGTCGTCATCCGCGACGGCGAGGTCGACATGCAGGCGACGGAAAGACTGCGCGCGCGGCAGGGGCCAGCCGCCGGCCATTTTCATTTCGGTCCGGAGCGCGATGGCTACGAAGCGCAGTGGACGCCGGCCGCCTATGACCTGCTGACCGCCATTCTGCGGGACTTGCCGATCCACTGGCGATTTTTCGCCAAGACGGAGATCTTCCGTCGCATGAAGGGGCGCTCGGGGCAGGAGGGCGTCCAGGAGGCGTTCGATGCGGTCTGCGAACGGTTCCCCGAACTGCCCCGTCCTCGCACCGTGCGAGAGGCAGCGGAATGATCACCGCCGGCCGCATCGTCCGGCTGGCCGAGCGCGACCGCGCAGTGGTGCATTTCTTTCTCGACGGTGAGATGCGCGGCGCCCTTGCGGGCGACACCGTGCTGACCGCCATTCTGGCATCAGGACACGCGTTGCGAAAATCCGAGTTCGGACCCGAGCCGCGCGCCGGCTTCTGCCTGATGGGAGCCTGCCAGGATTGCTGGGTATGGCAGGACGAGGGACCGCGCCTGCGGGCGTGCTCGACATTTGTCAGCCAAGGCATGCGGTTGCGCACGATGCCACCGGAGAGCTGGCCGTGAGCGGGACCATGCCGCCGCGGATCGTGATCGTGGGCGCCGGCCCGGCTGGCATTAGGGCCGCCGCGACGCTGGTGGAGGCCGGGCTCCACCCGGTGGTGATCGACGAAGGGCAGCGCGTAGGCGGACAGATCTATCGCCGCCCGCCCACCGGGTTCACCCGCACCGCGAAGCAGCTCTACGGGTCGGAGGCGGCGAAGGCGGACGCGCTGCATGCGCCGTTCGACCGGCTGGCCAAAGACGGGCGGCTCACCCATCGCGCAGCGAGTTCAGTTATCGCTGCGCAGGACGGGCGACTGCACGTGCTGGGGGAGGACGGCGTGCAGATGATCTTCCATGACCGCCTGATCCTTGCCACCGGCGCGTCCGACCGCGTCGCTCCGGTCCCGGGTTGGCAGAGCGCCGGCGTCTACAGCCTTGGCGCAGCGCAGATCGCGCTCAAGGCGCAGGGTGTGGCCCTCGGGCGGCGGATCGTGCTGATCGGATCGGGGCCTTTGCTGACGCTGGTCGGCGCCCAACTCCTCAAAGCCGGAGCTGATGTGGCGGCGGTGCTGGACACTTCTCCCTGGGATCAACAGATGCGGGGGCTCTGGCAGCTTGCCGCCCGGCCATCGGTCGCGCTGCTCGGATTGGCCCTGCGGGCGAGGCTCGGCGGCCGCTACCATGCGGGCGTGACGCTCGAACGGATCGAGGCCGACGGGCAGGGTGTCACAGCGATGCACTGGCGCGACGCCGGCGGAAGGCAGCGCCTCACTCCATGCGACATGATCGGCATGGGCTGGCACCTGCGGGCGGAGACGCATCTGGCCGACCTCGCGGGATGCGGCTTCACATATGATGAGCAGTGGCGGCAATGGCTGCCAAAGACCGACCAGATGGGTCGTGCCGGCAACGGCGTCTATCTTGCGGGCGATGGGGTTCGTCTTCTTGGCGCGGACGGCGCTGAGATCGCTGGGCGTCTCGCTGCGGCGGCATGCCTTGCCGATCTCGGACATCCGTCGCCCTCCGCCGGCGCCGATCTGCGCAAGCTCGCGCGGCTCGAGCGCTTTGCCCGCGGCCTGGCTCGGGCCTTTCCCTGGCCGACAGCGATGGCGCAGGCACTCCCCGACGACACGATCGTCTGCCGCTGCGAGAACGTGAGTGCCGGAGACATACGAGAGAGCGTGACTTTCGGTGGCGGCGAAGCCAACAGGGTGAAGTCGCTGTCGCGCGTCGGTATGGGCCGCTGCCAGGGGCGCTATTGCCAATTGGCCGCCGCCGAACTCGTGGCGGCGCAAGCCGGCTGCATGCCCGACGCTGTCGGCCGGTTTCGCGGGCAGGCGCCTGTCCGGCCGGCGCCTATTGGCGCCTTTCTGCGCAACGGCTGATGCAATTGCGGAGGCCGCGCATGATGAGGATCAGATGCTAGAAATCGGCGACCTTCCCCCAGGCCGAAGCGCCGAAGCGCCTGGGATCATAGGATGTCGGATCGACGATCGGCTCCGCTCCCGTCACCAGATCGGCGACGAGATGCCCGGCGCCGGGCCCGATGCCGAAGCCGTGTCCCGAAAATCCGGCAGCCAGGAAGAAACCCGGAATGGTCTGGATTTCGCCAATGGCAGGCACGCCGTCCGGTGTGCTGTCGACGTAGCCGGCCCAGGTCGCGCTGATCCTGGTTTGGCGCAGTGCCGGCAGCAGCTCAAGCGCGCGGGCGTGGGTCAAGCGGATCGTCGCCTGGTCCGGAGCCGGGTCGAGGATGCGCATCCGCTCCATAGGCGTCGGCCGGTCGAGCCGCCAGCGCCGTAGCGTTTCGTGGCCCGAACGCATGCCTTCCAGCCCGCCGGGTGCGATGCTTCGCCACCGCCTCAGGAACATCGGCAGGAATTGCGACGAGAAACGCAGCTGCTGCGGCGTCAAGTCTACGCGGCCGCGTCCGCTTATGGCGAGCGTGTAGCCGCCGCTGCGACGCGTGGCCGAGATCGTTGCCGTGTGAAGCGCATCCGGCAGGCCCTCTGCGCCCGGCGAAACCGACAGGATGGAGGAGCGGACCGACACCTGCGGAAAGCGGAAACCGAACTGATGGCAAAACGAGGAGGCCCAGGCGCCGCCAGCCAGGACGACCGCCTTGGTTCGGATCGTTCCGCTCTCCGTAACCACGGCGCTCACGCGCCCGCCCTCGGTCTCAATGCCGCGCGCGGCGCAATTCTGGTGCACGCTGCTCCCGAGCTTAAGGATGGCGCGGGCGACGGCGGGCGCAGCCTGCGATGGATCGGCGATGCCGTCGGCTGGCGAGAAGACGCCGCCCTTCCAGGTCCGGCCCGTGGCGTGGCCTCGCTCACTGGCCTCGGCGCTGTCGAGCATATGTGTGGTGACACCGGCCGTGCGGGCGAAGTCACGCCAGCGCGCCCAGCCGGCCAGTTCCGCCTCGTCATTGCTAAGATAGAGCAAGCCGCAGCGTCGGAAGCCGGTATCCTCGCCGGCGTCCGCGGCAAAACGCTCCCAAAGATCGAGGCTTCGCGTCGCCATCGGCAGCTCGCGGGCATCGCGGTTCTGCTGGCGGCACCATCCCCAGTTCCTGCTGGATTGCTCGGCGCCGATGCGTCCCTTTTCGACAAGCGCAACCTGCATGCCGCGCCTCGCCAGATAGTAAGCTGCGAAGGCCCCCACGATGCCACCGCCGATCACCACCGCGTCAGCGGACCGTGGCAGTTCGCCGGATGTCTCGATTTGCTGCAGTGGCGCGGGCATGGTCTTCTCTACATTGACGCTACAATCTAGTGCTTTGCGCAGGCAGCCGCTGCTGCAGTTGAGGCCGAAGCAGTATTTTATTCTGGAAGCGCCATCGGAATCGGGAGTCCCTGCCATTCAGCGGGTATCCGCTCGGATGGACAGGGCAGCGGGCTGTGGTAGTGTCAATGGTTGTTGGCAGGGCAGCATTTTGTGCTGCGGCATGCGTTCTTCGGAGACGGCCGTGAAACTGGATCGGATCGACATCAGAATTCTTCACGAGTTGCAGAAGAACGGCCGCATCACCAATGTGGAACTGGCCGATCTGGTGCATCTGTCGCCGAGCCCGTGCCTGATGCGGGTCAAGAAACTGCAGTCGGAAGGCTACATCGAAGGCTATTCCGCGCAGATCAATATCGGCAAGCTTGGCCAGACGCTGACCGTGTTCACCGAAATCACCTTGAAGAACCATCGTCAGATTGACTTCGCCCGCTTTCTCGCTGTCGTGGAGAAGATCGAGCAGGTCATCGAATGCCATCTTGTGTCGGGCGGCTACGACTATCTGATGAAATTCGTGACCTCCGGCATTAGTGAGTATCAGACGATCATGGAGCGGCTGACCGACATGGATATCGGCATCGACAAGTATTTCAGCTTCGTGGTGCTGAAATCCCCCATCGTCAAGGCGCACATGCCGCTACCCAGCCTGTTTCCGATGTAGTCAGAGCAATTCCAGGAAATCAGAGCAATTCCAGGAAAAGTGTGAAGCGGTTTTCCTGGGAAAAGCGCGCATCGCTTTCCCTTTGGAATTGCGCCAGAAAGGAAACAGATAGAGCGTTTCGCGGTTTCCGTGAAATGGCGAACCGCTCTATCGGTGGCCGTACTGGCTGACGAGTTCGGGGTCGCGGACGAGGCCGTCGAGCCAGGTCGGGTCAAGCTTCGGCACCGAAGAGAACAGAAGCTTGGAATAAGGGTGGGTGGGCGCCGTCAGCTTGTCGGGCGTGATCTGCTCCACCCGCTCGCCATTGTACATGACCATGATCTCGTCGCAGATGGCCTCGACTACGGAGAGGTCGTGGCTGATGAAGATGTAGGAGAGGCCCAGCTCGCGCTGCAGTTCCTTGAGCAGCTCGATCACGGCGGACGCCACCACCGTGTCGAGCGCCGAGGTGATCTCGTCGCAGATGATGAGCTTGGGGTCGGCCGCCAGCGCACGAGCGAAGTTCACGCGCTGCTTCTGGCCGCCCGAGAGCTCCGATGGGTGACGGTAGCGCAGCGTCTTGGGCAGGCGCACCATGTCGAGCAGTTCGTCGACGCGCTTCGAGCGCGCCTGCCTGTCGAGCCGGTGATAGAAGGCCAGCGGGCGGGAGATGATGTCCTCCACCGGCTTGGCCGGATTGAGCGCGGTATCGGCATATTGGAAAACAATCTGCATCTCGCGCAGTTGGTTCTGGCTGCGCTTCCTGGCGGCACGCTGCAGTTCCTCACCGTTGAAGACGATATCACCGGCGGCCGCCGGATGGATGCCGGCGATGACGCGCGCCAGCGTCGACTTTCCGCAGCCGGATTCGCCGATGATGCCGAGATTGCGCCCTTTCTCGACAACGAGGCTGACAGAATCGACCGCGCGGATTAGCGGCAGTCCGTCATCCCGCACCGCGCCATAGCCGGCCGTCACATTGTCGATACGCAGCAGCTGTTTCGTCCCGGCATCCGCGTCTGCATGTGCTTGTCGCGGCTTCGGTTCGAAGGCGGCCAGCAGTTCGCGCGTGTAGGGGTGCTGGGCGGCCGAAAGGATTGCCGCCGTGGTGCCGGTCTCCTGCACTTCGCCGCCTTTCAGCACGACGATGCGGTCGGCGATCTGGGCGACGACCGCGAGGTCGTGGGAAACATAGACACCCGCTATCCCGCCCGCCCGCATGACCGACTTGAATGCCTTCAGCACGTCGATCTGCGTCGTCACGTCGAGTGCTGTCGTCGGCTCGTCGAAGATCATCAGCTTGGGGTCGCCGATGAGCGCCATGGCCGCGGCAAGCCGCTGCAATTGCCCGCCCGAAACCTGGTGCGGATAACGCGCGCCGATCCCTCCGGGATCTGGTAACGACAAGGCCCGGAACAGCTCGACCGCGCGCTGGCGCGCCTGCTCGGGTGGCATCAGCTTGTGGATGCGCGTGACCTCGATGACCTGCTCCATGATCGTGGAGGAGGGGTTGAAAGAGGCGGCGGCACTTTGCGGAACATAGGCAATGTCGGTGCCGCGCAGCCTGGCGCGTTCCTTTTCGGAAAGGGCAACCATGTTCTTGCCGTTGACGTTGATCTCGCCGCCGACGATCCGGCAGCCGGGCCGCGCATAGCCCATGAGCGAGAGCGCTACCGTCGTCTTGCCGGAGCCGCTCTCGCCGATCAGGGCAACGATCTCGCCGTCGGCGATGTCGAAGCTGACGCCCTTGATGATTTCGACAAGCCGTCCGGAGTCGGTCTTCGCCTCGATCCTAAGGTTTCTGACCTCGACGAGATTGCTCATGCGTCCCGGTCCCTGATCTTCTGCGGCAGGTTGTCGATCAGCAGGTTGACGCTGATGGTGAGGCTGGCGATTGCCAGCGACGGCACGATGACGGCGGGGGCCGCGAAGGGCAGGGCGCCGATGTTCTCGCGCACCAGCGCGCCCCAGTCGGCGAGCGGTGGCTGGAGGCCGAGCCCCAGGAAGGAAAGGCCGGAGAGCAACAGCACGATGAAGACGAAGCGCAGCCCGAAGTCGGCAAGCACCGGGCGGATGATGTTGGGCAGGATCTCGGAGCCGATGAGGTAGGCGGTGCTCTCGCCACGGACGCGGGCGACGGTGATGAAGTCCATGGTGTTGATGTTGACGGCGAGCGCGCGCGCGAAGCGGTAGGCGCCGGGGATATAGATGACGGCCAGCGTCAGGATCAGCACCGGGATCGACGAGCCGACCGCGGCGACGACAACAAGACCGAACAGCTTGCTGGGAATGGAGTTCATGGCGTCCAGGAAGCGGCTGAGGCAGGTGTCGAGCCAGCCACCGGTGACGGCCGCGATCATCCCCAGCACGACACCTGAAAAGCAGGCGATGGAGACGGCGGCGAGCGATATGCCGACAGTGTAGCGGGCGCCCATCAGAACCCGCGAGAGCATATCGCGCCCAAGATAATCCGAGCCGAGCCACAGTCCCTGGCGCATCGGGCCGAAATAGTCGTCGTCGACAATGTCGCCGATCGAATGGGGAATGAGGTAAGGCGCCAGGATCGCGATGAGCGTCCAGGCCAGGATGACCAGCGCGGCCACGACGCCGACGAGGCTGTAGCTGTGGCTGAGGAAGGACCGTCGGGAGGTTGTCGCGCGCGCCATCGTCATCTGAGCCTCGGGTTGGACATGATGGCGACGATGTCGGCGGCGGTGATGAGGAAGAGGTAGCCGAGGCAGAAGATCATCGCGCAGCTCTGGATAAGCGGCAGGTCGCGGGTGGCGACGGCATCGACCATCAGCTTGGCGATGCCGGGATAGTTGAAGATCGTCTCGACGATGATGACGCCGCCGACCAGATAGGACAGCGAGAGCGCGACCGCGTTGACTATCGGGCCGAGAGCGTTCGGAAGCGCGTGCCTCAGCACCATGCGGCCGCGCGAAGCACCTTTCAGAAGCGCCATCTCCACGTAAGGCGTGGAAAGCGTTTCGATCACCGCGGCGCGCGTCATGCGGATCATCTGGGCGGAGATGACGAAGGTGAGCGTGATCACGGGCATTGCATAGATGCGCACGAGGTCGGTCAGCGAATGCGCCTCGTTGACCGAGGACAGCGCCGGCAGCCATTTGAGATAAACGGCGAAGAGCAGGACCGCGAGTGTCGCGACCATGAATTCCGGTACGGAGATGATGCCGATCGAAAGGATGGTGACGGTGCGGTCATAGACGGAGCCTCGTAGCATGGCGGCGGTGATGCCGAGCGTCAGCGCCAATGGCACCGAGAGCAGCGTGGTGATGCCCGCGAGTTTCATGGTGTTGACCAGGCGTCCGCCGATCAGTGTCGCGACCGGCATCTCATTGGCATAGGAGGTGCCGAGGTCGCCGTGGAGCAGTCCCACAAGCCAGAGCAGAAAGCGCAGGATCGCCGGATCGTTGAGATGCATGGCCTCGCGCAGGCCGGCGACCGCTTCCGGAGTCGCCGCCTGGCCGAGCAGGATCGATGCGGTGTCGCCTGGCAGCATGCTGGTGGCGAAGAAGACAGCGAACAGCACGATCAAAAGCGTGACGGCCGCGATCCCCAGCCGCTTCAGCACGAGGTTGAGAACCCCAGACGTCATGGAAGCGCTCCCTGCGGTTGTTCGGCCAAGCAATCTTGCGCAATGAAGTGCCGGGGGCTGGCTGACCGGCCCCCGGCTGGCTTCTCTCAGGCTTCGAGCCAGAGATATTCCGCCATTGCATAGCCCATCATGCCACCGAGCGGGTTCGCCTCCAAACCCTTCACCTTGCTCGAGAGGGCATCCACGTTGGAAATATAGGCCGGGATGATGGTGCCGGCCTCCTCGGAGACCATAGCCTGCATCTGGCCGTAGATCTCCTTGCGCTTGGCCTGGTCGAGCGAGCCGCGCGCCTCGATGAGCATCTTGTCGAACTTCTCGGACTTGTACTGGCTTTCGTTCCACGGCGCGTTGGAAGCGTAGAGGAGCGAGAACAGGATGTCCGGCGTCGGGCGCGGATTGATATTGCCGAAATGGATTGGCGCCTTGAGCCAGTAATTGTCCCAATAGCCGTCGGCCGGGACGCGCTGGACGTCGAGCTTCATGCCGATATCCGCGCCGGCGGCCTGGATGATCACCGCCATGTCGATCGACGAGGTGGCGGCGTCGGAAGCGATCACCGGGATGGACTGGCCGAGCAGGCCGGCCTTCTGGAAGTGGAACTTCGCCTTGTCCGGGTCGAAAGCCTTCGGCTTGACGTCGGGATTGTGGAAAATATTCGCCGGCGAGACAGGCTGGTCGTTGCCGATTTCGCCGAGGCCGCGCAATGCCGATTTGACGATCTGCTCGCGGTTGACGAGATACTTCATGCCCGCCACGAAGTCGGCCTTGCTGCCCGGATCCATGTCGAGCCGGATGTTGAGGTCGGTGTAGTTGCCCGAAGTCGTCTTCGACAATTCGAAGCCCTGCTGGCCGCCGATGAGCTTCATCGCACGCGGATTGATCGAGGCCGCAAAATTGATGTCGCCGGAAAGCAGGGCGTTGACGCGGGCGCTGTCGTCGCTGATGGCGATGAACTCGAAAGAGTCGAGATAGGGCTTGCCCGACTTCCAGTAGTTCTTGTTCTTGGTGACCACCGAACGCACGCCCGGTTCGAAGGTTTGCAGCACAAAGGCGCCGGTGCCTTTGCCCTTGGAGAAGTCCGTGGTGCCGTCCTGGACGATCATGAAATGGTGCAGCGCCAGGATGGTCGGCAGGTCGGCATTCGGGTCGGCGAGCGTGATTTCCACGGTCGACTTGTCGACCGCCTTGAAGCCGGTCATCTGTGCGGCGATCTTGGCGACCTTGGAGCCGACCGCCGGATCAAGATGACGCTTCAGCGAGAAGACGACGTCGTCGGCAGTGAGGTCCTTGCCGTCGTGGAAGGTGACGCCCTTGCGCAGCTTCACGGTCCAGGTCTTGGCGTCCTTGCTGTCGAAGCTCTCGGCGAGCTCCATCTGCGTGACGCCACCCTTGTCGAGGAAAGTCAGGCGGTTGTAGAGCGAACAGCAGCGGACATAGTCAGTGGAGAGCGACGCCTTTGCCGGATCGAGCGTGTCGGCGGTCGATGACGACCAGCCGGCGGCCTTGAAAGTTCCGCCGGAAACCGGCTCGGCGGCGACGGCATTGGTGGCGCGGCCGAGCACCAGGCTGCCCGCGGCAACCGCGGCGCCGCCGGCCAACAGCATCTTGAGAAGTTCGCGGCGGCTCGCGCCCCGGCGGATGGCGTTTTCGACCATGGCATCGTCTGCGCTGGTCCAGTTCGTGATCTTGTCGGTCATGGTATTCCCCTTTCTGGTTGTTTGGTCGGGATGCTCGTCTTGTCGCGGCTTTCCGGGCTTGGGCTCAGATTCGTTCCTTCAGGCTTTCCCGCACGGCCGCCGCCAATGCGGTCATTGAGGTGAAGCGGTAGTCCGGCGCGGTGAAGCGCTCGGGCTCGATCGTGCCGCCATAGCCCTTCTGGGCGTGCCGGCGTTCGATCCAGCAGTTGGTCAAGCCAAGCGCCCGCGATATGCCGATATCGTGATACTGGCTCTGCGCGACGTGCAGGATGTCGTCCTTGCTGTCACCCCGGGAGGCGACGAAATCGAAGACCTTGTGGAAGAACGCCGGATCCGGTTTCTCCGTTCCGGTATCGTCGGCGGTGAAGGTGGCGAAGAAGGGCGATCCGAGCCGCTTCTCGAAATGGTCGAGCGCCCAACGCCGGGCATTGGTCATGGCAATCAGCTTGTGCGATTTCGCAAGCTCGGCCAATGCCGCAGCGCTGTCGGCGAAACCTTGCCAGGCGCTGGCGGAGTCGCGTAGGCGCACGCCATATTTCTCCTCGACCGGCAGGCCGAGTTGCGGCGCGATGACCATGTAGACACGTACGAGATCGTCGGGGAACAGGCCCGCATCGGGCATGTAGCGGGCCTGCCGATACAGGGCCAGCGCGGCTTCGCCATCGACGGAAACGCCAGCGTCGGCGGCAATCCCGGCCAGGCAGGTCGTGATGCCACCTTCGAAGTCAATCAGCGTGCCGACGACGTCGAAGGTCATGTATTTGAATTCGCTAAAGCCCCTGGCCAAGACTGGCTCTCCTCTGCGCGTGGCCGAATTGCATGGTGCTGAACAGAACAAAATTCCGTGCTGTCCGGGGCATCGGCCTTTTCAAAAACCCGGAAGTTCGGGGCTTCTGGCCTTGTCTTATGACCAGTCTGGCACTTCCCCCGCGCTGGATTCGCCGAAAAGGCGCTGGGCTGCGGCACAAAATTGCGAAATCGTCTGCCCCGGCGCTATTTCGAAACACGTGGTATTTGTCGCCCGTCATGCCAGGGCCTGGCGGACGTCGGCATCGTCCAGCGTCTGGTCGAGCGTCCGGCGCGTGCGCTCGATGATCGCGTCGATGTCGTCGTCGGTGCAGCAGAGCGGAGGAGCGTAGCCGATAACCCCGTTGGCAAAGGCTCGAATGATCAGGCCATTGTCCCACGCCCTGTCGAAGACGCGCCGCGCCGGCATGGCCGATGCGGGAAGCGGTGTCTTCTTCTTTTTGTCGACCACCAGTTCGATCGCGGCAAGCATCCCGCGACCGCGAACATCGCCGACGAGCGGGTGATCGCTCAGGCCTTCCAATCCCGCCATCAGGCGCGCGCCGGCCTTGATGCCATTCTCCAGCAGGCCGCCTTCATAGAGCTTCAACACCTCGAGCGCGACGGCGGCGCTGACGGGATGGGCGGAATAGGTGTAGCCGTGGCCGACCGCCGAAGCGCCCGCGCCGTCGGCGATGACGTTGTAGACATGATCAGACATGAATACGGCACCCATAGGAACATAGCCCGAGGTCAGCCCCTTCGCGGTCGTCAGGAAGTCGGGAACGATGTCTTCCTCCGTGCAGGCGAACAGAGGTCCCGTGCGGCCGAAGCCGGTGATCACCTCGTCGGCGATGAACAGGATGCCGTACTTCCGGCAGAGCTCGCGTATCGCCTTGATCCAGCCCTTCGGCGGGACAATGACGCCGCCCGAGCCCTGGATCGGCTCGGCATAGAAGGCAGCGACCCGCTCCGGTCCAATCTCCTCGATCTTGGCCTTCAGCGCGGCGAGCGATGCGGCGATGATCGCGTTCGCGTCCTCGCCCACCGGGTTGCGATAGGGATAGGGGGAGGGGATCTTGTGCTGCCATTCGAAGGGAATGCCAAAGCCGGCGTGAAAGGCGGGCAATGCGGTCAGGCCAGCGCCGACCACCGATGACCCGTGATAACCCAGCTCGATGGAAATGAACTGGTCGCGCTTCGGCTCGCCCCTGGCATTCCAGTAGTAGCGGACGAAACGGATCGTGCTGTCGACCGCGTCCGACCCGCCGAGCGTGAAATAGACGTGATTGAGATTCCCGGGCGCGCGCTCAGCCAATTCCGAGGCGAGGCGGATGGCCGGCTCCGAGCCGAGGTCGAAATAGGCAGTGGCGTAGGGGAGCTCGCGCATCTGCCGGGCCGCCGCCTCGACGATGCTGTCATGGCCGTAGCCGGCATTGACGCACCACAGCCCCGCAAAACCGTCAACGAGTTGCTTGCCGGACGCATCGGTCACGGTCGCGCCCTTCGCCGATTTCAAGACGCGCACGCCGAGCGCCTCATGGCCGCGATATGATGAGACCGGATGGATGAGATGGGCGCGGTCGAGTTCGATCAGGGAATTGGCGAGCATTGTTGTTGTCCTCCTAGCCGAGCGCCTGGTTGGCGAGGGCGTAAACTTTTGGCCTGGCCTGTTCCGCGCCGTTCTTGGGTGGACGGTCCATGGCCACGCCGCCGCCGACATGGGCAAGGCCGATTTCCTCGAGCCAGTCGGCAAGGCCAGTCCTGCTGTCGGTGTCCACGCGCAGGAAAGCACCGCGGCGCGGCGCGGCGAAGAAGGCGATCAGGTCTTTGGCGGAGTCGGCGCTTCCCGCGATGACCGGTCCGATCACCTCGCCGCGTCCAAACGGGCGGATCGCGGCATAGGCCTCGATGGTGCCGTTGCGGCGGATAACGGCGAATTGGCCGCGTTCGGCCAGCGCATCGATCAGGGCTTCCCGGTCGGCGCCATAGGCGTCGCGGTCCAGCGTCTTGATGTCAGGCAGATCGCCGGCGCCTGCTGCTTCCACGCCATCGGGTGCGCCGAGCGCTGCAACCGTACCTTGATGCTGCCGGATCGTGCCGGAGGATACAAAGCCGAGCTTCTCATAGAGAGGCATGCCGTCAGTCGTCGCGACGAGCCGCAGCGGACGGTCGCCGGCAAGGGCGAGGGCCTGATCCATGAGCCGGCGCCCGAGCCCCTTGCCACGCACGTTCCTGTCGACGATCACCATGTTGATCATGGCGCAATCCGTGCCGTAGGGCGTCACCAGGATGGTTCCGGTGACACGGCCCTGGTCGTCGAGCGCGACCACGCCCCTGGAGAGCCGCAGCGCCATCTGCCAGTCCTGCGGGCGATGCGGCCAATTCTCCTGGCGAGAAAGCGCCACTGCTCCCTCGATATGGTCCGGCCCGAAGTCCTGAATCTCGATCTCGCCCTGGTGCATGAGGCATCCTTCCGTCTGCCCTCAAGTCTCGACCATTGGCGCGTCGCAAATCGTCTGAAGGCTTCGGCTTCGGCGGTATCTTTCGCCGTAGCACGAGGGGTGCGCCGCATCTTGTGCTGGCACCGGCCGCGGCGGATGCCTTTGACGCCGAGGCCGCCGCTCCCATCGACCGCCGAGATGCTACAGCGTGCCAAACCGGACGGCGGATACGGAACTTTCTGCTTTCGGGAGGGCCATTTCGATCAGGTGGGTCGCCACTCACCGTCCTATGATGAAAATACGTCCTAACGAGAATGTGCTTCCACTGGAGATCGACGGACATGGCTTCTTTCAGGCCCAAATACATCACCTTCGACTGCTACGGCACGCTGACCAATTTCCAGATGGCGGAAGCGGCGCGCGACCTTTACGGCAGCCGGCTGGACGAACCGCGCATGCAGGAGTTCATCAAGAACTTCGCCGCGTATCGGCTGGACGAGATCATGGGCGACTGGAAGCCTTATGCAGACGTCGTTCACAACGCGCTCGAGCGCGCCTGCAAGCGCAATGGCGTCGCCTTCAGCCCCGACGACGCCAGCATGGTCTATGAACGGGTCCCGACCTGGGGCCCTCACGCGGATGTCCCGGCCGGCCTGGCGAAGGTCGCCAAGGAAATCCCGCTGGTCATCCTGTCCAACGCCATGAACGCGCAGATCATGTCCAATGTCGAGAAGCTCGGTGCGCCGTTCCATGCCGTTTATACGGCCGAGCAGGCGCAGGCCTACAAGCCTCGGTTCAAGGGGTTCGAATACATGCTCGACATGCTGGGTTGCGGCCCGGAAGATATTCTTCACTGCTCGTCCTCGTTCCGCTACGACCTGATGTCGGCACACGATCTCGGCATCAAGAACAAGGTCTGGGTCAATCGCGGCCACGAACCGGCAAACCCTTACTATGGCTATGTCGAGATACCGGACATTTCCGGTCTTCCGGGCGTGGTCGGGCTTTGAAACAGGCGGATCGTCGATGAAACTGGTCTCCTACTGGCACGATACCGCCCCTGTCTTTTCCGGCGGGGCGCAAGGCCCGGTCGAGGGGCACTATGACGCCGTCATCGTCGGTGGCGGCTTCACCGGTCTCGCCGCGGCGCGCCAACTGGCGAAGGCCGGCGCGAAGGTGGCGGTGCTGGAGGCGGAGCGGGTGGGCTGGGGCGCATCCGGTCGCAATGGCGGGCACCTGAACAACGGCCTCGCTCACAGCTATCTTTCGGCCAAGGTGGAGCTTGGGAAGGAACGGGCAATCGCGCTCTACCGTGCGCTCGACGACTCCGTCGATACCATCGAGGCGCTGGTTGCCGAAGAGGGCATCGACTGCAATTTCCGCCGCGCCGGCAAGCTGAAGCTCGCCTCCAAGCCGCAGCATTTCGAAGCGATCGCCCGCAACTTCGAAGCCCTCCATGCGGAAGTGGATCCGGATACGGCGCTGCTGTCGGCGGCCGACCTCAAATCCGAGATCGGTTCGCCCTTCCACGGCGCGATGCTGTCGAAGAAGAGCGCCATGATGCATATGGGCCGCTATGTGGCAGGCCTGGCCGCGGCGGCCGTTCGCCACGGCGCCATCATCCACGAGAACGCGGCGGTGACCGACCGCAAGCAGGCCGGCAGCAGGCATGAGCTGACGACCTCCCGCGGCCGGATCACCACCGACAATGTGCTGGTGGCGACCGGCGCCTATACCACGCCGAATTTCCGCTATTTTCGCCGCAGGATTATCTCCGTCGGCAGCTTCATCATCGCCACGCGGCCATTGAGCGACGCCGAGATCGCCGCGACCATGCCCGGCAACCGGACATGCGTGACCTCGATGAATATCGGCAACTACTTCCGGCTTTCGCCGGACAGGCGCCTGATCTTCGGCGGCCGCGCACGCTTCTCGGCGACATCGGACCAGCGCTCCGATGCCAGGAGCGGACAGATATTGCAGGCGGGCCTCGCGGCGATATTCCCGCAGCTCGCCAAGGTCGAGATCGACTATTGCTGGGGTGGGCTGGTCGACATGACCAAGGACCGTTTTCCGCGGGCCGGCTACCAAGACGGTGTCTGGTACGCGATGGGCTATTCCGGCCACGGCGCGCAGCTTTCCACGCATCTCGGCATGATCCTGGCCGATGCCATGCTCGGCCGCGAAGACCGCAATCCGATGAAGGGACTCGAGTGGCCTTCCATTCCCGGCTATTCCGGCAAGCCCTGGTTCCTGCCGATGGTCGGCCTCTACTACAAGGCGCTCGACCGTATCCAGTGATCGTCGATCCGGCCCGCTCGGGCTTCAGCCAAATGCCTCAGCCCAGCCCGCCCATGTGGAAGCTCTTCATCTCGAGATACTCCTCGATGCCGGCCTGTGCACCCTCACGGCCGAGGCCGGACTGCTTGACGCCGCCGAAGGGGGCGACCTCCATCGAGACCGAGCCGGTGTTGAGCCCCACCATACCGAACTCCAGCGCCTCGCCGACACGCCAGGCGCGTTTCAGGTTCTCGGTGTAGAAGTAGGACGCAAGCCCGTAGGGCGTGCCGTTGGCGAGCGTGATCGCCTCCTCTTCCGTCTCGAACCGGAACAGCGGCGCGACCGGGCCGAACGTTTCCTCGGCGGCGAGCTGCATGTCCTTTGTGGCGCCGGTCAGCACCAGCGGCGCGACATACTGAGGACCGTCGGGCAATGCCGGCTTCGTTGTGATGATCGAAGCACCCTTAGCGAGCGCATCCTCGACGTGGCGGTTGATCTTCTCGACCGCCGCCATGTTGATCATCGGCCCGATGGCGACGCCGGGCTGCGTGCCTGGCCCCACCGTCATGGCGTTGACTCGAGCAGTGAGCTTCGCCGCGAATGCGTCATAGACCCCAGCCTGGACAAGAATACGGTTGGCGCAGACGCAGGTCTGGCCGCCGTTGCGGAACTTCGAGACAAGCGCCCCCTCGACGGCGAGATCGAGATCGGCGTCGTCGAAGACGATGAGGGGCGCGTTGCCGCCGAGTTCGAGGCTGAGCCGCTTCACGCTGTCGGCCGCGCCGCGCATCAGCAGCGAACCGACCCGCGTCGAGCCGGTGAAGGAGATCTTGCGAACGGTCTCGTTCGCCATGATCTCGTTGCCGATCTCGGCCGGCATGCCGGTGACGATGTTGATGACGCCGGCCGGGATGCCCGCCCGTTCGGCAAGCACGCCGAGTGCCAGCGCCGAATAGGGCGTGAACTCGGATGGCTTGATCACCACCGTGCAGCCGGCGGCCAGCGCCGGCGCGACCTTGCGGGTGATCATCGCGTTGGGGAAATTCCACGGCGTGATGATGCCGCACACCCCGACCGGCTCCTTCAGCACGATGATGCGCCGGTCCGGCGTCGGCGAGGGGATTGTGTGGCCATTGATCCGGCGCGCTTCCTCGGCGAACCATTTGACGAAGGACGCGCCGTAGCGGATTTCGCCTTTGGCCTCGTCCAGCGGCTTGCCCTGTTCGGTCGTCAGGATCAGGGCGAGATCGTCCAGATGCGCGAGCATCAGACCATGCCAGGCCTCCAGCAGGCCAGCGCGCTCGGCGTTGGTCTTCTTCTTCCAGCCAGCATAAGCGGACGCCGCTGCCTCGATGGCGGCCTGGGTCTCCGGACCGGCCATATCGGGCACCGTGCCGATCGTCGTCTGGGTCGCCGGATCGACGACATCGACCGTCTTTCCGGAAGCGGCCGCGACCCATTTGCCGCCGATCAGGCCGGCTTCGCGGAAGAGGTTTTTGTCTTTCAGGTTTTTCATCGAAAACGACCTTGCAATCAGGAGAGGGCTGCGACGACGGCGGCCGTGATGGCCTCCGTTCTGTCTTTGCCCGGAGTGGTTCCAATGCCGCGCGCGGTTGTCGCTTCGACCGCTTGCATGACCCGGCCGGCGGCGGCCGCTTCGCCGAGATGGTCGAGCATCATGGCGCCGGACCATATGGTGGCGATCGGATTGGCGATGCCGAGATGGGCGATGTCGGGCGCGGAGCCGTGCACAGGCTCGAACATGGACGGCGCCGAGCGGTCGGGATTGATATTGGCGGAGGCAGCGTAGCCGAGCCCACCCTGGATCGCCGCGCCGATGTCGGTCAGTATGTCGCCGAACAGGTTGGAGGCGACGACCACGTCGAGGCTCTCCGGTGCCATGATCATGCGCGCGGCGAGCGCATCAACATGATAGCTCGTCACTTCGACGTCCGGATACTCCGCGGCCAGCTTTCGCGTGATGTCGTCCCAGAACACCATCGAATATTTCTGCGCGTTTGACTTGGTGACCGAGGCCAGCTTGCGTCGACGCGACCGCGCCTGCTCGAAGCCGAAGCGCAGGATGCGCTCGACGCCGGCACGGGTGAAGATCGAGGTCTCCACTGCGACCTCGTCCAGTGTGCCTTGATGCACGCGCCCGCCGGCGCCCGAATATTCGCCTTCGGTGTTCTCGCGGATGCAGAGGATGTCGAAGTTTTCCGCACGCAACGGGCCGGTGACCCCCGGCAGCAGGCGGTGCGGTCTTATGTTGGCATATTGCACGAACGCCTTGCGGATCGGCAGCAGCAGGCCGTGCAGCGAGACCGAATCCGGCACTTCCGCCGGCCAGCCGACGGCGCCGAAAAGAATGGCGTCGAAGCCGCGCAAGGTGTCGATGCCGTCTTCCGGCATCATGCGGCCGGTCTCCTTGAAGAAGCGGCAGGACCAGGGGAGCTCGGTGCCCGTCAGGGCAAAGCCGAAGGTCTTGGCCGTGGTTTCCAGCACCGTCCAGGCGGCGGCGGTCACATCGCGGCCGATGCCGTCACCGGGGATCAAAGCGATCGAGTAGGACTTCATCGGCATCTCTCTAGAGGCTGATCAGGACGCTCTTGGTCCTGCGGTTGGCGAGATAGGCGTCACGGCCGAGATCCTTGCCGATGCCGGAGCGCTTGTAGCCACCGGTCGGCAGGATATGGTCGCGCGAGCGGCTGTAGCGGTTGACCCAGACGGTGCCCGCTTCGAGCCTGCGTGCCAGGCGGATGGCACGGGACAGATCGGAGGTGAACAGGCCGGAAGCCAGCCCGTAGGTCGGATGGCAGGACAGCGCCAGCGCCTCTTCCTCGGTCTCGAAGGTCTGGATGGTCAGGACCGGGCCGAAGATTTCCTCGACGATCGCCGGGTTGGCCTGGTCGACATTGGCGATCAGTGTCGGCTCGTAGAAATAGCCGGGGCTGTCCATGGCGGCGCCGCCGGTCAGGCATTCGCCGCCGGCCTGGATCGCGGTCCGCACGATGCTATCGACGCGCGCCCGCTGCCGTTCCGAGATGATCGGCGAATAGTGGGTTGCCTCATCCCAGGTCGGGCCGGGCCGCACCGCCTTCATCTTGTCCAGGATGGCGGCCGTCAGCCTGTCGGCTACGTTCCTCTCGACGATCAGGCGCGTGCCGGCGACGCAGGCCTGGCCGGCGTTGAAGGTGACGCTGCCGGCGATGGCTGTCGCCGCCTTGTCCAGGTCGGCATCGGCAAAGACGATCTGGGGGCTTTTGCCGCCGAGTTCCAGCGTGATCGGTTTGACGCCGGTGCGGGCGACGTTCTCCATGATGGCCGAGCCGGCGCGGGTCGAGCCGGTGAAGCTGACCTTGGCGATCTCGGGATGACCGGTCAGCGCCGTACCGGTCGTCGGACCGTCGCCGAGCACCACGTTGATAAGCCCGGCCGGCAGGCCAGCCCTGACGGCGAGCTCTGCCATATAGACGGCCGAGAAGGGTGTCATTTCCGACGGCTTCAGCACCACCGCATTGCCCGCGGCCAGCGCCGGACCGAGCTTCCATCCGGCCATAGAGATGGGAAAATTCCAGGGCGTGATCGCGCCGACCACGCCATAGGGCTCGCTCATGATCATGCCGAGACTGGCGTCATCGGTCGGCACCAGTTCGCTGCCTTCCTTGTCGGCGAATTCGGCAAAGAAGCGGATCTGCTCGGCGGTTATGGCAATGTCGCCAGCGACGAGCTGGCCGACGGGCCGCGTCGAGCACAGCGCCTCGATTTTTGCCAGCGTTTCGGCTTCCGCCTCGATCAGGTCGGCCCAGGCCTGGAGTGTCCTGGTGCGCTCGCGTGGACGGACGCCGCCCCAGTTGCTGGCCTTCAACGCCGCCTTGGCGCTCTCCACCGCACGGTCGACCATATCGAGGTCGGCGACGGGGCTGGCGGCGTATGCCTTGCCATCCGAGGGTCGGCGCATCTCGATCGCACCCTCGGCCGCGACCAGCTCTCCGTCAATGAAATGGCCGACGGGAAGGGAGACGGTATCCGGATCGAAGCTCAACGTCATAGGCGACCACCTTGCAGCATTCTGTGGGAGCCTAGCGCGGGCAGGAGCGCAGCATGCACCGTTCGACGATCAGTCGCGGATGATTGTTGCGTGCTGGCGATGAGGGACGGCAAAATCTGTTGCGGGGCCAGCACCTCGCTCGGGCGCCATTACCCTACCGTGACGTAGATCTTGCGCACCGTTTCAATGGTCTTCCAGACACCGGTGAAGCCAGGCTTCATCACGAAACTGTCGCCGGCGCGGTAGGTCACCGCCTCGCTGCCATCGGGCGTGATCTCGATCACGCCCGTGAGGATATGGCAGAACTCGAAAGTCTCCCCCTTGATCGAGCGCGTCTCGCCGGGCGTCGCTTCCCAGATGCCGGTGTGGACGAGATCGCCCTTGGCGGCGTCCTGCGCCCAGGTCTTGAAAGCGGGGTTACCGGCAATCAGCCGTTCGGGCAGCGCCCGGGATTCGCGCGGCGGGAAGGCAGGGCTGGTGTCGACGGTCTTGAGCAGGGACAAGGGATGGCCTTTCAGGTTGGGTTTCAATAGCCGCGCGAACGGTCGACGAGCCCGATGGGGTCGAGCCCGGCGTGGTAGCGCCTGATATTTTCGATGACGGCCCGCGCAGCGGTCGCCGGCTGGGTGACGCTGGCGATATGCGGGGTCAGCATGATCTTCGGATGCGACCAGAACGGATGGCCCGCGGGCAGCGGTTCGGGATCGGTGACGTCGATCATCGCCGCCGAAAGGTGGCCGCGGTCGAGTGCGGCGAGAAGGGCTTCATGGTCGAGCTGCGGCCCCCGGCCCGTATGGACGAGCGCAGCGCCCTTGGGCAGCTTCGCAAACAGGTCGGCATTCAGGAAACCGCGCGTATCCTCGGTCAGCGGCAGCAGGCACACCAGTATGTCGCTGGCCACGAGCATCTCCTCCAGTCCAGGTTCGCCATGATGACAGGTCACGCCTTCGATCTGCCGCGGCGAGCGGCTCCAGCCGGCGAGCGGAAAGCCGAAGGGCTTCAGGCGATCGAGGACGGCCTGGCCGAGTTGCCCGAGGCCGAGCACGCCGATCCGGCGCGACCCGGCCTGCAGCTGTGAGATGTCGCGCCATTCGCCGGCGCGCTGCTGCGCCAGATAGGCAGGCAGGTTGCGATGCAGGGCGAGCACCGCAAGCGTCACATATTCCTGCATCATGCGCATGATGCCCTCCTCGATCGTCCGCACGATCTTCACCTTCGTGGGCACCGCATCGAAACGAAACTGGTCCACGCCCGCGCCCAGGGAAAACAGGATTTCCAGGTTCCGGTAGCGCGCGAGGTCTTCTGGTGCAGTCCAGGAAATGAGATAACGCACCGCGTCCGGATCGACCGTTGCGGCATCCATCGTGAAGGGGACGTCCGGCAGTTCTCTAGCGAAGGCTTCGCCGAAGATCGCCCCGCGCCGCGCATCGGAATTGAACAGGAATGTCATTCCGGTTCCCCTTAAGCCGCGCAGCGGGCGCCCAGCGCCTCGGTCAGTCGCTGGCAGGCGATGAGTTCGTCGGTGAGAATGTACTCATCCGGCTTGTGGGCGCGGCCGATGTCGCCGGGGCCGCAGATGATCGCGTCGAAGCCGGCGGCCTGATAGAGCCCGGCCTCGGTACCGTAGCTGATGGCGGCGATCGGCGTTTCGCCGGTCAGCTCTTGTAGCAGCGCCGCCACCGGCGCGTCCTGTGGCAGCGACAGCGCCGGATAGGCGCTGAGCGGCATCCATTCGACCCGAAAGCCGTCGGCCTCACAGGCCTCTGCCTTCGCCCTTACCGGTGCAAGCAGGCTGGCCGGGTCGACGCCCGGAATGGCGCGCGCCTCCAGCTCCAGCGTGCAGCTGTCGGGAATGATGTTGACCGACTGTCCGCCCTTGATCACGCCAGCCTGCAGCGAGGAATAGGGCGGCTCGAAGGCTGGGTCGAACGGGCCATGCGTCAGCCGCTCGGCTTCGCTCACGACCGCAGCCAGCGTTTCGGCCATGGCGTGGACGGCGTTGAGGCCGAAGTCGGGTCGCGAGGAATGGCCGGAGCGGCCCTGGATCGTCACGCGGGCGGCCGCCTTGCCCTTGTGGCCGCGCACGGCGCGCAGGCCGCTCGGCTCGCCGACGATTACGCCGAGCGGTTTTGCGCAAAGGTCGGGGAGGCGGGCGATCAGATGCGGCACGCCGCGGCATCCTACTTCCTCGTCATAGGAGAAGGCGAGATGGATCGGTTTGGCGAGGCGCAGCCCAGTCAGCATGGGCACGGCCGCGAGTGCCGCGGCCAGAAACCCCTTCATGTCGGTGGTGCCGCGTCCATAGAGCCGCTCGCCCTCCCGGCGCAGCGTGAAAGGAGCCGAACTCCATTGCGGTTCGCCGGCGGGGACGACGTCCATGTGGCCGGACAGGATGTAGCCCGGGACATCGGCGGGGCCGATCGTCGCGAAAAGATTGGAACGGTCGCCTTCCGGCCCCGGCAGCACGGTGACCTGCGCCCCGTACCCCGCGAGATAGGCCTCAATCCAGCCAGTGATATCACCATTCGGCTTGCCGGCCACCGATGGGAAGGCGACGAGACGGTCGAGGATGTCGAAGACGTCCATTCCAGCCCTCAAGGCATATCGGGATCGCCGGGATCGATGCCGACGATTGTGTGCTGCTACATTTCCGCGGAGAATGTCTGCGTTCTCCCGCGATTGCGTGCCGAAAGCGGAAATGTTTCAGTTGAATCTTGCGTTGGCAGGGGGCTTTCGAGCAAATCGTACGGGCCTGTTTGTTTAGCGTTGGTGGACAAAGGGCGGCTGTGGCGTGTCGCCGGTCAATTTGCGGGGATATTTCAGAGGCATGGACTTGAAGCCGCCCGGAAACTTGAAAATCGACACCTTCTCGATGCGTATCGGCGACATCGAAGGCGTTGAGCTGGACCGGTTGCACGCACTCTCGCTCTCCGTGGGATGGCCGCATCGCGCCGAGGATTGGCAATTCCTGCGTGAATCGGGAGAGGGGTTCGTAGCGCTCGACGATATCGGCCGGGTTCTGGGTTCCGCTATGTGGTTCGCGCATGGTGCCGATTTCGCCACCGTGGGGATGGTCATCACATCGCCGCGACTCCAGACGCTGGGAGCGGGGCAATGGCTGATGAAGCGGGTCTTCGACAAGGTCGTCGGCCGCGACTTGCGCCTTAATGCAACGCGCGCGGCAAGGCGGCTCTATCTCTCGCTCGACTTCCAGCCCGAGAAGACCGTCTATCAATGCCAGGGCATCGCCCGGATGCCGACGATGGCCAGGCCCGCCGATATTCGAGGCGATGTCCGGACTTTGGACGCAAGGGATATTCCCGCAGCAATCGCGCTCGACGCGGCAGGATTTGGCGTGAGGCGGGCGGCGCTCATCGAAAGGCTTTTCGCGCACTCGGCCGGCTATGGTCTTTTCAAGGATGACAAGCTGAACGCGTTCGCGCTCTGTCGGCCCTTCGGGCGGGGCCATGTCGTGGGGCCGGTCGTGGCGGAAAGCGACGCCGACGCCGTGGCGATCGTGCGGCCGCACGTGGCCGACCATTCGGGGTCTTTCCTGCGCATCGACACTCACATGGACAATGGCGAGTTCGCCGCCTTTCTGTCGCACAGCGGAATGCCGGTTTTCGACACGGTGCTCACCATGTCGATGGGTAAGCCCCTCAACGATTTTGCCGTCGGCGGCTCAGCTGGACCGGTGACCTATGCGCTTGCCAGTCAAACTCTCGGGTAGTTGGGTCGAGGCAGGCGTTGCTGTTCAGGCCGTCACAGGCATTCTTGTGGCGCTAGGAGAACTAACGTCCAAAAGTACGGTTTCTGCAGCTATACTGGACCAAACGCAGCAGACCAAAGAGGATTGTCCCAGCCTTCGAAGTTACCCAAGGCAGGCGCGCATCAATGTGGCGCATATCTAGCCAAGTTTTGACGATGAAAGCGTCGCGGAACCATCCGGAACGATACGGGAAGACTTCTGATTTTGGCCCACGAAAAAGCCAATGAAATCAACGATCTTATTACCCCCTCCGGGCCCACCAACATTTTAACCGTTTGATTTCACTATATTTTATGACTCATTTCGACGCCGCCTTTTGGCCTCGAACCCCGTCGGTCCCTGAGAATCGGTCACTCAGTATACAAGGCGGGGGTTCGTGATCGATAGCGCGCGGGGCTTGCGTCGCTTGGCGAGGCGGCGACGCGTTCGGCGCGCCATGTCCTGGCGGAACCGGAAATTGTGACCCGAAGCCGACATCTCTTGGCCGGCAGTGTGTACAACCGCTCGTCAGGACGCGAATTCTTCTACCTTGGCCGCAAATGCACTTCTTCGGGCTGCCGGGCATGGACATCGTGCCACAGTTGTACCGGCTACTCGGCAAAAGGCGATTCACGCAGGAGGTCGACCGACAAACGGCCGCGCGTATATCCTGGAACATATTTCAAAGCGAAGTCGGCGATGAAATTGTCCCTCGTCGTATTTGGATGGTTTCTCGCAATGTCACAAAGGCAAGTCGTCAGATGGTTCTTCATGCCAAGGCGAGGATAGACTGACAAGATCGCGTCCTTGTTGTCGTCGCTCAATTCATCATACCCGGCGCCGCCATAATCACACCCGATACCAGTCAGGCAGCATGCGACGTCGATCCCCTTGTGTCGGGCAATCGATCCGGTGGTGTGTAAGGCGATCGCGTCCCATATTGTTTCGGCGCGCCGCTCTCCCATCTCGTGGGAGAGGGCGAAGGCGCGGCCAGCGTCCGCTCCGACAACCTCGAAGCGACGGTCTGGAGCGCCGCCACGCGCGAGGCCGAGATCATGCAAAAGCACCGCGACAGCAACCAGTTCCGCGTCCGGGGTGAGCGCACGTTTCTGGGTGAGCTTCGCGCCATAAAGCCAGGAACGTACCACATGATTGAGGAGCCAAGGCGGCGACTCGGTCTGCGCAGCCTCGTAGGCATCCCGGACGGCGCGACTGTCGGGCAGGGTAAGATCCAATGCCCGACCGACTGCCAGCGCATCAAAGAAGTTTGGCTTGTCGCAGTCGCTCATCTCGCGCTCCACGCGTTTCGCGGACACGTGTGGTTCGTCCCCGTTGGCTGAAGAGATTGGCATCGCGATGCCCAGACCAAGGATGCGGCGCCTTGCGATCCTGTAGCGATAACAAAGGCGTGAAGCCCGCACATGTCTGTCACCTCACGCACCTCACGTTTGGCGGGCAGCCACCCAGCCTTCGAGACGTGCCCGCCGTTGCGCTCGGTTCGTCGCGTTGCGCGCGTTCACAGCTTCCAGAATTTCAGGCGACGCCGTATCCGGGCGACCCGCATTGAAGGGCGGTTGGGGCGCGTACTCCAGACCAAGCTGCACCATTTCGGCTACTCGTTGGCCGCTCAGTTCCGCGATGAGGGCCAGAACGAAATCGATGCCTGCAGTGACGCCGCCCCCGGACAGAATATTGCCGTCCCGGACGATGCGGCTGTCGTCGACGATGGCACCGAAGAGCGGCAGCAGTTCTCGCCACGCCCAATGGCAAGCCGCCCGGCGGCCTACAAGGAAGCCGGCAGCCCCGAGGATGAGCGAGCCCGAGCATACAGACGTCAGATAGCGAGCGGACGCCCCCAGCCGGATAATCTCGTTCAGGTAGAGCTCGTTTTCGACAGCAGCGAGGCAGCCACCGCCGCCTGGCACCAGAAGGACGTCACAGGACTCGATGGTGGCAAGGTCCTCCAGGTCAGAGAAGGTGAGACGGTCTGTCGTGATCGATTGGCCGCCCAGCGACGCCACCCGGACGTCCAGGTCGGGCGTGCGCGAAAGAAATTGGTGCGGACCGGTGAAGTCTAGTTGGGTTACCCCGTCGTACACCGGCATCACCACACTGATTGGCTGTGACATCGCTTACCTCCTGAGGAGAAACTACGACGAGAGGACTTTGACCTAAAGGTCAAACTTCCCTATCATTCGGCCATGAAAAAGCTCGGCTTCTACATTTCGCCAGGATTTCAGATGCTCGACCTCGCTGGTCCGGCCGGCGCGTTCGAGGCGGCAAATGGCGAGATCGGCCGTCCTGCCTATGACGTCCATATCGTGGCGGACGGTGCGGGGGCTGTGACCAACAGCCTTGGCTTCTCCACGACTGCCGCCGCACTCGAGGACGGCATGTTCGATACTTTGATCGTAGTTGGGGGAAGCATCGCCCCGACGGCAAGGACGGCAATGTCTGGACGTCGGCGGGCATCACAGCCGGCATCGATCTTGCTTTGGCCCTCATCGAGGAAGATCACGGCTTCGCCATCGCCAAAGCCGTGGCCCAGTATCTGGTTGTCTACCATCGTCGCCATGGCGGGCAGTCGCAATTCGCCGCGTCGATCGATCTTGCGCCAAAGAGCGATCGGATCGCCGCTGCCTTAGGTCACGCACGAGATCACATTGCCGAGGAACTTCCGGTCGAGCGGCTGGCTGAGGCGGCTGGTATGAGCCTGCGCCAGTTCAGCCGGACATTCCGAGCGCAAACCGGCACCACGCCTGCGCGTGTCGTGGAACGGCTTCGAGCGGATTTGGCGAGAGGCCGCATAGAGGCGACAGCCGAACCTGTCGAACGCATCGCGGAGGCAGTCGGTTTTGGCGACGCCGAGAACATGAGACGGGCATTTATCCGGATCTACGGGCGACCGCCCCAATCGATCAGGCGGGCCGCTCGGATCTGAGCTTGAGCGTGTCGTAGCACAACCGCCCGAGTGCGTGGAGAAGCGCCACGACCAGGCGTCCAAACTGGTCCAATGGGTAGTTCCGACGACAGAGTGGCACTGCTAAAAGTCCGAAGAAGCCGTCATGCGCTGATCGCGGCCAACGGTACCATCAGCATCGTTCTGAATAGTGGCAATGGCCGCGAGACGATCCGGAACACCGCGGGAAGATTTCTAGTTCTAACCCACGAAAAATCCAATAAAATCAATGATCTAAATACGTCCTCCGAGCCCACCATTGTTATTGTCAATGCCTTATTGGCTGGTTCGCCACGAGGTTCGCCAAGCAGTGGGTTGCGCGTAACCAGCCGTAACTCGGTCCATGCCTTGCACAGCCAAGCGCACCCGCGACGCTTCCCGTGAATAGAGCTCTGCACGGTCGATGTCGTCGAGACCAAGAACGTCCATCATCTGCCTGGTGGATGCCTCCGCTTCGGCGAGATGGACCCAGAGTGACTTCCTCAGACCGTGCAGCGTAAGGCCCTTCGGCAATCCCTGTGTTCGCGTCGTCAAGGATCGAGAAACTGTATCGCCCGCCTGCATCGAGATCTACTGAGTAGCTCAGGCGGTCGCGTATGTGGTTGTCCTGGTCGAACGTGACGATCCGCGGTTTCAGCGAAGTGATTTGCGTTTCGTCCAGGTAAATGGAGTTGCAGATTATGATTTGGTCGCCGGGCTGGCAGGTGCGGGCGGCAGCACCGTTGAGGATGCAGCACCGCGAGTCTCGCTCGCCAAGAACGACATAGGTCGAAATGCGCGCGCCGGAATTCTTGTTCCATATCTCCACGAATTCCATGGGCAGGATCCCGGCTGCCTCGCAGTGGACAGGGTCGAGCGTTGTCGAACCATGGTAGTTGAGGTTCGCTTCTGTGACGTAGATACCGTGCAGTTTGCCGGCGACTATTTTTCGAATTGGTTCCGTTGTCCCCTCTCGATCGTACAAGGTCAGTCTTGTCGTCCCATTGGCGGTCGGGTCGCCCCGCTAAATTCCAACGACGAGCGCACCCCCGCTGAGACCGGCACCCGCGGCCGCCAGAAGAATCTTCTCGCCTGGCCGAAACGGTTCGGCACGATGGGCCAGCGACAGCGACAGCGGGATCGTCGCGGCGGAAGAGTTGCCGTAGTCGGCGATCGTCTTGACGATCGCGTGGTCGGCAATGCCGAGGTTCCTGCCGACCGCATCGAAAATACGAGCATTCGCCTGATGCGGCACGAACCGCCCGATGTCCTGTGGTCGCACTGCGGCAGCGGCTAGCGCGCTTATCGAGCAATCGGTCATCATCTCGACAGCCTTGGCGAACACTTCGCGGCCGTCGGTCATCGTCATGCGGGTTTGTCCGAGATCCAGGCCGCCATGAAACGGGATGTTGCTTCCGCCCGCCGGGATCTGGATCAGCCCGTAGCGCGAGCCATCCGAATCCACGGAGGCGCCGAGAATCCCCCGATCAGCATCCTCGCATGGGCCAATCACCACGGCGCCGGCGGCATCGGCAAAGAGGACCGAGCTGGCGCGCTCGGCCGGATTGATGCGGCGGCTGAGGATGTTGGCGGCAATGACAAGGGCCGCCTTACCTTGCAGGCGGGTGAAGCCGTCGGCGAACATCAGCGCGTAGATGAAGCCGGCGCAAGCGCCGGTGAGATCAATCGCACCGGCACGGCCCAGTCCCAGCCGATGTGCGACCAGCGGCGCGCTCGGTGGCAGGAGATGATCGGGCGTCGAGGTGGCGAGCAACAGAAGACCGATGTCGCTGCGGTCAATGCCGGCGTTGGCTAGCGCCATGTCGCCGGCTTGCGCGGCAATGCCCGACAGCGTGTCTTCGCCCGTTGCCCAGAAGCGCGAACGAATTCCGGTGCGCCGCTCGATCCAGCCAGGTTCGAGCCCGAGATTGTTCTCGATCTCGGCATTCGCCACTTTGCGCCCAGGCGCATGATGGCCAAACCCGAGAATGCGCGACGACCTGCTCATGACTTTGAGCCGAAACGTTCGCCGGCCTCCTCGATGGCGTCATACAGACCGGCCAACTCGTCGCCGGTGACGCAATAGGGCGGCAGGAGGTAGAGGACATTGCCGAGCGGACGCACAAGCAGCCCCCGGTCGAGGAAGAACGCGCGCAGCTTTGGCCCGATCTCGGCCAGATAGCCGGCTGAGCCGGCGCGCAAATCGAGTGCTGCGATCGTGCCGGTCGCCCGGCTGTCGCTGAAGAAGGTGTTGTCGCGAAAGCGCTGAAGCCCGGCGGTCTGCATCGCGCTCAAGGTCGCGATCCGCTGGGCCACCGGCTCGTCGCGCCAGATCTCGACATTGGCGAGGCCGGCCGCGCAGGCAATCGGATTGGCGGTGTAGGAACTCGAGTGGAAAAACGTCTTCTTCCGGTCCGTCGAATAATGGGCCTGGAAGATGGCATCGGTGGCAAGCGTGGCGGCCAGCGGGATGGCGCCGCCGGTCAACCCCTTCGAGGTGCACAATATGTCCGGAGAGATGGACGCCTGCTCGCAGGCGAACATGGTCCCGGTGCGCCCCCAGCCGGTCATCACCTCGTCGGCGATCAACAAGGTGCCGGAGGCTTCGGCGATCTTCTTCAATTCGGTCAGAACCCAGGCCGGATACATCAGCATGCCGCCGGCGCCAAGCACCAGCGGTTCGACAATCAGCGCGGCGGCGCGCTGGTCGCGGCTGACGGCCTCGAACCGATCCAGCGTTTCCTGCTCTCGCCCGGCGGCCGGGAAGGGGATGGTGTCGACCTCGAACAGCAAGGGTTCGTAGGCGGCGTTGAACACCCCGCGGGCACCGACGCTCATCGTGCCGATGGTGTCGCCATGATAGCTGTGCTCCATGACGACGATGCGCGAGCGCCGAGCGCCGATGTTGCCGAAATAGCCGAGCGCCATCTTCAGCGCGACTTCGACGGCGGTCGAGCCACTGTCGGAATAGAACACCCGATCGAGCCCGGCGGGAGCGAGGCTGACAAGCGCCTTGGCCAAGCGTTCTGCCGGCTCGTGCGTGAAGCCGGCGAAGATGATCTGGTCTAGGCTCGACGCGGTCGTCTCGATGGCCTTCATGATGCGGGGATGGCGATGGCCATGGGTGACGACCCACCAGGAGGAAATCGCGTCCAGGATGCGGGAGCCGTCGGCCTTGTGGAGATAGGCGCCTTCGGTCAAGACGATTTCAGGGATCGCCGGCTCGAGCGCGTGCTGGGTGAAGGGATGCCACACACGGGACTGCGACATCATTCGCCTCCGGTAATCGAGGCAAGGTCGAAGCCGGCAGTCATCGCGCCCCTCAGTGTTTTGGACGTCAGCGGGTCGAGGTGCGGCAGCCTGCCGAGTTGCGGCACGCCGCCGAATTCCACGATGGTCTTCTGCGTATCGGCTACCTCGTCGCCGATGAAGACGATGCCGATGAGCGGGATGGAGCGCGCCCGCAGGGCCTCGATCGAAAGCAAAGTGTGGTTGATGGTGCCGAGCGCGGTGCGGGCGCACAGAATGACCGGCAGCTGCCACTGCTCGAATATGTCGATGAACCTTGTCTGCCGGTTGAGCGGCACCATCAGTCCGCCCGCACCCTCGATGACGAGCGGACCCGGCACGGCCGGAAGCGAGAGCTCTGCCGTTTCGATCGAGACGCCGTCGATTTCGGCCGAACGATGCGGCGACAGCGGGCTCTGCAGGCGATAGGCTTCCGGCAGCACGCGCTCGGCGGGCAAGCCGGAAAGCCGGGCAACGACCTCGCTGTCGGTCTCGCCGTCGAGGCCCGATTGCACCGGCTTCCAGTAGAAGCCATCGAGCAGGTTGGCGAACCCCGCCGAAAATACTGTCTTGCCAATTCCGGTGTCTGTTCCGGTGACGACGATCCGCTTGGTCATTCTGTGCCCAACACCTCGACGAGCGCCTCGACCATGGCGGAAATGTCGGCTTCGCCGATATTGAGCGTCAGTGAGATGCGCAGGCGCGACGTGCCCTCGGGCACGGTCGGCGGACGAATGCCGCGTATATCGAAGCCGCGAGCCTGCAGTGCCGCCGCCACCGCCATGGTGCGCCCGACGTCGCCGACGATAAATGGCTGGATCTGCGAGCCGCTCGGCGCCACGCCACAGCGCTCGGCCAATTGCCGGCCGGCGGAAGCGACACGCCCATGCAACTGAGCACGACGCATGGGCTCGTCGGAGAGAATGGTCAGCGCCTCACGCGCCGCGATCGCCATCAGCGGCGATGGCGCGGTGGCGTAGATGAATGGCCGGCACCGGTTGACGAGATAGTCGCACAGCGTTCGTGGAGCGGTGACGAGCGCGCCGGACGCGCCAAGCGCCTTGCCGCAGGTGTGGAGCGCGACGATGTTGTCGCGGCCCTCGAAGGCGGCGGCGAAGCCGCGTCCGTCCGGTCCCCAGACGCCTGTGGCATGCGCCTCGTCGACGAGGATGAAGGCCTCGTGCCGATCGGCAAGCGCGACGAGGCTCTCCAGCGGCGCGCGGTCGCCGTCCATGCTGTAGAGGCTTTCGACCGCGATCCAGACGCGCCCCATTCCGCCTTCGGCGCGCCAGCTTGTGATCGCGTCCTCGACGGCGTCGACGTCGTTGTGCGCGGCCAGCCTGGCCTCGGCGCGCCCGGCCTGCGCGCCCTCATGCATGCTGGCATGGGCGAGTTCGTCGAGGACCAGCAGGTCGCCCTTTTGCGGCAGCGCGGTCAGGAGAGCGAAGTTGGCGATGTAGCCGCTGCCGAAAAACAGTGCGCGTTCGGCGCCGAAGAAGGCCGCGGCGTCTGCCTCCAACTGCTCATGCTCCGGTGCATTGCCGCGCAACAATCGCGAGCCGGTGGCTCCGACCGGCGTGCCCCGCGCAATCGCCGCCGCAACCGCTTCGCCAAGTCTTTTGGAGGCGGCAAGCCCGAGATAGTCGTTCGACGAGAAGTCGAGCCCGGCGCGCGGCGCAAGCGTCCGCAGGCGATCCTTGCGCGCCAGTCCGCGCAAGGATGCATCATACCGGGCAAGAAGTGCTTCGTTCATTGCGCCTCGCGTTCCATCGGCGCGATGCCGAGACGGCGGAACAGCAGAGTATCCCTGTCCTCGCCGGGATTGTCCGCCGTCAGCAGCGTGTCGCCGACGAAGATCGAGTTGGCGCCGGCAAAGAAGCACAGCGCCTGCATCTCGTCGGTCATGGCGGTGCGACCGGCCGAAAGTCGAACATGCGATTTCGGCATCATGATGCGCGCCAGCGCGATCACGCGCACGAATTCGATCGGCTCGATGGGTTTAGCCTCGGCAAGCGGGGTGCCCTCGATCGGAATCAACATGTTGATCGGAACGCTTTCGGGATGCTCCGGCAGATTGGACAGCGTCACCAGCATGTCGATCCGGTCCACGGGCTCTTCGCCCATGCCGACAATGCCGCCGCAGCAGACCTTGATGCCGCTGTCGCGGACATTGGCGAGTGTATCCAGCCGGTCGGCGAACGTGCGGGTCGAGATGACCTCTGAGTAGTAGCGTTCCGACGTATCGATGTTGTGGTTGTAGTAGTCGAGGCCCGCCTGTTTGAGACGAGAGGCTTGCTCAAGATCGAGCATGCCGAGCGTCATGCAGGTCTCCATGCCCAGCGCTTTGACGCCTTCGACCATCGCCACGACCGCATCCATGTCGCGCGCCTTGGGATTGCGCCACGCTGCACCCATGCAGTAGCGGGTGGCGCCGGCGTCACGTGCCTTGGTCGCCTCGGCTATGACGCGCCTGACCTCCATCAGCTTCGACGCCTTCAACCCGGTTTCGTGATGCGCCGACTGGCTGCAATAGCCGCAATCCTCCGGGCATCCGCCTGTCTTGATGCTGAGAAGCCGGCTCAGCTGGACCTTGTTGGGATCGAAATTTTGGCGGTGAACGGTTTGCGCCTGAAACAAAAGGTCATTGAAAGGGGCGTCGTGGAGCGCCCGAGCCTCTTCCAGGGTCCACAACCGGCGGCCGTCGAAGGCTTGATCTCCAGGCAGGGTCTTTTCCGAAATCGCTGCGTGCATTTCCATGCTGTTCCCCTTGCGTTGTGGCGACGTAGGCGCCCTTGAGCCTAACGGACCGCGTCGAGACGTGACCGATCGACCGCCGATGGTCAGGTCCGAAGATCAAAGCTGCCGGTAGTCGAGACCGATATCGAGGATTGGCGCACTGTGAGTCAACCAGCCGATAGAGATCAAATCGACACCGGTCGCGGCGACGGCCGGCGCCGTCATGGGCGTAATGCGGCCCGACGCCTCGGTAATCGCTCGCCCGGCAACCATGGCCACCGCCTGGCGAAGCTCGTTGATCGACATGTTGTCGAGCAGGACGGCGTCGGGGGCAAGCGCCAGGGCCTCTTCCAACTGGGCCAGCGTATCGACCTCGACTTCGATCTTGACGAGATGGCCGACACCGCTTCGCGCGCGCTCGATTGCAGGGCGAATTCCGCCGGCGATGGCTATGTGGTTATCCTTGATCAGGATCGCGTCGTCGAGGCCGAAACGGTGATTGGAGCCGCCACCGGCGCGCACGGCATATTTTTCGACCGCCCGCAATCCGGGTGTCGTCTTGCGCGTGCAGGCGATCTTTGCACCATGCCCGCGAACCGCCGCGACGACCGATGCGGTCGCCGTGGCGATGCCACTCAGATGGCAGAGGAAATTGAGCGCCGTCCGCTCCGCCGTGAGTATGGCCCTGGCCGGACCGCTCACCGATGCAATGATCTCACCTTGCATGATCTCGCTGCCGTCCGCACGACACACGGTCATGTCGATGTTCTGGTCGATGAGCCGGAAGGCGAGCATCGCCAGATCGAGCCCGGCGATGGTTCCGGCCTGGCGCGCCGTCAGCACGGTTGTCGCACGATGGCCTTTCGGTATGACTGCATCCGAGGTCACGTCGCCGGCCCTGCCGAGGTCTTCGAGCAAAGCTGCCCGCACCAGCGGCTCGAGCATGATTGCGGGAAGTGGTGAGAGGTTCATCACGCGACGCCTTCCAGCATTGGGGAGGATTCGAATTCCCGCGCTGTGGCAATGGCCGCGTCGAGCGTAATTTGGGAACGGCGGGCGACGGCGGCATGGAGGGGGAAGTCCGTCCGGAAATGAGCGCCGCGGCTTTCCTGGCGCAGCAAGGCGGCAACGGTGATCATCAGCCCGACCGCGGCAGGATCGGACGCAGTGTCATGTCGCTGCAACAGCAGCAGAGCCCGCGCAGCCTGCTTCAATCCTTCACCATCGCGCGTTACGCCGAGGGCATGTGACAGGAGAGGGCGCACAGGCCTTGGATCTGGCGCGGGCAGGTCAAAGGCCATCGCCGGCTCCCCGCGGTGCTCAAGCGAAGCGGCTACACTCTCGGCAACCCAGCGCGCGCAAACGATGGCCTCGGTCAGCGAGTTGCTGGCAAGCCGGTTGGCGCCGTGCAAGCCGGTCGAGGCGACCTCGCCGCAAGCCCAAAGTCCGGGAACCGAAGTGCGCCCGGCCAGATCCACGGCGACGCCACCCATGTGGTAGTGCTGGGCCGGCCGGATGGGAATGAGGTCGCGAGCAGGGTCGATGCCGACCTTGCTGCAGGCTAAGGCGATCGTCGGGAACTGCCCCGCGAATGCCAGGCCGGGCTTTTCCCGCACATCGAGAAAGACGCGATGGCCGTCGGCAAGATGTCGCCAGACGGCGCGCGCCACGATATCGCGCGGTGCAAGCTCCGCACCTCGCACGCCGTCGAGAAAACGCCGCCCTGTCTCGTCGACGATCGTTGCGCCTTCGCCGCGAACCGCCTCACTGATGAGCAGCATCGGACGGCCCGGCCCGTCAAGCGCGGTCGGGTGGAACTGGATGAACTCCAGGTCGGCAAAAATGGCACCGGCGCCTGCGGCGAGTGCCAGGCCTTGTCCGCAACTGCCGAGCGGGTTTGTCGTGTCGTGGAACAAGCCACCGATCCCGCCTGTGGCGAGAACGACCCGTCCTGTGGCGACGAACACCGGACCCGTCGAACAACTCGCCAGCACACCGGTGACACTGCCGTCCTCCGCGGCCAACCGGCGCGCTTCCACGCCTTCTACGACCACAATCGACGGAGTGGAACGCACGGCAGAGACCAAGGCGCGCATAATCTCGCGCCCGCTGCCGTCGCCGTCGGCATGAACGATGCGCCGCCGGCTGTGCGCGGCTTCCAGTCCGAGACGCAGAACTCCGTCGGGTGACCGATCGAAACGAACCCCAAGGCGCGCCAGGTTCTCGATCGCGGCGGGCGCGGCGTACACGATGCGCCTTGCTGCCTCCGCATCGCAAAGGCCGTCGCCTGCGGCGAGCGTGTCGGCAAGATGGAGCGCCGGTTCATCATCGTCGCCCAGGCTGGCGGCAAGCCCGCCCTGCGCCCACGCGCTCGACGCATCCGCGCCTAGCGGCGATCTCGACAGGAGAAGCACCGGCTCAGGCGCCAGATGCAATGCAGTCATCAGTCCGGCTATGCCACCACCGATGATGACCGGCCGCCCGGCGAGATCGCGGACGTCCATGCTCATACCGCCAGCATCCGCTCGACGGCCAGACGCGCGCGCCCAGCAATCTCCGGCTCGATGGTTACGACATGGCGGTTCTGCTCGAGCGCCGCACGAATGTTGGCGAGCGTTATCCGCTTCATGTGCGGGCACAAATTGCAGGGCCGGATGAACTCGACCTCTGGGTGGTCGACCGCTACATTGTCGCTCATCGAGCACTCCGTCATCAGCACGACGCGAGGCGGTTTTTGCCGCCCGACATAGTCTGACATCGCGGCGGTCGAGCCGGAAAAATCGGCCTCGGCCACCACTTCGGGCGGACATTCGGGATGCGCCAGCACCGTCACGCCTGGATGGTCCTCGCGCAGCTGACGGATGTCGGCCGGCGTGAAGCGCTCATGCACCTCGCAATGCCCTTTCCAGGCGATGATCTGCACCTCGGTCTGGGCGGCGATGTTCTGGGCCAGATACTCGTCCGGCAGCATGATCACCCGAGGAACGCCAAGCGACTCGACGACGGCCTTCGCGTTGCCTGAGGTACAGCAGATATCGGACTCAGCCTTCACTTCGGCGGAAGTGTTGACATAGGTGACAACCGGCACGCCCGGATAGCGTTGCCGAAGCAGCCGGATGTCCTCGGCGGTAATCGAGTCTGCCAGCGAACAGCCTGCTCGCAGATCGGGAATGAGCACCGTTTTGCCTGGATTGAGCAGCTTCGCCGTCTCGGCCATGAAATGCACGCCGGCGAGCACGATGACATCGGCTTCGGCCGTCATCGCCTTGCGGGCAAGCGCCAGGCTGTCCCCGACGATGTCGGCGACGCAGTGGAAGATCTCCGGCGTTTGGTAGTTGTGCGCCAGGATGACGGCGTTTCGCTGCCGCTTCAGATCAAGGATGGCGTCGATATCATCGGTGAATGCCGGCCATTCGATCGGTGGGATGACCCGCCTTACCCGATCATAGAGCGCGGCGGCACGTGAGGAACCGGTGAGCATGGTCAGCCTTCTTATGCTCCAAATGAGTATAATGAAGGCATATGCTTAACTTGAGCATAAGGATTGTCAAGCGCGTGAAAGTGGCAATTTCGTTCCTGCGACAGTTCGCTCCGCCAGAATCGTCTGGCGGAAGCGGAAACGCTTCGCCGGGCGCCCCCCTGTGTCGGACATTGTCTCGCCCGTCTCCTCGATCAGATCCTGCTGGTCGATGAGACGCCGGAAATTCTGCTTGTGAACGAGCCTGCCGGCGAGTGCTTCAACGGTGCGTTGCAGTTGCAGCAGCGTGAATGCTGGCGGCATCAGTTCGAACACGACGGGGCGGTATTTGATCTTAGTTCGAAGCCTGGCGATGCCCGTCGCCAGAATACGGCGGTGGTCGGCGATCATCGGCCAGCCAGGGACAGATAGCGGGCTGCCATTGTCCGAGCGGCGTGTGGCTTCAGCCACCAGCTCGGCTTCATAGAGCAGTTCGTATCGCTGCAGGACGAGTTCCTCGTTCCAGCCGCGATCATCCAGGCCAAAGGCAAATTCCACGCGTTGCCGTCGATCGCCGCCCATGTTCCGGGCCTCGGCTTCACCAGCCCAGGCCAAAAGTCTAGGCATGAGAGTATCGGCCAACATGGGCGGCACGCCGGCACGGTGATCTTCCCATGGAAAATACTGGTACCAGCCTTGCCAACCATGCGTTGGTGAACGTTCTGCCTGCTCTTCTCGCGTCAAACCAAGATAACTGATCGAGATCACTTGCTGCACGCCCTTGCCGCCAATCCTATCGCGATCGGCGAACGTATAGAGCTGTTCGATATAGCCTAGCGGATGACCGGTCTGCCGCTCTACCCACGCCCGCAAACCCGACTGCAAGGAGCGATGGTCGAATTCAAAAGGGCCGGACGGCAAAGCGTCCGCGTGCCCGATGGTTAGCACGCGTGGTTCACCGTCGGTCACCGCGATCACAACGGCGATCAGATCCGCGCTGACGGCCCGGCTCGGATTGTCGCTTGCAGCCTGCCTTGTCGCCTGTGTTGTGTTGTCTTGCATGGGGGTCGATGGAATTCTGATGTGAAGGCGCTCGAATGGGGCAAGCGGAGCGAAGGTGAACTGCCGCACGCCGCCCGTCAACGTGCATCACAGAAGGATGGGGACTCTATCCTTCCCTGAGGCCGGGAATGCCAGCTGATACGGCTCCAGTCAGCTGGACGTCCGCACGATCAGCCGGCCCGGCAAATAGGTTGTTACTTTCTCCCGGTGGCCGAGAAGCATGGCGATCATGACGTCAACCATTTCGGACTCCGGCTGCTCATAAGTCGTGAGATCGTAGGTCGGGGATCCTGAAAACGCGGTGTTGTCGAAACCGACGACGGCAATGTCCTGCGGTATTCGCAACGCGTACTCGCTGCGGATCACGTCCATGGCGCCGAATGCCAGCGCATCGTTCTCGCACATCAGCACATCGATGCGTTCTTCTGGCAGAGTCCTCTCGAGATAGGCACGCGCCGCGTCCGCGCCAGCATCGACGCTGTAGCGTTCGGCCGCGATTTCCATCAGCTCGACATCGCGCTCCCGGCGCCAGAATTCCTTGAATTTGCGCCGCCGCCCGAGTGCTGTCGACAAGGTTCTCCGCCCCGCCATGAAACCCGGTCGCCGGTACCCTCGCGCCAGAAGGTGACGGCCGATTTCGTCCATGGCGATATCGGTATCGCAAGTGATCGCCGGCACGCCCTCGATCTGGCAGTCCCTGGCCACGACGAAAAGCGGGGCGCCGTCGGGCCCGAGTTTCCGATCGTTCAAGGTCTCGTCACGAAAAGCGGTGCCGAACAGAACGATCGCATCGACCTGGCGCTGATCGGCGTTGAGGATTGCGTGGATGTGATTGTAGTGGTCGTTGATGTTGATCAGGACCGCCAGCAGCCCTTCCGCCTGCAGCCCCAAGGTCAGCTTTGCCAGGAAGGGCAGCTTGTGGGGGTTCTCGAAGTCGTCGACGAGAACCGCGACCTGATGCGTCAGGTTGGTGGCGAGACTGCGTGCCAGAAGGTTAGGCCGGTAGTTGAGTTTCTCGGCGGCGGCCAGCACCTTTGCCTTGCTCGCTTCCGTAATCGACGCGCCCTGCGTGAAGGCCCGTATCACCGTCCATTTGGATACGCCGGCTTCCGCTGCCACATTCTGAGCCGTCGCCCGCTTCATGTCCGAGTCTCCTGCTTTCGGAATGTATATTCCATATTCTCATAACTCGAAATGAACAGTTGATTTTTCGACAGGACAATTTATAAGCCATGCAGTTTGCTACCGGTAGCAAGAAAGTTTGCACCCGGTAGCAGGCGCGCCGTGTGGGGCGCAACAATCGTGCTCGTGCCAGGAGGCGCGGGGCATTCTTTTGGGAGGAGTTCTGAAATGAAGTCGTTTCTTCGCAACATCATGCTTGGTGTGGCATTCGCGGGCGCGCTTGGTGCCGCTTCGAGTGTCGCCTCTGCCAAGGACATTTCCATCATCGCCGTGACCCACGGCCAGGCCAACGATCCTTTCTGGTCCGTGGTCAAGAACGGCATGGCGGCAGGCGCCAAGGATGCAGCCGTCCATATCGACTATCGCGCACCGGAAACCTTCGACATGGTGGCCATGAGCCAGCTCATCGATGCGGCGGTCAACCAGAAGCCGGACGGTCTGATCGTCTCGATCCCGGATTCTTCGGCCTTGGGGCCGTCGATCCAGAAGGCTGTTGCCGCCGGCATTCCGGTCATCTCGATCAACTCGGGCTCCGACGTTTCGAAGTCGCTGGGTGCGCTCCTGCATGTCGGTCAGGACGAATACAGTGCCGGCAAGGCAGCCGGCGAAAAGCTGAAGGAATTGGGCGGCAAGGTCGCAATCTGCGTCAATCAGGAAGTCGGCAACGTAGCGCTCGACCTGCGCTGCAAGGGCTTCTCCGATGGTTTTGCAGGCAGTGCCACGGTGTTGCCGGTTTCCAACGATCCGGCTGACGTCCGGGCAAAGGTGAAGGCCGCGCTCAGCGCCAATGCTGAAGTCGACACCATCATGGCACTCGGTGCCAGCACAGCCGGCGAGCCGTCCCTGGCCGCTGTTGCCGATGCCGGCATGACCGGCAAGGTCAAGGTCGCGACCTTCGACCTTTCGGCAGACTTCCTGAAGGCTGTCGCGGCCGGCGATGCTGCCTTTGCCATCGATCAGCAACAGTTCCTCCAGGGCTATCTGCCCGTGGTCTTCCTCGCAAACTATGCGAAGTACGGTCTGATCCCCGGCGGCAATGTGCCCTCCGGTCCGAACCTGATCACCAAGGACAAGGCGGCGCAGGTCGTCGAACTCTCGGCTCAGGGCATCCGCTGATGCACCACTGCTGAAACACGTGATCGTCGACAATCCCTCCCCGGTTTCGGGGAGGGCCTTCGGCTGGCGAAGCGGGCGACGAGGGTTGCCCGCGGTGCTTCGGCAACTGCAATCCATTGGGAGGTATCATGACTCCGGAACAGAAAGCCGCGGATGCGGCAAAATCCGACGAGCGGCTCAGGCAGGTGGGAATTCTCACACAGCTGATGCGTCGCCCCGAGCTCGGTGCCGTTGCCGGTCTCGTCCTGGTGGTGATCTTTTTCTTTTTCACCGCGGATCGCTCGATGTTTTCGCTTTCAGGCGCGATGACGATCCTGGCTCCTGCGTCGCAATTGGGAATTCTCGCCGTCGCCGCCGCCTTGCTTATGATCGGTGGCGAGTTCGACCTGTCGATCGGTTCGATGGTGGCTTTCTCAGGTCTGATCTTTGGTGCTGCATTGACCAATTTCGGTCAGCCCGCCTGGATGGCCATCATCTTCACGATGCTGCTGGCCGGCGCCATGGGCGCGGTCAATGGGCAGATCGTCATCAGAACCCGACTGCCGTCGTTCATCGTGACGCTTGCATTCCTCTTCATTCTGCGCGGCTTGACCCTCGTTGGTCTCAAATGGGCGACCGGCGGCTCGACACAGCTTCGCGGGATAAATGACCTCGTTGGCGACGGGCCTCTGAGGCGCCTGTTCTCCGGAGTTGCCTTTCAGGATCTGTTCAGCTGGCTCGCTGCACACGGTCTGATCGAAAAATTCGACAATGGCGTGCCGAAAGTAACCGGCGTTCCGGTGTCCGTCGTCTGGTTCATCGTCGTTGCCGGTGTCGCCACATGGGTGCTTTTGCGTACCCGTGTCGGCAACTGGATCTTCGCGGCCGGTGGCGATCCCAATGCGGCGCGAAACTCCGGTGTGCCGGTCGATCGGGTGAAGACCGGGCTTTTCGTCCTGACGGCATGCGCCGCAGCGCTCGTCGCGATCATCACCGTGCTCGATGCCGGCTCGACCGACGCGCGCCGCGGCTTCCAGAAGGAGTTCGAGGCAATCATCGCCGCCGTGATTGGCGGATGCCTGCTGACGGGCGGCTACGGCTCGGCGATCGGCGCCTTCTTCGGCGCGATCATCTTCGGCCTTGTTTCCATCGGCCTGACCTACACCAAGTTCGACTCGGACTGGTTCCAGGTGTTCCTCGGCTCGATGCTGCTGCTGGCCGTCCTCTTCAACAGTTTCATCCGCCGCAAGGTGACAGGGGAGCGTTGATCATGGTTGAGAGCAAAGTTGAAACTGCCCCTCCGGTCATCGAAGTCCGGGACATCGTAAAACACTACGGTTCCATCATCGCACTTTCGGGCGTCTCGATGAAGGTGTCGCAAGGCGAAGTCCTGTGCCTGCTTGGCGACAACGGCGCCGGAAAATCCACCCTGATCAAGACCCTTTCGGGCGTGGTCCGCCCGTCCAGCGGCGATTTCCTGGTCGATGGCAAACCGGTCGCTTTCACCAGCCCGCGTGACGCGCTCGATGCCGGTATCGCGACCGTCTACCAGGACCTGGCGATGATCCCGCTAATGTCGATAACGCGCAATTTCTTCATGGGTCGCGAGCCGCTCAGGGGCTTTGCGCCGTTCCGCCACATCGATTTCCGTCATTGCGACCAGGTGACCCGCGAGGAGATGCACAAGATCGGCATCGATGTTCGTGACCCGAGCCAGGCGGTGGGTACGCTTTCGGGCGGCGAGCGGCAATGCGTGGCAATCGCACGAGCGGTCTATTTCGGCGCCAAGATCCTGATCCTCGACGAGCCGACATCGGCGCTCGGCGTCGCCCAGACCTCGATGGTGCTGAAGTATATCCATCAGGTGCAGCAAAAGGGCCTGGGCGTGATTTTCATCACCCACAACGTGCGCCACGCCTTCGCGGTCGGCGATCGCTTCACCGTTCTCAACCGCGGCAAGACGCTGGGCACTTTCGACAAGGGCGCGGTCTCCATCGAGGAACTGCAGAACCTCATGGCCGGCGGCAAGGAACTGCAGGTGCTCGCCGGCGAACTCGGCGGCACAGTCTGACCCCGAAAAATCAGGAATCGACCTTGACCACGACAACCACATCATCGCCATTCACGCTCGCAGTCTGCGCCGAGATGGTGTTTCGCTCGCTGCCGGTGCTCGAGCGTCTGAAGCGCATTACCGAGCTCGGCTTTCAGGCTGAGATCTGGGACTGGACGAAGCACGATATCGCCGCGATCGCGAAGTCCGGGGCCCTTTTCTCCTCGATGACCGGCTATGTGACGGGCACGCTTGCGGACGATGCCGGCGCGGACGAGCTTCTGCGCACGGCGCGGCTCTCGATCCCCGTTGCCAGGGAGCTGAACTGCCCGCGTCTCAATCTGCACGGCACCGGGCTCGACGGGCAAGGCTTGCCCATCGTTAAGTCCGAATTTGTTTCCGGGGCCATGTGGTTGAAGGCCGCCGACACGCTCAGGCGGATCGCCGATCTCGGAGAAGCGGAGGGCGTCACTTTCGTCCTCGAAAACCTCAACGAAGCCGTCGACCACCCGAAGACGCCGTTCGCCAAGGCGGCCGACACGATTGCGCTGGTGGCCGCCGTCAACAGGCCGTCGCTGAAGCTCAATCTCGACCTCTACCACGCGCAGATCGGGGAGGGGAATCTCATCGAGCTGTGCCGTCAGGCGTTGCCCCATATCGGCGAGATCCAGGTTGCCGACGTTCCCGGCCGCAAGGAGCCTGGGACCGGCGAGATCAATTATCCGGCGATCGCCCGTGCACTGAACGATATGGGTTATCGCGGAACGATCGGAATGGAGGCCTGGCCGTCGGGCGACGACGAACTGGCGCTCTCGCGCTTCCGCAACGCCTTCTCAATCTAGCCAGACAAACAAACTTCAGGAGTATTGCATGCCCAGCCATCGTCCCGTGAACATCGGCCTCATCGGTGCCGGGCGCATTGGATCTTTCCATGCCGAAAGTATCGCCCGTCGCCTCGTCGACGCCGATCTCGTCGCCATTGCCGACCCGGCCCCCGGCGCCGCCGAGAAGCTGGCCGCCAAACTCGGTGCGCCAAACGCCTATACGAGCGTTTCGGAACTTCTCGCCAATCCCGAGATTGAAGGCGTCGTCATCGCGACACCGGCGCGCCTCCATGCCAGCGTCGTCGTCGAGGCGGCGAAGGCCGGAAAGGCGGTGTTCTGCGAAAAGCCGATGGCACTGACGCTCGAAGATGCGGACCAGGCGATCGCTGCTACTGCGGCTGCGAAAGTGCCGCTCCAGGTCGGCTTCAACCGGCGGTGGGACCAGGCCTTTCACGAGGGCCGCGCCGCCATCGACGCCGGCAAGGTCGGCTCGGTCCAGCTGCTGCGCTCGCTGACGCGAGATCCCGGACCGTACGGCGGTGATCCGGCCAAGACGCCGTTGTGGACGATCTTCTACGAAACACTGATCCACGACTTCGACACGCTTTTGTGGCTCAACCCGGCGGCAAAGCCGATCGAAGTCACCGCCATTGCCGACGCGCTGGTGCGCCCGGATTTCGCCGGCCAGGGCTTTCACGACACCGCCGTCGTTACCATCCGCTTCGACAACGGTTCGATCGCCGTCGCGGAAGCGAATTTTTGCGCCATGTACGGCTACGACATCCGCGGCGAGGTCTTCGGCTCGGGCGGCATGGTGACGATGGGCGATGTGCGTCGCTCCTCCATGACGCTGTACGACAAGAATGGCGTCTCGAACGATACCTGGCGGCGCGACACCGACCACTTCGTGCACGGCTACACGGCGCAGCTCGCCTCCTTCGTCGAAGCCACGCGGACCGGCACCGTTACCGGCCCAACCGGCAAGGACGCCCGCAACGCGCTCGCCATCGCGCTCGCCAGCATCAAATCGGTCTCGGAGCGACGGACAGTCCAACTTTCAGATGTCTGACGGGACAGCTAGTGGGAGGGAGTGAAGCGAATGCCAAGACATCTTCGCGTTTTGGACACTCCGCCTCTGAGTCTTGAGGAACTGAGGCGAGCGATCGCAATGCGGCAGGTAACCTTTCCTCACAGCGTTGAAAGCGTTGCGAGGAAGGTGCTCGCCCAACCGGAGCTTATGGCCTTCGAAAGTGCCCCCCAGATCGCCAAGCACATCGGCGTATCCACCTCCACCGTGATCCGCTTCGTCACCCATATCGGGTTCCGCAACTTTGCCCAGGCGCGCGGTATTTTCCAGACGGAGCTTCGGCGTCGTTTGAGCTAGAAGCGATACTTATGTGTTTTCACCCACCGCCGACGACGTCAGGACGATGAGCGAGTTCCGCGCCGTGCTCGAGAACTCAGTTGTCGCTGAAATGGTCTTTCAGATAGTCCGCGAATTCGCTCGAGGCGATCGCTATGTGCTTGACCATCAGATCCTCGGCAAGGGCAACATCCTTTGCCCGGTAGGCCGCCAGTATGGCGCGGTGCTCGTCCTGCGTCGCGATGGGAGCGCCGCTCAGGCGCATGTAGATGTGCGTATAGCGCTGTGAGATGGTGTGGGCGCGGGTGATCATGTTCTCCAGATGGGTCATACCCGCCGGCGCGTAGAAGGCAAGGTGGAGCCGCAGGTTCCACTGGCTGATCAGCATCAGGTCGCGCACGCCCTCGAACTCGTCGATAATCGCCTCGACGCGATCGAGATGCCTTGCGGTCGCAAGCGGCACTGAATGCCGAACCGCCAGCGGTTCGAGCACGGTGCGCAATTCAAAGCACTCAAGCATTTCATGATAGGATGTCGACTTCACGACGAAGCCGTGATTGGGCATGAATTCGACCAGTCCCTGCGCCTCGAGTTCGCGCAGTGCTTCACGCACGGGTACTTTGCTGGTGTTGAGTTCACCGGCGATTATGTCTTGTCGCAGCGAGCTTCCTCCGGGCAAAGCGCCGGTGACGATCGCCTCGCGCAGGACGGTTGCGGCAAGCTGAGGCGCGGTAACACGACCGACGACGATCCTGTCGGCGATGTATTTTACCGGCGACGGGATCTCGCCCTCCGGAATAGTCAATTTCACCGTCAAGCTCTCAATCCTCCCCGGCGCTGCATCCGATCCACGAGAACAGGCCATCGCGCTCGAAATACAGGAGATTCTCGATGAAGTCTCGTTTCTCGAAAGCTGGATGGCAGCGTCATCCGGCTGCGTTCGGTCATTTCCGCTGCGGAAGGGGTTGACATGGCCGCCTCGGTCACGCTAGTACGACAATCGTAGAAAGTATACGATGGGGAACAAAATGAAAACCATGAAAATTGCAATCGCCGCGGCATTCGTCTCTCTGGGCCTTGCCGCACCCGCCGGGGCGGACACCCTGGCCACAATCCGTGACCGTGGCGAACTCGTGTGCGGCGTCCACACCGGTCTCGTCGGGTTCGGCGCGCCAGACAGCAGCGGACAGTGGCAAGGGTTCGACGCCGATTTCTGCCGTGCCTTCGCCTCGGCAATCCTGGGAACGCCGAAAGTGAAATTCGTCCCGCTATCGGACCAGGCGCGCTTCACCGCCCTTCAGAATGGCGAAGTCGACGTGCTGTCCAGAAACAGCACATGGACTTTGAAGCGCGACACGACGCTTGGGCTGCAGTTTCCGGTCATCGACTTTTTCGACGGCCAAGGTCTTCTCATTCGCAAGAGCCTTGGCGTGTCCAAGGCATCGGAACTCGATGGCGCCACTGTCTGCATCCAGCAGGGCACGACCAGCGAATATGTCGTGCGCAATTTCTTCTCCAGCCTGAAGATCAGCTTCAAGCCCGTGGTCATCGAGAGCGGTACGGAGTTTTTCTCGGCATTCTTCGCCAATCGCTGCGACGTGATCACCAGCGACGTGTCACAGCTGTCGGTGATACGGCTGACTTCCGAAAAGCCCGACGACTACGTCGTGCTGCCCGAGATCATCGCGAAATCGCCGCTTGGTCCTGTGGTGCGCGGCGACGACAAGAAGTTCGCCGATGTCGTGAAATGGACCGTCTTCGCCACCTTCACCGCCGAGGAGCTCGGCATCGACAAGGCGAACGTCAAGGAAATGCTGAAGAGCGACAGCGAGGACATCAAGAATTTGCTCGGGGTTACGCCAGGGGTTGGTCAGAATCTCGGTCTCGCCGAAGATTGGGTCGTCAACGTGATTTCCGCCGTCGGCAATTACGGCGAGATTTTCGACCGCAATGTCGGTGCCAATGCGCCGCTGAAGATGCAGCGCGGCCAGAACGCACTTTGGTCCAAGGGCGGACTTCTGTATTCGCCACTGTTCTAATGCGGCCAACTCCGGGCGCGTCAGCGATTGTCTGCATGCCCGGCCCTTTAAGCGAGTACAAGACTAGATGTCGAGACTGCGCGGTCGCATCGCGAAAACCAGCGATCGCGCAGACAATTTCACAGCGGTTCGACCGTGCAATTCAGGGAAGGCAATGGCATGACGCGATTCTTTCCAGCCGGCCGAAAGCCGCAACACATCGTCGGCCAATTGGCCATGCTTGTCGGCGCCGGCATGGTCCTGTGGTTTGCTGCCTGGATCGTCCATGCGCGTCTGGAGGCGCAAGGAATAGCCAGCGGATTCGGGTTCCTGTGGTCGCGGGCGGGCTACGACCTCAGCGAAAGCCTCATTCCCTACAGCGGCAACGACAGCTATGCCCGCGCCTTGCTGGCCGGTTTCTCCAACACGCTGAAAGTCGCTTTCTGCGCCATCATCGCAGCCGTTCTGATCGGCCTGCTGGCTGCGACGGCGCAACTCTCGCGTCATGACCTGGCGCGCGGCATCGGCAAGTTCTACGTCGCCACCATTCGCAACACGCCGCTTTTGTTGCAGCTGTTTTTCTGGTTCGGCGTCTTCACCATCAGCATGCCTGGTCCGCGCACCGCGCTCGAGCCGCTTCCGGGGTTGTTCATCAGCAACCGGGGCATCAATTTCCCGTGGCCCTCCGCCTTCGGATGGCTGATCGTCGCCTTGATCCTGTGTGGTCTGGCTGGCAGCCTGTTCCTGCAGTTGAAGAAGGACAATCTTGGGGTAGCGTGGTTCCTGCCGATCCTGTCGATGACGGCGGCGATTGGGGTCGCGCTTGTCAGCTTCTTTTCCGGATGGTTCCAGGCGGAATTTCCGATCGCCGGGGCTTTCTCGATAAAGGGCGGCGGTCAGATATCGCCCGAGTTCCTGACGCTGTTCACTGGACTTTCCGTGTACACAGGAAGCTATATAGCCGAAGCCATCCGCGGCGCGGTCCTGGCAATTCCCAAGGGACAGATCGAGGCCGGCGGCTCGCTCGGGCTCCGACCGCATCTCGTACTGATGCTGATCGTCATCCCCCAGGCTGTGCGCATTGCCCTGCCGGCCGTGGTCAGCGAACTGCTCAATCTTGTCAAGAACAGTTCGCTTGGCGTTGCGGTCGGCTATCCCGAACTGGTCTCGGCGGGCAACACGGCAATGAACCAGACAGGCCAGGCGATCGAACTGATCGCGATCTACATGGTGGTCTACGTCAGTTTCAACTTCGCCATCACAAGACTTTTCATGTTTTGGGAGCGCCGCCATGACCGCTAGCTCGGCCGTATTGAATCGACCTGGCCCTCCAACGTCAGGACGGGGTGAACGCCTGAGAAGGGCCTATCTGGGTACGCCGGTACGGATCGCGATTACGCTGCTGTTCCTGGTTGGTGTCGCTATCTACGGACCGCGTGTGATGAACTGGCTGCTGGTCGACGCCACTTTTTTCGGTAACGCGGAGCTGTGCCGGAGCAATGGCGGCGCCTGCTGGGCGTTCATCGTCGAAAAGTTCAATCTGATTATCTTCGGCGCCTACCCCCCCCGAGTTGCTGTGGCGTCCAATACTCTTCGTCGCAATGGTGTTTGGAATAGCAGGCTATGGGCTGTTCACCGAGCGTAGCTACGCCGTCGTGATCGCTTTGTGGATTGTGGCGGCGGTCCTGGGCTTCGTTCTCATGAACGGTGGCGTCCTCGGCCTCGAGACGGTGGACCGGGCGCGATGGGGCGGGCTGCCGATCACGCTCGGCATTTCGATCGTCGGTCTTGCCAGTGCGTTCCCGCTGGGCGTGCTGCTGGCGCTGGGCGCAAATTCGCGCGCTCCGCTGATTGCTTCGCCTTGCCGGTTCTATGTCGACGTCATGCGCGGCATTCCGGCGATCACCGTGGTGTTCATGACATTTGCGGTGGTGCCGCTCCTGCTGCCGAAGGACATGGTGTTCGACAAGCTGTTCCGGGCTGGCGCCGGCTTGACCCTGTTCACTGCTGCCTATTTCGCTGCAGCGCTTCGCGGAGCGCTGCAGGCACTGCCGTCCGGTCAGCGTGAGGCAGCGCAGAGCCTCGGCCTGGGCTATTGGCAGACGAATGCACTGGTTATCCTGCCGCAGGTGATCTCGGCATCGCTGCAGCCGATTGCCAATATCTCGATCGCTTTCGTCAAGAACAGTTCGCTTCTGGTCATCATCGGTCTTTTCGACCTGCTCGGCTCGGCAAGGGCCAGCCTTTATGACGGCGATTGGCAAGGGTTCTACAAGGAGCTCTATCTGTTCGTTGGCCTGACCTACCTCGTCATTTGTCTTTTCATCCAGTTCTACATCGAAGCCATCCAACGAGAACGCGCTTCTCGCGTCTCCCACTGACAGGGCAGGGCCGTGAAAGAAATCATTGAAATACCACTCGTTTCAGCGGCTTTGCGTCGCCTCGGCACCCCGACCTCTTTGCTGATCCGGTCGGGCTCGATGCTCTATTCATGCGGGATTCCGCCGATCGATCCGGTCACCGGCGAGATCGTGGAGGGGACGGTTGCCGAACAGACCCACGCGGTGTTTCGGATCATGAAGCTTGCTCTGGACGCAGCGGGCTCGTGTCTGGAGCGGGTCGTCAAGACGACGATTTTCGTCACCGATCCCGATCAGATGGAAGCGGTGAACGGCGTCTATCGCGGGTACTTTCAGAACGACCCGCCTGTCCGCTCCTTTGTTGCGGTCAAGCCTTGGCCGTTCCGCTTTGACATCGAAATCGAGATGGTCGCGTCGGTCGGCGACTAGCGCCTGGCGCTGCAACCATTCGCGATCCTTTCCACTCGGATATGCACAGGAGGTTCTCCATGGCTTTCCCCGCCTCACTCCGCATGAACGCGGACCGCTTCTGGTCGACGATCGAAGCATCGGCGCAGATCGGCATCGGTCGTGAAGGCGGTCTGTCGCGCCTGGCGCTTGGTGATGCCGACAAGACGATGCGCGATCTCTTCGTTGACTGGTGCCGGGAGGCGGGGCTCGCCGTCACGGTGGATGCGACAGGCAGCATTTTTGCGCGGCGGGCCGGTGTCGATAACAGCCTTGCTCCGGTACTGATCGGCAGCCATCTCGACACCCAGGCCAATGGCGGCCGTTTCGACGGCATCGCCGGCGTGCTTGCCGGACTGGAACTTGTGCGCAGCCTGAACGATGCCGGCCATGTCACCAAACGGCCGATCGAGATCGTCAACTGGACGAACGAGGAGGGTGCGCGGTTTTCCCCACCGATGGTCGCTTCTGGATGTTTCGCCGGCGCGTACGCGCTCGACTGGGTGCACGCCCGACCTGCGGACGACGGCCCTACCTTTGGCGAGGAATTGAGGCGCATCGGCTACCTCGGCGACGCACCTGTCGGTGGCCGACCGATCGACAGCTATTTCGAATTGCACATCGAGCAGGGTCCGGTGCTCGATGCCGAGAAGGTACAGGTTGGGGTCGTCACCCATGGCTACGCGTCACATGGCGCGCTGGTGGAGTTTCGCGGCCAGACGGCACATACCGGCCCGACCCCAATGGACAAGCGGCACAACGCTTTGTTGGCGGCCGCCCGACTGCTCGTAGCCGTGGATGACATCGGTTGGGAACACGCGGGAACAGGCGGCAAGGCGACGGCGGCAAGACTGGTCGCCTGGCCCAACAAGCCGGGCATTCTCTCCGACTGGTCGCAGGCTGTCTGCGACGTGCGCCATGACGATCCAAACATTGCCAGAGCGATGGCCGAGCGCATGCACGCTGCAGTGACCGAGGCGGCCAGTCGTGCGGCGTGCGAGGCAAAGATCCTCGACACTTGGGAGTGGGGAGGCAGGATATTCGCGCCGGTACTGGTCGATCTGGTGCGGCGGAAAGCGCAAGAGTTGGGCTACAGCCATCGCGACCTGCCGAGCCAGGCCGGCCACGATGCCTATTTCATGGCGCGCATTTGTCCGACCACCATGATCTTCACGCCGTGCAAGGACGGCATTACCCACAACAATGCGGAGTTCACGACCAGGGATGAGATCGCGCCCGGTCTCAACGTGCTGCTCCACGGCGTTGTGGCGGACGCCGATCGGGCTTGACCAAGCCAAGGCACTGACATGATTTGCCTCTATGGCCCGTACGGCCAAGGGCCGGTTGATGCTGCTCGACGATCTCTTCAAGTCCTTAGGCGTGACGCCTGACGCCTTCATGGATGCAGCGCGCGACGGCAGTGCCAGCATGCGGCTCAGCTGATGGCCGATCGACGCCTGGGGCTTACGGGATCGGCGTCTCGCCGCGAAACAGCGGCTGGTGCGCCCGCATCAAGCCGGCAATCCGGTTGGCGACCTTTCGCACCGCTGGGGCGTGACGTTCCTCGTGATGGGTGACGATCCATTGGTCGGTTTCGAGTTCGGGGATGGGCTGAGCGACGCGCACCAGCCGCGGATCGCTGTCGCCGACGAAGCACGGAAAGACCGAAAGACCGGCGCCGGCGGCCACCAGTTCGCGCGCCGAATGGGTGTTATTGCCGCGCACGGCGATGCGGTCGCCGTGATGGGCTTGCAGCCAGCGCGCCGAGGCAATGTTTGCCCCTTCGCCGGTGACGCCGACGAACAAGCCGGCGGCGATGCCGTTTATCAAATGGCGCCCGGAATAAAGGGCGTGGGCGACCTTGCCGCTCTGACGGCCGGCCAGCCACTGCTCGGTCGGGCGCTCGCTGCGGATGCCGATGTCGGCGGCACGGCGACCGATGTCGACCCGGTCGGTGGTGGTGAGGAACTCCACCCTTATGCCGTCATCGACCGTCCAGATCTCGCCGATATGGGAAGAAATGAAGGCCGAGGTCCATGGCCCGCATGAGACGCGGACAATGCGGTCGGGCAGGGTTCCTTCGCGCCAGCGGGTCAGCGACTGCATGGCTGCCTCGACGTCTTCGGCGCGCCGCAGCAGTTCTTCCCCGACCGGAGTCAGCCGGTAGCCGGTCTGCTGGCGCACGAACAGCGGTTCGCCGATCTGCTTTTCGAGCGCGGTGACGCGTCGTCCAAGCGTGGCTGCGCTGAGGCGCGTGGTTGCCGTCGCCGCGCTCAAGCCACCCAGCCGCGCAACGTCGAGAAACAACCTCAGATCGTCCCAACCGATATCCATTTTGCAGAAATGAAAAACTCCTTGCGACCATGGCTGTAGCGCGAAGCGGGCATCACACGCAAGTATGCAGGCATTGGAGGCATTGGACAATCCTGCCTGGCGGGACAGTGACAAGCGCCTCGACTGGCCAGCAAGCCAGCGCAATCCTTTCGATCACGCAAGCGCTTTTCGCAGATGTTTTGCGTTTTCAAGCAACCCAGGCGCGTGGGCATTGTGCGCGCCAAAGGAGACGATCATGCTGTACGACCTTCGACACCGTTTCGCCCGCTGGCTTGTCTATCGCCAGACGCTTGCAAGCCTGCGGCAGGCTCCGGACAGCACGCTGGCGGATGCCGGCATTTCTCGCGAAGAGATCCGCGCGCGAGCCCGCCACGCCAGCCGGCTTCGTTGAAACAATGGAGGCGGGCATGCAGATGATGAAGCTTTGGGATGGCCGCTCGGTGCCGCGCATCGGGATCGGCACCTGGGCGGCGGGTGGCGCCGCGCGCTGGAGCGACACGGCGACCATCTATGGCGAGGTCGACGACAGCAGGTCGCAAGCCGCGTTGGCGATGGCCTATGACATCGGCGCGCGGGTGTTCGACACGGCAGCCGCCTATGGCGCCGGCAATGCCGAGCTGATCCTCGGGCGGGCGTTGAAGGGCAGGGACGACGCCGTCATCGTCACCAAGGTCGGCTATTTCGGCGATCCCGAAACGCGCAAGATAGCTCCCGAGGATGCCTCCGCCGCGGCGATCCGCACATCGATCGACAATTCGCGGCAGCGCCTGCAGCGCGATCGTATCGACGTCGCGCTGCTGCATATCAACGAATATCCGATCGAGCGCGCCGGTGAGGTGTTCGATACGCTCGGCCTGTTGCGTCAGGAGGGCAAGATCGGCGGCTTCGGCTGGAGCACCGATCACCACGAACGGCTTGCCACCTACGCGCAGCGCGAGGGTTTCGTCGCCGTAGAGAACGACTTCAACGTGTTTACCCCGGCGAACGAACTGATGGCCGTTGCGGCGCGCGCGAACCTCATCTCGTTCAGCCGGCTGCCGCTGGCAATGGGACTGCTCACCGGCAAATACACGCCGGCCATGAAGCTGCCTGCCGATGACGTGCGCGGCGGGAATGCCGAATGGATGGTGTTCTTCAGGGAAGGCGCCGCCAACCCGCACTATCTGTCAAGGCTAGCGGCAATCCGCGACCTGCTCACCTCGGGCGGACGCACGCTTGCGCAGGGCGCGCTCGGCTGGATCCTCGCCAGGTCGGCGATCGCCTTGCCGGTTCCCGGCTTCACGCGGCCCGAGCAGGTCGAGGATAATCTCGGTGCGCTGGAAAAAGGGCCGCTGCCGGCAGCGGTGATGGCCGAGATCGACGGTGTGCTGAATGGTGCCGAGACCGCCTGAAGCGGCGGCTAAATTGCGCCAATCCGGTGGCCATGCTTGATGCCGCCGCACTTTCACGCCACATCGTGAGGGATGAAGGACGAGACAGTTGAGCGGCGTCGGACTTTGCTGTGGGCCTTGCCCGCATCGCTGATCCTGCATGCGCTCGTCACCGCGTTCCTGGTCTACGGCCTGCCTAGTACTCCCCAGAAGCCGCAGGACGAGCAAGCGGTCAATGTCGAACTCGTGCCTCCACCGGATCAGCCAAAACCGAAACCTGTTCCGACGCCGTCTCCAAAGAAACCCGAGGCCGAAAAGCCGCCGGAACCGAAAGTTGAAAAACCGCCCGAGCAAAAGGCTGAAAAGCCGCCTGCGCCGGAAAACCCGTCGAGAATCGACGTTCTGAAGCCGGTTTTTCAGTTCGGCGACAAGGACACCGGCCCCAGGAAATCCCTGGATGGGGCCAGCGCTCAAGACAACGCGCCGCCGCCGGCCAAGGATGACGATTCGAAGCCGCCTGTCGTGCCGAAGGATGCAGAGACAAAAGCGGCCGCGTCGCCAGACTCCGGGGAGTCAGCCAAGGTTGACCAGAAGCCGGCAGCCGCGGCGAAGGACATCGAACCTACGCAGGACGCCGCCGCGCCGGCCACGCCGTTGACTGCTGCCGGCGGCGACGGCGAGATCGAGCTTCCCACGTCGGCTCAAGCGCCGCAGGCCAGACCCGAAAATGTGCCGAAATCTGTAAAGGTCTCGAAGCCTGTAAAAGCTAACGCCAGGACGCCAGGCTCCACGAATGTGGTCGCCGCCCGGGCGTATTCGGGTCTTCCGGGTGTCCGCAAGCTCTACTCGAAGGGCGCGACCGGCAGTGCGTTCGCTACGACCGCGATGGATGGCATGACGCGTGATCAGCGGGTTGACAACCTTTGCGCCAGCGCGATGCAGCAGCAACTGCTGGATGCCTCTTATTTTCCCGATCTGGTGCCACGCATTCCGGTGAAGACAGGCAATGTCTTCGACGTCCCGAACGCCACTTTCCATGCACAAGGAAGATGGTACGGGCTGAGCTTCCGGTGCGAGATCGACACCGATGCGACAAAGGTCTTGTCTCTAAACCTCCGCGTGGGAGCTGCCATCCCGCCTGACGAACAGACCCGCCTTGGACTACCTGATCTGCGCTAGCAGACTCCGGCGGAACAGGATCGTCTGCAATGATCTACTTCCTCGTTTTCATGCAAGCAGGTGTTTCCGGCGGGGCAGCTGGCGAACAAAGGCGCTTGTCTATCGCACTGGCTCAGGAGCGGCTGTTCATCCGCTCGAACAAGGTTTCACCCAGCTGGCGCGTTTGGGCGGAGATACCGACAAGCACCTCGTCCTTGCCCGCTTCGAGCTGCGCAAGCGCTTCCGTGGCGAATTCTTCCGGACTGACCATCAGACGGTTGGCTGTCCCTCCACTGCGCGTGTTGCCACCAAGACCGGTATCGACAATCGGTGGGGCCATCTCCACCACACGGATACCTGTCGATTTCAACTGATGGCGCAGGCTGAGCGTGAAGGAGTGAATCGCGGCCTTGGTGGCGCAATAGACGGGAACATCCGCCATTGGCGAGAAGGCCAGCCCCGAGCTGACGTTGATGATATGGGCGTGCTCCTGCTGCCTGAGAGTGGGCAGCAGCTCGGCGATCAGATGGATCGGCGCTGTGAAGTTGATCGCCACTTCCTGATCGAGAGTGGCGATCTCCGGATCATTGTTGAAGTCGCGCCGATGCTGAACGCCGGCGTTGTTGACGACAACGTTGAGGGTCGGATGGTTCGCCTTCAGCCAATCGACCATCCATCTGCGGCTTTCGGTATCGGCGACATCGCAGATGCGTGTGACCAGCGCCGGCGCTTCTGCTTTCGCTCTCAGAAGAGCGGCTTCATTCCGGCCGCAGATGATGACCCGATTGCCTTTTTCGGAAAGGCGGTGTGCGAGCGCAAAACCGATGCCGGTTGCGCCGCCGGTGATGAGAATTGTGTTTTGTGTGAGCTTCAATGTCGTGGGTCCTTCTAATGAATGAGGAGGTGCGCCGACCATGATTTAGGCCTATCAGCGGACGTCGAGTCCCGCGCCGGCCCTCCTGGTCAAATGCTCCCAGTTTTCATGCGCGAACTTGGCCTTGTCGGCGCTGCCGAGCGTCAGGTCTTCCACGAATCTCCTCGCGTCGCCTCCCGGGCGATACTGGTAGGGATAGTCCGTCGAAAACAGGATGCGGTCGGGGCCGACGGCGGTGATGGCCTGCTGCAGATAGGCCGGACTGAACATGCCGCTGGCGGTCAGATAGAGATTGTTGCGGACATAATCGACAAAGGGCCGCGGCAACCCCGACACCCGATCGAGCATTGCGAGCCGCTCGAGATAGAAGATTACCATTTCGCCCCAGTGGCCAAGGATCATCTGAAGGTTGGGATGGCGGTCGAACACCCCGGCAAGGACGACGCGGACGAACTGGATGCCCGCCTCGTAGTGCCATCCAAGACCAAAGGTCGACAGGGCAAGATCGATCGGTGCGCCGAACCCCGCATAGTAGGCGTCGCGAACGCTCGTCTGCTGAATCTGGGGATGAATCAGGATCGGGACGCCCAGCTCCGAAGCGCGGGAGAATGTCGGTTCGAAGATCGCATGGTCCAGATTTTTCTCGCCGACGCGGCCGTAGAGAATGGCGCCCTTGCAGCCGAGCTCGAGGACACAGCGCTCGAGTTCCCGCGCGGCTGCGTCAGGGCTAGCGGATGGCAGCACCGCCAATGCCTGGAAGCGGGATGGCTTCGAGGCCACGGTTTCCGCCAGGAGATCGTTGACCCGGCGGGCCAGATCGACGGCATGTTTCCCAAGGTTGTTGAGGCCTGGCGTCGTCAGGGAGAGGACCTGCACGTCGACACCTGTTTCGTCCATCAGCGCCAGGCGCTGCTCGCCAAGATCAGCGAGGCGATTGCCGAGGATCCCGGGATTCATCCCGAGTGTTCCGTCATCGGCGCCGGCAATGGTGTTCCACGCATGTTGCACCTCCTCGGGAAGCACATGCTCTTCGATCGCAATGATCTTCATTTCTGCTCCTTACTCCTGCAGCACTCCGGTGCCTCTGATCGACAGCTATTCGCCGCGCCCAGGATCAATGGCCCGGTATTGTCACTCAGGACGTTGCGGTCAGCTGATCGACGACTGCCTGGCCGACGCCGTGCGCGGATGCCGGGTTCTGGCCGGTGATCAGGCGACCGTCGACCACAATTTTCTCCGCCCAGTTCGGCGCCGGCTGGTGCAGCGCACCCCGCTCCTTGAGAGTGGTCGCGAGCAGATAAGGCACGACCTTCGTGTACTTGACCTCGGCTTCCTCCTCGTCGGTAAAGGCGGCGACCTTCTTGCCGGCAACCAGATAGCTGCCGTCCGAGAGCGTCGCGTTCACCAGCGCTGCCGGGCCATGGCAGACCGCCGAGACGATGCCGCCGGCCTCCCAGATCTCGCGGATGATCTTCTGCACGACCGCGTTGTCGGCAAAGTCCCACATCGTGCCATGGCCGCCGGCGAAGAAAACCGCCGAATAGCGTGACGGATCGAGCTCGCCGAGGATCAGCGAGTGGGCGAGCGCGTCACGGAATTCCCGGTCGTGCCAGAAGCGGTCGTTGACCGGATCCTTGAGGTCGAAGAAGTCGATCGGCGGGTGTCCGCCGCGGATCGAGGCGATCTCGGCCGGGATGCCGGCCTCGCGGAACACCGCAAGCGGATGCGTGAGCTCGACCATGGCAAAGCCTGTCGGCTCGCCGCTGTCGCCGCGGACCGGGTGGCTGGTGACGACGCAAAGAATGGGCTTGATGTTGTCTGGCATTGTTCTGGTTCTCATGATTTGAGTGAGGCAATGTCGATGACGAAGCGATACTTCACGTCGCTCTTCAACATGCGCTCATAGGCTTCATTGATGTGTTGGATCGGAATGATCTCGACATCCGAGACGATGCCGTGCTGACCGCAGAAATCGAGCATCTGCTGGGTCTCGGCGATGCCGCCGATGAACGATCCCGAGATCGCCCTACGGCCGCGCACAACGCCGCCGGCGTTTACCGGCGTGCCAAGCGGCCCCATATAGCCAATCAGGACAAGCACGCCTTCCAGCGCAAGCGTCGGCATGTACGGGTTGACGTCGTGATCGTAGGGCACCGTGTCGATGATCACGTCGAAGCGTGCGGCGACAGCCGCCATCTGGGCCGGATCGCTCGACAGCACCACATGATCGGCTCCGAGCCGGAAGGCGTCCTCATCCTTGCCGGTTGACCGGGTGAACAGCGTGACGTCGGCGCCGAGCGCCTTGGCGAGCTTCAGCGCCATGTGGCCGAGGCCGCCAAGACCGATCACGGCGACCTTGCTACCCTCACGGACATTCCAGCGGTGGAGCGGCGACCAGATGGTAATGCCGGCGCATAGGAGCGGCGCGGCCCCGGCCGGATCCAGTCCATCGGGCAGAGCGAGAACAAACTTCTCCGTCACCACGACCATGTCGGAATAGCCGCCATAGGTCGGGCTGCCATCGTGCCTGTCGGTGCTGGCATAGGTAAAGGTCGCGCCTTCGGCGCAATCCTGCTCCCATCCCTTGAGGCAGGGCTGGCAGTGCTGGCATGAGTCGACCATGCAGCCGACGCCGACCATGTCACCCGCCTTGAAGCGCCTGACTTTCTCGCCGACCTGTCGAACCCTTCCGATGATCTCGTGGCCGGGAACAATGGGATAGGCCGTGAAGCCAAAGTGATTGCGGGCCATATGCAGGTCCGTATGGCAGACCCCGCAATAGAGGATGTCGATCACGACATCGTCGGGCCGCGCGGCGCGCCGCTCGAAGGCGAAAGGCTCAAGAGCCCCGGTGGCCGATGGTGCGGAATAGCCCAGCACATTCATTGTCCGTATTCCTTGTCGATCCAGGCGCTGTTGAAGCGCGTGACGAAACCTGCTGCGCCCGCCGAACGCGGCGGGCGCGAAGCGCTCCGTGATTTCGCGAAATCTCAGGCGTTTCCGAATGCGAACAGTGCTTCCCAATTGAGGAAAGGGCCAAGCGGGATAACATCCCAGTCAATGAGCCCGGCCTTGGCCAGCGGGAAATCGCGCAGAGCCTCCTTGGCGGCTTCGATCGTGTCGCATTCGGCGATGATGGCCACGCCCGGACGGTCCTGGCGGAAATAGATGTCGCGCACGATACCGCTCTTGTAGGCCTGCCAGGTGTGGCGGACTTCATCCGCCATATGCGGTTGATACCGTTCCATGGTGGCGCCGGGCTGGGGGACGTCGAGGCAAAGCAGTTTCATGGTGAGGCTCCTGGGTTGGGGAAAATGCGGATCAAGCGGGCTGAAGTCGGCGCACGGTCTGGGCAACGCGCCGACCCATCTAGGCTGCCAGCTCCAGATCGCTGTTGCCGGCCGCAACAATGCGGTGCATGACCGCGACCGTCCAAAATCGTTGGCGTGTTTTTGTTCTTAGCGTAGAATGAGCGTTGGCGGTGGCGACAATTCTTCCCGTTTTTGGTTCCCGCCATTCTACAATGTTCATACCCTTCCTGGGAGCAGTCGCTAGATGCGCAATCGATTTGACGGCGTGCCGGTATTCGTTGAGGTGGTTGAAGCCGGTGGGTTTGCCAAGGCTGCCGAACGGCTTGCCCTCACTCGCTCTGCTGTGGGAAAGTCCATCGCACGGCTGGAAGAACGGCTCGGTGTTCGCCTTTTTCACCGGACGACCCGCACGCAAAATCTGACAGAGGACGGCCAGCAATATTACGAGCGGTGCTTGCGTGCGATGGAGGAACTGCGGGCTGGCGAGTCCCTTCTCGAATCGGGAAGACGCGACGTCGTGGGAAGGCTGCGCGTTTCCATGCCAGTGCTGTTTGGCCGCTACTGCGTAGCGCCTGTTCTTCTCGCTTTCGCCCGCGAGCACCCTCAGCTCGAACTCGATCTGAGCTTTAGCGACAGGCAGGTCGATCTGATCGCCGATGGGGTGGACCTCGCGGTTCGCAATGGTGTCTTGGGCAGCGGCGCTGGATTGCAAGCACGGCGGATCACCAGCCAACGCAAGGTCCTCTGTGCCGCTCCCGGATATCTGGCCGCCAAGGGTGCTCCCGATGAAATTGCGGATCTGGCGGCCCATGACACGTTGCTCTATTGGCGCGCCGATCACGGACAAGCCTGGCAACTCCCAGACGCTAGCGGCAAACTCATCGAAGTCTCGGTCACGTCGCGGCTTCGGTTCGATGACCTCGAGGCCATCGCTAACGCCGCCGTCGACGGTATGGGTCTGGCCTGGGTTCCCCACTGGCTCATCCGCGATGAGTTGCTCGCCGGCTCTCTCGTTGCATTGTGGGCCAATCGTCCAAGCGCATCGATGGAGTGCTACGCTGTCTGGCCGGCCACTCAATATTTGCCGCTGCGGTCACGACTGGCAATCGATGCCCTCGTCTCCGAGTTGCCGAAACGCGTGGAGGCTTGAGGCCGTAGCTTTGCCGTCTGTCCGATCACGCTCTGAGGCAGAGTTACAAGAGCGGCATCGAGGTCGCCGCCGCGATGCTCTGCGCGAACCTGCCCGACATTCCCTCATAGGCGGTGTTCGTCATCGAGATGACGCTTCTCCTCCTTGCGAAATCGATACCCCACAAATTGCCATATGTTCCGCCCCAGGAAACCGATCCTTCGCTCCAGTTGCTACCGGTGGACGCGGGGTCGATAAGGGCAGCGCCTAGCCAGGAAAAACCCCAGCCCGGGCCCATCGCCTGAGCCTCCACGCCGACTCTGGGCGTCCTCGCCGCTTCTCGCAGATCCTCGCTGAGGAAGGCGCCGGTGCGGTAGGCTTCAAGCAGGGTCAGCACATCGCGCGCGCGGCCAGCCATGCCCGCGCCGCCCGACGGCCAGGCGGTCGCATCCCGAATGCGCTCCGGATCGAAGCGAACGCCGGGGCCCTCAATGTAGCGCTGCGGCACCTCGACACCGATGGTCATCCGCACGGGCGCCGGTGAGCCATCGTGGTAGGGAACGGCAATGTCCTCTTGCGGCCAATGAAACGCCGCACCCAATTGTAGCGGCTCGGTGACCAGGGCGCTGATCGCGCCGTCAAGGGTCGTGCCGGTAACGGCCTCAATCACGCCGCCCAGAACGTCCGTCGCAATGGAATAGCGCCAGCCCTCGCCGGGAATGCGATCCAACGGCACGCTGGCGATACGGGCGAGATTTGCTTCGAGTGAGCCCCGGCTCTCATCAAGACCATCCGACACCCCGGCGCGGGCATAGGGTCCATCGGCAGGCTGCTGGTTGCGGTAGTTCAATCCGGCTGTATGCGCCATCAACTGACCTATTCTGATGTCGGCGATCGAGCCATTTGCGAGACGAGGCGTAAACCCCGGCAGATACTTCGTCACCCTGTCTTCGGGCGATAAATGTCCGGCCTCCATCAATTTCAACGCGGCCATGGTTGTGAAGGCTTTCGTCACAGAAGCGAAACGGAAGGGCGTCTCGACCTGCATCTGTCTGCCTGTCTCACGGTCAGCAAGGCCCGCTGCCCGCTCGTAAACGATCTTGCCATCTTGGGCGACGAGCACGACGCTACCAGCGATGCGGCCTTCCGCCAGCGCGTCCTCGATCGCAACATCGATCGCGTTTGCCAGGCTGTCCGGCCGTGCCTTAAGGGCCAAATCTTCGGTCATATCCTCAACTCCAAGTTTGAAAGATGACCGCTAGATGCTCCCGCTTGATCGTGAAGTCGAGTTGGGGCATGCTTCAAGAGCCTTGAAGTGGGATTTAACGATGGACTCCGATCTTTTCTCGCTGCTGCCGGCCTTTCGCATGGTCGCCACGACCAATGGCTTCACCGCCGCCGCCGGCCCGTTGGGGATAACGCCGTCTGCAGTGTCGCAGAAGATTCGGCAGATCGAATCCCTTGTCGGAGTCCGGCTTTTCGAGCGCACAAGCCGTAGTGTCCGGCTGACTGAGGCGGGTCGCCTCCTGCTTGAAAACACGGACCGCGCGTTCAGTGACATCGCGGACGCACTCGACCGGGTTCGGACGGTTGGCAAGCGGCCGGCAGGAAATTTGCGGATCAACTTGTCGCGGCTGGCGGCTCAGGTCTGTATCTTGCCGCGACTGGCCGCCTTCGTCCGGCACTATCCGGACATCACAATTGAGCTCGCAACCGACGATCGATTGTCCGATATCGTAGCTGGCGGCTTCGACGCGGGCATCCGTTTTCAAGATACGCTGGAGATGGATATGATCGCTCGGTCCATCGGTCCGCCTCTTCGCCGCTCAGTGCTTGCCTCGCGCTCGTACCTCGACGCTTCCGGCACCCCTCAGCATCCTAATGATCTGGGAAGCCACCAGGTTATCCGATACAGGTTTCCGGGGAGCCAGCGATTGGAGCCGTTGACCTTCAACGTCAACGATCAGGTTTTTCGTCTCGATCCACCACCGCGACTGGTTTTCGACGACAATCACCATTTCGACTTTGCCGTTCGCTCGGGCCTGGGTATCGCGCAACTCTACAGAGCGACGGAGATACCCGCCATCGAAGCAGGTGAACTGGTTGAGCTTTTGACAAGATTCGAGCCGAGTCCTGTCCAGTTCAAGCTGTACTATCCCACACGCAATCAGCCGCAAAAACTTCGAGCATTCATCGAATGGTTTTGCGGTTAAGTCCATTCATTGCACAAGCCGCCGGTGCCATGCAGCGCCGCCAGACAAGGAAGGAATGGAATGATGAAGGGCACACGAGGCGCTCCACCCCCGTCCCGTCAGGGCGAAACGCGGGGAATGCGAGATCTGTATGTGCAAATGGCGGAGCTCGAAATCGATCCCGCCCAGTTCGAGGGCTATAAAGCTGCAGTCGAGGAGCAGATTGCAACAGCTGTCAGGGAAGAGCCGGGAGTCCTTGTGTTGTACGCAGTGGCTGAAAAAGAAGATCCCTCCCACGTGCGAGTTTTTGAGATCTATCGCGACGTGGATGCCTACCGCTCACATCTGGAATCCGCCCATTTCAAGAAGTACAAGGCCGCGACGGAGAAGATGGTGGAGTCACTAAAACTCATCCCAGTATCTCCTCTCATGCTTGGTGCGAAGGCGCTCGGCGTGAGCTGATCATCCGATAATTTCGAGCATGGATGAAGTGCCTCAACCAGTCCGTGGTGCACCGGGCTCGCTGGTCAGGCAAAGGCGAGGCTGATCGTTCCATACGGGCCGAAATCGGTAACGATTCTGTCGCCGTGGCGCGCTTCGACCGGGCGCACGAACGAGCCTGACAGCACCACCTGTCCGGCAGCGATCTGCATGCCGTATTGGTGCAGCCGGTTGGCCAGCCAGACGATGCCCTTGGCCGGGTGATCGAGCACGCCGGCGCCAAGGCCGGTCTCCTCGACCTCGCCATTGCGCGACAGGATTTGCCGCTCCCGGCAAAATGACGGATATAGCTCAGTGTTGTGTCACGGCGGCGGAATGAAACTGGAATCGTCTGGAGACCTGATCGTGCTGCCGCCCAGCCCCTGCCGCTGCATATGGCGGTCGTGGTGAAACCGTCGCGACCCGCCGGACCACCCGAGGTGACGATGTTGACGCCGCGAACGCCCTGCGGGCGAAGATCGCGGAGATCGTCAGGTCGCTCGATCCGGCGATCCTCGAGCAGACGCGTCAGTTTCGCCAGCGCGATTGAGAATCAGCGGCACGGCGCTCATGCCGTAAAACGTCAGCGACGGGCGGCGCCTGGCGCTGGCGGCATCGAGCCGCCAGCCGGGGGCGCGGGTGAATAGCGCCTCGATCATCGCCGCGATCTCGATGCGGGCGACATGCTGGCCGAGGCAGACATGCAGGCCAGTGCCGAAGGTCATCGACAAGGCTGCCGGGCGGGTGAGGTCCAGCCGATCACCGTCCGCGAAGACGGCATCGTCGCGGTTGCCGCTGCCGAGCACCGGTACCACACCCTCGCCGGCCTTTATCCTTATTTCGCCGAGGTCGATGTCTTCCGCCGCGATGCGGGTGGCCGCGTAGTGGATGGAGGCGCCATAACGCAGCAGTTCGGCGGCGGCGGTGTTCCAGTCGACGGCGCGGCGGTCGAGCAGGGCGCGCTGCTCGGGGAAACGGTCCAGCGCCACTATGGCGTTACCGAGCGCGTCGACGACGGTTTCCTGTCCGGCAAACAGCAGGAAGACGACGTTGGCCACCATGTCCTCGCGCGACCAGCGGCCTTCCGTCACTTCCCGCACCATGCCGGCGACCATTCCATCCGGTCGGAAGGCTTGCCGCGCCAGCCGCTCCTCGACAAAGGCCTGGCATTCGCCACAGGCCTCGGCGCTGGCTGCTGCCGGCTGCTCCTTTCGCAGGTCGAAGGCGCTGGCCATGCGACGGGTCAGTGATTTCAGCGCCCATGGGTCCTCGATCTCGAGCCCAAGAATTTCTTGCAGCAGCCAGAAGGACACCGGCACTGCGAGGCCGGCGACGGTGTCAATGCTGCCGTCATCCAGCGCCTGGTCGACCAGGTCGCGGCTGAGCGCGCGCAGGCCCCGCGACAACGTCTCGACCGCCGGCCGGGAGAGGTAGCCGGCAACCGGCCGGCGCAGTCCACCATGGTGCGGCGGATCGGCGAGCAGCAAAGACCGGGTGAGCAGCGCCATCGGCGCCTGGTCGACAAGCTTGCGGCGGACCTCCTCGTACGTGCCGGGCGGCGCCTGCAGCAGAGCGGGATGCTTCAGCACGCCCGACACCAGTTCATGGCTGAAGACATAATACGCGCCGGCAATTTCGGGATAGGGCGCCATGCCGCGCGCGATGCCGCCGGCCGCGCGCATGCGGGCAAAATGCCGAAACGGATCGTCGCCGAGCGCGAAGGGATCGAAGAAAGGAACCGTCATGGCGCGGGCGGCTCGCATGTCATTTCTTGAGATCTTTGGCTGAAATAACCCGGAAACCGCCTGATGCGGCATCGTGCGGGAAGAAATCCGGCATGACGTAGAGAAACTCGCATTCGAGGACGCGGTAGTGCAGACGCAGCAGCGGATCGCGGATGATCTCTTCCAGCGGCGGCCGTATGCCGGTCTCGTTCCAGCGATCGATGGTGGCGCGGAACCGCGGGTCGGCCTTGACCTTGTCGTCGTCGCCCGATGAGCCGGCATAGGCCGAGCAGCGGCCATCGCCGATCAGCCAGCGCGCACCAAGGCGGCGGCCGTGGCGCTCCATTTCCTTCAGCAGCCGGATCGCCGTGTTGCCGCCGCGGTGGCTTGGGCGGACGCAGAGATTGTAGGCATAGAGGGCGTACACCGGCTCGCTGCGCGGCAGCGACGCAAAGACGTCGAAATTCGCCGGGAAATCAGCGCGCACCAGCGGGTCCTGGCTCGTTTCGGTGAAGCAGAGCGTGCCAGCAAGCACATCGCCGTCGATCGCCCCGAGCATGGTGTGCCCGAGCGCCAGCCGCCGGCGGATGGTCGCTTCGCTGGCCTGCAACGGAGCGGCCCAGGCGGCAGCCTCAAGCTCCATCAGCAGCGGCAAATCGTTCGTGCCCAGCTGGCGGACGGGAAGCGCAGTGCTCTCGAAGTTCATCTCTCGGCTGTCTCGACTCAAGACGCGCTATAGGGGGCACCGCCGCTTTTTGCTAGTCACCACAACCCCCGTTTGCGATTGTAGACGAAAAAGTGGATCCGAATGATATTCTATGTGACGCATAGAAAGCACGCCTATACCCATGCGGTCGTGCTTCTCTATCACCGGACTGACCTGCAAGCGTCATTCCGGCTGGTGCGCTATGAGGATGCCGGGCTGCTGCGCGGCGTTGACGCGGGTGTGGTGATCTGGTCGGACATGGACCGGCTGACCGCCGACGAGATAGAGCGGGCGGCCAGCCTCAGTGCGGAGCTGGCACGGGAAACGAGCCTGACGCAGCTGAACCACCCGGGCGTCAGCTTGCAGCGCTTCGATCTGCTACGCATGCTGCACGACGATGGCAGCAACGCTTTTCGCGTCTTCAGGCCGCAGCAGCTGAGCGACACGATACGCTATCCCGTCTTCATCCGCGACGAGGTGGGGGCGCTCTACGAGGAGCCGCCGCTGCTGCACGACCGACCGGCGCTGGACACCGCACTCGCCAAGCTGGACCGCAGCAGGCTGGTGCGGCCGATGGTGGTGGAGATGGTCGGCACGGCTGGGCCGGACGGCTATTTCAGGAAATTCGCCGCCTTTCGCGTCGGCACTACGATCTACGCCCAGCATTGCGCCATGTCGAAATCGTGGTTCGTCAAGAATTCGGCCGAGGGGTTGCTGCCGGCACATATCGACGAGATCAGGGCTTATATTGCCGCCAATCCGCACGCCGACCAGGTGATGCAGGTCTTCGAAAAGGCTCGCATACAGTATGGTCGCGTCGACTATGCGCTGGTGGATGGCAAGCTGCTGGTGTTCGAGATCAACAGCAACCCGACCGTGCTCAGCGACCCGCCGACGCCGTTCGCCACCTATGACCCGCAGCGCTTCGCCGACCGCCACGCCGATGCGCTGCTCGCACTGCCGCAGGCGACCGCGCCCGACACGTTGCCCGCGATCGACGCCGCCAATCGAGCGGTCCTGGCCAAATTGCGCCGCCGCTATCAATTCAAGCGGCTGAAGCTCGTGCTGCTGAAAGTCTTCAAGCGAGTTCAGGGAAAATAATCTTCCCCAGCACAGCCAAGCGTTTCTCGCCAGCCAGGCACCGGACCAACGGGGAACGGAAGCCTTCGATGGCGAACGCATGACGAGGTGACCGTCGACGACCGGATCCAATCACGTCGCTTTGCCGACCGCGGCGTCCAGCTCCATCTCGCTGTCTGAGATGTCGTCGAACGAGGCGTAGTTCATGTTGTAGAGGCGGGCGTAGAGGCCTTTTCCTGCCATCAATTGCTCGTGGCTTCCGCTTTCGACGATCTCGCCATTCTGCAGGACGATGATGCGGTCGGCGCCGCGGATGGTGGCCAGGCGGTGGGCGATGACGAGCCCGGTGCGGCCTTCCAGCAGCGTGACCAGCGCCTTCTGGATCAGCATCTCGGTGTAGGAATCGATGCTGGCTGTGGCTTCGTCGAGCACAAGAATCTTGGCGTCGGCGACCAGTGCGCGTGCGAAGCTGATCAGCTGGCGCTGGCCGAGCGAGAGATTGCCGCCGCGCTGCTCGAGTTCGGTGTCGTAGCTGTCGGGCAGTTGCTCGATGAAGTCGTGCGCGCCGACAGCCTGTGCGGCACGGACCACCTCTTCGCGGCTGGCGCCGGTCTTGTGGTAGCGAATGTTTTCCAGCACCGAGCCCGAGAACAGGAACGGCTCCTGCAGGACCATGGCCACCTGATCGCCGAGCGAATCCTGGGTGAGGTCACGCACATCATGGCCGCCGACCAGGACCTGACCCGACCAGACATCGTAGAAGCGGTGCACTAGCGCCATGGAACTGGACTTGCCCGACCCGGTCGGACCGACCAGCGCGACAGTCTCGCCCGGATTGACGCGGAAGGAGATGTTCTTCAGCACCGGCAGGTTCTGCCGGTAGCCGAAGGTTACGTTCCTGAACTCGACCGAGCCGTCCATGTCGCGCGACAGCGCGAAGGCATCGTCCTTGTCGCTGACATCTATCGGCACGTCGAGCACTTCGGAGATGCGCTGGCCAGAAGCCATGGCGCGCTGCATGACGCTGTACTGCATGGTGAGCGAGCGGATCGGGTCGAAGAAGCGCTGGATGTAGAACAGGAACGCCACCATGACGCCGATGTCGAGGTTTTGCGAAAGCACCATAGAACCGCCGACAACGATGACCGTCGCCATGGCGACGCCGGTCAGCGTGTCGACTATCGGCACCATCACTTGCGCGTATCTGGCCGACCGCAGATGGGCATTGAGATTGGCCAGCACCTTTTCGTCGTAGAGGTCGAAATTGACGTGCTGGCGTTCGAGGCTCTGCACGGTGCGCACGCCATGGATGCCTTCGGCCAGCGCGCCGTTGGCAATGGAGTTGGTTTCGTGCGCGGCCATGAAGGCGACCTTGGCGCGCGGCAGCCAGAACAGGCGCACGATGAACAGCACCGGCATGGTCGACAGCGTCAGCAGGCCGAGCCGGAAATCCAGCCAGAGCAGGACGCTGACGATGCCGAACAACAGCACGATGTCGCCCACCGACATCACCGATGTCTCGAGGAATTCCTGCATCGAATTGACGTCACCTTGCAGGCGCGACATCAGCCGTCCCACTTCGGTCTTGTCCATGAAGCTCAACGAGACAAGCTGCAGGTGACTGAACATGGCGCGGCGCAGGTCGGACAGCACATTTTCGGCGACCTTGCCGACGACGCTTTCCTGCACATAGGAGGCGGCATAGTTGACCAGGATGACGGCCGCGAAAGCGCCGATCGCAGAGTTCATCACCGACCGGTCGAACCTGCCCTCTGTCATGCCGTGGTCGATGGCGTAGCGGATGATCAGCGGGATCGCCAGCTGCGTCAGCGTGAACACCAGCACAGCGGCGACCGAGATGAAAATCCGGCCCTGATACGGTTTCACGAAGCTCCAGATGCGCCTGATAATGCGCGGATCGTAGGCTTTGCCGAAAACCTCTTCCTCGTCGCGATGCGAGCCGACGACAGCCTTTGTCGGCCGTCCACTGGTATCGTCCTTCTCGTCGTCGTTCTGTGTCGACATCATGCGGCTCCCAGCTGCGGCCGGTCGTCTTCCGGCCGCAGCTGCAGGTCGTAAAGCGCGCGATAGCGTCCACCGAGCGCCAGCAGTTCGTCATGCGTGCCGCGCTCGACAACTTGGCCGTTTTCAACGAACAGGATCTGGTCGGCATGCATCAGCGAACTCAGCCGGTGCGAGATGATGAGAGTGACGCGGTCCTTGGCGAAGCGCTTCATCGCCGTCCGGATACGCTGCTCAGTGCCGGCGTCGATGGCCGCGGTGGAATCGTCGAAGACCAGCACCGATGGCCGCAGCATCAGACTGCGCGCGATGGTCAGACGCTGGCGCTGGCCACCGGAAAGCGACGCGCCGCGTTCGCCGACGACCGTGGTGTAGCCGGCGGGAAGCCCGATGATGTAGTTGTGCAACTGGGCAAACTCGGCTGCCTGCCCGATGCGGGTTTCGCGCGCCCAGGGATTGCCATAGGCGATGTTGTTTTCGATCGAGGTGGTGAACAGGAACGCGTCCTGCTGCACGACGCCGACGGCCTTGCGCAGCGATTGCAGCGTCACCGCACGGATGTCCTGGCCGTCGATGGTGATCGAGCCCGACGTCACATCGTAGAAGCGCGGGATCAGATGGGCGATGGTCGACTTGCCGCTGCCCGGCGGGCCGACAATGCCGATGGTCTCGCCGGACCTGGCCTCGAAGGAAATGCCGGACAGTGTCTGCCGCTCGCCCGCGCCCGCGTAGCGGAAGCCGACATTGTCGAAGCGCAGCACGCCGTCAGTGATGACGAGGTCCCTGGCGTCAGGTGCGTCCTTGATGTCGAGCTCGGCGTCGAGCAGTTCGAACAGCCGGGTGCCGCAGGTCGAGGCGCGCGCAAACGAATTGACCATCAGGCCGAGCTGGCGCACCGGCATCTGCAGGATGGTCATGAAAGTGAGGAACTGGGCCAGCGTGCCAACGCTGATCTCACCTGCAATCACCTTCTGGCCGCCGAACCACAGCACCAGGCCCATGGCGGCGAGGAACGAGAAATTCATGGCGCTGGTGTTGGAGACGCGAATGTCGACACGCTGATCGGCAAGCTCCAGCGCCGACCGCTTGGCGCGGTCGAATTTTTCCAGCTCGTGTTTCTGCGCCGCAAAGGCCCGCACGACGCGGATGCCGCCGAGATTCTCGTCCATCACCCGGCTCAGCACCGACAGGCGCTCCTGCAGCGTCAGCCAGGTGCTGCGCAAGGCCAGTTGAGTGACCGAGGAGCGCCAGGCGACGAACGGCACGAAACTCAGGCTGAGCAACCCGAGCTCAAGGTCGGTGCTGATCAAGAGGTACGAGCCGACGCCGATCAGCACACCGAGCAGGACTACGCGCAATATGCCGGTGGAAAAGAACATGCGCACGCCGTCGAGATCGAGCAGCCCAAGCGTGATGAGATCGCCGGTATGGACCTTGTCATGGAAGGAGAAGCTCAGGCGCTGGATCTTCTCATAGAAAGCCAGGCGCAGCTCATAGCCGGTGCGATGGCCGACGGCCTCGCCATAGTAGTTCTGCGCCATGGTGAAGAGGCCGCGCAGGATGCTGACGACGAGCAGCGTGAGCGCCGTGTTCCACAGCGCGTGCTCGGCCGCCACGCCGGCACCGGTAGCGATCACGCCTTGCGCCTGATCGATGGCGCGCCCCAGCAGGCGCGGAATGAAAAGCTGCAGCGTCGCGGCGATGAAGGTCGAGACGATGGTGATGGCAACTTGCCAGGGATGGCGAAGCGTCATGCGGGCAATACGCAGCAAGGTGCTGAGGCCCTTGCCCCATGACGCCTCCGCCACATGGGCAAACGATTTGCCGCGCTTCGGCGCGCCGCTGGCCGCATCCGTATTCAAGGAAATATCCAGACCCGCCCGGGGTTTAGCCCGGACTAATGAAGCAGACTCAATGTGAGCGGTTAATTCGGCGCGATGTTACGCGTGTCCGGCTTGACCGTTCAAGAGCCAATGACGGCCTCGCACTGTGCCTGAAAGGAACTGCTGCTGTGAGTGTTCAGGGTGCCGGTGGCGGCTGCGGTGTCAGCGAGCAGCTTGAGAGCATTCAGGCTTGGCTCGCCAGCGTTGAAAGGCTGCTGAGCAGTTTCGTTCTGTCCTTGCCGATCATCAGCACGCCGCTGTCAGGGGCCAGCAGCGCCGAGAATGGCAGCATGGCGGCACCGATCGGCGAGGCCTCGGGGCCGAATTGTCCCGACACGATTTCGGGCGCCACGATGCCGATGGCGCTGATCCGGTTGAACTGGGTCTGCACCCTTGCCAGCAGCTCGAGATGGATCGGCCGCGGCAGGATGCTGTCGAGAACGATCGCCTCGATGTCGATGACGGAGGTGATGGCGATGATCGCCTCGACCAGCGCGTTGGCGCAATCGTCGATCCATTCGAACAAAGGCTCGCGCGCGCCCGGCGGCAGCGGATCCAGTTCCCGCACGCGATTGATCTCGACGCCGCGCGACTTGAGATGATTGACCAGCACATAGATCGAGGCACGATGCAGCAGGCTCTGGTAGCGCGCCGGTTTGGCCGCCACCGAATCGAGGTTCGAAGGCGAGACCGGCAATGGGCCGAGTGCGGCGCTGTTGCCGTGCGGTCCGGTATGGACCTTGCCGCCTTGCACCAGCCCGCCGCCGACGAACGTGTCGATCGAAATATGCATGAAGTCGCGAAATCGCGCGCCGGCTCCCTGGATGAGTTCGGCGAGCGCCGCCGAGGTTGCGTCGTTTTCCACGAAAACCGGGGTTTTCGGCTTGGCCGTGAAGAATGTCGTCAGGTCGATTGCATCCCAGCGGCTGCCAAGGTCATCGGGAAAGCCGAGCTCTTCGCTCCAGCCGCCGAGGAAATAAGGTGAAGCGATGCCGACGCCGACGATGCTGGCATCGCCAAGCCCGGCGACCACCTTGTCGAAATTGGCCAGCGACATATTTCCGGCCCTGAGCACCAGATCGGGATCTGGAAACCGGTATTCGTGCGACTCGCGGGCGCGGACCTCGCCGGCAAAGTCGACAAGCACGGCCTCCAGCGCACGCCGGCCGATCTTGATGCCGACGCTGTAGATGCGCTCCGGCGTAAGCCTGTAGAGAGTGGACGGAGATCCGCGTTGCCCGAACCTTTTTCCCACTTGCTTTACGAATCCCGAAGACTCCAGGCCGTCGACAATGGTGGCGACCGCGGCCGGCGTCAGATTTGCGGCGCGCGCCAGGTCGGATTTGGAAGCCTCCTTCAGCCGCCGGATGGCATCGAGCACGAAACGCTCATTGTAATGCCGAACCTTGACGGAATTACTGCCTTTTCCAGACAAAACCGGCGCCTCCCTTCACTTCTCGCGGAGCCACTCTGGCCGCCTGCAGTTGTGAAGCTGCTGCGATCAGGGCACTCCGGCCGCGCCCGTGCGCGACGCGACAGTGCCTCTCTGAGCCATGGAAGTCAATTTTCCTGTTGCAGCCTGAACCTATTTAATATAGCAAATTGAAAAAATAATCGCCCAGGGAGGGAAGGTGCTGCACTCAGGCGCATATGGCGAAGCCCATGCTGCGGTGAAGAGGGACGTGCCTGTCCCCGTCGCCCTGGTTCAGGCGACAAAGGCCTTCGGCGGCACGATTGCCCTCAAGGACGCGTCCTTCGAATTGCGCTCCGGCGAGGTGTTGGCGCTGCTTGGCGAGAACGGTGCCGGCAAGAGCACCTGCGTGAAGCTGCTGGCCGGTGTGCATTCCCCTACCGACGGCCATGTCGAAGTCGACGGCACGCCCGCCGTTTTCCATTCGCCGCACGACGCCCAGGCTGCCGGGATTGCGGTCATGCATCAGCATCCCGGCCTGTTCCCGGACCTCTCGGTGGCAGAAAACATCTATCTCGGCCACATGCCGCGCGACCGTTTTGGTGGCATCGACAACGCCGCCATGCTTGCCGGCGCGCGCAAGGTGCTGGCGACGGTCGGCCTCGACGTGCCGGCCGAAACACGGTTGGGAACGCTGCGCACTTCCGAACAGCAACTGGTCGAGATCGCCCGCGCTTTGTCACTCGACGCGCGCGTGCTGATCATGGACGAACCCACGGCGGCCCTGTCGCAGCGCGAGGTCGAGCGGCTGTTCACCGTCGTCGCCGATCTCAGGCTGCACGGCGTGTCGATGATGTTCGTCGGCCATCGCATGGACGAGATTTTTCGCATCGCCGACCGCATCGCCGTGCTGCGCGACGGGCGCCTCATCGGCGTCAAGCCGAAGGCAGAGCTTGGCCGCACTGCTGCCATCAGCATGATGGTCGGCCGCGAAGTGACCGATCTCTATCCCGAACGGCGCCACGCGAGCGGTGCGCTGGTGCTGGAGGCGAGGGGGCTTTCGCGCGCCGGCGGCTTTTCCGACATCGACCTCAAGCTTCACGCCGGTGAGGTGCTTGGGCTTGGTGGTCTCGTCGGCAGCGGGCGAACCGAGATCGCACGCGTGCTGTTCGGCATCGACCAGCCGGATGCCGGCGAAATTCTGATCGACGGCCAAGCCGTGCGCTTTACTTCGGCGCGCGACGCCATGGATGCGCGCATCGCCTATGTCTCGGAAGACCGCATGGGCCAGAGCCTGGTGATGGATTTTTCGATCCTCGACAATGCGGTGCTGCCCGTCCTCGACAAGGCAGCTACAGCCGGCTTCTACGGCGCCGATCGCGCCATCGATCTGGTTGCGGACTGGCTGAAGCGCATGAAGCTGCGCTTTTCCGGCTACGGGCAGCCGGTCAAGGAATTGTCCGGCGGCAACCAGCAGAAGGTGGTTCTGGCCAAATGGCTGCGCACCGAGCCACGCGTCCTCATCCTCGACGAGCCGACGCAAGGCATCGACGTCGGCACCAAGGCGGAGGTGCACGCGATGATCGCCGACCTTGCCGCGCAAGGCATGGCGATCATCCTGATCTCCTCGGAAATGCCCGAGCTGATCGGCATGTGCGACCGCATCGTCGTGCTGCGCGAAGGCCATCAGACGGCCGAGTTCGCGCGCGGCCAAGCCACCCAGGAAAAGGTTCTGGAAGCGGCGACCAAGACCGACGAACGCGCCGGCCAGGCAGCGCAGACAGAGCGTGCGGCCCTCGAGGAGAAGACAAAGGGACCGTTCGACTTCCTGAAGCGGCGGGAGTGCGGCCTGCTCGCGGCGATGCTGGCGGTCGCCATTCCAGTCACCATCATCAACCCGCGCATGGTGAGCGCGGCCAACCTCACTGCCGTGTCGATGGATGCCGCCTTGCTGATCGTTGCGGCATTGGCGCAGATGCTGGTGCTGATTACCCGAAACATCGACCTGTCAATTGCCGCGGTGATAGGCCTTTCCGCCTATATGGCGGCCAGCATGGTTCAGGCCTATCCGGGTTTGGACATCGCCATCGGCCTGATCACCGCCTGCGCTGTCGGCGGTTTTGCCGGGCTGCTCAACGGCTTGGTCGTGACGAGGGGAAATATCCCGGCCATCGTCGTCACGCTGGCCTCGATGTCGATCTTTCGCGGCTTCAACTCGATCTGGGCGGCGGGCGACCAGATCAGCGCCGACGAAGTCACTCAAACCTGGCTCGACATGACCGGGCTGAAGATCGCCGGCGTGCCGCTGATCGTCGTCATCGCTGTTGTCATCCTGTGCGCCGGCTATGTGCTGCTCTATCGCACGGCCACGGGACGCGAGCTGTTCGCCACCGGTTCCAACCCGGATGGAGCGCGTCTCATCGGCATTCCCGTCGACCGGCGCATCCTGCTGGCCTTCGGCATGGCCGGTCTGCTTGGCGGCCTGTGCGGGGCGCTGTGGGCATCGCGCTACGCCACCATAGATGCCCGCGTCGCGCTCGGCTTCGAGCTCACCGTGATCGCTTCGGCCGTGGTCGGCGGGGTCGCCATCCGCGGCGGCTCGGGCACGCTGCTCGGCATTATCCTCGGCGCGCTCACCCTTTTGGTCATCAAGAACGGGCTGACGCTGGTGCGCGTCGACCCGCTGTGGCTGCAAGGCGTTTACGGCCTGGTGATCCTGGTCGCCATCGGCATCGACACCTTCATCGTGCGGCGCGCCGAGCAGGCAAGACAGGCGAGGGCGAGATGAAGAAGTTCCTGCGTTCGATCGACTTCTGGGATCTGCTGCTGGCGACCTCTTGCCTGGCCATCTTCCTCTACGCGGCGATCTTCGTGCCGAATTTCGGCTCCGGTTTCAATCTTTCGCAACTGGCCGCCAGCGCCTCGGAAAAGGCGTTGCTGATCCTGCCGATGACGCTGCTCATCATCACCCGCGAGATCGACCTGTCGATCGCCTCGGTGCTGGCTCTGACCTCCGTGGTCTTCGGCCTGCTCGTCCAGGCCGGCGTGCCGACGCTGATGGCAATCCCGCTGACGCTCATCGCCGGCGGCCTGCTCGGCGCTTTCAATGGCTATCTGGTCTCGGGCCTGGGACTGCAGTCGCTGGTGGTGACGCTCGGCACAATGGCGCTCTATCGTGGCATTGGCTACATCCTGCTCGGTACCGGTTCGGTCAACATCCTGCCGCCCGCCGTCGTCGATTTCGGCATCAACAATCTGCCGGGTACCGAAATACCGTGGACCATCGTGCCCGTCCTGGTGCTGGCCCCGGTCTTCGCTGTCGTCCTGCAAAAGACGCCGACCGGCAAGCGCATCTATGCGCTCGGCGGCAACCCCGAAGTGGCGCGCTATTCCGGCATCAACACGCGCCGCATGGTGCTGAAACTGTTCATTGTCTCGGGCGTCGTCGCGGCCATCGCCGGCGTCGTCTATACCGCGCGTCTGTCCAATGCCCGCGCCAACAACGCACTCGGCATGGAGCTCGACGTCATCACCATCGTGCTGCTCGGCGGCGTCAGCGTCTTTGGCGGCAAGGGCCGCCTGACCGGCGTCATGCTGGCGCTGCTCCTGATCGCCGTCATCCGCAACGTGCTGGCGCTCAACCAGATCGGCGGCGACGCGCAGGGCATGCTCATCGGCCTGCTTCTGATCGGCTCACTGCTGGTCGGCAATTACTGGCGCTCCGCACAGGAGAGGCTCACAAGATCGCGCGTCTTGCGCGAGACCAAGGGGTGATCTCGGGGCCCTTCATTCAAGCCCGAATTTCAAACGGAGGAGTCACAATGAAAGCGTTTAGATTAGCCCTGCTCGCATCCGCGGTTCTGCTCGCGCCGGCGTCGCTGGCCTTCAGCCAGGAGTGCGCCAAGGAACCGGTAACGGTCGGCTTCCTGCCCAAACTCGACACAGATCCCTACTTCAAGGTGGCTTTTGGAGGCGCCGAAGAGGCGGCGAAGGAAATTGGCGGCACTGCAACCCAGGTCGCCCCGTCGCAGGCGACGGCGGAGGCGCAGATCGAATTCATCAACAGCCTCGTGTCGCAGAAGGTCGGGGTCATCGCAATTGCCGGCAACGACGCCAATGCCGTTGCGCCTGCGCTGAAGCGCGCCGTTCAGCAGGGCGTCAGGGTGATCTCGTATGACTCCGACGTGGCGGCCGATGCCCGCGCGGTATTCGTGAACCAGGTGAAGGGCGACAGTCTCGCCGAAATGATGCTGGAAAGTGCATTCGCCCTCAGCGGCGGCGAGGGCGAGTTCGCGATCCTGTCGTCGACGCCGACGGCAACCAACCAGAACGCCTGGATCGACTTCATGAAGGCGAAGATGACGGCCGAGCCGAAGTTCGCCAAGATGAAGCTGGTGCAGGTCGCCTATGGCGAAGAGAGCGAGCAGGTCAACCAGCAGCAGGCGCTGGCGCTGGTGCAGGCGTTTCCCGATCTCAAGGTGATCATCGTTCCGGCAGGCATTGGCCTCCCGGCGGCCGCGCGCGCACTCGAGGAGGCGGGCATGATCGGTAAGGTCAAGCTGACCGGCCTCGCGCCGGCCACTCTGATCTCGAAATACATCAAGGACGGCGCCGCTCAGGACATCTGGTGGAATGTCACCGATCTTGGCTATCTTACCTATCAGACGGCCCAGGCGCTTGCGCAGTGCAAGATCACCGGCAAGGAAGGTGAGAAGTTCACGGCAGGCAGGCTCGGCGAATACACGGTCGGCGCCAGCGGTGAATTGATCCTCGGCCCGGCCAAGATCGTCACTCCCGACAATCTGGCCGAGTTCAAGTTCTGATCCCGGGCACTTGAAACTACGGCGGCGCTGGGTCCAGCCGGCGCCGTCTTCCAACCTTGTCTTTCAGTCGAACAGCGCGAGGGCGACGATGAAACTCTTGCTGGCAGGTGAGATCTTCGCGGCGACAACTTCGGTCGCTGCCGGCGGCGACGTGTTGACAAGCGCGACTTGGGTGAATGGCGCGACGGCCTTCAATGCCGCGCTGGCCACCGAGGGCATCGCTGTCACGCAGATCGGTGGCGATCGCTGCGCGGCCGAGTTTCCCTATGACCTCGATGCGCTCGCTGAGTATCAAGCGGTGGTCATCTCCGATGTCGGCGCACTGACCTTGTTGGTCACGCCCGAGGCCCGCGCCGGGCGTGTCGGCGTCAACCGCCTCGACGTGCTCAAAGCCTATGTCGAAGGCGGCGGCGGGCTGATGCTGGCCGGCGGCTATATGGGCTTTCAGGGCATGTTCGGGACGGCGCGGTTCCACGACACGCCGGTCGAAGATGTTCTGCCGATCCGCTGCCTGCCGTTTTGCGACGGCATGGAGGTGCCGCAAGGCCTGCAGGCGTCCATCCTGCAATCGTCGCATCCGATATTTGCCGGCGTGGAGGGGCCCTTGCCGCCGATCCTCGGCATGAACAAGCTGGATTTCAGGCGCGACGGTTCGTCCCGGCTGCTTGCGACCTGCCATCATCGCGGCGCGGACTGGCCGCTGCTTGCCGTTCGCAGCCATGGCCGTGGCCGCACCGTCGCCTGGGCAACCGATATCGGCCCGCATTGGCTGTCGCAGGATTTTCTCGGCTGGCCGCTCTACGGCAAGCTGATGGGAAACATCGTCCGCTGGCTTGCCGGCAAGGAATAGGAAGCCCCGGCAGGATGAACAACTGAGACGCCGCGCTCAGAGCGGCCAGGTCGGAACCGATTGCTATTTCTTCGCTATCCGCGACGGCCTCGGTGGTTGATATCTGCGGCTTAATCGTGACCTGGCACGGGCTGTTGCCAGCCTTTCGTGATATCGATAACATATCCAGCCTGACCCGATTCCACGAGGTGGGGTGCATGAACGAGGCTGAACGCCAGAGGGACCTTGTGCTCGATAGTCTGGCGTTTGCCTGGAGCAGACCAGCGCCATCAGGGGGAGCGGAATGATGGCCAAGGCTGCCACATCGAGGCCGGGCGAAAGCCACACGCCGACAATGGTCGACGTGGCGCTGCGCGCTGGTGTATCGACCATGACGGTGTCGCGCGCCTTGAAGGAAGGCAGCCGCGTCTCCAAGGCGACGCGCGAAAAGATCATGGCCGCGGTCAACGACCTCGGCTACGTGCTCGACCAATCGGCCGGCAGCCTGTCCTCGCGCAAGACAGGGTTCGTCGCGGCGATCGTTCCCTCGATCAACAATTCCAACTTCGCCGACACCGCACGCGGCATTACTGACGAGCTAGAGAGCACCGGGCTTCAGCTTTTGCTCGGCTACACCGATTACACGGCTGAGAAGGAAGAACAGCTGATCGAGGCGATGCTGCGACGGCGGCCGGAAGGCATCATCCTGACCGGCGGCGCGCATACCGACCGCGCTCGCCGCCTTTTGAAAAGCGCCGGCATTCCCGTGGTCGAAACCTGGGAGCTGCCGGCCAAGCCGATCGATCAGGTGGTTGGGTTCTCCAACGAAGAGGCGATGGGTCTGCTGGTCAAGACGCTTGCCAAAAAGGGCTACCGAAAATTCGGCTACATCGGCGGCACGACCTCGCGCGACACGCGCGGCAGCCAGCGGCGCGAAGGTTTCGTCAGGGCCATCGAGGAACTCGGCCTGCCGACCGGCCGGCTCGTTTCCTTCGGTGTGCCGCCGATCTCCATCGAGCAAGGCGGCCAGGCCGTCGTCAGCATGCTGGAGCGCTGGCCGGACACGCAAGCCGTGCTTTGCGTCTCGGACCTCTCGGCCTTCGGCGCGCTGATGGAATGCAAGCGCCGGGGCATGCAGGTGCCGCAGGACATCGCCATTGCCGGTTTTGGTGACTATGAGGTCGCCGCCTTTTGCCACCCCGGCATCACCACCGTGAATGTCGACTGCTACGGCATCGGGCAACAGGCTGCACGAAGATTGATCCAAGTGATCCGTGGCGACGAGAAACGGCACGGCCAGGAAATCGTCCTGACCAGCTATCGCGTCGTCGAGCGGGAAAGCACCTAGAGCGTTTCACCGTTTCACAGAAACGGCGAACCGCTCTATCTCTTTATTTTTGCGCAATTCCGGACGGAAAACCGTTCACACTTTTCCTGGAATTGCTCTAACGTTGCCGTGCCGGTTCAGAAGGCGATCTGGACCTTCATCGACTTGTTGCGGTCACCGGCGATCTCGAAAGCCGCAACCGCCTCGTCGAGCGGATAGATGCCGGATAGCAGCGGTTTGACATCCACCCGACGGCGGTTGATCAGGTCGACGGCGAGCGCGAACTCGTCGTGGAAGCGGAAGCTGCCGCGCATCTCGATTTCCTTGGCGACGATCAGGTTCTGCGGGATCGACACGTCGCCGCCGAGGCCGAGCTGCATCAGCACGCCGCGCGGCTTCAGAACATCGAGGCCGGACCGCACAGCGCGTTCGTTGCCGGAAGCCTCGAACATCACGTCGAAACTGCCCTTGTCGACATTGTAGGCGGCGAGTTTTTCGCCGTTGGTCGCGACATTGATCGTCCGGTCGGCGCCGATTTCCAGGGCTTTTGCCAGCACGCCGTCCATGACATCGGTGGCGACGATTTCGCGCGCGCCGTGGGATCTGGCGGCGAGGATGCAAAGCGCGCCGATCGGCCCGCAGCCGGTGACCAGAACCCGCTTGCCGAGCAGCGAGCCGGCGCGGTTCATGGCATGCAGCGTCACCGCAAAAGGCTCGGCGAAGGCGGCTTCGTTGATGGAGACGTGGTCGGCTATTCCGTGGCACTGCCACGCCTCGGCGACCAGGCGCTGGCGGAACGCGCCCTGGATGTGCGGCATCGGCATGGCGCTGCCGTAGAAGCGCATGTTCAGGCACTGGTTCTGCATGCCTTGCAAGCAGTAGCGGCAGGCATTGCAGGGGCGGCTGGGCGAGATGGCGACGCGATCGCCGATGGCAAGCGCAGAAACGCCGCCGCCGATGGCCTTCACCGTGCCGGCAACCTCGTGGCCGAGGATCATCGGCTCGCGCAGGCGGATCGTGCCGAAGCCGCCATGATTGTAATAGTGCAGGTCCGAGCCGCAGATGCCGCCGGCTTCGACTGCTATCTCCACTCGTCCGTCGCCGAGGACGCCCGTATCGGTCTCCTCGATCCTCAAATCTTTTGCCGCGTGGATGACGATCGACTTCATAAGGTGATCCTCTCTCAGACGACCGGCGTCAGCAAGGTCCGTCCACTGAAATGGGCCTCGAGGTTGTCGCGAACGAGCTGACCCATGGCCTTGCGGGTCTCCACCGTGCCGCTGCCGTGGTGCGGTTGCAGCACGACGTTGGAAAGCTTCGCGAAGCGCTCGTCGATCGTCGGCTCGTTCCAGAACACGTCGAGCCCGGCGCCCTTGATCGCACCGGATTCTAGCGCAGCGAGCAGCGCCGTCTCGTCGACGGTGCTGCCGCGCGCGATGTTGATGAGGATGCCGTCCGGCCCGAGCGCTGCCAAAACCTCTGCATTGACGATGTTCCTGGTGCCTTCGCCGCCGGCCAGCGTCACCATCAGAAACTCGCTCCGGCGTGCCAACTCAACCAGGTCGCCGACAAAGTCGTAAGGCAGGTCGTCATGTTCACGGGTGCCGAAATAGGCGATCTCGCAGTCGAAGGCAGAAGCGCGCCGGGCCACCGCCTTGCCGATGCGGCCCATGCCGACAATGCCGAGCCTCTTTCCATAAACGCGCGTGACCAGCGGCATGTTGGCCTTGCGCCAACTGCCATCGCGCGCATAGGCGTCGGCCTGGGGAATCTGGCGCGCCACGGCGAGCAGCAGCCCGATGCCGATATCGGCGACATCCTCGGTCAGCACGTCAGGTGTGTTGGTGACGCGGATGCTGTTTTCCCTCGCATAGGCAAGGTCGATGGCGTCGGTGCCCATGCCGTAGCAGGAGACGATTTCGAGCTTCGGCAGTTTGGCCATCAGCGCGGCACTGGCGCCAAGTTCGCCGCGCGTCGCGATGGCACGGATGGCGTCGGCATGGCTTGATATCAACGCGTCCTTGTCGTCGGCCTGCCAAAGCTTGTGGACGCGATATTTCGCTTCGAGGTCTGCCATGTCCCAGTCCGGATAGGGGCCGGTCATCAATATGTCGGTCACGGCATCGTCTCCCGCGCAACTGCATTTTTCCATTGACTATGTTATCGATAACATTCATGTCAATAGGCACTGGCGGCGGCGCGGCGGAAATCGTATCCCGCTTCCAGGGACATTCCTCGGGAGGAGCACTTGAGCAGTTCGTTGTTCGATTTGACCGGCATGCGGGCGCTGGTCACCGGTTCGGGGCAGGGGATCGGCCTGGCCTTGGCGGAGGGGTTGGCGCAGCACGGCGCCGAAATCGTGCTCAACGGGCGCAGCGCCGAAAAAATCAAAGCAGCCGCGGATGCGCTGGCGGCCAAGGGGTACAAGGCCCATAGCGCCGTCTTCGACGTCACCGATCACGCGGCGGTGGCGAATGGCGTTGCCGAGATCGAGACGACGATCGGCGCCATCGACATCCTCATCAACAATGCCGGCATGCAGTTCCGCATGCCGCTCGAGGATTTCCCCGCCGACAAATGGGACGAATTGCTGCGCACCAACATCTCCAGCGTGTTCTTCGTCGGGCAAGCGGTGGCGCGGCACATGATCCCGCGCAAGCGCGGCAAGATCATCAACATCGCTTCGGTGCAAAGCGAGCTGGCGCGGACCAACATCGCGCCCTATACGGCCACGAAAGGCGCGGTGCGCAACCTGACGCGCGGCATGTGCGCCGACTGGGCCAAGCATGGCTTGCAGGTCAATTCCATCGCGCCGGGCTACTTCAAGACGCCGCTCAACCAGGCGCTGGTCGACAATCCCGAATTTTCTGCCTGGCTGACCAACCGCACGCCCGCGGGACGCTGGGGCGACGTCGGCGAACTGGTCGGCGCGGCGGTGTTTCTGGCCGGACCGGCCTCATCCTTTGTCAATGGACACACGCTCTATGTCGACGGCGGCATCACGACCTGTCTTTGAACCCGCGCTCATCGTCGTGATGGGCGTCAGCGGCTGCGGCAAGACCAAAGTTGGCGTCGAGATCGCCGCGCGGCTTGGCCTTGCCTTCGTCGAAGGCGATACGCTGCATCCGCGTGGCAATGTCGAAAAAATGTCGGCGGGCATCCCGCTTGCCGACGACGATCGTTGGCCCTGGCTGGATCTGGTCGGCGCAGCCTTGCGCCAGGCGCGTGAAGAGGGCCGCGGGCTCGTCGTCTCTTGCTCGGCGCTGAAGAAGTCCTATCGCGATCGGCTTCGCCATGCGGCGGGCGGGCCGCTGTTTTTCGTATTCCTGGAGGGGTCGCGCTCGCTGCTGCAAGCCAGGCTCGCCGCGCGCCGCGACCACTTCTTCCCGCCGGCCTTGCTCGACAGCCAGTTCGCGGCGCTGGAACATCCCGGCGACGAAAAGCTGGTGGTCACCGTTGATATCGACGCGCCCGTCGACAGCATCGCCGATGCGGCGCTGCAGGGCCTGGGCGCCTTTGGGGTCGGCCCCGCCAGGATCAGGAAAGAGGCTCGTTGAGATGACGCAAGCTGCAAGAGTCGCCGTTGTCGGCGCCGGCATCATGGGATCGGCGATCGCCACCCGGTTGATTGAGTCCAATCAGGCGGTGACGGTGTTCGATCTGGACAAGGCCAAAGTAAACGCCCTGACCGCCAAGGGTGCGGTTGACGCTGCGTCGGTTGCGGAGGCAACGCGGGCGAACGACTTCGTCATTCTCAGTCTCAACCATGCCGATATCGTGCGTTCGGTGGTGTTCGGCGATGCGGGTGTCGCGGCTGCGGCGTCGCCCGCAAAGCTGCTCATCGACATGTCGTCGATCGACCCGGCCGACACTGCTTCGATGGCGAAGAAACTCTCGGCCGAGACCGGCATGAAATGGCTCGACTGTCCGCTTTCGGGCGGGGTTCCCGGCGCGCTGGCCGGCCGGTTGACCGTCATGGCGGGCGGTGACGCCGCAGACTTCGAACAGGCGCGCACTGTGATGCAGCATCTCTGCGCCAACTACACGCTGATGGGGCCGAGCGGGGCAGGGCAGACGACCAAGCTGATCAACCAGCTGTTCTGCGCCGTTCTGTTCCAGGCCGTCGCTGAAGCGGTAAAGCTTGCCGAAGCCGGCGGCGTCGATCCGAAGGCAATCCCGGCGGCGCTGAAGGGCGGGCGGGCCGATTCCAGCATCATGCAGGAGTTCATGGCAAAGTTCGCCGCCCGTGATTTTTCAGCCACCGGCCGCATCGACAACATGCTGAAGGACCTGGATTCGCTGCAGGCTTTTGCGCTCAAGACCAAGACGCCGATGCCGATGACCGGGCAGGTGGTCGAGATCCACCGCCTGCTTTGCGCCGCCGGCCTCGGACCGAAGGATTCGGCCGAGATGATGCGCCTGCTCGACGGCAAGACCAGCTAAGCGGAGAGCCCTGATTTTGTCGCTTGACGCTCAGAAATGTTATCGATAACATCATTTGGCGATCTTGGGAGGAACGCTTTGTGTCTGAAGAAAAACTGATCGAGTTCCAGTCGATTACGAAGGTGTTTGGCGGCACCCGCGCGCTCTCCGACGTGTCGCTCGATCTGCACAAGGGCGAGATCCTGGCGCTGCTCGGCGAGAATGGCGCCGGCAAGTCGACGCTGATCAAGACGCTAGCCGGCATCTACCGTCCCGATGGCGGCAGCATCCTGTTTCGCGGCGAGCCCTATCATCATCGCCCGCCGCGGCCGAACCAGCGCCAGTCCGTCGCTTTCATTCACCAGGATCTCGGTCTGATCGAATGGATGACGGTCGGCGAGAATGTCGGCCTCGCGCAGGGATTTTCGCTGCGCTCCGGTCTCATCGACTGGCGTTCCACCGAAAAGCGGGCGCACGAGGCGCTGAAGCTGGTCGGCTGCGATTTCGATCCGACGACGCGCGTCCAGGATTTGACCCGCACCGAAAAATCACTGGTCGCCATCGCCCGCGCTCTGGCCACCGAGGCCGATGTGCTGGTGCTCGATGAACCGACCGCCAGTCTTCCGGCCGACGAGGTCGACCGTCTGTTCGACGCCATCCGCCCGCTCAAGCAGCGCGGCGTCGGCATGATCTATGTCTCGCATCGCCTCGACGAGATTTTCCGCATCGCCGATCGCGTCGCCGTGCTGCGCGACGGCAGGCTGGTCGGCCAGAAGAAGGTCGCCGACACCAGGCCCGACGAACTGGTCGAGATGATCGTCGGTCGTCCGGTCAGCCAGGTTTTCAGCAAGGCCCAGACGCAGGCTGGCGAGACGGTGTGCGCGGTCCGTGACCTGGTCTGCACCGGCGCCGGGCCGGTGTCGTTCGACGTGCGCAAGGGTGAACTGCTCGGCCTGGTCGGCTTGCGCGGCGCCGGGCAGGAACTAGTCGGCCGGGCGCTGTTCGGCTGCCAGGCCTTTTCCGGCTCGGTGACGATCAACGGTGTTGCGCCCGACCTGTCGAGCCCGATCGCGGCGATGTTGGCCGGCGTCGGCCTCATCGCCCGCGACCGGACCGAGGAATCCATCGCGGCCTCCTTGTCGATCCGCGAGAACAGCTTTCTCAATCCGGGCGCCGGCAAGCGCGGCCTGTTCTCCTTTCTGGCGCCGCATAAGGAGGCTGCCCTGGCGCAAGTTATCGGCGGCTCGGTCGGGTTGCGCCCCAACGATCCGAACCTGCCGATCGAGGCGCTTTCGGGCGGCAACCAGCAAAAGGTGGTCGTCGGGCGCTGGCTCCACACCGGCCGCACCTTGCTGATCGCCGAAGATCCGACCGCAGGCGTCGATGTCGGCGCCAAGGCCGAGATCTACCGGTTGATCGGCCGCGCGCTTGAAGCCGGCCTCGCCGTCGTCGTGGTGTCGACCGATTTCGAGGAGATCGCCCATATCTGTCACCGCGCCCTGGTGTTTTCGCGCGGACAGATCGTGCGCGAACTCTCCGGCAACGACCTGACCACATCCGCCGTGATCATTGCGGCATCGGCTTCCGAAGCCGCCTGATTTTTCTGGGAGCGAACCCATGCAATCGATCGAATCCAGCGCACTCGAACCGACCCGTGGTGAAATGGCGGGTTTGCCGTTGGGGCAGAAGATCATCCGGCTGCTGCCGGTCTACGGACTGGTGATCCTGACGGCGCTGCTGATCCTTTTGTTTTCGATCCTGCTGCCGAACACCTTTCCGACCCTGCTCAATTTGCGCTCTATCATCTCCGACAAGGCAATCATCGCGCTGCTGTCGCTGGCGGCGATGATCCCGATGGCGTCCGGTCGCATCGACCTCACCGTCGGCTACGGCATCGTGCTGTGGCACATCCTAGCCATCAGCCTGCAGACCATGTTCGGCGTTCCATGGCCGCTGGCGGTGATCATCGTGCTGCTTCTCGGTGCTGCAACCGGCTTCCTGAACGGACTGCTGGTCGAAGTCGCCCGTATCGACTCTTTCATCGCCACGCTCGGCACGGGGACAGTGCTCTACGCGCTGGCGCTATGGCACACTGGCGGCCGGCAGGTTGTCGGCGTGCTGCCGAACGGGTTCTACGCGCTCAACGGCACGATGGTATTCGGGCTGCCGATCACCGGCCTCTATGTTTTGGCCATCGCCGTCGCGCTGTGGATCATCCTCGAATATCTTCCGATCGGCCGCTACGTCTATGCCATCGGTGCCAATCCGAAGGCTGCGGCGCTCAACGGCATTCCGGTGCGTCGCTTCGTCATCGGCGCCTTCATCTCGTCGGGCTTCCTGACGGCGCTGACAGGCGTGCTGCTTGCCTCCAAGCTGCGCATCGGCCAGGCGAGCGTCGGGCTGGAATATCTGCTGCCGGCGCTGGTCGGCGCCTTTCTCGGCTCGACCACGATTAAGCCCGGACGCGTCAATGTCTGGGGCACGATGATCGGCGTCATCATCCTGGCGGTGGGCATTTCCGGTATCCAGCAGTTCGGCGGCTCGTTCTTCGTCGAGCCGCTGTTCAACGGCGTGACGCTGCTCGTCGCCATCGGCATCGCCGGTTACGCCCAGCGCAAGCGCGGCGCCGCGCACAGGGCCAGGACCAAGACCGTAGCGCAGTCCTCGAAGTGACAAGTCGAATCCACCCGGGAATAATGGAATGAGCGACTATGAGATTCTGGACGATCGCTTCCGAAAGCTGACGATCGGGCATGCCAAGCTCGAACGGCTGTGGACCGGCAGCCGCTGGGCCGAGGGGCCGGTCTATGTTCCCTCGGCAAAGCATTTGCTGTGGTCGGATATCCCCAACGACCGGTTGCTGCGCTACGACGAAAGCGACGGCTCGGTCAGTGTCTTCGAAACCCCTTGCAACAACCAGAACGGCCACACGCTCGATGGCGAAGGCCGCGTCGTCGCCTGCGAGCATCGCGGCCGGCGCATCTCCCGGCTTGAGCATGATGGGCGCTGGCTGCCGCTTGTCGATGCCATCGATGGCAAGCGGTTCAATTCGCCCAACGATGTGGTGGTCAAATCCGATGGGACGATCTGGTTCACCGACCCGGTCTACGGCATCGACAGCCACTATGAAGGCATGATTGCCCGGCCGGAGATCGGCGCGTCTTATGTCTACCGGTTCGACGAAGCCACAGGGGAGGTGGCTGCGGTCATCACCGATATGGTGCAGCCGAACGGGCTGGCTTTTTCACCCGACGAGAAAATCCTCTACGTGTCGGATACCGGCGCAAGCCATGTTCAGGGCCTGCCGCGGGCGATCAAGACCTATGATGTCGCCGCGGACGGCCGTTCGCTGCGGCCGCGCGGCACGCTCGCCGAATGCGAGGCAGGATTCTTCGACGGGTTCCGCGTCGATCGCGATGGCAACATCTGGGCCTCCAGCGCCGATGCGGTTCGCGTCTACGCGCCGGACGGGACGCTGATCGGGCGCATCCTGGTTCCCGAAATCGTCTCCAATCTGTGCTTCGGCGGTCCGAAGCGCAACCGCCTCTACATCACCGCCCAGACGTCGCTTTATTCCATCTATGTCAACGCGCATCCAGCCGGTTTGGGCCCGGTGGCTGGGCATATCAGCCAGTGACCTGGCGCCCGAAGTCGAGTCCCGGAAGACCAGACAATTTTTTTGAAACCAAGAGAGGTACCAACATGCAACGCAGAACATTCCTGAAATCATCCGTCGCCTTGATGGCGATCACAATCGCTGCTCCAGTCCTGTTCGCCGGCCATGCACGGGCGGACGCGATGGCCGACGCCATGGCGGTGGTCGAAAAATATGCGCAGAAAGTCACTGCCTGGGACGGCCCGACCACCGGTCCGAAGGCGCAGCCGGGCAAGACGATCGTCGTGCTCGCCGGCGACCTCAAGAACGGCGGCATTCTGGGCGTCACCACCGGCGTCGAGGAAGCGGCCAAGGCGATCGGCTGGGAGGTCAAGGTGATTGACGGCGCCGGTTCGATCGGTGGCCGCACCGCTGCCTTCGGCCAGGCGATGGCGCTGAAGCCGAATGGCATCGTCATCAACGGTTTCGACGCCGTGGAGCAGGCGCCGGCGCTGGAACAGGCGAAGGCCGCCGGCATCCCGCTGGTTTCCTGGCATGCCGGGCCGGTGATCGGGCCCGATGAAAAGAGCGGCGTCTTCGCCAACGTCTCGACCGACGCCATGCAGGTCTCCACGGCTGCCGCCGACTGGGCCTATGCCGATGCCAAGGGCAAACCCGGAGTCGTCATCTTCACCGATTCGACCTACGCCATCGCCATCGCCAAGGCCGACAAGATGAAGGCGGAGATCGAGCGGCTGGGCGGCAAGGTGCTCGAATATGTCGACACGCCGATCGCCGAGACCTCGCAGCGCATGCCGCAGCTCACTACCTCGCTGCTGCAGAAATACGGCGATGCCTGGACGCATTCGCTGGCGATCAACGACCTCTATTTCGACTTCATGGGACCTTCGCTGGCCGCGGCCGGCAAGGCCGGCACCGACGCGCCGATCAATGTCGCCGCCGGCGACGGTTCGGAATCGGCCTATCAGCGCATCCGCGCCGGCCAGTTCCAGAAGGTGACGGTCGCCGAACCGCTCAACCTGCAGGGCTGGCAACTGGTCGACGAACTGAACCGCGCCATTGCCGGTGAAAAATGGTCGGGCTATCTGTCGCCGCTGCATGTGGTGACGGCCGACAATGTCGAGTTCGACGGCGGTCCGAAGAATGCCTTCGACCCCGAGAATGGCTACCGCGACCAGTACAAGAAAATCTGGGGCAAATAAGCACGCACCGAGGCGGGCGCATCACTCGATGCGCCCGCACAGACGTCTCAAGCGCACAAAGTCAGGAAAGCCTCGCCATGATCATTCGCTACGCCCTCTTCGAAGGTGAAATCCATCCCGGACAAGAGGGCGAATTCCGGCGCTTCGTCAGGGACAGGCTGGTGCCGCTGTGGACGCAGTTTCCCGGCGCCGAGGAAGTGCGCGTTCTCGACGGCACGGCGCGCGACGAAGGTGCGCCCGCCTACGCGATGGCGCTGGCCATTCGCTATCCGGACATGGACACCTGCAACCGGGCGCTTCAATCCGACGTAAGATTTCAAAGCCGGGAGGTCACCGGTGAACTGCTGAAGATGTTCACCGGCCGCGTGCATCACCATGTTTTCGAGGCTAACGAATACGCTCCGGCGTGATCGGGACGGCTGGTATCATCATTAATTGCCGGATGCCTGTCTCTGCGGCTAAACTGGCCGGCCGAGACGGCGCGAGGACGTGATGATGCTCAACGTGGCAGACTATGGCGGCAAGGAAGCCGATGTCGTGCGCGCGCTGGAAGAAGACATCATCTTCGGCCAGCTTGAGCCCGGCGCGCGGCTGGTCGAGGATGTGCTGCTGTCCCGGTTTCCGGTGTCGCGCCACACCATTCGCCAGGCGCTCTACCAGCTCGAAAAGCTCGGCGTCGTTACCCGCGAGCGCAACAAGGGTGCGATGGTAAGGCGGCTGACGCCGGACGAGGTGCGGCAGATCTACGAAGTGCGCGAACTGCTGCAGCGCCAGGCCGCGCTGATGATCCCGCTGCCGGCAAGCGAGTCGTTGATCGCGGAGCTGTTGGAGATCAACCGGGTCTACAACGCCCATGTCGACAACCACTATCTGCGTGGCATCCACGAGGCCAATGACCGCTTTCACATGACTATTTTCTCGGCCTGCGGCAACGACTATCTGGTGTCGTCGATCGACCACTATATGCGGCTCAGCCTGCCGATTCGGGCCAATTCGCTGGCCGACCGCGAGAAACTGGAAGTGTCGCGCCAGCATCACGGGTTCATGATCGAAGCGCTGAAGCGGAAGGACAACTGGGTTCTGGCCCAGCTTTGCGTCGACCATCTGCAACCCAGCAAGATCTACTACCTCGAGGAAGTCGAGAAGGCGGGATAGTGAACGCAGCCGCTAGCGGCAGCCGCGAATGCCGGGCCGAGGCCCATGGTCGAGCGGCGTCGTTCAGTTCATGCGAATTTCTGATCCGCCAGCAGCGGCATCTCAACCGCGCGCCGCAATCCCGTCGCAACCACCGACACCCTGAATTTGCCGGCCAGCGCCCGGTCGAATATGGCGCCGACGATGATGTCGGCGTCGGCGTCGACCTCCTCGCGGATGCGGGTGGCGGCCTCGTCGACTTCGAACAGCGTCATGTCCATGCCGCCCGAGATCGAGACCAGCACGCCCTTGGCGCCGATCATCGAGGCTTCATCGAGAAGCGGGTTGGCGATCGCCGCCTCGGCGGCCCGCTTGGCGCGGCCTTCGCCCGTGGCTTCGCCGGTGCCCATCATGGCGCGGCCCATATCGCGCATCACCGACTTCACATCGGCAAAATCGAGATTGATCAGGCCTTCCTTGACGATGAGGTCGGTGATGCAGCCGACGCCCGAATAGAGGACGCGGTCCGCCATGACGAAAGCGTCGGCGAATGTCGTCTTGGCATCGACGATCCTGAACAGATTCTGGTTGGGGATGACAATCACCGTATCGGCGCATTCGCGAAGCCGCTCAATGCCCTCTTCAGCCGATTGCATCCGGCGTTTGCCTTCGAAGGTAAACGGCTTGGTGACGACGGCCACGGTCAGAATTCCCGCTGCCCGCGCCGCCTGCGCGATGACAGGCGCGGCACCGGTCCCGGTTCCGCCGCCCATGCCGGCGGTGACGAAACACATATGCGTTCCCGCCAGATGGTCCATGATCTCGTCGATCGATTCCACGGCTGCGGCGCGGCCGACCTCGGGCAGGGACCCGGCCCCCAGGCCCTCCGTGATGTGAGCTCCCAACTGGATCAGCCGCGATGCCTTCGACATGGTCAGCGCCTGGGCATCGGTGTTGGCGACGATGAATTCCGCGCCCTGCAGGCCCTCTGAAATCATGTTGTTGATGGCGTTGCCGCCACCGCCGCCGACGCCGACAACCGTTATCTTCGGCCTCATCTCGGAGATTTCCGGCCTGGTCGCGGTGTTCATTGCCGTTTCTCCCTGGAAAGCGGTGGTCGACATAATCGTTGCCGGCACCCGCACGAAAACTTGGTCGCACGGGATGCCAGAATCAGGCTCGTGGCCATGCCACAGGGAATCAGAACGCGGAGTCTGCGGCAAGGTGCAATGCACGTTGCTGATGTCACACGGAAGGTGAATTCTGTGGTTTTGCCGGTGAAATGAACGACAATCTCGCGCCACATGGGTTATCGTGGCGCATTCGTGCAGCGTCAAAGTCGTCTTCACCCGGGGTCAATCCATGGCAAATCCACCGCGCCGACCGACAAATCCGATGGAGGCCGCCGAAGCCGCCTTCAAGCCGATCAAGAAGCCGGCGGCGCCGGTTCGGGAAGCGTCGGTCGCGCCCAATGTCAGGGAGCTCGTTTCAATCAGGATCGACCGGGCCGTGCTGGATCATTTCCAGGAGGATGGACCCGGCTGGCAGGATCGCATCAACGACGCGCTGCGGGAGTTGGTGGCCGGCAAGCCGATCGTCTAGCTCGTCTGCTCGGTCAGTGCAGGCCGAATTCGCGCAGCAGTTCTTCGCGATAGCGCACGAACCGGCTTTCGCTGCGGTCGCGCGGGCGGGGCAGGTCGACGTCGATCAACCTGGCCGCGCCGCCTTTCTCCTTGGGCAGGATCAGCACCCGGTCGGCAAGATAGATCGCCTCTTCCAGATCGTGGGTGACCATGACCATGGTGACGTTCTCCTCGCTCCAGATGCGGGCCAGTTCCTCCTGCATGCCGATCTTGGTCATGGCGTCGAGCGCGCCGAGCGGTTCGTCGAGCAGCAGGATTTCCGGCTGCACGGTCAGCGCCCGGGCGATGCCGACGCGCTGTGCCATGCCGCCCGAGAGCTGTCTGGGCCAAGCGTCGGCGAATTCGGCGAGGCCGACGAGCGCGATGTAGAAGCGGGCCCTTTCCTCGGCGTCGGCCTTGGCCACGCCGCGCACTTCGAGGCCGAAGGCGACATTGCCGAGCACGGTCAGCCAGGGCAACAGGCGCGGTTCCTGGAAAATCACCGCGCGCTCGGCGCCGACGCCGTGGACCGGCTTGCCGTCGATGGCGACGCCGCCGCTGTCGGCGGCCTCCAGCCCGGCGAGAATGCGCAGCAGCGTGGTCTTGCCCGAGCCGCTGGCGCCGACGATGACCAGGCATTCACCGGAGCGGACGTCGAGGCTGAGCGTCCTCAGCACGGCAAGCTGACGCCCGCCCAGCGTGAAGGATTTGGAGAGGTCACGGATCGAGACCTCTCCGCCGCGGTTGGTGCCCGTCATTTCCAGCTCCCAGTCCTTCTCAGCTCTCAGTTGGTCTTGGTTTCACCGGGCCGGTACAGAATGTCGGCGGCCTTCAGCTTGCCCTTGGCCAGGCGGCCGTCACGTTCCAGTATGGCGACCCAGAAATCGATGTCGCGGTCGGTGGCTTGCGCGCCTTCGCGCAAGCCAAAGCCGGTCCAGTAGCGGGCGAGATCGCCGTTTTCGCCGCGCTTGTTGAGGATGTCGGCCAGCACCTTGCGCGCTTCGTCCGGATTCTGCCGCGACCAGTCGGAGGCGCGTGCCGACTGCTCAACGAAGTTGCGGGCGGCGTCCGGGTTGGCGGCGATGAAGTCGCGCCGCAGCACGACGAAGCCGCCGGCGAGTTCGCCCAGCACGTCGGTGTCGTTGAACACGCCGCGCACGCCGCCATTGGCGACCAGCGCGCCGGCGAAGGTCGCCTGCCAGTAGCCGAGGCCCGCGATATCGACCTGGCGCGAGCGCAAGGTCTGTTCGAGTTGCGGCCCGGGCACGACGACGAGGTTGGCGGCATCTGGCGGCAGGCCGACGCTGTGCAGCGCCTCGCGCACCGTGTAGTCGAGATGGGCGCCGAGCGTGTTGACCGAGATGGTCTTGCCGGCGATGTCGGCGATCGATTTGATCGGGCTGTCTTCGAGCACATAGAAGACGCTTTTCACGTCTTTGTTGATGCCGTTGCTCGGATAGGCGGCGACGAAGTCGTTGCCGCCGGAGATCGAGTTGATCACCGCGGCGGTGGCGGCCGAACCAAGGTCGACGCTGCCGGAGGAAAGCGCAAACAGCGATTCCGGGCCGCCGGCGGCATAGCCGACATTCTCCAGCTCGATGCCAAGGTCTTTGAAATAGCCGAGCTCGTAGGCCAGCTCATGCGGGGAGATGCCGCCCCGGCTGGCGAGGTAGCGAAATTTGACAGGTGCGGCCTCGGCAAAGGCGAAGCGGGGCAGGCCGGCGGCGATGATGCCGGCGGCAAGCGGTGCACGGGCTAGCAGGGAACGACGCGTGATTTTCATGGTCCGATCTTTCCTAAGATGAGAGCAGGGGCAGGCCTAGATTGAGAGGGTTGGTCAGTTGACGGGATTGCTCCAGCGGCAGAGCCGCCGCTGCAGGACAACCAGCGCCTGGTTGGCGATCAGGCCGAGGCCGGCCAGGATGACGATCGCCGCGAACATCAGCGGGATCTGGAAATTGTATTGCGCGTTCATCACCTGGAAGCCGATGCCCTTGTTGGCGCCGATCATCTCGGATGCGATCAGCAGCAAGAGTGCCGTGGTGGCGCTCAGCCTCAAGCCGACGAAGATCGAGGGAATGGCACCGGGCAGTACGACGCGGCGGAACACGGTGAGACGCGTCGCGCCATAGACGCGCGCCATTTCGAGCAGCTTTGGATCGACTTCCTTGACGCCGCTGGTGGTGTTGAGCAGCAGCGGAAACAAAGTCGCCCAGAAGATGACGAAGATCTTGGAGGTTTCGCCGAGCCCCAGCAGCAGGATGAACACCGGGTAGAGCGCCAGCGCCGAGGTCTGCCGGAACAGTTGCAGGATCGGATCGAGCGCGGTTTCGACGGCGCGCACCTGGCCCATGAACAGGCCAAGCGGAATGGCGACAGCAACGGCGGCGGCGAAGGCAATGCCGGCGCGCTGCAGGCTGATGGCGATGTCGCCGAGCAAGACGCCGCCGGCGAGCCCTTTCCACAGGGCGGCAACGATCATGTCGACAGGCGGCAGCACCGCCGCATTGACCCATCCGACGCTGCTCGCCACCTGCCAGAGCGCCAGGAACCCTAGAAGAACGCCGTAGCGCGACAGGAAACGGACGGCCGCCCGGCCGCTGGGTCGCAGGAAGTCAGTGTCTACGCCTGTTCCGCTGCGGCGTGCGCCGATCGTGATCGGCCGCTCAATGTGCTGCAAAGTCATCGTCTTGCCCTTTCCCTGGAAGCTGGTTGGCGCGTCGGGGGATTTATTCGGCGGCCAGCACGGTCGAGCGGGCTGATGTCCACGGGTTTTCCGGCCGCCTGAGGCCAAGGTTTTCGCGCAGCGTCCTGCCTTCGTAAGCCGTGCGGAACAGGCCCCGGCGCTGCAGCTCGGGGATGACCAGGTCGACGAAGTCGTCGAGTGCGCCCGGAAGCCAGGGCGGCAGGATGTTGAAGCCGTCGGCGGCGTCGCTGGTGAACCATTCCTCGAGCAGGTCGGCCACCTCAGTGGCGCTGCCGACGATGGTGTAGTGGCCGCGCGCCGTCGCTACCCATTGGTAGAGCTGGCGGATGGTGAAGTTGTTCTCGTCGGCGATCTGGCGGATCAGCGCCTGGCGGCTCTTCATGCCTTCGGTTTCCTTGCTCGGCGGCAGCGGGCCGTCGAGCGGATAGCCCCTGATGTCGAGCGTCTGGCCGGCGAGGCCGTTGAGCAGAGCGACGCCGTCCTCGGGCAGGATGAGGTCGTTGAGCTGCTGGTACTTCTCTCGCGCCTCTTCAGTTGTGCGGCCAACGAAGGGCGCCACGCCGGGCATGATCAGCACCTGGTCGGGATCGCGGCCGACAGCCGCCACGCGCGCCTTGATGTCGCGATAGAATTCCTGCGCCGTCTCCAACTTCTGATGAGCGGTGAAGATGACCTCGGCCGAGTGCGCGGCGAGCCCGCGCCCATCCTCGGACTGCCCGGCCTGCACCACCACCGGGTGGCCCTGCACGGGGCGCGGCACGTTGAGCGGACCTTTGACGCTGAAATGCTCGCCCTTGTGGTCGACGTCGTGCAGCTTGTCCTTGTCGTAGAAGCGGCCAGACTGCTTGTCGCGGATGAAGGCGTCGTCCTCCCAGCTGTCCCACAGCGCCTTGACCGTGTCGACATGCTCATGCGCCCTTGCATAGCGCTCGGCATGGTTGGGCTGGACATCGCGGTTGAAGTTCTGGGCGGTTTCGTCGCCGGCCGAAGTCACGACATTCCAGCCAGCCCGGCCGTTGGACAACAAATCGAGCGAAGCGAATTTGCGCGCCAGCGTATAGGGCTCTTCATAGGTGGTGGACGCTGTGGCGATGAAGCCCAGATGCGTGGTCAGCGGCGCCAAAGCCGCAAACAGCGTCACCGGCTCGAAGCCGGCGATCTTGGCGTTGCCGCCTTCGCGGGCGCCGAGGCCAACCGTCAGATTGTCGGCCAGGAAATAGGCGTCGAACAGGCCGCGCTCGGCGGTCAGCGCAAGCTGCTTGTGGAACTCAAAATTGGTTGCGCCGTCGGCCGGCGCGTCGGGATGGCGCCATGCCGCAATATGCTGCCCGCCACCAGGCAGGAAGGCGCCAAGTTTGATCTGTCGGGACTTGCTGGGTCTGGTCATTGCGCTTTCCTTCTGGACTGTGCGGGAAGGGGATCCTGGATTGTTGGTCAGTGGCGCGTTTCAGGCGGCAACACTGACGCTGGCGGGCACCCCGATGATCCGGCTTGCCTCGGCGACTGCTTGCCGGGCGCGGGCCTGGATGGCCTCGGACACCAGCACGCCATTGGCGAAGTCCTTGTCGGAAGCGTAGATCGCGGTCGGCAAGGTCAGCGCCTCGAAGAAGCCGAACAGCGGCCGTAGCTGGTGCTCGACAATCAGCGAATGACGCTCGCCGCCACCGGTCGCTGCGAGGATTATCGGCTTTCCCCTGAGCGATGACGGATCGAGCAGGTCGAAGAAATGCTTGAAAAGCCCGGTATAGCTGCCTTTGAAGGTGGGCGAGCCGACGACCAATATATCGGCGCCCAGCAACTGCTCGACGACGTTGCGGGCCGATGGATCGAGATCGGCAAGGCGCCTTGCCAGCGGGAAGGAAGGACCGAGATCCTCGATGTCGAAGACGATCGAAGCCGCGCCGGTGTTTTGCGCCACTGCGCCGACGATGTGGCTGACGAATGCCTTGGTTTTCGACGGACGGGTCAAATTGCCCGACACCCCCACCACCAGCTTTTTCGACATTTTGGGCTCCTCGCAAAGCATTCGATGTGCATTAAGCCTACCGATTTTGTAGAATTAAATGAGCGAGGAGATTTCAAAACAAACCCGGCAAGCGGATTGAGTTTGCGGCAGATTGCCGTTGATTGGATTATTCGATGCGAAGGTGACCTAGACGCTTTCGAGATAGGTCTCGATCTCGAAGTCGCTGACATTGAGCGCGAACGTGTTCAGCTCCTGGCGTTTGCAGGCGATGAAGGAGTCGCGCAGGATGTCCGGGAAGATCTCCGCCACATGCTGCCCGCTCTCGAAACTGGCGATTGCCGAGGCCCAATCCGGCGGCAGCTTGGCCGGCGGAAGTCCTTGCCCGTCATTGCCGGCGGGATCGCCTGGCGACAGCTGCCTCTCGATGCCGATCAGCGCCGCACCGAGGATTGCCGCAAGCACCAGGTATGGATTGGCGTCGGCTCCCGACACGCGATGCTCGATGCGGCGTGCGCTCGTCGGTCCACCGGGAATGCGGATGGCGACCATGCGGTTCTCATAACCCCAGGCAACCGCTGTCGGTGCATAGGAGCGCGGCCGCAGCCGGCGGTAGGAATTGAAGTGCGGCGCAAATACCAGCGTGCTCTCGGCCATGGCGGCGAGCAGACCACCGACCGCATGGCGCATTGTCTCCGAACCCTGGTCGCTGCCATCGTCGAAGACATTGCGGCCGTCAGTATCGGTCAGGCTGAAATGGACATGAAAACCGTTACCGGCACGGTCGCCATAGGGCTTGGCCATGAAGCAGGCGGCAAAGCCGTGCTTGCGGGCAATGCCCTTGACGGTGCGCTTGAACAGCACCGCATCGTCGGCGGCGCGCAAGGCATCGGCGACATGGTTCAGATTGATCTCGAACTGGCCGACGCCGTTCTCGGCAATCGCGGTGTCGACGGGAATGCCTTGCGTGCGGCAGGCGTCGTAGACGTCGTGGATGAAGGCTTCGAAGTCGTCGATCTCGTCGATCGAAAGGGCTGCGTCGGAATCGAGGCGGCGCCCGGTCACCGGTGACACCGGTCCGACCGGCCGCTGCGATTGCGGGTCGACCAGATAGAATTCAAGTTCCGTTGCCGCGACCGGTGTCAGGCCAAGTGCTGCATAGCGATCGAGGATGCGGGCCAGTGCCCGCCGCGGGTCGCCCAGAAACGGCGCGCCGGTTTCGTCGGCAAGCCAAAGCGGGACCAGGGCGGTCGGGTGTGCTGTCCAACTGACAGGCAGGATGCCGCGTCCCGTCCATTGGCAAAGGCCATCGGCGTCGCCGGTCGAGAAAACCAGCGCATTGCCTTCGATGTCCTCGCCCCAGACGTCGAGCCCGATCAGCGAAAAAGGCATGCGCAGCTTGCCCTCCAGCGCCTTGCGTGCCTGTTCGACCGGGATGCGCTTGCCGCGCATGATGCCGTTCAGATCGCACACCGCAGCCCTCAGGCTGTGGATGTCGTCCCTGCTTTCAAGCCAGTTCAAAACGTCCGCAATTGCATCGCCCAATTTCCAACCCCTGGTTTTTGAAGGCCGTAACCTGACCGGCTACGATATCCCTGGTAAAATAGCTTCGTGAGTTTCGGAAACCGTTCCGGCTGCTGCCGGGTGGGTTTCCTTCATTTTTTCAATTCACGAGCCGGGATGTCGGGAGGCATTTCAAAACCAATTGTGCGATTTGCGATCGCAACATAGAGGCATGGCAGGAGAAAGCCAAGCTCGCGCGTCGAGACATCAAATCTCCGGCGCTGCCGGCAGCCGCTGGTTCAGTTCATCGACGAGCACCCGCTTGTTTTCCGAGTAGTCGATGGGGACGACGACGAGATGCACGCCGCCGCCGGCGAAGGCATTCTCCAGAGAGGATCGCAGTTCACTGACCGCGCTGACCCTGGTTCCCTTGGCGCCATAGGCCTCGGCATATCTGACGAAGTCGGGATTGCCGAATGTCATGCCGAAATCGGGAAACTGGTCGACCGCCTGCTTCCAGCGGATCATGCCAAAAGCGTTGTCCTCGATGAGCAGGACGACCAGGTTGAGCTTGAGCCTGACGGCGGTTTCCAGCTCCTGGCTGTTCATCATGAAGCCGCCGTCGCCACAGACGGCCATGACGCGGCGCCCGGAATAGAGCATGGCGGCCGTCATCGCCGAGGGCAGGCCGGCGCCCATGGTCGCCAGCGCGTTGTCCAGCAGCAGCGTGTTGGCGACGCGTGTGCGGTAGTTTCGCGCGAACCAGATTTTGTACATGCCGTTGTCGAGGGCCAGAATGCCGTCCGCCGGCATGACCGCGCGCACGTCATGCACCAGCCGTTGCGGCGTGAAGCGGTCTTCGGTGGCGCGTGCGGCAATCCGGTTCAAGATGCCCTCGCGCAGCGGCAGCAGGGCTTGTGCGTTGGGGATCTTGCCTTCGACGCGGTCGGCGAGCAGCCTGAGCGAGGCGCCGATGTCGCCGACCACCTCCGTCTGCGGAAAATAGACCTGCTCGACATTGGCCGGCTGATATCCGACATGGATCACCTTCGGCCCATTGGCGCCCATGATGAAGGGCGGCTTCTCGATCGTGTCGTGGCCTATCGTGATGATGAGGTCGGCCTGTTCGATCGCCTCATGCACGTAGTCGCGCTCGGAAAGTGCGGCCGTGCCCATGTAGAGCTCGGTTCCGCCGGGCACGGTGCCCTTGCCCATCTGCGTGGTGAAATAGGGGATGCCTGTCCGCAGCACGAACTGGGCAAGGTCGGAGGTCGAGCGCGGCCGCGATGCGGCAGCCCCCAGCATGGCCAGCGGGCGCTTTGCCTTGATGATCATCTGCGCGGCGCGATCGAGCGCAAGTGGGCTGGCCAGCGGAAGCTCGACCGGGTGCGGCGGGATCAGCGCCGCCTCTTCGCACTCCTCGGCTGCGATGTCTTCGGGAAGTTCCAGGTGCACAGGTCCCGGACGTTCCTCCTCGGCAATGCGGAAGGCTTCCCGAACCACGGCCGGGATCGTCCTCGGCGAGATGATCTGGCGCGAATGCTTGGTCAGCGGCTTCATCGCCGCGACGATGTCGACAATCTGGAAACGAGCCTGACGCGACGACCGGATGCCTTTCTGCCCGGTGATCATGACCATCGGCATGGCTCCGAGCAGGGCATAGGCCGCACCCGTGGTAAGGTTCAGGGCACCAGGCCCGAGCGTGGTGATGCAAACGCCGGGTCTGCCGGTGAGCCTGCCATAGGTCGCCGCCATGAACGCTGCCGCCTGCTCATGGCGCGTCGGGATGAGCTGGATCGACGATTTGCGAATGGATTCGACGACGTCGAGGTTTTCTTCGCCTGGAATTCCGAAGATGCGATCGACGCCCTCATTCTCGAGGGCGGCAATGAGCAGGTCAGAACCCTTGTACACGAGGCAACTCCTGGAATGAACGGATCTGGTGAGACATTTTGCCGGCGATATAAATCCAACTGAATCAGTAGGTTGTTGATCGTTTCGCTTTCAGCCTAGTCAACCTCTTTGAGGAGTTGAGACTGTTTTGAACATCAATTGACGTTAATTTAACATCGCGATATGGTTCATTTGGCCGGTATGGGTGCCGATTCCATTCTTGTACCGCGTCGCTCATTGGTTGTCGTCAAATCCATGCGAAGCCGCTGCATCGAAAAATCCATGTCGCCGGGAGGGCGCTAACCGTGCCTTGCCTGCTCGGAATTGACAACGGCCTCACCGTCACTAAGGCGGTGATCTTCGATGCCGTCGGATCGCAGCTTTCCGTTGCGCGTCGGCGGGTGCCGCAATCGATGCCGCATGCGCGCTGGGTGGAACGCGATATGGCTGGTCTGTGGCAAGCCACTGCCGAGGCCATCCGCGAGGCCATCGCGCTGTGTGGCCGGCCGGCCAGCGACATCAAGGCGGTGGCGGCGACCGCGCATGGTGACGGCCTGTATCTGCTCGACAAGGACCGCCGGCCGCTGGGCCCCGGCATCCTTTCGCTCGACAGCCGTGCTGGCGAGATCGTCGAAAAATGGTCTCAAGGTTCGGTTTTCGACGAAGCGCTGGCGCTGAGCGGCCAGACGCCGCATGTTTCGGCGCCCTCGGCGCTGCTGGCATGGATCAAGCAGAACGATCCTGACCGTTATGGGCGCATCGGCCATGTGCTGGCCTGCAAGGACTGGCTGCGCTTTTGCCTGACCGGCACGATCGGCACCGACCGGACAGAGGCCAGCACCTCATTCACGGATTTCCGCACGCAAGCCTTCGTGCCGGAAGCGATGCGCATCTTCGGCCTGGACGACCTTTTCGGCGCGCTGCCACCAGTGGCGCATTCGGCCGACATCGTCGGACAGGTTACCGCCGAGGCCGCCGAAATGACCGGCCTGTCCATGGGCACGCCCGTCGCTTGCGGCCTGCACGACGTGACCGCCTCGGCGCTTGGCATGGGCGGCCATGAGGAGGGCACGCTCGCCATCGTCGCCGGCACCTATTCCATCAACGAAGTCGTTTCGTCAGAACCGCGCGTCGACCGGCGCTGGTTCTGCCGCAACGCCTTGGACGTCGGCCGCTGGAACAACATGGCGATCTCACCGGCCTCGACCGCCAACTACGACTGGTTTCTCGACACGTTCTGCCGATTGGAGCAGGACAGGATGGATGGTGGCTCCATCCACGAACTGCTGGCAGCAGAGATCGATGCGGCGCTGAAAAAACCTTCGACAATCCTGTTTCACCCCTATCTGTTCGGTTCTCCCTATGGCGACGTCGCCAGCGGCAGCTTTGTCGGCCTGCATGGCTGGCACAATCGCGGCGATATGCTGAAGGCGGTTCTGGAAGGCATCGTCTTCAACCATCGCACTCATGTCGAAGCCTTGCGCGACGGCTTTGCTGTCAGCGAGATCCGGTTGACCGGCGGCAGTTCGCGCAACCCTGATTTCGTGCAGATGTTTGCCGACGCGCTGAATGCCCCGGTCACCGTCACTTCGACGGATGAGGCCGCAGCCCTGGGTGCCGCGCTTTGCGCAGGGGCCGCGGTCGGCTTGTTCAAGACGCCACAAGAGGGTGCAAGGCAGGTCGGCATAACGGCGCGGAAATACCAGCCCGTGCCCGCCTCCAATGCTGTGTTCAACGAGCGTTTTTCGCTCTACTGCCGCATCGCCGAGCAGATGAAGTCGCATTGGCCAGAGATCGAAAGGCTGGCGCGGCCGAGGGGAGAAGCATGATCAAGGCCGACGAACGACGCGAAGAGATCGCCGACTATGTGATCAAGCTCGGCCAGGTGCGCATCGACGATCTGGTCGAGCATTTCGGCGTGTCGCGCATGACCATCCACCGGCACATCGACCGGCTGGCGCAGCAGGGCGTGCTGCGCAAGCTGCATGGCGCGGTGACGGTTCAGCCGTCCGGTCTCTACGAAAGCGCCTTCCGCTACCGGGTAACGGTCAACAAGGCCGAGAAGGATGCGCTGGCGCGGGCAGCACTGGATTATGTCGAGGCCGGCCAGGTGGTGATGCTCGACGATTCATCGACGGCAAACGCGGTCGCGACGCTGCTGCTCGACGTCAAGCCGCTGACGGTCGTCACCAACAGCGTGTCGACGGCGGCGCTGATGATCAATGTCGACGATATCGATTTCATCTGTCTCGGCGGCCAGTATCACGGGACCTACAACGCCTATATCGGCATCGTCTGCGAGAACGCCGTGGCGCAGCTGCGCGCCAATGTGCTGATCTGTTCGGCTTCGGCCATCACCGGAACCACTGCTTTCATCCAGGATCCGAATGTCGTGCGGGTCAAGCAGGCGATGATGGCCGCATCGGTCAAGCGCATCCTTTTGGTCGACCATGCAAAGTTCGACCGGATCGCGCTGCATGTCTTCGACGATCTGACCAGTTTCGATGCCGTGCTGGTGACCGAGGGCCTGGGCGATGCGCAGGCGCAGAGCCTCGAACGGGCAGGCGTGAAGCTGCGCATCGTCAAGACGAAAGCGCCATGAGCCCAACTGCGGGAGCAGGTGCGGAAAGTCGCGCCGGTCGTCTTGCAGCGATGGCCGAGGCGGGTGAGGTCGATGTCGTCATCCTTGGCGCCGGCATCAATGGGGCAGGGCTGTTTCGCGACCTGTGCGCGCAAGGCGTCAGCTGCCTGATCGTCGACAAGGCGGATTTCGGCTCGGGCACCAGTGCCGCGCCGTCGCGGCTCATCCATGGTGGCCTGAAATATCTCGAAACCGGCGAGTTCGGGCTGGTGGCGCAGTCGACGCTCGAACGCAATCTGCTTCTGCAAAATGCGCCGCACTATGTCAGCCCGCTGCCGACCGTCATCCCGATCTTCTCGAGGGGCAAGGGCATGCTGGCGGCGTTGCGAACGCTTTTCGGCTCGACCAGCGCGCCGCGCAGCCGCGGCGCCATCCTGATCAAGATCGGCTTGATGATCTATGATTTCTACGGTTCGCGAAATCAGGTCATGCCGCGCCACCGCATGGTCGGGCGCCGGCAGGCGCTTGGCGAGATGCCGGCGCTCAATCCGGCGATCGTTGCCACCGGCACCTATTACGACGCCAAGATAAGCCACCCGGAACGGCTGGTGCTGGAACTGATCCTCGATGGGCTGCAAGCAAATACGGCCTCCGCCAGCGCCAACTACACAGCACTCGAGACTTCAGCCAATGGCGTGCTCACCTTCCGGCCGGAAAACGGCGATGCATTCTCGGTGCGGCCAAAGCTGGTGGTGAACGCCGCCGGTCCGTGGATCGACGACGTCAACGCGCTGCTTGGCACGCCGTCGAAAATGATCGGCGGCACCAAGGGCTCGCATATCCTGCTGAAGCATGACGAACTGGTCAAAAGCCTGGCCGGGCGCATGCTTTATTTCGAGGCCGATGACAGCCGCATCTGCCTTGTCTACGACTATCTCGGCCTGGCGCTGGTCGGCTCGACCGACATCAAGGCCGACAATCCGGACGCGGTGCGCTGCGAACCGGAAGAGGTCGACTATCTGATCGAGAGCGTGCGCACGCTTTTGCCGGGCATGGCGTTCGAGCGCGACCAGATCGTCTATGCCTATAGCGGCATCCGACCCTTGCCGACGTCCGAGGCATCGACGCCCGGACTGATCAGCCGCGATCATTCGGCGCCGGTTGCCGAGCCGGACGGCAACAGGCCCTTTGCGGTCATTTCGCTGGTCGGTGGCAAGTGGACGACGTTCCGCGGTTTTGCCGAGGAAGTCGCCGATACCGTGCTCGGCCGCCTGCAGCGCAGCCGCAAGGTGTCGACGCAATCCATGCCGATCGGCGGCGGGAAGGATTTCCCGGCCAATGCCGCGGCGCGGGCAGACTGGCTGGCCGAGGCGCAGCAGGCAACGGGCGCCGGGGAGGGGCGCCTCGACCAATTGCTGTCGCGCTACGGGACCAGAGCCGCGCAGATCGCTAAGTGGGGGTCGAATGATGAGGGCTGCCTGCCGGACTCCGACGGCTACGGCAAGGCGGAAATCGACTACATCACCCGCAACGAATTCGTCGAACATCTGGCCGATATCGTCATGCGCCGCAGCACGCTGGCGATCGGCGGTTCGCTGACGAGCCGCGATTTGCAAGAGATTGCCGCGATCGCCGGGCGGGCGTTGGCGTGGAGCCCTGAGCGCCTCGCGCGGGAAGTCGAAGCCGCCGTTGTCGAGCTCGAGGGCAGGAACCTGATGCGGCTGGACTGATCGCGCCATCGCCGATGCGATAGCTTTTCCCGAGGCAATCCGATGGGTTTGCCCTCGTTGCACCTTGTACGCGAAATGTCCCATCTCACAGCCAGATTGGGATTTTTCAGACTCCAGAAATATTTAAGCAAAAACAGATACTTATTGCAAATTCAGGCTGCTGCGACCTGTGCATCCCCGTTCCCTTCGGTACGAGATAACACAGATTGACGTTAATTTAACACCACCGTATGATCTCTAATATGCTGACCTCCTAATAGGCCTGCTTTGGCTGTCGATCCGTCGGCTGAGGCAACCATCCGCGGAGGGATTGACAGCGATGCAAAGGTATGAAAATTTTTGCACACAAAGATAATAATATCATCCTGGGGAGGAGATGGCTTGAAATCCGGTGGAGCCGCGAACCGCGACCATGAGTCCAGCCTCGCCACGCGCGCGGCCTGGCTTCACTATGCCGGCGGTCTGACGCAGGCCCAGGTGGCCAAGCGGCTTGGCCTGACCAGCCTCAAGGCGCACCGGCTCATCACCAAGGCCAACCAGGAAGGTCTGGTCAGGGTGTTCATCGACGGTGACGTCGCCGAATGCGTCGACCTGGAACAGCGCCTCACCGCCGCTTATGGGCTCGATTATTGCGAGGTGGTTCCCGATCTCGATCAGGACGAGTTGCCGTTGAAGGGGCTCGGCATTGCCGGCGCCCAGTTCCTCAAGCGCGAAATCGATCGCGGCGAAGACATGCTGATCGGCGTCGGCCATGGCCGCACGCTTGCCGCCAGCGTCGAGTATCTGACGCGCACCACTGCTGCCCACATCCGTTTCGTTTCGCTGCTCGGCGGCGTGACGCGCAAATTCGCCGCCAACCCGCACGACGTCATGCACCGCCTGGCCGAGCGGACCGGCGCGCAGGCGTTTGTCATGCCGGTGCCTTTTGTCGCGAACACCGCCGAGGACCGTGAGGTGCTGCTTGGGCAGCGTGGCATCAGCGATGTCTTCGCTCTCGCCAGCCGATCCGACCTGATGTTCGTCGGAATAGGCACGGCCGAGCGGGAGGCGTCGCTGGTCGCGACCGGCATGATCGAGCCGTCCGAAATCGACGAGGTCAAGCGTGACGGCGGCGTCGGTGAATTGCTGGCGCATTTCTTCGACGACAAGGGGCGCCCAGTCGAAACCGCGCTGTCGGAAAGAATACTGGCGCTTCCGCGCGACCAGTTGAAGGGCCGCAGGATTGTCGCCGTCGCCGGCGGCAAGGTGAAGGTGCGGGCCATCAAGTCGGTGCTCGAAAGCCGGTATCTGAGCGGCCTGATCACCGACGAATGCACGGCCCGCGCGCTGGTCGAGCAAAGCCGGCTCGACGATGCGGCCGGTGCCACGAAGCGCCGCGCGAACGGAGGATCGACGAATGCGTGACAACGGAAAAACCGCTTGCCGGGTGGTCGCATCATGAGCGCGAAGGCTGGAACCGCACCCGTCTCGCCCGGTGTGCGCAGGGCACTTGCCGGCGCCGCGGTTCTGGTTCTGCTCGGTGCGATGGCGCTCGACACCAAGGTGATCAAGATCGGATCCGCCGGCGACGTTCGCAATGCCGTCTTTTCTGCCGCCGACTATGGCAAGTCGGAATTCCCCAAGGTGCAGGCCGATGTCGAGGCGCGCGCCGCCGACGCCGCGACGGTGGCGACGGCGATCGCCAAGGACAGGGCGACCGCCGAAAAGGAATATGGCGTGCCTGCGGGTGTCGGACCGGTCATCTCGGTCAAGTTCACCGGCGTCGTCGGCGAGGGAAAGTCGGGCATCTACAAAGTCGCCGTCGACGGTTTGCCGGACACGTTGACGGTCCGCGTGCAGACCGGGCCGGCGATCAACGGAACCGAGCTTCGCGACGCCACCGGCAAGATCACCTTCGGCCAGTTCACCAACCAGATCGAGTATCAGGACGCCGGCTCGGCGTTGAACAACGAGATGAAGACGGAGGTGCTGGCGAAAGTAGACACCAGCGCCTTGACCGGCAAGACCATAACGGTGGTCGGCGCTTTCAAGCTGGTCAATCCGAAGAGCTGGCTGGTCACGCCGGTGAGGCTGGAGGTCAAATGAATTCGGCTTCCGGCACAGGGCCCTCCAATGGCGACGCCGTGCTCTCGGCCCGCAATGTCGTCATGTCGTATGGCGGCGTGCACGCGCTTAAGGGCGTGAATTTCGACATCCATCGCGGCAAGGTCACGACCCTGTTCGGGGAGAACGGCGCCGGCAAGTCGACGCTGATGAAGATCCTGTCCGGCGTGGTGACGCCGACATCGGGCGACATCGTGCTCGATGGCAATCTCGTCAGCTTTTCCTCGTCGTCGGACGCGCGCGATCGCGGCATCTCGATCATCCACCAGGAACTGAGCCTGGCGCCGAATCTGAGCGTCCGCGACAACATCTTCATGGGTCGCGAACTGCGCACCAGAACCGGCCTCGACTTCGCCGAGGAGTCGCGCCAGGCGCGGGCGCTGATGGCCGATCTCGAAGAAGACATCGATCCGATGACGTTGGTCGAGGATCTGCGTCTCGGGCAGCAGCAGATCGTCGAGATCGCTCGTGCGCTGTCGGTCGATTCCCGCATCCTGATCATGGACGAGCCGACCTCGGCGCTCAGCGCCACAGAGGTGGAGGTGCTGTTCAAGGTGATCCGCGACCTGACCAGCCGCGGCGTTTCCATCGTCTACATATCGCATCACCTCGAAGAGGCGTTGCAGATCACAGACTATGCCGTTGTGCTGCGCGACGGTGCGATCACGGCGACGGCCGAAGCCAAGGACATCGACCTCGAATGGATCGTCCGCAACATGGTGGGCGAGAATTTCGACCTCGGTTCTCCGCCAACCGGCCATGCGTTCGGCGAGGTGGCGCTGTCGATCGAGAATGTCAGCGTCACCGACGCTTCGGGTTCAGGCTATGTCGTCGATCATCTGTCGCTGGATGTCAAAGCGGGCGAGATCGTCTGCATCTATGGGCTGATGGGCGCCGGGCGCACGGAGTTGCTGGAATCTGTCGCCGGACGCGTGCCGATGGCGGGAGGACGGGCGCTGCTAGAAGGCGAGGACGTCTCGGGGCTGTCCATTGCCCAGCGTATCGCCAGAGGCCTTGTGCTGGTGCCCGAGGACCGCCAGCGCGATGGTCTGGTCCAGACCATGACCGTCGGTCGCAATCTGTCGCTTGCCAGCATCGAGGCATTCGCCAAAGGCCTGTTCCTGTCCCGGCCCAGGGAACGCGCACTGATCGACGATTCGATCCGCAAGGTGACCATCAAGACCGCCGGCGGCAACGCCATGATCGGATCGCTGTCGGGCGGCAATCAGCAGAAGGTCGTCATCGGCAAGATGCTGACGACCAACCCCAAGGTCATCCTTCTCGACGAGCCGAGCCGCGGCATCGATGTCGGCGCCAAGGCCGAGGTCTTCCGCTTGCTCAGCGAGCGCGTCGCGCAGGGCCTGGCGGTCGTTTTCTCGACCTCTGAGGTCAATGAGTGCCTCAGCATCGCCCACCGCATCGTCGTCATGCGGCGCGGCAAGATTTCAGCCGAATTCGGCGCGAACGCCACCAAAGAGCAGATCATGGCCGCCTCAGGCGAAGCCGTGGTCGCCTGACCATAGAATTTCGGAGCCCCGATCATGACCGATGTCAGCCAGGCCAGCAAACAGTCCAGTCCGAGCGCGGGCGGCGAGGGCTTCGACGTGGCCAAGCTGCTGCTCGAGGGCCGGGCCTTTTTTGCGCTGATCGTCATCATCGTCGTCTTCTCGATCCTCTCGCCCTACTACCTCTCGGTGGCGAATTTCCTGACTATGGCCTCGCATGTCGCCATCTTCGGGGTTCTCGCCGTCGGCATGCTGCTCGTCATCCTCAATGGCGGCATCGACCTGTCAGTGGGCTCGACGCTGGGGCTCGCCGGCGTCGTCGCCGGTTTTCTGATGCAGGGCGTGACGCTGACCTGGCTGGGCGTCGTGCTCTACCCGCCGGTCTGGGTGGTCGCGGTGCTCGCCTGTATGCTGGGTGCTGTCGTCGGTTTGATCAATGGCGTGCTGATCGCGCGGTTCAAGGTTCCGGCCTTCGTCGCCACGCTCGGCGTCATGTACATGGCGCGCGGCCTGGCGCTGCTGATGACCAGCGGCCTGACCTACAACAATCTCGGCGGCAAGCCGGAACTGGGCAACACCGGTTTTGACGCGCTCGGCTTCAACCGCCTGTTCGGCGTGCCGACCGGCGTCGTGGTGCTGGCGGTCATCGCGCTGATCGGCAGCATCGTCTTGAACCGCACCGCCTTCGGGCGCTGGCTCTACGCCTCGGGCGGCAATGAACGCGCGGCCGAACTCTCCGGCGTTCCGGTCAAGACGGTACAGATTTCCGTCTATGTGCTTTCGGGCATTTGCGCCGCCATTGCCGGGCTGATCCTGTCCTCGCAATTGACCTCGGCCGGACCGACCGCAGGCACCACCTACGAATTGACGGCCATCGCCGCCGTCGTCATCGGCGGTGCGGCGCTGACCGGCGGACGCGGCAATATCCGCGGCACCCTGCTTGGCGCCTTCGTCATCGGCTTCCTGTCCGATGGTCTGGTGATCATCGGCATCTCATCCTACTGGCAGACAGTGTTCACCGGCGCCGTCATCGTGCTCGCCGTGCTCCTCAATGCCGTTCAGTATCGCCGCCGTAGCAAGCTCCCAGCTTCGACGGGCGGCCAACCGACTTCTCAGAAACGGGGGAAGGCCGAAGTGGCCAATCCTGCCCAAGGGAAGAGTGCCAGGTGACTGGAGCAACACCGCGTAAATCATTGGAGGAATGTACATGAAAATCGTGCTTAGAAGTTTGCTTGCTGCCGCAATGGTGGTTGGGTTTAGCGCAGCCGCATCGGCCGCAGGCCTGATCTCGATCATCGTCAACGATCCGGCCAACCCGTACTGGCTGACCGAAGGCAACGTCGCCAAGGCCGAGGCCGAGAAGCTCGGCTATACGGCCAATGTCGCTGCCCATAAGGGCGACACCAACACGGAAAGCAATCTGATCGACACCGCCATCACCAACAAGTCGGTAGCGATCATCCTCGACCCGGCCAATGCCGATGGTTCGGTCGGCGCGGTGAAGAAGGCGATTGCCGCCAACATCCCGGTTTTCCTCGTCAATGCCGAGATCAACCAGGAAGGCCTCGCCAAGGGGCAGCTCGTCTCCAACAATGCGCAGGGTGCAGCTCTCGGTGCCCAGCAGTGGGTGCAGGCAGTCGGTGAAAAGGGCAAGTATGTCGAACTGCTCGGCGCCCCGTCGGACAACAATGCCGCGACGCGCTCGAACGGCTACGCCACCGTGCTGAGCCAGTATCCGGATCTCGAAAAGGCTGCTTCGCAGGTCGCCAACTGGGATCGTACCCAGGGCCACGACAAGATGCAGAGCATGCTGCAGGCCAATCCCGACATCATCGCCGTGATCAGCGGCAATGACGAAATGGCGCTCGGTGCGGTTGCGGCGCTGAAAGAAGCCGGCAAGCTGGCTGGCATCAAGGTCGGCGGCTTCGACGGCTCGCCGGATGCGGTTGCGGCCATCAAGTCCGGCGAACTGCAGTACACTGTGCTTCAGCCAGTGGCCATCTTCTCGGGGAAGGCTGTGCAGCAGGCCGACTCGTTCATCAAGTCGGGCGCTACCGGCGCTACCAGCGAGAAGCAGTTGTTCGATTGCCTTCTCATCACCAAGGACAATGTGGACAAGTACACCGCACCCTTCGTGCTGTCGGAGTAAAACCTGCACAGGGGGTGTCCTTGCGGACACTCCCTGCCTCTTCTACGGCTTCCAGACAACAAAGACTGCTGCTTGTGAATTGCCTTCATAACCATCCGGAACTTGCCGCATGAAAGACCTGCTGATCGGGATCGACGCGGGAACGTCCGTGATCAAATCGGTCGCTTTCGATCTTTCGGGGCGGCAACTCGCCATGGCGTCGGTGAGCAACAGCTTCGTCACGCTGGAAGGCGGCGGCGCCGAGCAGGACATGGATCAGACCTGGCGCGACATGGTGCTGACCGTTCGCGAGCTGGCGACGAAAGTTCCCGACCTCGCGCGGCGAACCGCGGCGGTGGCGATCACCGGGCAGGGCGACGGCACCTGGCTGATCGATGGCGACGGCATGCCGGTCGGGCGCGCCTGGCTCTGGCTCGACGCCCGCGCCGGGCATCTGGTGGACGAGATGCGCGCCGATGCCAGCGATCGCACGCGGTTCGAGATCACCGGCACCGGGCTCAACGCCTGTCAGCAAGGCGCTCAGCTCGGTTGGCTGAAGAAGAACAGCCCGGAAATCCTCGAGCAGGCCGCCACTGCTTTTCACTGCAAGGATTGGCTGTATTTCAAGATGACCGGCGAGCGCGCCACCGATCCCTCGGAAGGCACATTCACCTTCGGCGATTTCCGCTCGCGCAGCTATTCCGACGAGGTGCTCGATATTCTCGATCTGACGACGCATCGGCGCCTGTTGCCGCCCATGCTCGAAGGCACGACCGACCATCATCCGCTCTCTGTGTCGGCAGCGGGAGAGACCGGCCTGCTTGAGGGCACGCCGGTGGTGCTGGGTTATGTCGACATGGTCAGCACCGCGCTTGGCGCCGGCCTCTATGATCCGAGCGGCACTGTCGGCTGCACCGTCATCGGCTCGACCGGCATCCACACGCGCCTGGCGCGCACTGCCGACGATGTCGTGCTCAACGACGATGCATCCGGCTACACGATCGCCATGCCTGTTCCCGGTGCTTATGCGCAACTGCAATCCAATATGGCGGCGACCCTCAACATCGACTGGCTGCTTGGCCTGGCGCGCGACGTGTTGACAGCCAGCGGCGCAAAACCTTCGCGCGACGAGCTGTTGAAAGCACTCGATGCCTGGGTCGAAGGATCGGAGCCGGGATTGCTGGTCTATCAGCCCTACATCTCGCTCGCCGGTGAACGCGGCCCGTTCGTCGATCCCGATGCGCGCGCGGGCTTCATCGGCCTGTCGGTCAAGCACGGCTTTGGCGATCTGGCGCGCGCGGTTCTAGAGGGATTGGCCTTCGCGGCACGCGATTGCTACCAGGCGATGGGCACGATGCCGGGTGAAATCCGCCTGTCGGGTGGGGCGGCGCGCAGCCCATCGCTGCGCCGTATCATCGCCGCAGCGACCCGCGCGCAGGTCAGAACCAGCAGCCGCCAGGAGGCAGGTGCTGCGGGTGCCGCGATGATGGCCGCGGTCGGGCTCGGCGTCTATCGCTCCATGGATGATTGTTGCGCCGAATGGGTGACGCCGCTGCTGGGCGAATGCGATGCCTATGACGAGGCGCTTTCCCACACCTACGATGCGCTGTTTCCATCCTTCGTCGCGGCGCGCCAGGCGCTGCGGCCCGTGTGGAAGAGTATGGCGCACCGCACAGGAGCAAAGTCTTGAGCGATACGTCTGATGTTGTCGATCTCTTCGTGATTGGCGGCGGCGTCAACGGCGCCGGCATAGCGCGCGATGCCGCCGGCCGCGGACTGTCGGTCATCCTGTGCGAGAAGGACGATCTGGCGCAAGGCACCAGTTCGCGCTCCGGCAAACTGGTGCATGGCGGCCTGCGCTATCTCGAATATTACGAGTTCCGGCTGGTGCGCGAAGCGCTGATCGAACGCGAGGTGTTGCTGGAGGCGGCGCCGCACATCATCTGGCCGATGCGCTTCGTTCTGCCGCACAGCCCCGAAGACAGGCCGGCCTGGCTGGTTCGGCTCGGACTGTTTCTCTACGACCACCTTGGCGGCCGCAAGCGGCTGCCCGGAACAAGAACTCTGAACCTGCGGACCGCGCCGGAAGGCGCGCCGATCAAGGACGAATTCAAGCGCGGCTTCGAATATTCCGACTGCTGGGTCGATGATGCCCGCCTGGTGCTGCTCAATGCGCTCGACGCCAGTCAGCGCGGCGCAAAAGTGTTCACGCGCACCGCCTGTATTGCCGCCCGGCGCGAAGGCAGCCTGTGGTCGATCGACATGCAGGACGGCCGCACCGGTGCGGTGACGAAAATCCGCGCACGAGGGCTGGTCAATGCGGCGGGGCCGTGGGTCAATGACATAGTCAGCCGCGTCGCTGGGCAAAATTCCACCCGCAACGTTCGCCTGGTAAAGGGCAGCCATATCGTCGTGCCCAAATTCTGGGAGGGACGGCAGGCCTATCTGATCCAGAACAACGACAAGCGGGTGATCTTCGTCAACCCGTATGAGAACGATCTGGCGCTGATCGGCACCACCGACATTCCCTACGAGGGCAGGCCCGAGGAAGTGGCAGCCGAGGCCGGCGAAATCGACTATCTGATCAAGGTGGTCAATCGCTACTTCAAGCGACAGCTCACCGCGCAGGACGTGGTCTACAGTTTCTCGGGCGTGCGTCCGCTCTATGACGACAATGCCGACAATCCAAGCGCGGTGACCCGCGACTATATCTTTGAACTCGATGCCCCGAATGGCGGTGCGCCGCTGCTGTCGGTGTTTGGCGGCAAGATCACCACCTTCCGCAAGCTGTCCGAACATGCGCTGGAAAAAATCCAGCCGTTCTTTCCGACGATGAAGAAAGCCTGGACGGCCAAAATTCCCTTGCCGGGCGGCGACCTGGCGAACGCCGATTTCGAGCAGTTCCTGGGCGATCTGCATGCCGAGTTTTCCTGGCTTAGCCCGTCGCTGGTGAAGCACTATGCGCGAAGCTACGGCACGCGCACGCGCGCTTTGCTGAAAGGGGTCAAAGGCGAAGCCGATCTTGGCCGCCGTTTCGGTCCGGATTTCTACGAGCGGGAAGCGGCTTTCCTGTTCGAGACCGAATGGGCGATGACCGCCGCCGACGTCCTCGAGCGCCGGACCAAGCACGGCCTGCATATCAGTGCGGCCGAGCGGAAGACATTCGAAGACTGGTGCACCAAGATGATGGCGGCGGCAAACTGATGGCCTTCACGCTTTCCCTCAACACCAACCCGCTGGTCAATCGCTTCGCCGATCCCGACGATCTGATCGATGCGATTGCTTATGGCATCGGCATCCGCGACGTGCAGCTGACGCATGAATTCGTCAATCCGGGTTGGCCGGCGGCCACGATTGCCAAGTTCCTGCGCGTGTTCAACAGCGCCCTGGCGCGGACCGGCGTGCGCATCACCTCTGGGATGACCGGGCCGTATGGCCGACTCAACCATTTCGGTCATCCGGACGCGGATGTGCGCCGCTACTATGTCGACTGGTTCAAAACCTTCGCCGACATTTCCGCCGAGCTTGGCGCTTCAAGCATGGGCACGCAGTTCGCCATATTCACCTACAAGGATTTTGACGATCCGCAGAGGCGTGCGGCCCTTCTCGACATCGCGCTCGAATGCTGGCACGAAGTGGCCGAGCACGCCAAGGCGGCGGGCCTGACTTACCTGTTCTGGGAACCGATGTCGGTGGGGCGCGAGTTTGGCCACACGATCGAAAGTTGCGTCGAATTGCAGGGCGCCATCGATGCGGCGAGGCTGCCGATCCCGATGCAGATGATGGTCGACATCGACCATGGTGACGTGACGTCGCCCAACCCTGACGACACCGATCCCTATGCGTGGGCGAAAGCCTTTCCGTTGCAATCGCCGATCATTCACATCAAGCAGTCGTCGATGAACAAGGGCGGGCACTGGCCGTTCACAGCCGCCTACAACAAGGATGGCCGCATCATTCCGCAGAAGCTGATCGACACGGTGCGGGCGGGTGGCGGAACCGACAATGAGATTTGCCTTGAGCTCTCGTTCCGGGAGAGGGAACCGGTCGATCATCAGGTCATTGCAATGATCCGCGAGTCGGTGGATTTCTGGGCGCCTTACATCGACAGCGGCCGCGACAGTCTCAAGCCTCGCGCCTGAGGCAAAAACGCCGGCCCGAAGCCGGCGCCGGCCTGGAAACACGCATCATCCGAATTTCGGATCGAAGGAGACGAAGAATGACCCCATATTGGGTCGGCACCAGCTGGAAGATGAACAAAACGCTGGCGGAGGCGTTGCAGTTCGCCGACGCGCTGGCGGCCTTCGTGCCGAGCTTCGATCCGGCGATACAGCCTTTCGTCATTCCGCCATTCACCGCCGTGCGGCAGGTCAAGGCGGCACTCGCCAACACACGCGTCAAGGTTGGGGCGCAGAACATGCACTGGGCCGATGCCGGCGCCTGGACGGGCGAGATTTCGCCGGTGATGCTGAGGGATTGCGGGCTCGACCTGATCGAACTCGGCCACAGCGAGCGCCGCGAGCATTTTGGCGAGACGGATAAGACCGTGGGACTGAAAACGGCGGCGGCAGTCAGGCACGGCTTCGTGCCGTTGATCTGTGTCGGCGAGACGCTGGCCGAGCGCGAGAGCGGCCGCGCCGATGAGATCCTGACTGCGCAGGTTCTGAGCGCGCTGCAAGGCCTTGCGGACAATGAATTGTCGGCGGAAATCCTCTTTGCCTATGAGCCGGTGTGGGCGATCGGCGAGAAGGGCATTCCGGCCAGCGCCGACTATGCCGACAAGCAGCAGGCGCTGATCAAACAGGTCGCCGCAAGCCGGTTGCCGGACGCCCCGCTTGTGCTTTACGGCGGCAGCGTCAATCCCGGCAATGCCGCTGAATTGATCGGCCAGCCGCATGTCGACGGCCTTTTCATCGGCCGCTCGGCATGGCAAGCGGAAGGCTACATCGACATTCTGAAAAAGGCGTCGGCCGCCATCGCGCGCTGATCACGAAAAACGAAGGAGTTTATTGCCATGAAGATCGCACTCGGAGCCGACAGCGCCGGCAAGCCGCTGCTCGATGTCATCGCCAAGCATCTCGCCACCAAGCCCGAGCTGCAGGTCGTCGATCTCAGCCAGGCCGGCTACTACGCCGATATCGCCGCCGCAGTCGGTCACGAAATTGTCGACGGCAATTATGACCGCGCCATCCTGTTTTGCGGCACCGGCATCGGCGTCAGCATCTCGGCCAACAAGGTCCCGGGCATTCGCGCCGCGCTCACCCACGACACCTATTCGGCTGAGCGCGCCGCCAAGTCGAATAATGCGCAGATCATCACCATGGGTGCCCGCGTCATCGGTCCTGAACTGGCGAAATCGATCGCCGACGCGTGGCTGGCCTCGGAGTTCGATCCGAACGGCCCGTCTGCAGGAAACGTGGATGCCATCGACAGGCTCGACGCGAAACGCTGAAGACGGGCCTTGCGTGATAGAGTCAAGGTAAGTCTCTATCCAATTGTTTTAACATGACCTTTTCCGAAAGCCTTCGGGAAGAGAGATGGTCTAGCTCGTCAGGGCGGCCCGCATCGCCTCGATCACGGTTACGGCGGACGCAGCGCCTGGATCCATATGGCCAAGCGAGCGTTCGCCAAGGCGGGAGGCCCGACCCTTGGTGGCGATCATCGCCTTGGTCGCTTCTGCGCCGGCCCTTGCGGCCTCGACCGCAGCCGCAAGACTGCCAGCCAGACCCTTGCCGGCTGCCAGCGCCTCGCCCGCCGCTGTCGCGGCCGGCGCCCAGGCATCCATCATCGTCTTTTCGCCTGTTTCAGCCTTGCCGCGATCCTGTATGCCTTTGGCCATCGCCTGGAACACGGCAACGGTGTCGGCTTCGTCGAGCGTCGTCTTGCCCTTCACGGCTGCAGCCCCGCGCATGAACGCGGTGGCGTAGAGCGGACCCGAGGATGCGCCGACGGCGTTGAGGAACGACTTCGCTGCCGTGTTCAGCAAGGCGGTCGGATCGGTGGTGGCGGCGTCCAAATCCGCGACCGCATCGCGTGCCGCGCAAAATCCGAGTTCCATGGCGATGCCGTGGTCGGCATCGCCGATCACGCCGTCAAGCGCGCACAGACGGTCCCTGTCGGCTGACATGGCATCGGCGATGGCCGCGAACATCCCGGCGAGGCGGGCGCTGTCAATTGTCGTCATCTCTTGTTCCTTGCCTTTGGCCAAGTTTACCCGGCGCGAAACATGGCGCAGTCGCAAGGGTGGTCCAGCATCGTCTGCAACTCGCCGTCGAGCTGGTGCAGCGTGATCGAGGCGCCGGCCATCTCCAGCGAGGTGCAGTAATTGCCGACCCAGGTTGCGTGGACGCCGACGCCGATATCGGCCAGTCTTTGCGACAGCCGCCGGTTCATGATGTAGAGTTCCATCAGCGGTGTCGACCCGAGCGAATTGACGAGAATCGCGACGCGGTCGCCGCGCGACGGCGCCATTTCCTGCAAAATATGGTCGAGCATCTCGTCGGTGACTTCGTCGGCGCTTTTCAGCGGCCCGCGCGCGACGCCGGGCTCGCCATGGATGCCCATGCCGATCTCCATTTCGTCGTCGCCGATCTCGAAATTCGGCCGCCTTGTCTGCGGCAGCGAGCAAGGCGAAAGCGCCACGCCCATGGTGAAGGTATGATCGTTGGCCTTTGTGGCGATGCGCTCGCATTCATCGAAAGACAGCATACGGTCGCAAGCAGCACCCGCTGCCTTGAAGATGAAGAAATTGCCGGCGACGCCGCGACGCTTGTGTCTTTCGCGGCGCGGCGCGGATGCGACGTCGTCGGTGCTCAGTACCGTGCGCACTTCGATGTCGTCCATGGCTGCCATTTCGGCCGCCATGTCGAAATTCATGACGTCGCCGGCATAGTTGCCATACATGAACAGCACGCCGGCGCCGCCGCTTGCCGCCTTGGCGCATTCAAGGATCGGGTCGGGAGGAGGGGAGGCAAAGACGTTGCCGATTGCCGCCGCGTCGGCGAGGCCCTTGCCGACAAAGCCAAGGAAGGTCGGCTCATGGCCGGAGCCGCCACCGATCACCAGGCCAACCTTGCCGGGGCGCGGACCGTTCCTGGCGATGATCGAGCGTGGGCTGCCGGGTACAGTCTGAAGATGTCTTGGATGTGCGGCGAGAATTCCGGCAAGCATCTCGTCGACCGCTTTGCCGCCGTCGTTGATGAGTTTCTTGGTTTTCAACAAATGTCCTCCCAAAGTGCCAGTCGACCATGCCATTGCGGTCGTCAAAGGAAAAGACATGTGGCCGGTTGGCTATGTCGTTCGGGCAAAATGGTGCCAGACCACACCAACACCCGCCTCCAGCCAAGATCAGGATTGCGTTGGTGCATAGGCTGTGGATTTCTCTTATGCCGGCGATCCGGTGCCAAGGGTGGGGATCCTGAAACATGGCTTTCAAGAGATTGCGAATATTGCTGGGGTTGAAGGACGACCCCAATTCTATCCCGCGCCACGCCAGAATTGGCCGATACTCAAAAAGCCTTAGCGGTGGCTCGTTCGTGAATTGCAGCGAACAATCCCCGGTCGACATTGGCGCATTCTGCGCCATCGGGCCCGGCGTCAGGTTTTTCTGCCAGGCCAATCATCCGACGGAGACAGCCTCAAACTACGCGCTTCAACACCAGCTGTTCAAAACCAAATCGACCTACGAATATCTGCGAACAAACGGTCCGACCAAACTCGGCCACGACGTCTGGGTCGGAACCAATGCCATCATCCTGTCCGGCGTGACCATCGGCGACGGTGCCGTAGTCGCTGCCGGCAGTGTGGTGACGAAGGACGTCCCGCCTTACGCCATTGTCGGCGGCAATCCGGCCAAGTTCATCAGGAAGCGGTTTTCCGACGAGACAATCGCGGCGATGCTGAAAATCCGCTGGTGGGACTGGCCCTTGGAAAGACTGATGCAGGAAAAGTCGGCCTTCGACTTGCCGGCCGAACAGTTCGTCGCCCGGTTTGGTGGCGGCTGAAGCGCAGTCGTGGATCGCCAGCTAACGTATTAAAAACGCTCGCGATAATCGCGCGGGTTCGTGCCGAGGACGCGCAGGAAGCCGCGCCGCATCGTCTCTTCCGAGCCGAAGCCGCAGCGGCGGGCCGTCTGGTTGACGGGTTGGCCGCGCTCCAGCATCCGCCGCGCCGCCTCGATCCGGATTTCCTCGATCGCGCGGGCGGGAGTCCGGCCTGTGGCCTCGTGATAGCGGCGTGAGAAACTGCGCGGGCTCATGTTGGCGTGGTCGGCCAACTGCGCCAGGGAGAGGTCGCCCGCCAGATTTTCGAGGATCCAGCCATGCAGCCGGTCGAAGCGCTCGTCGCCATCCTGCAGCTTGAGGGTCTGGCTGAACTGCGCCTGGCCACCGGGACGTTTCAGGAAGACAACCAACTGGCGAGCCACCGCAAGAGCCATATGCCGGCCAAGATCGGCCTCGACGAAGGAAAGCGCGAGATCGATTCCCGCTGTCACGCCTGCGGACGTCCAGACATTGCCGTCACGAATGAAGATCGGGTCGGGTTCGAGATGGACCGCCGGAAAGCGCCGGGCGAACTCGGCGCAACGTGCCCAATGGGTAACCGCGCGGCGGCCGTCGAGGAGGCCTGCCGTCGCCAGCACCATGGCGCCGCTGCAGACGGAGGCCGTTCGCGTGGCGTCGCGCGAGCGGCCGGTCACCCAATCTATCAGCTCGGGGTCCTCGCAGGCCGCGTTGACGCCCCATCCGCCGGGCACGATCAGCGTGTCGATCTCTAGTCCGTGCGCCGGCAGTGCCGCTGCCTCCAGCACGAGACCGGCCGATGTCCTTATCCGCGGCGAGGCGGCGACGACCGCGACCTCGTAGGGAGCTGGTTCGTTGGCCTGAGTCCTGAAGTCGTTGGCGCTGGCAAAAACCTGAAGCGGCCCGCTGACATCGAGGAGCTGGACGTCCGGATAGGCAAGGATTTCGATACGGCGCATGGCGGTTTGGCTTGAAACGAGGGATGATTGGCGATCGTGCCAAAACATGATGCCTTAGATTGGCTGGAGTCAACCTGTGGAGATTTCCATGACCCTTCGTTTCGGCATCCTTGTCTTCCCCAATGTCCAGCAGCTCGACCTCACCGGCCCTTATGAAGTCCTGGCTTCGGCAAAGGGCGCCGAGGTGGAGTTGATCTGGAAGGATCGCAATCCGGTGATGTCGTCGACGCGACTGTCCCTCAACCCGACGACGACCTTCGGCGATTGCCCGCCTCTCGACGTGCTGTGCATTCCAGGCGGAGGAGGCGTCAACGCGCTGCTGGAGGATCAGGCCGTACTTGATTTCGTGCGTGAGCGTGCAGCACATGCACGCTACGTCACTTCGGTGTGCAGCGGCGCCCTGGTGCTCGGCGCGGCCGGGCTGCTGAGGGGCAAGAGGGCGACGACGCATTGGTATGCGCATGACTTCCTTGCCGAGTTCGGCGCCATTCCTGTCGACGAGCGCATTGTCGAGGACGGAAATCTGATCACCGCCGGCGGTGTCACCTCGGGGATCGACTTCGGCCTCCTCCTCCTCGCCAGACTGCTCGGACAGGCTGAAGCCGAGATCGTGCAGCTCTCGCTCGAATATGCCCCGGCGCCTCCTTTCCAGTCGGGCACACCTGCCGAGGCTTCGCCCACTGTGCTGGCGGAGGCAAAGGAGCGCCTCTCGGGTTCGCGGCGGGTTCGCGAAGAAATGTTCGCGCGCTGGCGCAGCGCCAGTGCGGATCCTGCGCCGTCGCGCGCTCACGGCTGAACAGCACGGTCGAATGGCGTATCTCCGCGCTATTCGACCTTGCTTCATTTTGGCGGTTGACTCGCTCCCTCAGCCCGTGCAGAAATTGGTTGGACCATTGAACCACTTTAGGCTCAGCCGGCGTGACCGATTTCCTTCCGCCCATCCAGACGACGGCCCGCGACGATGCGGTGCTGAAGGCGTTGGCCGGCTTCGTCATGCAGGAGCAGCTGGAGCCTGGCGAGAAACTGCCGACCGAACGCATCCTCGCCGAGCGCCTCAAGGTCAGCCGCAACACGGTGCGCGAAGCGCTGACGCGCTGGGAGGGGCTTGGCCTCGTCGAGCGGCGGCAAGGCAGCGGCACTTATCTCAAGGCGGCCGTCTCGCTCGACATGCTGCACATGCCGCTGACGCTCGCCGGCGGCAATGATTTCACCGGCCTGATGCGGACATTGGAAATCCGCCGCGCGCTGGAAGCGGAAGCCGCGGCGCTTTGCGCCATCCGCGCTGACGAGGAAGACCTCGCCGAGATCGAGCGCAAGCTCGACATCATGGAAGAGGCTTTTCACACCAGGGCCGGCATGTCTTCCGAGGAAGACTGGGAGTTCCACCAGTCGATCTATCGCGCCTGCGGCAATCCGCTGTTCGAGCAGATCATCGCCGCCATGCACGAACTGTTCCACCGCTTCTGGGAGCATCCGCTCGGCGTGCGCGATTTCGGCCACGCCAGCTTTCCCTACCATCGCACCATGTACAACTGCATCGCCGCGCACGACCCGGAGGGAGCCCGGGCCGAAGCGCTGAAGCTGATCGCCACCGTCGAGGACGATCTGAAGCGTGGCGCCGCCAAACTCAAACTTTCGGACCGAAAATGAACGAGCACCCGACCGGTTTTCAAATGGACTATCTCGCTGAAGCGGCGACGCTTTTGGCGCATGACGATCCATTCCCCGGCGGCGCGGTGGTGCCGCCGATCTACCAGACCTCGCTGTTCACTTTCGCCAACTACGCCGAGATGGCCGACACTTTTGCCGGCCGGCGGCGCCAGCCGATCTATTCGCGCGGCGACAATCCGACGGTGATGGAATTCGAGGCGCGCGTTGCTGCTCTCGAAGGTGCTGAAGCGGCGCGAGGCTTTTCCAGCGGCATGGCAGCGATCAGCGCCACGGTGCTCGCTTTCGTCGGCGCTGGCGAGCGCATCGTTGCCGTTCGCAACTGCTATGGCGACGCCTACCGGCTGTTCGAGCGGCTGTTCCCGCGCCTCAACATCAAGGTCGACTATGTCGACGGGTCCGACCCCGACGCGGTGGCGGCGGCACTTCCCGGCGCCAAGCTGCTCTATCTGGAAAGCCCGACCTCGATGATGTTCGAGCTGCAGGACATCGCGCATCTGACGCGGCTGGCCAAGGAGCAAGGCATCATCACCAGCATCGACAATTCCTGGGCGACGCCGGTGTTCCAGAAGCCGATCTCGCATGGCGTCGACCTCGTGCTGCATTCGGCCTCGAAATATCTCGGCGGTCACAGCGATACCGTCGCCGGCGTGGTTGCCGGCTCGGCCGCCCATATCGCTCGCATCAACGAGCAGACCTATTCCTCGCTCGGCGGCAAGCTGTCGCCGTTCGAGGCGTGGCTGCTGCTGCGCGGCCTGCGCACGCTGCCGCTCAGGCTGCCGCATCACATGAAGAGCGGGCTCACCATCGCCGAACGGCTGAAGGCGCATGGCCAGGTCGAGCGCGTCAACCACCCGGCCTATTCCAACCATCCGGGCAAGGCGACGCTGGCCGGCTATGCCGGGCTGTTTTCCTTCGAGGTGACCGAGGATGTCGACATTCCGGCCTTCGTCGACGCGCTGAAGTTCTTCCGCATCGGCGTCAGCTGGGGCGGCCATGAGAGCCTGGTCGTTCCGGCAAAGGCCTCGCTCGAGCAAACGCCGGGCCTGAATTCGATGGCGCGCTTCGGCGTCAGCCCCCGAACCATCCGCTTCAACGTCGGATTGGAAAGTGTCGAGGATCTGTGGGCCGACATCGCCCAGGCCTTCGACAAAGCAAAAAAATAGACGGAGCAGTTCAAAATGGGAGTACCTGACATGAAAAGACTGAGCATCATGCTTGCCACTGCCGCCGGCTTGGCAATTTCCGCCAGCGGCGCGCTGGCCGAGTCCACGCTGAAGATGGTCGAGGTCATCACCAGCCCGCCGCGCACCGAATTCTTGAAGAAGCAGATCGCCGAGTTCGAGGCGGCCAATCCGGGCGTCAAAGTCGAGCTGGTCTCGCTGCCCTGGGGCCAGGCCTTCGAGAAATTCCTGACCATGGTGCAGGCCGGCGATACGCCCGACATCGTCGAGATGCCGGAACGCTGGATGGGCCTCTATGCCACCAACGGCCAGCTCGAGGACCTTGGCCCCTACATGGCCAAATGGGACGACGCCAAGACGCTGGGCGACCGGGCCAAGCAGTTCGGCTCGACGGTCAACAACACCCAGTTCATGATCCCTTACGGCTACTATGTGAACGCGCTGTTCTGGAACAAGAAACTGTTCAAGGAGGCCGGTCTCGACGGCCCGCCGGCGACGCTCGATGAATTCGTTGCCGACTCCAAGAAGATCTCGGCGCTTCCAGGCAAATATGGCTACTGCCTGCGCGGTGGCCCTGGCGCCTTCAACGGCATGCACATGTTCATGAATATCGCTCAGGGCAAGGGCGGCTATTTCAACGAAGACGGCACCTCGACCATCAATGATGAAGGCTCGGTCAAGGGCCTGCAGATGCTGGCCGACATGTACAAGGACGGCCTGGCGCCAAAGGATGCCGTGAGCTGGGGCTTCAATGAGACGGTCACCGGTTTCTATTCCGGAACCTGCGCCATGCTCAACCAGGATCCCGACGCGCTGCTCGGCATCGCCGACAAGATGAGCGCCGACGACTTCGCCGTGGCGCCGTTGCCAGTCGGGCCGAGCGGCAAATCCTATCCGACGCTGGGTTATGCCGGCTGGGCGATGTTCGCCAATTCGCAGCACAAGGACGATGCCTGGAAGCTGATGGCGACGCTGTTGTCGCCCAAGGACAATCTGGAATGGGCCAAGGAGGTCGGCGTCGTGCCGATCCACAATGGCGCCGACCAGGATGCCCACTTCAAGACCGAGCAGTTCAAGGGCTGGTTCACCGAGCTCAGCGACACCTCCAAATATGAAATGGTGACGCCGCCGACGCATTTGGAAAACCTCGGCAACTTCGTCGACCAGGTGGCGATCAAGAACTTCCAGGAAGTGCTGCTCGGCCAGAAGACGGCCAAGGAGGCGGCCGACGCATGGGCCGCGTTCCTGACCAAGGAGCAGCAGGACTGGCTGGCCAAGAACAAGAAGTAGTTGTTCTCCCTTCTCCCCGTTCACGGGGAGAAGGTGTCACGAAGTGACGGATGAGGGGCGGCGCCATCCTCTAAGAGTTCGCGCTGCCCCTCATCTGCCTGCCGGCATCTTCTCCCCGTATAGTGACGGGGAGAAGGACGCTGTCATCGACGCCGGCTCATCCCTTTCAACCGAACGAAGCTGTCCGTATGACCTATGCCGTGTCCACGATACGACCCGCAGGCAAGCCGCGAGCGAAGCGGCTGACCCATGCCGCCATCGAGCCCTGGCTCTATCTCAGCCCGGCGATCGTGCTTCTGGTCGTGGTGCTTGTGGTGCCGCTGATCGTCGGCATCAGCTATTCGTTCCGCAAATTCTCCGCCTTCAAATCGGAATATGTCGGCCTTGGCCAGTATCAGGCGATGCTGTCCGACCAGGTTCTGGGGCAGGCGCTGGTCAACACGCTGTGGTGGACGGTCGCCAGCCTGTTCTTCCAGTTCTTCCTCGGTCTCGGCCTGGCGCTGCTGCTCGACAAACCGTTCATCGGCCGCAAGTTCGTGCAGGCTGTGGTGTTCCTACCCTGGGCGGTGCCGTCCTTCCTTTCCGGCCTTACCTGGGCATGGCTGTTCAATCCGATCATCGGGCCATTGCCGCACTGGCTGTTTGCGCTGGGGCTGAAGGCCGAGCCGACCAACGTCTTGTCCGATCCGGCCACCGCCATGTGGGGGCCGATCATCGCCAACATCTGGTTCGGCATCCCGTTCTTCGCCATCACGCTGCTGGCGGCGCTGAAGTCGATCCCGTCGGAACTGCATGAAGCCGCGGCCATCGACGGCGCTTCGCCATGGCAGCGCTTCAGCAAGGTGACGCTGCCGTTCCTGGCGCCGACCATCGTCATCACCGTCATGCTGCGCACGATCTGGATCGCCACCTTCGCCGACCTGATCTTCGTCATGACCGAGGGCGGACCTGCCGGCTCGACCAGCACGGTGCCGGTCTACATCTATGTCAGCGCCTTCAAGTCGCTGGACAAGGGCTATGCCTCGGCGGTGGCGGTGCTGCTGCTGGTGCTGCTCATCGTCTACGCGATCGCGCTGATCGCCATCCGCCGCTCGCTGGTGAGGCACGTCTGATGATTGCCGGACGCTCGACCTCCTCGCGCATTGTCAGTGGCATCGGCCTCTACAGCGCCGTTGCCGCCTACATGATCTTTGCACTGTTCCCGATCTTCTGGACGCTGAAGATATCGGTCACGCCGGAGCGGCTGCTTTATTCCGAAGGCATCACGCTGTGGCCGTCGCAGACGACCTTCCACAACTTCATCACCGTGCTGGAAGCCTCTGATTTTCCGCGCTATTTCATGAACAGTGTCATCGTTTCGGTGTCGACGGCAGCCTTCGTCACCGTCATCGCCACGCTGGCCGGTTACGCCATGTCGCGCTTCACCTTTCGCGGCAAGGCGACGCTTGCGATCATGCTTTTGCTGACGCAGACGTTTCCGCTGGTGATGGTCATTCCGCCGATCTACCGGGTCATGGGAGAACTCGGACTCACCAACAGCCTGGTCGGGCTGATCATCATCTACACCGCCTTCAACACCGCCTTCGCCACCTTCCTGATGCAGTCCTTCTTCGACGGCATCCCCCGGGACCTCGAAGAGGCGGCGATGATCGACGGCTGCACGCGCGCCCAGGCGATGCGCAAGGTGATCGTTCCGCTGACGCTGCCCGGCATGGGCGCAACGCTCGGCTTCGTTTTCACCGCTGCCTGGAGCGAGCTTTTGTTCGCACTGATGCTGATCTCCAGCGACGACCAGAAGACCTTCGCCGTCGGCCTGCTCACCTATATCGGCAAATTCGCCGTCGACTGGGGGCAGATGATGGCGGCGTCGATCCTGGCGCTGATCCCGGTCTGCATCTTCTTCGCCTTCCTGCAACGCTATCTCGTCACCGGCCTCACCGCCGGCGCGGTCAAAGGATAACCGATGGCTTCCGTCACGCTGCAACATGTCGAGAAGGACTATGGCTCGCTGCGCATCCTGCACGGCGTCGATCTGGAGATCGCCGACGGCGAATTCGTCGTGCTGGTCGGCCCGTCCGGCTGCGGCAAGTCGACCTTGCTGCGCATGATCGCCGGGCTAGAAGAGGTCTCGGGTGGTGAGATCCGCATCGGCGACCGGCTGGTCAATGACGTAGCACCCAAGGACCGCGACATCGCCATGGTGTTCCAGTCCTACGCGCTCTACCCGCATATGGACGTGTCGTCCAACATGGGCTTCAGCCTGCTCTTGAAGAAGGCCGAGAAGTCGACGATCGAAACCAGGGTCGGCGCTGCCGCCAAGCGCCTCGGCCTCGACAGTTTCCTGCAGCGCCTGCCGCGCCAGCTGTCGGGCGGCCAGCGCCAGCGCGTCGCCATGGGCCGTGCCATCGTACGCGATCCAAAGGTGTTTCTGTTCGACGAGCCGCTCAGCAATCTCGATGCCAAATTGCGTGTCCATATGCGCGCCGAGATCAAGGCGCTGCACCAGCAACTCAAGACCACCTCGGTCTATGTCACCCACGACCAGATCGAAGCCATGACCATGGCCGACCGCATCGTCGTCATGCATGACGGCTTCGTGCAGCAGGTCGGCCATCCGCTCGAACTTTACGACCGGCCGATCAACATGTTCGTCGCCGGCTTCATCGGCTCGCCAGGCATGAATTTCCTGCCGGCGACGGTCGACAAAGGCGGCAAGGTGGAGGCGGTGCTGGCCGATGGCCAGAAGCTTAGATTGCCGGATGGCTTGCCGCTGAAGAATGGCGACGCGCTCACCGTCGGGCTGCGGCCAGAACATATGCAGCTCGCCGAAGACGGTGCGCTCACTGCGGAGGTTGAGGTGGTGGAGCCGCTCGGGCTGTCGACCCAGTTCTACGTCAAGATGGCGGGACAGCAGGTCTGCGTCTTTGTCATGGGGCGCAGCAATGTTCGGCCGGGAGACACGGTGCGGTTGTCCGCCGATCCAGCGGCGCTGCATCTGTTCGATCCGGCAGGCGGCAGCCGCATCGGATAAGGGTTTCGTGCCGGTTGGACGGTTCGTGTCGCTCGCCGAAAATTGATCGCCGCCATTATCCGTTTGCGCGAACGAATGGAAAAATAGTTCGTCGTGGCGGTGCCGAAAGGCCTATCATTCCTTTTGCCGCATTCGGAAGTCTATCAAACTTGTAGACACTGAAGGCGGGCTTGCCCGTAGCAAGAAGGTGCCACAGCATGCCCAATCCAACCGTCGTCGGCTTTTCCGGCAATTTCACCCGGCCGTCCAAGACGCGCGGCTTCGTCGAAAAGGTGGTGAAGGACATTGCGCGCCAGCATGGCCTGTCGGCGAGCAGCTACGACGTGGAAGATCTCGGCCCGTCGCTCGGCGGCGCCAAATGGGCACGTGACCTCGACGTGCAGGCGCGGGCCATCCTCGACAGCATCGTCAATGCCGATGTGCTGGTGGTGGGCTCGCCGACCTACAAGGGCAGCTACACCGGCCTGTTCAAGCACTTCTTCGATCTCTTCGATCCGGTCTCCTTGAAGGGCAAGCCAGTGGTGCTGCTGGCGACCGGCGGCGGCGAGCGGCATGCGCTGATCGTCGAGCATCAATTGCGGCCGCTGTTCGGCTTCTTTGAAGCGCTTGCCTTGCCGACGGCGGTCTACGCCACCGACAAGGATTTCACCGACGGAGTGCTTCGGTCGGAGCCGATCCTGAAGCGCGTCGCGCAAGCCGTGGACGAGGTCGGGCTTGTGCTCGCCAATCGCCCAGCCGCCAGGGTTGCCGCTGAATAGATCTCAGTCTGTTTGAATTACGGTCAGACCGGAAACAGGAACGCGGCGGCAGGATCGAAAAACACCTGCCGTGAGGACTGTGCTGCATCATGCGATTGCATGGCGGCGGATGTCGGCCTGATGTCGATCTCCTGTCCGACGGCGGTGCGCGCGACGATGCGCCGGCGTTCGCCATAGAAGGCGACATCGACGATCTCGACAGCGAGTTCCGCGCTCGCCGGCTTTCGCTCCATGCCAAACGCTTCCGGCCGGATCATCAACCTGGTTTTTTGCCCCTTCTCGAAAGCACCGTTGACGCTCACGCCGGAGACGACCGAACCGTCCGCCAGCCGGATCGTTGCCGCCCCGTCGACGGTTTCGAGATGTTCGGCGGCGAGGAAATTGGAGTTGCCAATGAAGCCGGCGACGAAGTCGGTTGCCGGCCTGAGATAGAGGTCCTCACCGGTGCCGGTCTGCTCGATGCGACCGTCCTTGAACAGGGCGATGCGGTCCGATAGATGCAGCGCTTCTTCCTGGTCGTGTGTGACGTAGAGGATGGTGACGCCGGTCTCGCGGTGGATGCGGCGGATCTCGGCCTGGATTTCCTCGCGCAGCTTCTTGTCGAGCGCTGAAAGCGGCTCATCCATCAGCAGGATAGGCGGGTCGTAGGCCAGCGCCCGGGCCAGCGCGACGCGCTGCTGCTGGCCGCCCGACAGCGCGCCAGGCAGTCTCGCGGCAAAGCTTTCCAGCCGTACCAGGGCCAGCATGTCGCCGACCTTCTTCTTCACCTCGGCTTCCGGCCGGCGGCGAACCCGCAGCGGAAAGGCAATGTTTTCGGCCACTGTCAGGTGAGGGAACAGCGTGTAGCGCTGGAACACCATGCCGATGTTGCGCTTGTGCGAGGGTATCGCCAGCAAGGATTTGCCTTCCAGCTGGACATCGCCGGAGCTCGGATCCTGGAAGCCGGCTATGGCATAGAGCGTCGTTGATTTTCCCGAACCCGACGGCCCGAGAAAGGTCAGGAACTGACCCTTTGGAATGTCCAGTGTGACATCATGCACTGCGGTGATCGCGCCGAACGCTTTGCGCAGACTGCGGATAGAAAGGAAGGGCTGGGTCATGTCTGGAACTTTCGGCGCAGGAGTGCCGTCACTACCATCAGGGCAAGCGTCAGACCGACGAGCAGGCTGGCGGCGGCGGCGATGACCGGGCTCAGATCCGAGCGCAGGCTGCCCCAGATCTTGACCGGCAAGGTCTGCAAGGTGGGGCTGGCCATGAAGATGGCGACGACGACCTCATCCCAGGAGGCAAGGAAGGCAAAGATGGCGGCGGAAAAGATGCCGATGCGGATCGACGGCAAGGTGATCCTGAGCTTTGCCTCAAGCGGGCTGGCGCCGCAGACGATCGCGGCATCCTCGATCGACTTGTCGAAGCCTTCGAGCGCCGTGGCGATCGGGATGATCGCGAAGGGGAGCGCCAGCACGGTATGGGCGATGACGAAGCCGATCGTTGTGCCGCCGAGGCCGAGGCGCAGGAAGAAGGCGTAAATGGCGATGGCGAAGACCACGACCGGCAGGACCATCGGCGTCAGCAGCAGGCCGCGCAGGATTTCGCGGCCGCGGAACTGTCCGCGAACCAACGCGAACGAGGCGAGAAGGCCGATCACCACGGCAAGGATCGCCGTCATGGTGGCGATGCGGGCGCTGGTCAGCGCCGCCTCCAGCCAGGACGGGTCGGCAAACAGCTCCTGGTACCAATTCAGTGTCCAACCGGGCGGTGGAAAGGCCAGCCAGCGCGACGATCCGAACGACAGCAGAACGATGAAAACCACTGGCAAGAGGAGGAAGGCGGCGACCAGCGCGGTGAAGCCGAGCAGGGCAATTTTCAGCCATCCCATACGGTCGTAATCGAGCAGCATCTCAGATGCCTCCCGTCACGCGCCGGGCGCCGACAAGGCGCAGCTGCAATGCGTAGAGCGCCATGGTGACGACCAGCAGGATGAAGGCGGCGGCGCTGCCGAGCCCCCAATTGAGCAGCGACTGGATCATCTGCGCGATCATTTCGGCCAGCATCATGTTCGACGTGCCGCCGAGCAGCGCGGGGGTGACGAAATAGCCGAGAGACATGACGAACACCATCAGGCCACCAGCGGCGATGCCGGGCAGCGACAGCGGCAGGAGGATGCGGCGGAATGCCTGGAACGGGCTGGCACCGCAGAGGGCCGCGGCACGCAGCGTCATCGGATCGATCGCCCGCAAGGTGCCGACCAGCGGCAGGATCATGAAGGGCAGCATGATGTAGACCATGCCGATGGTGACGCCGATGAGATTGTTGATGAGCGGCAGCGGCTGGTCGATGACGCCAATGGCGATCAGCGTCCGGTTGATAACGCCGGTGCGCTGCAGCAGCACCATCCAGGCATAGGTGCGGGTGAGCAAATTGGTCCACATCGACAGGATGATGATGCCGAAGACGATCGAGGCGAGGGCCGCCGGCATGATCGCCAGCATCCAGGCGACTGGAAAGGCGACTAGCACGGTAACGACGGTGACGACCGCCGCAACCAGGAAGGTGTTGAAGAACACCCGCGCATAGGTGCCGTCGCCCAGCAATGTCGCGTAGTTCTGCAGGCCGGGCGCCGGCTCGGTGACGCTGCGCAACAGCAGGGCCAGCACCGGGACGGCGAAGAACAGCGCAATCAGGATCAGCGCCGGCAGCAGGCCACCGAAGCCTGCCGGCATCCTGAAAGCTCCAAAGCTCTGACGCGTTTCGACCGACATGGCGGGAACCTGTTTGTGGGACGAGACAGCCTGCGCTGTCTCGTCCCGTTCTGTTGCGGCAGCAGCCGTTACTTCGCCTGCCAGGCGTACCAGCGCGTGGCGATGGCGTCGCGATTTTCGGCCCAATAGTTCATGTCGAGGTTGATCTGTCCGTCGACATGGGCGTCCGGCAGCGACTTCACGACGTCCGCCGCCATCTCCGCCTTGGCCTTGGTGTTGATCGGCGCATAGCCGCTGGCTTCGGCAAACTTTGCCTGGCCGGCCGGGCTGCTCGCCGCAGCCAGGAACTTCATCGCCGCATCCTTGTTCTTGGCGCCCTTCGGCACCACCAGAACGTCGGCCGCCGTCAGGTTCTGGGTCCAGGACACGCCGACATCGGCTTCGTCATGCTGAAGCGCAAAGACGCGGCCGTTCCAGAGCTGGCCGAAGGCCGCCTCGCCGGAAGCGATCAACTGCTGCGACTCCGCGCCGCCGCCCCACCAAACAATGTCCGACTTGATGGTGTCGAGTTTCTTGAAAGCGCGGTCGAGATCGAGCGGATAGAGCTTGTCGGCGGGAACGCCGTCGGCCAGCAGTGCGATCTCGATGACGCCGGGCGCCGACCATTTGTAGAAGGTGCGCTTGCCCGGGAATTTCTTGACGTCGAACATGTCTGCCCAGCCGGCAGGCTCGCCCGAAACGGCGCCCTTGTTCCAGGCGAGCACGAAGGAATAGTAGAAGCTGCCGACGGCATGGTCGGTGGTGAAGCGCGGATCGAGGTCGGCCTTCGGCACAGCAGTGAAATCGATCGGCTCCAGCAGGCCGTCCTTGGCCGCCTTGATGGCGAAATCCATCTCGACGTCGACGACATCCCAATTGACGCTGCCGGCGTCGACCATGGCCTTCAGCTTGCCGTAGTCGGTCGGACCGTCCTGCAGGACCTTGATGCCGGATGCGGCCGAGAACGGTTCCGCCCAGGATTTGGTCTGCGCTTCCTGCGTCGTCCCACCCCAGCTGGTGAACACCATTTCCTCGGCCTTGGCGGCCGTCGTTGCCAGAACTGTTGTTGCCAGAAGTCCGGCAAGGATGCCGGTGAAGATCAGTTTCATGTCGTTCTCCTCTGTTTGTTTTCGTTGTTGGCTGTTCGCGATCGGCGTTTTCGCCTTGATCGCGAATCCCCGGCCTGCGGCGGCTACCGCATGACAAAAGGATCGGGAATTGGGTCGTCCGAGGTGCGTATCCAGACCGATTTCGAACGCGTGTAGTCGCGGATCGCGTCCATGCCGCCTTCGCGGCCGAGACCGGACTGGCCGTAGCCGCCAAACGGCACTAGCGGCGAGACGGCGCGGTAGGTGTTGATCCAGACCACGCCGGCGTGGATGCCGCGCGCCATGCGGTGCGCCTTGGCGAGATTGGTGGTGAAGACGCCGGACGCCAGGCCGAACTTCGTATCGTTGGCCAGTGCCAACGCTTCGGCCTCGGTGTCGAAGGCCAGCGCGCTCAGCACCGGGCCGAAAAGCTCTTCGCGCACGCAAGCCAGGGTCTGATCGGGTACCTCGATGATCGTCGGGGCATAGTAGAAGCCGTCCGCCTTGCCTTCAGGGCGTTTGCCGCCTGTGACCAGCCGGCCGCCGGCGGCGAGGCTTTCGGCGACGGTCTTTTCGATCCATTCGCGCTGGCGCGATGTGGCAAGCGGCCCCATTTCGGTGGAGGAATCCTGCGGGTCGCCAATTCTGATGGCTTCTGCTTTTTGCTTGAGCCGGGCGAGAAACTCGTCCTTAACCGAGCGCTCGACCAAGAGCCGCGAGCCGGCGACGCAGCTCTGGCCGGTGGCGGCAAAAATGCCGGCGACGACGGCGTTAGCCGCACTTTCCAGATCGGCATCGGCAAACACCACCACCGGGCTTTTGCCGCCGAGTTCCAGCGTGGTGTAGGCGAGGTTTTCCGCCGTGTTCCTGACGATCTGGCGGGCCGTCGCTGGGCCGCCGGTGAAGGCGACGCGGGCGACCAGCGGATGGCTGGTCAGGCGGTGGCCGCAGTCGTGACCGAAGCCGGTCAGGATGTTGACGCTGCCTGCGGGAAATCCGGCTTCGTCGACGAGTTCGGCGAAAGCGAGCAGCGGGGCGGGCCCGTCCTCGGATGCCTTGAGGACGACGGTGCAACCTGCGGCGAGCGCTGGCCCAAGCTTGACGGCCGACAGGAAGAGCTGCGAATTCCACGGCACGACGGCGGCAACGACGCCGATCGGCTCCGGCCGGATCGTCACCTCCATATCCGCCTTGTCGATCGGAACGAACGCCCCTTCGTGTTTGTCGGCGAGCCCGCCATAGTAGCGGTAGTAGTCGCCGACATAGGCGATCTGGGCGCGGGTCTCGCGGATGATCTTGCCGGTATCGCGTGTCTCGAGCTGCGCCAGCCGATCGGCATTGGCGACGACGAGATCGCCGAGCCGCACCAGAAGCTTGCCGCGCGCCGTCGCCGTCATCGCGGCCCATGGGCCGGAGCGCAGCGCCCGGTGGGCGGCCTCGACGGCACGATCGACGTCGGCCACCGTTGCGGCGGGCATTTTTGCCCAAGGCGCGCCGGTCGACGGGTCGACACTGTCGAAGGTTGCGGCGGCCTCCACGAACTGGCCGTCTATGTAGTTCCTGAATTCGCCGGTGCTCATCACGATCCCGCCTGCGGTGTGGCAAAGGCCGGCATCACCCTGTCGATGAACAGCTGCAGCGATTTCTTCTTGCGCTCGTGCGAAATGCCACTGTCGATCCAGATCGAATACTGGTCGTAGCCGAGCGCCTCATAGGTCTTGAGCCTGGCGATCACTTCGTCGGCTTCGCCGATCACCAGATTCTGCCGGATTTTGTCAGGCGCATATTGCGGCATGGCCGCAATCTCGGTCTCGGTCAGCGCCTCCAGCACGCCTTGGCGCACCGGCTTCTTGTTCTGGAACCAGGCGCCGAACTGGCAATAGAATTGCGACAGATCCTGCGTCAGGCGATCGGCGTCGGCCGCGTCCTCGGCGACGAATGTGTGCATCAGCAGCATGATTTCCGGTCGTGGCGTTTCAGGGTGGGCAGCACAGGCCGTGTTGAAGCGCTCCATGAGGCTCGCCACTTCTGCGTCGCCGGAGGCGAGCGGCGTCACCTGCACATTGCATTTGTTGGCAACGGCGAAGTCGTGCGAGTTGGGGTCACGCGCCGCCACCCAGATCGGCGGATAAGGTTTTTGCAGCGGCTTGGGCGATGAGGTGGTGGACGGGAACGACCAGAACTCACCGGAGAGTTCGAAATCGCCGTCCCATAGGCCACGGATCGCAGGCACCATCTCGCGCATGCGCTGACCAGCGCCCCAGGCTTCGAGCCCGGGGAAAAGCCGTTGGTACTCGTAGCTGTAGGCGCCGCGCGCAATGCCGATGTCGAGCCGTCCGTCGGTGATGACGTCGGCCATCGCCGCTTCGCCTGCGAGCTTGATCGGGTGCCAGAACGGCGCGACGATCGTGCCGGTGCCAAGCCGGATCGTGCTGGTCTTTGCGCCGAGATAGGCAATGTTGATGAACGGGTTGGGCGAGATGGTGAATTCCATCCCGTGATGCTCGCCGATCCAGGCGGTCTCGAAGCCGGCCTGTTCGGCCACCAGGACCAGATCCTCCAATTCGGCAACAAGCTCGGAATGCGGCTTCGCCAGATCCGAGCGCTCCATGTGGACGAACAGCGAAAATTTCATCGGCGTCACCTGCGACCGGAATGAAGAACTTGCGAAGGCACGGGCTTGGCGAGCGGCCGGACCTCGCCTTCGACCTCGTTGCCGACATAGACACCGAATGCATCTTCCGTGCGTTCACGGACATAGCGGGTCAGCATGGAACGAACCGCCGGATCAGCGACCTTGAGATCGGCGATATGGTCGATGTCGACAAGACGGGTCTGGCGATCACTGGGACTGGGAGCGGTGACCGTTCCCCGGTAGTAGACGTGCGAGCGCGACGGATCGGCCGCGTCGTCCCACACCGCAAACAGGAAGCCGAGTTGTGCGTCGACGGCCTTGGCGGCGAGGCATCCCTTGAGGCTGCGGGCATCCTTCGGCGAGCCTAGCCCGCGCCCGGCCGGCAATTCGTGGAAACCGTCCGGTGTTTCGAAAAACAGCACGCGGCCTTCATTTTCGAGAATGGCGCCGACTTCGGTCCCATGCGGTGCTGCCGCCAGCGCCTCCTGGCTGAGGCCCGGCGTGACATAGGTGCCGCGGCAATAGCCGAGCGGCTGCGCGCCATTGTGGGTGAAATCCCGGACGCGGCCGATCAGGATCGAATGGTCGCCGGCGTCGACCAGTTGCTCCATGCCGCAATCGAACACGGCAACGGAACCGTCGATCAGCGGGTTGCCGGTTTGCCCGGATTGCCAGGCAACGGAAGCGAATTTGTCGGCGGCCTTGGAGGCGAAGATGCCGGATTCAGCCTTCTGGCTCTCCGACAGGATGTTGATCGCGAAACCTCTTGAGGTCGAAAACGCGCTGTGCCCCAACGCCTTCTTGGCGATGCAGACAAGCACCAGCGGCGGCTCGAGCGAAACCGAGGTGAAGGAGTTGGCGGTGAAGCCGCGCGGCTCGCCTTCCGCACCGATCGTGGTGACGATGGTGACACCGGTCAGGAACGAGCCCAGCGCCCGCCTGAATTCGCTGGAGTCAAATGCAGGAGCAGTCTCCAGCCTGGCGGCAGCGTCTTTCTCCGCATCGAGAAACGCCATGATGTGTTGAGTCACTTTTTCTGGCGAAGCGATTGTCATCATGTGCCTTTCGCCGCTCAGCACGAGGCATTGGCCGCGTGGTGCAAGCCGAGCCATCGCCGCCGACATGGCGGGAGTGGAATTCCTGTCTTCCGATCCGGTCATGAATAGTGCCGGCGCTGCGAGCTCGGCCAGCCGATCGACATGCTGGGTATCGGCGTGAGCAAACAGGCGGTAGGTGCGCGCGTAGCCCTCGGCGTCAACGCTTTCCAAGGCCGTGCGCGCCATGTTGGCCGCGCCGGCCAGACTGGCCGGCAGCGGGTCGCCGAACCAGCGGGCAAGCGTTGCGGCTATGGCGGAAGGGACGCCGTGAGAGCCGAGCGCGGCGGCGCGTTCGCGCACGGCCTGCGCCAGTGCCTCAGGGCGACGGAACACGCCGTTGAGACAGACCACGGAGCCGACACGCGACGGTGCGCGCAGGGCGACTTCGAGAGCGACCAGCGCCCCCATGGAATGACCGACGATCGATACCGAGGCGAGACCGAGATGATCGAGCAGGCGGATCGCCTGATCGGCAAAGTCAGACAGCGCGGCATTTTCCGGTGGCAGCGGCGAGTTGCCATGGCCGAGCATGTCGATGGCGATCAGATCGTAGTGGTCTTTCATCGACGCGATCTGCGTCTGCCAGATTGCGGCATTCATGCCGACGCCGTGGATGAGAAGCACCGGCGTGCCGGAGCCGGCACGGATGAAGCCGGTGCCGTCGGGAGCCGTGTCCTTGACCCATGTGGAGGCGGCGACGTCAGCCATGCAGGTCCCCGACCTCTTTCAGATCCTGATAGCGGTCGCCGATGCGATGATGCGGGCGGCCGCCAATGGAAGCGCCGAGCGCCACCACCAGTTCGTCCGGCGCCGGCGCATCGCCGATCTGGAAATGCACGGTCAGATAGTGGGAGCGTCGGCCCTCGTCGCTTTTGTCCATCAGCGGGATCATGATCGGCGTGTTCGGTCCGCCACGCAGATTGGTGAAGGCGAGATAGGTCTTGGCGCCGACAGCGCGGCGATAGTGATTGCCGAAATGCAGTGTGTGGATCAGCGCCGATGCATGCTCGATCTCGCCTGAGGTGCCGCAGATGGCCGCCTTGCCGTAGCCTTCGATGGCCTCGCCCGAGCCGGCGACGGCGATGATCTCGCGGGTCAGCATTTCGCCGAGGATGGGGGCGATGGCGCGAATCTCGGGAGACAGATCCTCAGTGAAACCACGCCCTGCCCAGGGGTTCGTCAGCACCGCGGCGACGCCGATCAGACGCAGCGGCTGGGGTGCTGCCTTGCCGCCTTCGATCAGCGTGTTCTCGATGTAGGTGACGATCTTTCGAATAGCCGGTTTCATCAAAATCCTCGGTCGGATGGCGCGGTTCAGCGCCGTCATCTTTATCGCGTCTTATGGTATACCATGCTATGGAGCGCCAAGAACCTTGTCAATTGGCCATGGAATCTGTTTTGTGGCTGTACCAGGGAGGCAAAGAAAAAATGTCAGACGATACGCTGCGGATCGACCGCTCCGCCAAGACGCTGCGGACGCTGGCGCTGGAGCGCATGCGCGAGGCGATCATGGATTTCCACTTCCAGCCCGGCGAAAGGCTGGTCGAGCGGCCGCTTTGCGATCAGCTCGGGGTCAGCCGTTCGGTCGTGCGCGAGGTTCTGCGGCAATTGGAGGCGGAAGGCCTGGTGCAGATGATACCGGGCCACGGACCTGCCGTGGCCAAGCCGGATCTCGGCCGCACCGACGAGATCTACGAATTGCGGGCGCTGCTAGAGGGCATCGCGGCGCGGGCTTGCGCCATGTCGGCCACGAGCGAGCAGATCGCTTTGCTCAATGGCGCTTTGACCAACCTTTTCGAAGCCTGGGCATCAGCCGTGCCGGTCGCGGTGATGCGGGCGACGACCAAATTCTACGAGGCGCTGTTCGAGGCGGCCGATAAGCGCATTGCCTGGGAAATCGTCACCGGGTTGAATGTGCGCATCAACCAGCTGCGTTCGATGACGATCGCCTCGGAGAACCGCCGCGAGCCGGCGATCGCCGAAATGACCGAAATCATGGACGCCATCCGTTCGCGCAAGCCTGAAGAGGCGGAGGCGGCGGCGCGTCGGCATGTCGAATCCGCCTGGCAGATCGCCCGCAACACGCTTCGTCTCCGCGCTCTTGCCGCCGACTAGTTCTTGTCCACAGGCTTTGACCGCATGCGCGAGACGGTTTCGCGTTCGGCGCGCTTGGAGCGCAGCGGCGGGAGGCCGCGGTCGATCAGGTCCATGTCCTCCAGCACCATGTCGCCCATGCGCTTGAAGGCGATGTCGAGTGCGCCGGCGCGGTGCGCGGAGCGCAGGAAGCCGGGCAGGGTACGCACAGGGTGGTCTTGCCCCAGCGGTTCTTCCGGAAAGACATCGCTGGCCGCGACGATATGGCCGCTCTTCACCGCGTCCATCAATGCGGGAAAATCGACGACGCCGGCGCGGCTGAGCAGGATGAAGGCAGCACCCTTGCGCATGCTGGCGAAGGCGTCTGCGCCGAGAAAGCCCTGATTTTCTGAGGTCACGGAAGCGACGACGAAGATGAAATCGCTGGTCGACAGGACGTCGTCGAGCGAGGCCGGCTCGACGCCATTGTCGATCAGGATCGACGGCGGCAGCCATGGGTCGAAGACTTTTGTGCGGGTGCGGAAGCCTGTGAGCAGCCGGTTCAGCGCGCGGCCGAGATCGCCGAAACCGACGATGCCGACATCGGCGCCCGAAAGCAGCCGTGCCGTCTGGTTGCCGTCGCCGCCCCAAAGCTCCTTGCCCTGCCGGAAGGCGAGGTCGGCGTCGACGATGTTGCGGGCGAGGTTGAGCGCCATGGCAAGGCCAAGCTCGGCGACCGGCTCGGCGAAGACTAGGCCCGTGGTGACGACATGGATGCCGCGTGCAAACAGCGTCTCGTAGGGCATGTTGTTGAGGAGATTGGTCTCGACATTGAAGACGCAGCGCAGCGCCTTCATTGTCTCCAGCGTCTGCGGCGTGATCGGCGGTTGGCCAACGATGTAGCGGGCTTCAGCCAACACATCGGCCGGCAGCGTCGCCACGCCGTCGGGCGTCGTCTCGACAATGCGGTATTTCGCCCGAAAGCGCGCCAGCTGCGGTGGCGTGAAGATCAGGTCGAGCGTGCGTGGTTCGGGCGCACTGATGACCAGCGGCAAGGCGCTGTTGGACATGGCAATTCCTCCCGGCGCGATCCGCACCGCGCCACTCGAAACAAACTCTTACCTTGGATTAAACGATTTACAACTGCGAAAAATCGATTTATCCATTCACACACGGGACAAGGTGCAAGGTCCCGACCTCGGGAGGAGGACCAATGGCGCATCGGCAAGCCCAGCAGCGGCGTCCGTCGATCCACGACGTGGCAAGCCGTGCCGGCGTGTCCGCCGCCACCGTCTCCAAGGTCATGGCGGGCGTCACCACGGTCAAGCCCGAAAATGCACAACGCGTCTTCGATGCCGTCGAACTCCTGGGTTACCGGGTCGATCCGCTGGCCTCGGACATGCGGCGCGCCAAACGCCGTATCATCGGCGCCATCATGCCGGAATTCGAAAGCGAATTCTTCGGCCAGATGGTGACCCAGCTCGAGAGCCTGGCCGAGCAGCGCGGCTACACGCTGGTGGCGGCATCGTGCCGTGAATCGGAAGCGCGCGAAGAGGAGATACTGGAGCGCATGCATGACTGGCGAGTGGCCGGTGTGGTGCTGGCGCCGGTGCGCAACGAGCATGGCCCGGCAGCCGCCTTCATGAAGCTGAACGGCATGACCGGCGTGCTGATCGACCGCGTGCTGTCGGACGACGCTTTCGACACCGTGTCGGCCGACAGTGCGGCGGCAAGTGCCGAGGTGGCGCGCGAGCTGATCGGCAAGGGCCATCGCCACATCCTGGTCGTCGGTCTTGGTGAACAGGCGGCCACGGTGCGCGCCCGTCTCGACGGGTTTCGCTCGACCGCGCTCAAACTGGCACCGGATGTCCGCATCGATGTCGTGCTTGCCGAAACCGATGTCGAACCGCTCCGAGCGCAGCTGCGCGATTATTTTGACAAATGTGAAGTTGAGGGTGGGGGCGCCAATGCAGGCGAGCGCCCGACGGCGGTCTATTCGCTGTTCCTGAAGGGCACGCTGGTGGCGCTGTCCGAATTCCGGCGGCGCGGCTGGCATTGCCCCAACGACATTTCGCTGGTCGGCTTCGACGATGCCGAATGGATGCAGGTGACATGGCCGGCCATCGCCGCCGTGGTGCAGCCGGTCCGCCAGATCGCCGTCCACGCGATGGACGTGTTGTTTGCCAGGATCGAAGGCGAGGAGGGGCCGCCCAAGGCGCGGCTCGAGCCTTGTCAGGTTTTGATGCGGGAATCCGTTGGCTCGCCAGGCAACGGCCCGCATTCCGGGGGAGGAAACCGACAATAGCCCCCATTGTCGAAGACGGACCAGAAGCGCCGGACCTGGCTTTGGCTCGCGGCGCGTGACATCAACCGGAGGAGAAACGAAATGACATCACTCGCATTGAAGATAAATCGATTTACTTTGGCTTTTGGCGTCGCGATGGCGCTTTCCGCCGTCAGTGTGGCCAAGGCCGAGGACGGCGAATATGGCGTGCTGATGAAGACGCTGGCCAACCCGTTCTGGGGTGCGATGGGCCAGGGCGTCGAGGACGGCGCCAAGGAGGCCGGTGTGAAATATTTCCAGCAGGCGGCCGACAGTGACCAGGCGGCCGAGCCGCAGCTCAACCTTTGCAACACCATGCTCGAGCGCAAGCCGGTGGCGATGATCACCGCGGCGATCAACTCGACCAACCTGTTGCCGTGCCTGAAGGCGGCACAGGACGCCGGTGTCAAGGTCGTCGATCTCGACGGCAATCTCGATCCGGCGGTGCTCGACAAGGAAGGAATCAAGATCGCCTTCCGCATCGGCTCTGATAATGTCGCGGCCGGCGGCCAAGGCGCCGAGTATCTGGTGTCGAAACTCGGCAAGGATGCCAAGGGTCCGGTGCTGGTGATCGAAGGCCTATCGGGCAACATCACCGGCGAGAAGCGCGCCAAGGGCTTTGCCGACAAGCTCAAGGAACTGGCGCCCGGGCTGGAGATCGTCGCCTCACTGCCGGGTGACTGGGATCGCAACAAGGCGGCCTCGATCGCCACCGACACACTGACCGCGCATCCCGACCTCGTCGCCATTTTCTGCGCCAATGACGGCATGGCGCTGGGCGCGGTGGAATCGATCTATGCGGCCGGCAAGGGCGAGCAGGTTACGATCATCGGGGTCGACGGCAATTCGGACGCGGTCAAGTCGATCAAGGAAGGCCGGCTCAACGCTTCCGTTGCGCAGCTTCCCTATCTCGTCGGCAAGCAGGCGGTCGAGAACGTCAAGAAGGCGCTCGCCGGTGACAAGGTCGAGGAGAGCATCGCCGTGCCGACGCTGGTGCTGACCAAGGAAGTGATCGACGCCGGCAAGGAGCCGATGCTCGAATACGTGAAATAGTCCTCCCGGACTGGGCTGGCGCGGGTTTAGCCTGCGCCAGCCACTTTTTTTGAAGGTGAGGCAAGATGGCTTCTGAAATGGCGCGGCCCGGTTTCTGGGCTCGGGTGCAGCGCGCGTCCGTCGAACGACTTCATATTCGGCTGGAGTCGCTGGTGGTGCTGCTGGCGCTGAGCGCGGCGATGGCAGTGCTGTCGCCGTATTTCCTGTCGCTCAGCAATTTTCTCAACATTCTGCTGGCGACGTCGACGATCGGCGTGCTGGCCATTGCCGCCACCTTCGTCATCGGCTCCGGCGGGCTCGACCTGTCGCTCGGCTCGGTCATGGGGCTGGCCGGCGTCGCCGGCGCCTTCGTCGCCGTCAATCTCGGCTGGCCCTCGGTGTTCGCGGTCGTTGCCTGCATCCTTGCCGGCGGGCTTGCAGGGTACATCAACGGGCAATTGGTCACCCGCGCCTTCGTGCCCGCCTTCATTGTCACCCTCGGCATGCTCGGCATGGCGCGTGGCCTCGCTTTGATCATTTCGCAGGGCAGGGCGATCTACGGATTGCCGGCGGCGATCGTCTATATCGGGCAGGGCCGGCCGTTCGGCATTCCCATGCCGGTCATCCTGCTGGTGCTAACAGCTCTCCTGGCACATTGCGTACTCGCCTACACGCGCTTCGGCCGCCATACGCTGGCGCTTGGCGACAGCGAAGGTGCTGCGCGCGCCGCCGGCATCCGCGTCGAACGCCATCGCCGCATCATCTACACGCTGTCAGGGGCGCTCGCCGGCCTTGCCGGTCTGCTGTTCACCGCCCGGGTCAACGCCGGCGATCCGACCGCCGGCATCAACTACGAATTGACCGCCATCACGGCGGCGATCATCGGTGGCACCAATCTGTTCGGTGGCCGCGCCTCGATCCTCGGCACCATGATCGGTGCGCTGATCATGGGCGTGCTGCAGAACGGGCTGACGCTACTTGCCGTGCAATCCTACTACCAGCAGATGGCGATCGGCGCCGTGCTGATCCTGGCGGTGTTCATCGACCAGTACCAGGTGCGCAAGGAGTCACGCGTATGACCCTTCTCACCCTGCACGGCATTCGCAAGAGCTTTGGCGCCGTCGACGTGCTGCATGGCGTCGACCTTTCGATTGAGGCGGGCGAAGTGGTCGGCCTCGTCGGCGACAATGGCGCCGGCAAATCGACGCTGATGAAGACCATCACCGGCATCTACCGGGCCGATGCTGGATCGATCGAGCTCGACGGCAAGGATATTTTGCCGCTCGATCCCGGCCAGCGGCGCGAGCTTGGCATCGAGATGATCTACCAGGATCTGTCGCTGGCCAAGCAGCAGGACGTCGCCGCCAACATCTTCCTCGGCCGCGAGCCGACGAAGAAATTGTTCGGGCTGATTCCCGGCTTTGTCGACAAGGCCGAGATGGACCGCCAGGCGGCGAAGATGATCGAGCGGCTGGGGGCGCATCTGCCATCGATAAACCGGTCGGTCGGTTCGTTCTCCGGCGGCCAGCAGCAGACGGTGGCGATCGCGCGCGCGCTGACCTTCAACCCCAAGCTGGTGATCATGGACGAGCCGACGGCGGCGCTTGCGGTGCGCGAGGTGCAGAGCGTGCTCGACCTGATCCGCCGGTTGAAGTCGGAAGGCATCGCCGTCATCCTCATCTCGCACCGGTTGAACGACGTGCTGTCGGTCACCGACCGCATTGTCGTGCTGCGCCACGGCCGGGCCGAGGCAGACCTGACCACCGCCAGGACCAACATGAACGAAGTCGTCAGCCGCATCGTCGGCGGCGGCGACATCAGTGCCGCCGCGGCGCATGAACAACGAGGCTGACCGATGAATACATTTGGACTGCACACTTTCGCCATCGCGCCGGTCTGGGACCTTGACCTGATCGAACCGCAGATGGAGCGGTTGAAGGCACTCGGCATCGGCCTGCTGGAAATCCCACTGCTGCGACCCGAGGAGATCGACACCAAGCGCACGCGCGCCTTCGCCGAACGCCAGGGCGTCGAGCTCATCCCGTCGCTCGGCCTGCCGCGCGCGCTCGATGTTGTCGAGCGGCCGGACGAGGCGCTGGCTTTCCTCGAACCGGCCTTCGAGGTGTGCGAAGCGGTGGGTAGTGCTGCACTCGGCGGCGTCACCTATGGCACGATCGGCAAGACGTCAGGCCGCGCGCCGACGGCCGGTGAAATCGACGGCATGTGCCGCTTCCTGCGGCGCGCCGCCAAGGCGGCAAAAGCGCATGGGCTGGAGCTCGGCATTGAACCCTGCAACCGCTACGAGACGCATCTGATCAACCGCGGCATCGATGCTGTCAGGATCATCGAGCGCGTCGGCGCCGACAACATCTTCATCCATCTCGACACCTACCACATGCATATCGAGGAGGAGAGCTTTGCCGCCGGCTTCGCGGCGGCGGCACCTTATCTCGGCTATGTCCATGTCTCGGAGGCCAATCGCGGCGTGCCGGGGCGCGGCATGCTCAACTGGGCGGCCTGCATGCAGGCGATCGCCGCCATCGGCTACACCGGCCCGATTACGCTCGAAAGCATGAACCACGTCGATGTCGACATCGCCGGCGGGCTCGCCGTGTGGCGGCCGGTGGCCGACAATCCGAGCGACGTCATCGAGGTCGGGCTGCCGTTCCTGCGTGGGGAAGCGAGGAGGGCTGGGCTGACGTTGGGCAGATAGCCATCGGCCCTTCCACGCCGTTCAGAACGGATAGTGCTGGTTCGGATCCTCGATCGTCACCCAGCGCAAGTCGGTGAATTCGGCGATCGAGGCCTTGCCGCCGAAGCGACCGTAGCCGGAGCCCTTGACGCCGCCGAACGGCATCTGCGCTTCGTCGCCGACGGTCGGGCCATTGATGTGGCAAATGCCGGCTTCGATGCGGGCGGCGACGGCCATGGCGCGTTTGATGTCGCGGCTGAACACCGCTGACGACAGGCCGTATTCGGTGTCGTTGGCGACACGCACGGCCTCGTCCTCGCCCTTGACCCGGATCACCGGCTTGACCGGTCCGAAGGATTCTTCGGCATAGACGCGCATCGACGGCGTGACATGGTCGAGCAAGGTCGCCTCGACCACAGTGCCCGTGCGCTTGCCGCCGGCGACGAGCTTGGCGCCTTTGGCAATCGCGTCGGCGACGAGTTCCTCCATCTTGTCGGCGGCCTGGCTGCTGATCAGCGATCCCAGCACGACATGGCCGCGCGGGTCGCCGGCCGGCAGCTTTGAGGCGCGGGCCGCGAGTTTTGTCACGAACTCGTCGGCGACCTTTTCGTCGACGATGAGGCGCTCGGTCGACATGCAGATCTGGCCCTGATGCATGAAGGCGCCGAAAGTGGCGGCGTTGATCGCGGCGTCGATATCGGCATCGTCCAGCACCAGCAGTGGCGCCTTGCCACCGAGTTCGAGCAGCGCCGGCTTCAGATGCCGGCCGGCGAGCTCGGCGATGATCCTGCCGACCTTGGTCGAGCCGGTGAAGTTGACGCGCTTGACCGAGGGATGTGCTACCAGCGCCTCGACAATTCCGGCGGCGTCCTTCGGGTCGTTGGTGACGACATTGATGACGCCCTTGGGCAGGCCGGCTTCGACCAGCACCTGGCCGATCAGCCGGTGCGTGCCGGGGCACATTTCCGAGGCCTTCAACACCACGGTGTTGCCGCAGGCGAGCGGCATCGCCACGGCGCGGGTGCCGAGGATCACGGGTGCATTCCACGGCGCGATGCCGAGGCATACGCCGGCCGGCTGGCGGATCGCCATGGCGAGCGTGCCCGGCTTGTCGGATGGGATGATCTCGCCCGAGATCTGCGTCGTCATCGCTGCGGCTTCGCGCAGCATGTTGGCGGCCAGCATGACGTTGAAGCCGGCCCAGGGACCGGTGGCGCCGGTCTCTTCCATCATCAGCCTGGTGAATTCGCCGACCTTCGAGGCCATCACGTCAGCGGCCTTAGTCAGCAGGGCGCGGCGCTCGCCGGGCCCGGTCTTCGACCATGCGGGAAAGGCAGCCGCAGCGGCTTCGACTGCGGCGTTGGCGTCGGCCACGCTCGCCGCTGCGGCGCGCGTCGCCAGTCTGCCGGTGAACGGGTCCATGCGCTCGTAGGCCGCCGAACCGGACGCATCCCTTTTATCGCCGTCGATCAGAAGTCCGATGTCCATGACTGTCTCCATCGCTCCGGTCGGAGCATTTCTCATTGGTTTTAGAAGCCGAGCACTTCGGCGTTGATTGAAGCTTCGAGGCCGCCGTCTACCGGCACGTTGGCGCCGTTCACCCAGCGTGCGCCGTCCGAGCACAGGAACAGCACCACCGGCGCGATGTCGCCGGATGTGCCGGCGCGCCCGACCCTTGCAATGTCGCTGTCGACGCGGGCGTCGCCGAGCACACTGCGGAACTGTTTCAGGATCGGCGTCTCGACCGGGCCGGGGCTGACCGCATTGACACGGATGCCGCGGCTCTTGAACAGATCCTGGTGCGCCGCGCGGAAGGTCCACAACAGCAGCAACTCCTTGGAGACAGGATAGCCTTCCTCGTTCTTGACGGCGTGGTCGGCGACCACCTTGGCGACATCAGGGAAGCCCTCGATGCCGACCATCGAGGCGGCGCGGTTCAGATTGGCGCGCCAGCCGAAACCGGCGATCGAGGCGACGTTGACGATGGCGCCGCCTTCGCGAATCTTTGGCGCCAGGCCCTCCGAAAGCGCCCGCAGGCCAAAGAAGTTGACGGCGAGCGTCGACACCGCGCCGGTGTTGCCGGAGAGGCCGGCGACATTGCAGAGCGCGTCGATGCGCTGCGGCAGGCGAGCGACCAGATCATCGACGCCGGCCTTCGACGAAATGTCGGCTTTGACGAAAGTGCCGACCTGTCCCGTGGGTTCACGAACATCGACGCCAATCACCTCGGCGCCGAGCTGTCCCGCCAGTTCCGCCGTGCGGGCGCCGATGCCGGAGGCGACGCCGGTGATGAGAATGGTCTTGCCGAAAAGCATGCTCACGCCTTCTCCCGCTGTGATGTGGTTTGTCGCGACGCTTGCGAGTCGTCGCCCGACAGACCCGTCTCGATTGCGGGCAGCCTGACGCGATAGCCGACCGGCAGCAGGCGCAGGCCAAAACGCTCCTCGATCGTTCCCCACAGGCCGCGCGGCAGAAGCAGCGAGAACAGCACCGCCGTGGCGCCGAGCCCGACCAGGTACCAGACGCCGGTGCCGCCGAACCATGTCTCGATGAGGAAGAACACCAGCGCGCCTAATATGGCGCCCTCGAATGTGCCGATGCCGCCGACCAGCACCATGAAGATCATGTAGGCGGTCCATTGGACGCTGAAATAGGTTTTTGGCTGGAAGGTGATGGAAGTTGCCAGCCACAGTGCGCCGGCAATGCCGATGCCGAAGGCGGCCAGCACGAACAGCAGCCGCTTGGTGCCGGTGACCCGCACGCCGACCGATGCGGCGGCATCCTCATTGTCGCGGATCGCCCGGATCGCCGCACCCGTGCTGCCACGCAGCAGGCCAAACAGAGTCGCGAGCAGCGCCGTCATCGAGGCCAGCGCCAGCCAGTAGATTGTCGCCCGCCTTGTGCCGGCATCATAGACGTTGAGCGAAATCAGCGATGTCCCGGTTTCGCCCTGCACCAGCCGGTCGAGATTGACCAGCAGATGCGTCAGCGCGGCGATCACCCACATGCCGATGGCGAATTCGCCGTTCTTCAGCCGCAGCATGAACAACGAGAGCGGGATGGATACTGCACCGACGACAATCCCCGATGCGAAAAGCGCGAGGAAAGGGTTGAGGCCGGCATCGGCCAGGCGGATGGCGAAATAGGCGCCGAGCCCGAAGAAGACCTGCTGTCCGACCGAGACCAGGCCACCAAAACCGGCCAGCGCGTTCCACATCGCAGCCAGGATCACATAGATGAAAAGCGCGGTCATCCTGTCGACCGCGCCTGCTGACAGGAATTGCGGTGCGATGGCTAGCAGGGCGATGATCATGGCGACAGCAATCGCGGCGATGCGCGACGTGGCCGTGCCACGCTCGATGACAGGCATGGTGGCCGGAGCGCTCATGCTGCGCTCCGCAGGCGCAACAGGCCACGCAGGCCAAGGCCCGAAGTGGAGAGCCGAATGAACAACACGATCAGGAATGCGACATGGCCGCCGATCAGAAAACCTTGCGGGTGCACCTGCGCGCCGAGCGTCTGGGCGAGCGCCAGCACGATGCCGCCGATCAAGGTTCCCCACAGCGAGCCGGCGCCGCCAATGACCGCCGCCTCGAAGGCGAACAGCAGTTGCGGCGCGCCGGCATAGGGGTCGAAAGTGGCGCGCATGCCGAGGAACGCGCCGGCAAGGCCGACCGTGACCATCGCGATCGATGCGGCAATGGCGTTGGCGCGGTGCGCGTCGACGCCGACGAGGCCGGCGGTATCAGGATCTTCGGACGTCGCGCGGATCGAGCGGCCGAGCCCGGTGCGGGTCAGGAACAGTTGCAGCCCGCCCAGCAGCACCACGGCGGCGGCGAAGGTGATGACGGCGAGCTTGCCGACATAGATGCTGCCTGGCCATTCCCAGGAATCGTAGGACAGGCTGCCGATGTAGGGCGCCAGCGAGCGTGTGTCGGCGCCGAACTGTTCGAACAAAAGATTGTCGATGACGATCGCCAGGCCGAAAGTGGTGAGGATCGGCAACAGCGCGCCGCCGCGCGCGCTGCGCTCGAGCAGGAAGCGCTGCAGTGCCCAGCCGATCGCCGCCATCGCAGGCAGGACGATGAGCAGGCCGAGCAACGGCGCGATGTGGAACTGCGAGGCGAGCAGCCACAGCGCGTATGCCGAAAACACGGCCAGGCTGCCATGCGCGAGGTTGATGATGCGCATCACCGAAAACATGAAGGACAGGCCGCAGGCGATGATCGCGTAATAGCCGCCGAGCAGGATGCCCTGGATGATCTGGTTGCTCATGCCGGCACGCTCCCGGCGCTCGCCTTGTGCAGGCCGAAATACGCCTTGGTCACGTCGTCGCGCGAAACGCTCTTGCTCGATCCTTCGAGCGCGACCCGCCCCTCAAGCATGCAGATAACCTTGTCCGACACAGAGAGCGCCCGGTTGAGGTCCTGTTCGACCAGAATGATCGTGGTGCCGGAACTGATCAGCCCTTGCAGCGAGGCATAGACACGATCGACGATCAGCGGCGACAGGCCGAGCGAGACCTCGTCGAGCAGCAGCAGCTCGGGGTTGCTCATCAGCGCCCGGCCGATTGCCGTTGCTTGCTGTTCGCCACCCGACAGATGACCTGTTTTGGCATGGCGGCGGGCTTTCAGATTGGGAAAAATGTCGAGCACCTTGTCGACGCTCCAGTCGCCAGGCCGCCCAGTGGTTTTGCCGAGCAGAAGGTTCTCCTCGACCGTCATCTGCACGAACAGTTTTCGCCCCTCCGGCACCAGCGCAATGCCTTTGCCAACGCGGCCGTGCGACGGCACGCCGGACAGGTCGGCGCCGTCGAACAGAACCCGGCCTCCCGATGCCGGATGCGCGCCAGCGATGGCTCTCAGCAGCGTCGTCTTGCCGGCGCCGTTGGCGCCAACCAGGGCCAGCGTCTGGCCACGCTCGACGATGAAGCTGACGCCGCGCACCGCCTGCAGCAGGCCGTGCCGCACAACCAGATTCTCGACCGTCAGCAGGCTCATTTCGGGCCTCCGCCGAGATAGGCGCTGATCACCTGGGGATCGGCCATCACCGCTTGCGGGTTGCCGTCGGCGATGATCTTGCCGGCATCCATGCAGATCAGGCGCTCAGCCACTTGCAGAAGAATATGCACGATGTGTTCGATCCAGATGATGCCGATCTTGCGGCGACGCAATTCCTTGATGGTGTCGACGAGTTCGCTGGCTTCGCCGTCGGTCAGTCCGCCACCGATCTCGTCCAGCAAAAGCAGCGTCGGTTTTGCCGCCAAAGCCCGCGCCAATTCCAGGCGCTTGCGGTCGAGCAGGCCGAGCGTTTCGGCGCGCCGGTTGGCAACACCGAGCATGCCGCACAGCTGCAGCGAGCCCAGCGCTTCCGCATAGGCCTCGTCACGGCCCAGGCCGGCGCCATGCGACGCCGCGACGAAGACATTCTCGAAGGTGGTCATGCCGCCGAACGGCTTTGGCACCTGATGCGTGCGCACCAGCCCGAGCCGGCAACGCTGGGTCGCCGACAGCGGCGTCACATCGCCGCCCTTGAAGCTGACCGAGCCCGAACTTGGCGGAAAAGCGCCTGAGAGCACGCTGAGCAAAGTGGTCTTGCCGGCGCCGTTCGGGCCGACAATGCCGACCGCCTCATTGGCGGCCATGGCAAAATCGATGTTGTCCAGCACCACAAGCGCGCCGAAGCGCTTGTGGATGCCGGCGGCATTGAGGATCGCCTGTTGTTGCGAATGGGTCACCAGTCGATCCTCGTCAGCGGTCCATCAGCCGTTGTAAGGCAGAAGCTTGGCCTCGACCGGCACTTTCGGGTCGGTGGCGTTGTCGGTCACAACATAGTCGAGCGGGAACTTGCTGCCTTCCTTGGCGGCCACCCATTGAGTGCCGATGATCGGGCCGGGCGACACATTGGCCACCGGGCCGCTGGTGAAGTCGACCTTGCCGATCATGGTCTCGGTCTTCAGCGTGCTCAGCGCCTTGGCCACCGCTGCCTTGTCCTTGGCGTCGGTGCTTGCCTTCAGCGCCTCGAAGCCGGCGTCGAGCAACGACATCGAAGCGCCAAGCTGTTGCGTCCACTGCTTGCCGCTCGCCGCCTCGTAGCCGTCGGCAAGCTCGGTTCCGGAGACGCCGGTCAGCGGCGACTTGTAGGGGAAGGCCTTGTGCCAGTAGGCGGCGCTCGAAATCTTCATGCCGAGATCGCCGAGCGCCTCGATGTCGGACGGGAACAGGCCGGTCTTGGCGACCTGGCAGATCTTGATCTGCTTCGTCAGGCCCTGCTGTGCCGCCTGGCGCCAGAAGGCTGCGAAATCCGGCGGGATCGGGAAAGAATTGAAGATCTCGACGCCTTCCTGCTTGAACATGGCGATCTGCGACGAATAGTCGGTGGTGCCGGTTTCGTAGGCGCCGGGATCGACGATGGTAAAACCTTCCTTGGCCAGCAGCGGCGCCAGATGGGCGCGGATGGCGTTGCCGTCGGCGTCGTTCGGATACATGACGCCGACCTTCTTGTTGGTCTCGATCAGGTTCCATTGCGAGATGTAGGTCTTGAAGAACTCGCCGACGCCGAAACCGAAATGATAGGTCCACTTGAACGGCGACGGTTCGCCGGGCTTGGCGCCGCGACCGAAATACCAGGCTTCCCAAGGCATGACGGTGGACAGGCAAGGCACACCGGCGGCTTCGCAAGCGTCGGCCACCGGATTGATGACTTCCGGGGTGGACACGGCCAGCATTAGGTCGATGGCCTGGTTGTTGATCAGGTCCTTGGCCAATTGACCGGCGCGGGACGGATCGGACTGCGTATCCTGGTCGAGGATCTCGACGCTGTATTTCTTGCCGCCGAGTTCGATGCCGCCGGCCAGCGCCTTGCGGGCAAGGTCGAGCACGTAGCCGTCGGTCTGGCCGAAGCCGGCGAGCGGGCCGGTGCGCGGGCTGACGAAGCCGACCTTGAGCGAGTCGCCCGCGGCGAAGGCCTTGCTGCCACCGAAAGCGAGTGCCGCGCCGCCGGCGATCGATGTGGCGATGAACTGGCGCCGCGAGACGCCGCGAATGATGGATTTGCCTGGAGTCATGTGGTTGGTCCTCCCTTTTTCTGGCGGCGCCCTGAGGCGAACCGCCGGTTCGTTCAAAGCGTCTGCTGCCTATTGAATTCGTCGATCGCAGCATTGCCGTTCGCCTGGATCCGGCGACGGTGCAGCGGTACGCCGCCGATGCCGACGAATGGCACGATTTCGATCCTCCGAAATCACAGTGCACTAGGCGTTTGGTTCGGTAAAATGATATTTTGCGCTGTTTCACTAACCCAGGGGTTATGAGATCTTCGAGGCGAGGGTGCTGTTTCCGTCGAGGCCTGAGTGTCTCAGGCGTTTTGGCTGGCCGCTTCGCGGATCGTCTGCAGCATGATGGAGAAGGCCGGCGAGGGGGCGGTGTCGGTACGCATCGTCAGGCCGACCGGCCCCTTGGTTTCCTCGGTGTTCACACGCAAGGCGACGAACGCGCCGCTGCTGATTTCATTGGCCACGACGCCGGCCGAAATGATCCAGACGGCGTTGCTCTGGCGCATGAAGGCGCGGCCGAAGGAATCCGAGACGGTTTCGATCTCCGTTGCCGGCGCCGTCATGCCGTTGGTGATGAACAGGCGGTCGACAAAGGGACGGATGACCGATTCCCGTGTCGGCATCAGCACCGGGAACTCGTCGAGCCTGGCGAACACGTCCACACCCGACTGCAGCAGCGGATGGCCAGCGCGCACCACGAACAGCACCTGTTCGGAATAGAGATGCTCGAAGAAGAAGCCGGTCATTTTTTCCGGCGCCGCCAGTCGCCCGACGACGAGGTCGAGCGCACCGATCCGCAACTGTTCGAGCAGCACCGCGTTCTCGCCGGTGACGATCTTGATCGCGCCCCCGGTATTCTCCTTGAGGAACAGGCTCATGGCGAGCGGCATCACCCGCGCCGACACGGTCGGGAGCGCGCCGATGCGGATCGGATGGCGGTTGATTGCCCCATCCTGCCGCACGGAATCGACGCCGCGCTTCAGCGCGGTGATTGCCGTGCCGGCATGACCAAGGAAGATTTCGCCGAGCCGCGTCACCCTTATGCCGCGACCGTCGCGTTCGACGACGGCGACACCGAGCGCCTCTTCCAGTTCCCGCAATGTCTTGGTCACCGCGGGCGCGCTGACATGTAGAAAGTCGGCTGCCCTGGCAACGCTCCTCTGGCGCGCTACTTCGAGGAAGGCCTGCAGATGGCGGAACCGGATGCGGCTTTCGACCATGGTCTTTCATAACCTCTGAGTTAATGAAACGGCGCAAAATATCATTTTACCGAACCAAACACCTAGTGCAATGTGAAGATGGAGGATCGAAATCGTGCCATTCGTCAACATTGGCGGCATCACGCTGCACCATCGCCATATCAAGGCGATCCGCAGCACGCGCCCGATCGTGTTCATCAATTCGCTCGGCACCGACTTCAGGATCTGGGATGCGGTGTCGTCTGAGTTGAGCGGGGAAATGCCCATGCTGGTCTACGACAAGCGTGGCCATGGGCTCTCCGATATCGGCGGCATCCGCTCGCTCGACGATCATGTCGACGATCTCTCCGGCCTCATCGATCATTTCGGGCTGACGAATGTGGTGCTTTGCGGCCTGTCGGTCGGCGGTCTAGTCGCGCAAGGCTTCTGTGCCAGGCGCCCAGAGATCGTCGATGGCCTTATCCTGTGCGACACGGCCCACAAGATCGGCACGGCCGACAGCTGGAACACACGCATTGCAACGGTCGAAAGCAAAGGCATCCAGGCCATCGCCGATGCTGTGCTGAAGACGTGGTTCACTCCAGCCTTCCACTCAGCGCGCGTGGCCGAGCTTGACGGCTATTGGAACATGCTGACCAGGCAGGCGCTCGTCGGTTATGTCGGGACATGTGCCGCGGTTCGCGACGCGGATTTCACCGAAATTGCGCATCGCATCAGCGTGCCGACGCTTTGCGTCGTCGGCGATCAGGATGGCTCGACCGGTCCCGATCTCGTCCGCTGGCTGGCCGACCTTATCCCCGGCGCACGCTTCGAAATCATTCGCGATGCCGGACACATTCCCTGCGTCGAGCAGCCGGAGGCGCTGACTGCCTTGATCCGCGATTTCGTCGCATCGCTTCCCGATCGAAAGCAAACTCATGGATGACATGTCAGAGACCACAACCACATACCAGACGGGACTGGCGGTCAGGCGCTCCGTGCTTGGCGATCCGCATGTCGATCGGGCCGAGGATGCCGCCACCGATTTCGACCGGCCGTTCCAGAACCTGATCACCGAAGCGGCCTGGGGAACCGTGTGGGCGCGACCTGGCCTGTCCAAGCGTGAGCGCTCGATCGTGACGCTGGCGCTGCTGGCGGCCCTCGGTCATGATGAAGAGGTCGCCATGCATGTGCGCGCCACCGCCAACACCGGGGCGTCACGCGACGATATATGCGAAGCGTTCCTGCATGTCGCGATCTATGCCGGCGTGCCGGCGGCAAACCGGGCCTTCAAGATTGCCAAGGAGGTATTTTCGGAGATGGACGAAAGCCAGAATGTCCATGCCCGCTAAGTCCGGTTCGGACCGGACGCCGGAGACTGGCGCCTTCTTCCAGCGCGACCGGACATGGCATCCGCCGGCGCTGACGCCGGGCTACAAAAGTTCCGTGCTTCGCTCGCCGCAGAAGGCGCTGCTGTCGTTCGACAACACGCTGTCGGAGATCGCTGGGCCAGTCTTCGGCCACGCCATGCTCGGCGAACTGGACGCCGACCTGATCCACAATTTCGCCAAGCCGGGTGAAAGCGCCATCGGCGAGCGCATCATCGTCTACGGACGCGTGCTCGACGAGCGCGGCATCGGCGTTCCTGGCGTGCTGCTCGAATTTTGGCAAGCCAATGCCGGCGGTCGCTACCGCCACAAGAAGGACGGCTATCTGGCGGCGCTCGATCCGAATTTCGGCGGCTGCGGCCGCACCATTACCGGCGAGGACGGCAGCTACGCCTTTCGCACGGTCAAGCCCGGTCCCTATCCCTGGCCGAATGGCCCCAATGATTGGCGCCCGGCGCACATCCATTTTTCGGTGTTCGGCCATGGCTTCGCGCAGCGGCTGATCACGCAGATGTATTTCGAGGGCGACCCGCTGATCTGGAGATGCCCGATCGTGCGCGGCATCGCGGACAGAGCGGCTGTCGAGGCGCTGATCGCCATGCTCGACATGCAAGCGACGATCCCGATGGACGCACGCGCCTACAAGTTCGACATCGTGCTGCGCGGGCGGCGCTCCTCGCTGTTCGAAAACCGGCCGGAGGGCAATTGATGACGCAGTCGCTCGGACGGATGAAGGAAAGCCCTTCGCAGACCGCCGGACCTTATGTGCATATCGGGCTGACGCCGAATTTCTGCGGCATTGGCGGCGTCTATGCCAGCGATCTCGGTGGTGCGATGGCCAACGAGAAGACCAGAGGCGAGCGGATCGGCCTGCGCATCCGGGTGCTCGACGGCACCGGCACGCCGCTCAGGGACGCGCTGATCGAAATCTGGCAAGCCGATGCCGACGGGCTCTACAATTCGCCGGCCGAATTGCGCGGTGCCGCCGATCCGCACTTTTTCGGCTGGGGCCGCTGCCCGACCGACATGGAAACGGGCCTGTGCGAGTTCGAAACGATCAAGCCCGGTCGCGTGCCGTACCAGGACGGGCGCCTGATGGCGCCGCATATCAGCCTGTGGATCGTCGCCCGCGGCATCAACATCGGCCTGCAGACGCGGCTGTATTTTTCCGATGAGGCGGAAGCCAATGCGCAAGATCCGATCCTGGCGCGCATCGAGCACCGCGTTCGCGTGCCGACGCTGATCGCCGAGCGCCAGGGCAACATCTACGTCTTCGACGTCCACCTCCAGGGCGACAAGGAGACGGTCTTCTTCGACAGTTGACCTGACCACATGACCGTATCGCCTTTCGACCATCCGCTGCTTTCCAGCCTTCTCGGCGACGAGGAAACCGCGCGGCATTTTTCCGTCGAGGCAGAGATCGCCGCGATGCTGGCGTTCGAGCGGGCACTGGCGGAAGCAGAAGCCGAAAACGGCGTTATCGGCAGGGACGCGGCAGCCGCGATCGTTGCGGCACTGTCCTCGTTCAGGCCGGACACAGGCTTGCTTCGTGCCGGCGTGGCCAAGGATGGCGTCATGGTTCCGGAACTGGTGCGCCAGATCCGGATGGCTGTCGGCAAAGCGCATGGCGCTTCCGTTCATTTCGGCGCGACCAGCCAGGATGCCATCGATACGGCGCTGGTGCTGCGGCTGAAGTCTGTGGTCGAGCATCTCGGTCTCCTTCTAACCGAAAACGTCGTGCGCCTTTCGGCGCTTGATGAGCGTTTCGGGGGCAGGGCGCTGACCGGAATGACACGCATGCAGCCGGCGATCCCTATTCGAGTTTCGGATCGCGTCAGGGCATGGCTGGCGCCGCTGCAGCGACATCAAAAAAGATTGTCAGACCAGTCTGGGCGCCTGCTGGTGGTGCAGTTCGGTGGGGCCGCAGGCACGCTGGAAAAGCTTGGTGATAAGGCGCAAGCCGTGCGCGCGGCTCTCGCCACCCGGCTCGGCCTTGGCGATGCGCCGCAATGGCAGAGCCAGCGCGATACGCTGGCAGACTTCGCCGGCTGGCTGTCGCTGGTGACCGGCAGTCTCGGCAAGTTCGGGCAAGACATTGCGCTGATAGCGCAAGGCGGCGCCGAGATCGAGCTTTCCGGCGGCGGCGGCTCGTCGGCCATGCCGCACAAGCAGAACCCGGTGAAGGCCGAGGTGCTGGTGGCGCTGGTTCGTTTCAACGCTACGCAGCTGTCCGGCATGCATCAGGCGCTGGTGCATGAGCAGGAGCGGTCGGGCGCGGCCTGGACGCTCGAATGGCTGCTGCTGCCGCAAATGGTCGTGGCGGCGGCGGCCTCGCTCAGGCTTGCCGCCGAACTGGCCGCGCAGATCGAAAGCCTCGGAAACTGATGCGCACGCAAATTGTCATCGTCGGTTCGGGACCATCCGGCTTGCTGCTGGGGCAACTGCTGGCCAGCATCGGCGTCGAGACCGTCATCCTCGAACGTTCGAGCCGCGAGCATGTGCTGGCCCGCGTGCGCGCCGGCGTGCTCGAACAAGGCACTGTCGAGCTGCTTGAGCAGGCTGGCGCGGCAACCAGGCTGCATGCCGAGGGGCTTCCGCATGCCGGCATCTCGCTCGCCTTCGACGGCCGCCTGCACCGCATCGACCTGACGGCATTGACCGGCGGCAAGCACGTCACCGTCTACGGCCAGACGGAGGTGACGCATGATCTGATGGACAAGCGCGACGCGGCTGGGCTCGTCACAATCTATGAGGCGGCGAATGTCGCTCTCCATGATTTCGACGGCGCCGCACCTTTCGTCACCTACGAAAAGGACGGCGTCACCCATCGCATCGACTGCGACTTCATCGCCGGCTGTGACGGCTATCATGGCGTCAGCCGGAAGTCGGTGCCCGAAGGGGCGCTGAAGACGTTCGAACGGCAATATCCGTTCGGCTGGCTGGGCGTATTGGCCGAAGTGCCGCCGGCCGATCACGAACTGGTCTACGCCAATCACGAGCGCGGCTTTGCGTTGTGCTCGATGCGCTCGACGCACCGCAGCCGCTACTATGTGCAATGTCCGCTCGATGATCAGGTCGAGGCGTGGTCGGACGACCGCTTCTGGGATGAGCTGCGCCGCCGCCTGCCGCCGCAGACGGCAGCTGCGGTCACTACCGGACCGTCCTTCGAGAAATCGATCGCGCCGCTGCGCTCCTTCGTTGCCGAGCCGCTGCGTTTCGGCCGGCTGTTCCTGGTTGGCGACGCCGCCCATATCGTGCCGCCGACCGGGGCCAAAGGCCTCAACCTTGCCGCCAGCGACGTGCGCTATCTCTTTGCCGGGCTTCGCGAATTCTATCTGGAGAAATCACGCGCCGGTATCGACGCCTATTCGGGCAAGGCGCTGGCGCGGGTGTGGAAGGCAGTGCGCTTTTCCTGGTGGATGACGACGATGCTGCACCGCTTCTCCGACACCGGCGACTTCGGCCAGCGCATCCAGGAAGCCGAGCTCGACTATCTCGTGCATTCGCAGGCGGCATCGACCGCGCTGGCTGAGAACTATGTCGGCCTGCCTTACTAAGACTGCGGGATATCAAACCCGTTCCAGGGCGATCGCGATGCCCTGGCCGACGCCAATACACATGGTGGCGAGCGCATAGCGGGCGCCGCGTTCGCGCAGCTCCAGCGCTGCCGTGCCTGATATGCGCGCGCCTGACATGCCGAGCGGGTGGCCGAGCGCGATGGCGCCGCCATTCGGGTTGAGGTGCTGTGCATCCTCGGCGATGCCGAGTTGGCGGAGCACGGCGATGCCCTGAGAGGCAAAGGCTTCGTTGAGCTCGATGACATCGAACTGCTTTGGCGTCAGCCCGAGCCGCGCGCACAGCTTTTGCGTCGCCGGCGCCGGTCCGATGCCCATGATGCGCGGCGCCACGCCCGCGGCAGCACCACCGAGGATGCGGGCGATCGGCGTCAGGCCGTATTTCTTCACCGCCGCTTCGGAGGCGACGATCAGCGCTGCGGCGCCGTCATTGACGCCGGATGCGTTGCCGGCGGTGACCGTGCCGCCTTGCCGAAACGGCGTCGGCAGTTTCGCCAGCGACTCGACCGTCGTGCCGGCGCGAGGATGCTCGTCTTTCGAGACAACAACCGGATCGCCCTTGCGCTGCGGGATCGTCACCGGCGTGATCTCCTTCGCCAGCCGGCCACTGGCTTGTGCCGCGACCGCCTTGTCCTGGCTACGCACGGCAAAGGCATCCTGGTCCGCACGGGAGACGGCGAAGTCTTCCGCCACGTTCTCGCCGGTCTCCGGCATGGAATCGACGCCATACTGCTTCTTCATCAGCGGATTGACGAAACGCCAGCCGATGGTGGTGTCGTAGATCTCTGCATTGCGCGAAAACGCCGTGTCGGCTTTCGGCATGACGAAGGGGGCGCGGCTCATCGACTCGACGCCGCCTGCGATCATCAGCTCGGCTTCGCCTGATTTGATGGCGCGGGCGGCGATGATGATGGCATCCATGCCGGAGCCGCAGAGGCGATTGACGGTCGAGCCGGAGATATCCTGGGGCAGCCCGGCCAGCAGCAGGGACATGCGCGCCACATTGCGGTTGTCCTCGCCGGCCTGGTTGGCGCAGCCATAGACGACATCGTCGACCGCTTGCCAGTCGATGCCGGGATTGCGTTCGACCAAAGCTCTCAGGGGGATCGCGCCGAGGTCGTCGGCGCGGACCGATGACAGTGAGCCGCCGAAGCGACCGATCGGCGTGCGGATGTAGTCGCAGATATAGGCCTCGGCCATGTCATGCAGCCTTTGCTTTTCCGGTCCCCTCATGCGCCGCCTTGGTGCGGGCCTGCAGGTCGCGCAATGTCTTCAGTTCGAGTTCGCTTGGCGCCGGTGTTTCGTCAAGCGCCTCGGCGAACTTTACGATCCAGCCACAGGTCTCCTGCACCTCAAGGCGCGAGACACCGGGATGCAGCGACACCACGGTGAATTCCTTGGTCACCGGATCCGGCTTCCAGATGGCGAGGTCGGTGATCAGCAGCGTCGGCCCAGCGGTATCGATGCCGAGACGTTTTCGATGGTCGCCGCCCTCGCCATGGCCGAAGGAGGTGAAGAAGTCGATCTTCTCGACCATGCCGCGCTTGGTCTGCGCCATGGTTATGTAGACTTCCTTCGACGACGTCGCGATCTCCGGCGCACCGCCGCCACCGGGAAGCCGGGTCTTCGGGTGAAGATAATTGCCAATGACCGTGGTGTTGATGTTGCCGAACTTGTCGAGCTGGGCAGCACCGAGGAAGCCGATCGAGATGCGGCCGCCTTGCAGCCAGTAGCGGAACATCTCCGGCACCGCGACGGTGGTGATGGCGGTTTCGCAGAGTTCGCCGTCGCCGATCGACAGCGGCAGCACGTCCGGCGCAGTGCCGATGGTGCCGCTTTCGTAGATCAGCGTGATGTCGGGCGCATGCGTCAGCCGCGCGACGTTGCAGGCAGCGGACGGCGCACCGATGCCGACGAAGCAGACATCGTCATTGCTCAGCGCGCGGCTGGCAGCGATGGTCATCATCTCGTTGGGGGTGAAGCCCAGGTCGCTCATGCCGCTTGCCTCAGATGTTCGACTCTCGCCGCGAAATCGTCGGCGCTTTTCTCGATGACGTTCGCCCGCATCCACGACTGGAATTTTTCACGGTCGGCGGCGATTTCGTCCCATTCCAGATAGGCGGCATTGTCACGCCCATAATAGCCATGCGCGTAGGACGGGTGCGAACCGCCGGGCACGACGGAAATCGCAGCGATCGTCCAGCGCGGCAGCACGGTCAGGTTGGGATGCAAATCGTCGAAACTGTCCACCACTTCCTCAACCGTCACCACCGCGCGCCTTGCCGCCAGCACGGCTTCCTTCTGGATGCCGATGATACCTTCGACCAGCACATTGCCTTTCCTGTCGGCCTTCTGGGCGTGGATGAAAGTGACATCGGGGCGGATCGCAGGAACGGCGGCAAGCTCTTCGCCGGTGAACGGGCAAGTGACCGATTTGATGTTCGGATTGACCGCCGCCAGGCCGGCGCCGCGATAGCCGCGGAACATGGCGCAAGGCATGCCGGCCGCACCCGCCTCATAGGCATTGGCCATGCCGGCATGGCTGTGCTCCTCGATCTCGAGGGTGCGCGGAAAACCGTTCTCGATGGCATCGCGGGCGCGCCGCAACAGGCCGACTCCGGGATTGCCGAGATAGGAGAAGATGATCTTCTTCGCCATGCCCATGCCGATCATCTGGTCGTAGATCAGGTCCGGGGTCATGCGGATCAATGTCAGGTCGCGAAATCCCTGGCGAATGGCCTCATGCGCGGCTGCCGTCGGGATCAGATGGGTGAAGCCTTCGAAGGCAACCGCATCGCCATCATGCAGGTTCTCGGCCACAGCCTGGCTGAGTGGCAGGAATTTGACCATCGCAGGAACTCCAACATCCAAAAAGTTCGTATTGCGAACAAATGTTTTGTATGAGATACTTTTACGACAGCCAGTGATGTCGAGTCAATCCTGGGATTTTGGAGGTGGCATGGACGATGAAGCGGCTTCACGTGATCATGTCGGTTCGCTCGAGCGCGGGCTTGCGGTCATGGAAATACTGGCCACCCATCCCGCCGGTATGACGCTGACCGAAATGGCGGAGGAGACCGGGCTGACCCGTGCCGGCGCGCGCAGGTTCCTGCTGACGCTGGTGGCCACCGGCTATGCGACGCAGTCCGGCCGGTTGTTTTCGCTCTCGCCACGCCTGCTGACTGTCGCGCGCACCTGGCTCGGCGGCGCGTCGTTGTGGACATTCGCAGCGCCCATCCTGCGCGAGGTGGCTGGGCAATTCGACGAAGCCTGCAATGCGGCGGTGCTGTCGGGCGAAGATGTCGTCTATGTCGCGCGTGTGCCGGGACGGCGCATTCTCAGCGTGTCGCTCGATGTCGGTACCAGGCTTCCGGCGCACTGCACCTCGATGGGGCGCGTCCTGCTTGCAGGTCTTGCGCCTGACGAACTGCAAACCTTCGTTGCCCAGGCAAAGATAGAGAGACGGACGCCGAAGACGATCACCGACAGGCGGTCGCTGGCCGAAGCCATCGCCAAGGCGAAAGCGGATGGTTTTGCCATCGTCGATGAAGAACTGGAACTCGGCCTGCGCTCGATCGCCGTGCCGATCACCGATCGGACCGGGCAAACAGTGGCGGCGATCAATGTTTCGACCCAGTCGGCGCGGTTCTCCGTGAAGGAGATGGAGAAAGAGATCCTGCCCGCTCTGCTAGTCGCGAAACAGCGCATCGAGGAGTTTTTCTTCGTTTGACGAAGCGAGATCAGTTGGCCATCAATCCTGCCGCGCCGCGCCGCCAATAGGCGGCAACCAGTGTCTCGTCGCGACCGAGCGCCAGCGTGCCGCGCCAGTGTTCGCGAACGATTTTTGCCGCCGCCGCTTCGGCGGCGAACCAGCCGAAGGCCGAACCGCCCCGCGGCCATGACACCGACTGGACGGCGCGCGCCAGTTTTTCATCGGTGCCGGCCGGCACACCGTTTCTCGTAGACCAGTGCAATTCGATGCCGGTGGCGTTGTCGATATGCTGTCTCTCGCCATCATCGGCAATCTCGACGAAGGCGACACCTTTGGTCTCGGCGGGCAAATTCTCCAGCAATCGCGCCAACGCCGGCAGGCCGGTTTCGTCGGCGCCCATCAGATACCAGGAGGCTTGCCGCACCGGGCGGCCGACCGGCCCCATAATGCCGATTTTCATGCCGGGTGCCGTTTGCGCGGCCCAGGCCGAGCCGACGCTGTCGCCGGGATGGATGAGGAAATCGACGTCGACAATACCCTTGTCCACGTCGAGCCTGCGGATGGTGTAGACGCGCGCCACTGGGCGCCTGTCGTCCGACGGCCAGACAGGCAGGCCATTGCCGCCGAGCACCGGCCAGAGTGGATCGGGGACCTGCCTGGTCGGGAACAGCATGCGGATGTGCATGCCGCCGAACTTGGCAAAACGTAAGAGATCCTCGCCGGCGAGGCGGATGCGGCGCATATGCGGGGTGAGGTCGGTGACATCGGTCACCACCATCTCACGAAACTGCGCGAGGCGCGTCTCGCCGGCGAGATCGCCGGTCCAGACGATCTCCGGGTTTTCGTCCTTGGCATAGACTTCGACCGCGGTGGCGAGCAGGTCCTTGATGCGAGCAAGGCCGTCGCGATCGGCGGCACTGGCGCGCATCACCAGCCGCTCCATGTCGAAGGAGGCGCCGCCAAAGGCGAAGCGGAAGTCGAGCCGCTGGCCATCCCGCGTCGCATCGGCTTCGAAGCTTTGCAGCCTGTCGCTGATGCGGCCGATGTAGTGCGGGAGATGACGCAGGTTCAGCCGCGCCTCGCAGCTCAGTCCGCTTGCCGATGCTTCCGTCATGCTCAGCCTCCGAGCCTGCCTGCCAGTCCAAATCGAGCCTGGTGCGCAAGTTGGCGAACCGGCTCGATGCCGCCATGACGGGTCACATATTAAAACATGATGTCTCGAGTCAACTTTAATTTATAGACCACCGCGATCATCGAAGAAGCATCTCGCACAGGATGCGATCCGCGACTTGGTCCATGCGCTCTATCCGGATGTGGGAAGCGACCGACGGCAGCGTAAGAGACCGCAGATCGTTTCGCGGCAACTCGCAATTGACGTCACCGTTCACATCGGTTATTGAACAGGACTGAACAGGTACATTGAACAGGTATCAATATGAAGCGTCGTGCGGCTCTGTTGTCTCCCGGAACGGGCAAGCCCGAACAGATCGCGACCGTTCTCGAGCAGGAAATACGCTCCGGCGTGCTCGGTTTCGGCGACCGCCTGCAGAGCGAAAACGAACTCGTCCAGCGCTTTTCCGTCAGCCGCAACACCGTCCGCAAAGGCCTCGAGGAACTGTCGAGCCGCGGGCTGATTACCACCAAAGTCGGCATCGGCTCCTTCGTCACTTTCGACGGCATGCCGGTCGATGACAGCATCGGCTGGTCGCGCGCACTGGCCAATGCCGGCGCCAATGCCCAGACCCGGACCTTGCGGCTCGAGGTCATCGAGGATGCCGATCTCGCCGCGCGGCTCGGCATCGAAAGCCCGTTCTTCATCGCCGTCGATCGTGTCCGCACCAATGCCGATGACGGCCATGCCATCTCCATCGAGCGCAGCCGCCTGCCGCTGTCGCCCGAGCTTGAAGATGTGCCGCTGCGCGGCCTGCGCGAGGGGTCCCTGCACCAGACGCTGCGCGACGCCGGGCTCGTGCCCGACCATGGCGAGGAATGGGTCGAGATCGAAATGCTGAACGCCGAGGACGCCGCCATCCTGTCCTGTCCGCTGGGCACGCCTTTCCTGCGCGGCCGCCGGCTGACGCGCGCCGCCGACGGGCGGCCGATCGAATATGTCACCAGCCTGCTCAACCCGGCGCATTTCGCGCTGCATATGGAATTCTAGAGATGTCGGACAGCGCTTCCGCCGCGATGATCGACCGGGCAATGGGCGCGCTGATTGGTGGCGCAATCGGCGATGCGCTCGGCATGCCGACGCAGCTTTTGTCGCCGGCCCGCATCGCCGAGCTCTATGGCCATGTCGAGGATTTCGTCGCCCCGGACGCCGACCATCCGGTGTCAAAGGGCATGGCATCGGGAACCATCACCGACGATACCGAACAGGCGCTGTTGCTCGGCCGCATCCTGGTCGACTCCGGCGACCAATTCGACCACAGGCGCTGGGTCAACGCGCTGCTCGACTGGGAGCGCGACGTCAAGGCGCGCGGCAGCTACGACCTTTTGGGACCATCGACCAAGCGCGCCATCGACGCCATCAATGACGGGGTGCCGCCTGAGGAAGCGGGGCGCAGCGGCGATACCAATGGTGCGGCCATGCGCATCGCGCCGGTCGGCATCATGATGCCACTGGCGCCGCTCGACGCGCTGGTCGCCAAGGTGGCGGAAACCTGCCGTGCCACGCACAACACCTCGATCGCCATTGCCTCGGCGGCTGCCGTTGCTGCCGCCGTCAGCTGCGGCGTTGCCGGTGGCGACTGGCGCGCTGCTTCGGATCAAGCCGTCCTGGCGGCGCAGCGCGGCGCGGCCCTCGGCCACTGGACCACCGGCGGCGATATCGCCGCGCGCATTGCGTGGGCCAGAGACCTCGTCCGCGGCAAATCCGTCGCTGACGGCATCAAGCTGATCGTCGATCTCGTCGGCACCGGCGTCGCCAGCCAGGAATCGGTGCCGGCCGCCTTTGCGGTGCTGGAGATATCAGGCGGCGACCCGTGGCAAGCGGCGGTCATCAGCGCCAATCTCGGCGGCGACACCGACACGATCGGCGCCATCGCGGCCGGTATGGCCGGTGCCTGCACAGGTTTTTCCAAGCTGCCGCAACAGCACATCGCCAAGCTCAGGGGCATCGACCTATCGGAGGTTCGCGTGCTTGCCGCCGATCTTGTCGCGGCGCGGCTGGCGAAGACCGGCAAGGACGCTGCGGTATGAGCGGGCGTCTCGTCCATATCGGCAGTGCGGTGGTCGACTATGTCTACCGTATCGACGCTCTGCCGGCGCCCGGCATGGAGAAGACGGCATCGAGCTTTGCCCAGGTCGCCGGCGGCGGCTTCAACATGATGGTCGCGGCCAGCCGCACCGGCATGGCGGTTGTCTTCGGCGGCCAGCTCGGCAGTGGGCCTAACGGCGACTTTTTACGCGCCGCTTTCACTGCGGAAGGTATCGAGACGCTGACGCCGCCATCGCTGCTGATGGACAGTGGCAATTGCGTCGCCATGATCTCGAGCGACGCCGAACGCACCTTCGTGTCCTGGCCCGGTGCGGAGAGCGTGCTCAGCCTCGACATGATGCAGCCGGTTTCGGTCGCGCCTGATGATTGGGTGTTCACCTCCGGTTACACGCTGAGCTATCCCGCAAGCCGCGAGGCGCTGACCAACTGGATCGAAGCGCTGCCGGCAGACATTCCTTTCGTCTTCGATCCGACGCCGGTCATTTCAGACATTCCGCTTCCCATCCTGGCGCGGGTTCTGGCGCGCACGACATGGCTGAGCTGCAACACCACCGAAGCGGCCGAGATCGCCGGTGCGGGCGACGTCGAGATGCTTGCGGCAAGGTTGCTGGCCGACCATTGCCCTGGGGCAGCGGGCGTCGTCATCCGCGCCGGCGCCAGGGGCTGCTTCGTGCGGCTGGCCAACGGAACCGCGCAAATCATTCCCGGCTTCAAGGTCGCCGCCATCGACACCAATGGCGCCGGCGACAGCCATATCGGCGCTTTCGTCAGCGCGCTGTCGCGCGGCATGCCGCCTTTCGAGGCGGCGCGCTACGCCAATGCTGCGGCGGCCCTGTCGGTCACCCGCCATGGTGGCTCGTCAGCGCCGAGCGACCAAGAAATCCAGACATTCCTGAGCCATGCCACAGCGCGCGCGCCTGGCGGGAAACAAGAGGCCAATGCCTAAAAAGCCCGGAACCGGGCAAACAAAGAGAGGAACAAAACCATGCGCATGCCTGAACTGACTGCTCTCTTGACGGCGACCGCCGTCTTTACCTCCGCCCTTGCGTTTGCCGCTAGGGCCGACGAAGTCCACGTGCTCAACTGGAAGGGTTATGGCACCGACGAGCCGTGGGCCGTCGCGGCTTTCGAAAAGGCGACCGGCAACAAGGTCGTCAACGACTTCTTCAATTCCGAACAGGAAATGCTGACCAAGATCCGGACCAACCCGGGCCTCTACGACGTCGTCATGATCAACGCCGCTTTCAACGACCAGGCGATGGCGGAAAAGCTGATCCAGCCGATCGACGTGTCGAAGCTGCCAAACTATGCCGACATCAGTTCGGACAAATCCGGCTCGCCGATGCTCGACCATGACGGCAAGGTCTATGGCGTGCCGTGGGTGTGGGGTCTGACGGCGCTTGCCATCAATGAGAAGTCCTTCGATAAGCCGCCGACCTCCATCGCCGAGATGTGGGATCCCGCTCACAAGGGGCGCGTCGTCATCCGCGACGACGCCGTCGAGGCGGTGCAGTTCGGCGCCATCGCCACCGGTCAGAATATCAACGACATCAAGGATATGGACGCGGTCAAGACGAAGCTGACCTCGCTGATGCCGCAGATCAAGACGTTCTGGAGCTCGGAGAACGACTGGAACCAGATGGTCGCCTCCAACCAGATCGACATCGGCACCTACTGGAGCGGCTCGGCCGACCGCGCCAAGACGCATTTCAAGCTGCCGGTCTCGCTGGTCGTGCCGCAGGAAGGCGCCGTCGCCTGGCTTGATGCTTTTTCCATTCCGGCCGGTTCCAAGAACGTCGCCGGTGCCGAAGCCTTTATCAATTACATGATCGATCCGAAATTCTATGTCGAATGGGTGACCAAGGTTGGCGCCCCGGTCTCGGCCAACACCAAGGCGGTCGCCGCACTTCCTGAAGATGCCTTCAACCGCAAGGTGATGGGCGATCCGGAGGTCGCCAAGCGCATCCAGTTCCAGGCGCCGGTCACCGACGCCCAGCGGGAGGCTTATCTGGCGCTGTGGCAGCAGCTGAAGGTCGACGTGAAGTAAAACTCACGTCCGGACCAGCCGGCGGTTCGCGCCGGCTGGTCGTTCAATCCTGGGAGGAGGGTATCATGGCAGTACAGGGCGCGGTCGCATCGCGTAGCGGACTGAGATCGGCTCTGCCTTTGCTCCTCCCAGCCTATCTGTGGCTGACGGTGGCGATCTTCCTGCCGCTGTCGGCCATGGTCTTCTTCTCCTTCATGACCGAGCTGCCGCTATCGGGCAAGGCGTGGGCGTTCACGCTCGACAACTACACCGCCTTCTTCTCGCAAAGCCTTTATCTGACATTGCTTTTGGCTTCGCTGCGGCTCGGGCTCGAGGTGACTTTGTGGTGTGTCGTCATTGGTTACCCCGCCGCCTATGTGCTGGCCAAGGTGCTGAAGGGGCGCAGCCGCGAGGCGATCTTCCTGCTCGTCATCCTGCCGTTCTGGTCGAACGGGCTGGTGCGGATATTCTCCTGGGCGATGGTGCTGCGCGATGGCGGCATTCTCGACACAGCTCTCAACGCCGTGCTGCCGTTCAAGATCAACATCGACCTGATGTATTCCTATCCTGCCGTCATCATCGGGCTGGTGCACTCCTACGTGCCCTATATGGTGCTGACCTGCTACCTCACGCTGCAAGCCATCGACGACTCGCTGATCGAGGCTGGCCGCTCGCTCGGCGCCTCGCGGCTGCAGGTGCTGAAGCGGGTCATCATCCCGCTGTCGATGCCGGGACTGGTGGCGGGCTCGGCACTGATCTTCGTACCCGTCGTCGGTTCGTTCATGGAGCCGCGCATCCTTGGCGGCCGTACCGGCACCTTCTACGGCACGGTTATCGAGGATCAGTTCGTCGCCGTCTTCAACTGGCCGCTGGGCGCCGCGCTCTCCTTCATCCTGCTGGCCGTCGTGTTGGTCATCCTGGCGATGGCCTCGCCGGTGCTGAAGAGGGCTGCGTGATGATGACGACCCGCATCCTCGAAGGACTCGGCCGCCTGTACATCTGGCTCCTTCTTGCCTTCCTCTATCTGCCGATCATCATCATGGCGCTGATGTCGTTCAACGTCTCGCCCTTCTACCAATTGCCGTTCGAATGGACGACGGAGTGGTACAGTTCACTGTGGCAGAACGACCAGATCATTGCCGCGACGTGGAACAGCGTCGAAATCGCCGTCATCACCACCATCATCTGCACGGTGCTCGGCTCGGCGGCGTCGCTGGCGCTGTTTCGCAATGAATTCCGTGGCAAGAAGTTCCTGCAGGCGCTGCTGTTTCCACCGATCGCCATCCCGTGGCTGATCACCGGCACGGCGATGCTGATCTTCTTCTTCGGCGTCGGCATCGGCCGCGGCCTGCACGCGATCCTGCTCGGCCATGTGGCGCTGGCGCTGCCCTATGTCATCGTCGTCGTCTCGGCCCGGCTGCAGACATTCGCGCCGGAGTTGGAAGAGGCGGCGCGGTCGCTCGGCGCCAACCAGTGGCAAGTGACGCGGCGTGTGACACTGCCGTGGATCATGCCCGGCGTTATCGCCGGCGGGCTGTTCGCCTTCGCGGTTTCGTTCGACCAGTTCGTGGTGTCCTACTTCCTCTCGACACCGGGGCAGACGACGTTGCCGGTCGAAATCTACGCCGCGATCCGCAAGGGTTTCACGCCCGAGATCAACGCGGTGTCGACCATCATCATCGTCGTGTCGATGGCGCTGATGCTGCTCACGGCACGGTTCTTCAAATTCGGCGGAGAGAAATAATGGCCGGCGTCCAGGTATCGAACGTCTCGCGCAGTTTTGGCGCCCACAAGGCGCTGGACGACGTTTCCATCGATTTCGCCGATGGCGGTTTCTATGCGCTGCTCGGTCCCTCGGGCAGCGGCAAGACCACGCTGCTGCGCCAGATCGCCGGTTTCGATTTCCCTGATACCGGCCGCATCGCGATCGGCGGCGAAAGCGTCGAGCGGGTGCCGGTGGAAAAGCGGCAGATCGGCATGGTGTTCCAGAACTATGCGCTGTTTCCCAATATGAGCGTCGCCGACAATGTCGCCTTCGGCCTGTCGGTGCGCGGCGAGGCCAAGGCGGTCATTGCCAGCGAAGTGCAGCGTGCGCTCGACCTCGTGCAGCTCGGCAAGCTCGGCGGCCGCCGGCCGCACCAGCTGTCGGGCGGCCAGCGGCAACGCGTCGCGCTGGCGCGGGCCATCGTCACCAAGCCGCGTGTGCTTTTGCTTGACGAGCCGCTCGGCGCACTCGACAAGGCGCTGCGCGTCGACATGCAGATCGAACTGAAACGCATCCAGCGCGAGATCGGCATCACCACCATCTTCGTCACCCACGACCAGGAAGAAGCGCTGACGATGAGCGACCGCATTGGCATATTGCGCGACGGCCGGCTGGTGCAGGAAGGGCCGCCGGAAGACATCTACGACAGCCCGAAGAGCGAATTCGCCGCCACTTTCCTCGGCGACGCCAACATCTTTCGCGGTGACACCACCGGCAGCGGCATCCGCCTGGCCGACGGCACGTCGATTGCCGCAGGCGCCGGTGCAAGGCTCGCCGCCGGCGCCAAGGCTAGCTGCGCGGTGCGGCCCGAACGCATCCGCATCGCCACCGATGCGGGGGCGCCGGATGCGGTCAATGCCAACATGCTCAAGGGCCAGGTTTCCAAGCGCATCTTTGCCGGCAACAACAGCACCTATTTCGTCGAACGGGCCGGACAGACGCTGAAGGTCATCGTCCAGAACACCGGCATTGAAAGGCTGGCTGAGGGGCAGGACGTGGTGTTGCGCTGGTCGCCCGAGAGCACGGTGCTGATCGCCGGATAGGTGCCGAAGGTCGTGGCGACGTCATTTTCCATCTGCGATACTGATGGGAAATGATGTGATCGCTCTTGGCCGGCGTGCGCGCCTATGCGCTACATCCCTGAGCAGAGGCCTCTCGGCTGCGCCGGCTCCGGCGTGCCGCACGCCTGCTGCCGGGGCGATGATGACGACAGCTGGCAAGAAAAGCGCGACTTCCACGAGATCGATATGTCGGCGGCTGCTGAATAGCACAAGCGGGATAGGTCGAGGTCGGTATAGTGGTTATCCTACCGTGGCAGGCAACAAGGGGAACTTCCTAGATGAGCCGGAAAAGACCGACGGTGGCGGATTTGCGCGCCATGAAGGGCAAGCGCCAGTTGACCATGCTGCGCGTGATGACGATGGACGAGGCCGAGGCCGCCGAGCGGGCAGGGGTCGACATCGTTTCGGTGCCGCCGGAGCTGGTGCTTAATCCCGCGTATCGCGATGCGGCGCCCAGCCTGTTCACCATGCCGGGCGAGAATTTTTATGAGATCGGCACCGCCGATGATTTTATCCGCTGGGCCTTCCGGGTCTACATGGCGAGTGCCGACGCGGTCTATTGCAGCGCCGGCTTTGCCACCGTCAAGCGGCTGGCCGACGATGCCATTCCGGTGATCGGCCATGTCGGCCTGATCCCGTCGCGCGCGACGTGGACCGGAGGCTTCAAGGCGGTCGGCAAGACCGCCGATACCGCTATGCAGATATTCGAGGCGGTGAAGCAGTATGAGGCCGCCGGCGCCATCGGCGCCGAGATCGAGGTGGTGCCTGTCGAGGTGGCGAAGGCAATCTCGGAGCGGACCTCGCTGATCATGCTGTCGATGGGGGCGGGCACCGGCTGCGACGCGCAATATCTGTTCGCCGACGACATTCTTGGCCAGAACCGTGGTCACATGCCTCGTCACTCCAAGGTCTATCGCAATTTCGCCGCCGAATATGATCGCTTGCAGGCGGAGCGCATCGCCGCGTTCTCCGAATATGTCGCCGACGTCAACAGCCTCGCCTATCCCGAAGACAGGCATGTCGTGCATATGGACCCGCAGCAGCTTCGCCTGTTCCTGAACAAGGTCGATGGCGTGGCTTGAAGGAAGCGGCCGGCGCGGACAGGCGGGCTACGCCTGCCATCTGCCGTTGGCGAGCGTGGCGTAGAGCGTCTCGGCGTCGATGCCGAGCGGCCGGTCTTCCCTGAGCGGCAGGACGAGCACGCGCACCGCTGCATGGATCACGCCGGTGGCCGGCGCCAGCGCCAGTCCTTCGCGCACGTCGACCGCCTGCGCGGCGGCCATCAATTCCAGGGCAATCAGCCGCCGCCACAGCCCGATCATCTCGGCGCATTTCGAAATGGCGAAAAGGGTTTGCGTCGCGTGATCCTCGACGCCTTCGGAGACGGGCAGGAAATCGAGCATCACCGGATTGGCCTTGTGGCGAATGCTGGCCAGGATCGCCGTCACCGTCTTTTGCAGCGGCACGAAGCCGGCCGAGGCGCCGCCGACCGGCGACAAATATTTGGGCAGGCCGTTGCGGCCTGAGCCGGTGAGCTGGATGAAGCGGGCGGCGCAGGCGGCAGCCGTTTGAGCGATCGCCAGGCCGAGCGTCTCGAAGGCCAGCGCCAGCGACGCGGTGTGAAAATTGCCGGTCGACAGCACCAGTTCGTCGTCGCCCATCACCAGCGGGTTGTCGGCGGCGGCGTTGAGTTCGATCTCGACGGCTTGTCTCGCCTGATCGATCGCATGGATCAACGCGCCATGGATCGAGGGCATGCAGCGGATCGACAGCGGGTCCTGTAGGGTTGTCGGCGCCGGCGGCTCGTGTCGCGCCAGCAATTCGCGCAACTCCTTCGCCGCGACCTGCTGGCAGGCGGCCGGCCGTGCCGCGTGCAGGCGCGGATCGAGGATCGTCTGGTTGGCGCCGATGGCTTCCATGGTCAGCGCGCCGGCCTGCTGCTGTTGCATCAAGGCAGACAGCGCGTCGGCGACCGCCAGCGCGCCGCTGCCGGTGGACACGGCGGAAGCGTTGATCAGCGACAGCCCGTCCTTGGGCGCCAGGCTGATCGGGGTCAGACGGGCCAACATCATGGCCTTGGCCGACGGCATGCGCCGGCCCTGATAATCGGCTTCACCGTCGCCGGTCAGCATGCGGCCGAGCGCTGCCATCAGCACCAGATCGCCGGCGCCGATCGAGCCTAGCGATGGCATCACCGGATGAACGCCGGCATTGAGCGCTTCGACGAGCGCGGCGAAGACCCCGACCGAAATGCCCGAACCGCCGACTGAGAGCATCGCCGCGCGGGCCAGCATCGTCGCGCGCACGATTTCCTGCGGCAGCGAGTCGCCAACCGCGCCGCTGCGCCCTTCCAAAAGCTGGCGCTGGAAGGCGCCGGCGTCGCCGTTGACCGACGTCTCGAGATTGGCGCCGAGCCCGGTGTTGAGCCCGTAGACCGGCTGGCCGGCAGCGGCGGCCTGGTCGAGCACTTTGCGCGCCTTGTCGAGTTTCTCGATGATGGCCGGCGCCGCCTCGACCTTGCGGCCGTCGCGGGCCACGCTGGCGACATCCTCGATGCTGATGCCGGCTCCGGTGAGGACGAGCCCGTTCATGCGAAGCGGAGCCTCTGGCCGATGCCTTGTGCCTGCGCCTTGGCCAGCATTGCCTTGCCCAGCGCAATGTCGGAGAGCGACAGACCACGATGCCAGAACAGGATCGTTTCGTCGTCGCCCTGTCGTCCCGGCTTGAGGCCGGCGGCGATCTGGCCGAGTTCGGCATGCAACTTCTTTTCGCTCAGCCGTCCGGTCTCGACATGCGCGCGCAGCGAGCCGAACTTGCCACCCTTGCACTGCCCCCAATCGTCGACGACCATTTTCTGCATGATGTCGGTCAAGGATAGCTCCACCGCGCTCATCGTACCATAGGGCACCACCAGCGCGCCCGGCTTGATCCATTCGGTCTTCAGCAATGGCTGCGGCTCCGGCAGCCGCGAAGCCTCGACGACGATGTCGGCGCCTTCGACGCAGCTCTTCCAGTCGGCCACCGCCGTGACCTTCTTGCCGAGATCGGCGGACAGTTTGGCGGCAAAATCGTCGCGGCTTTCCGGCCGGCGCGAATGGACGCGGATCTCGTCGAAGTCGAAGAGATGGTCGAGCAGGCGCACGTTCCAGTAGGCGGTGCCGCGCGCGCCGATATGGCCGAGGACCTTGGATGTCTTTTTCGCCAGATGTCTGGCGCCGATAGCGGTGACGGCACCGGTGCGCATGTCGGTGATGACGGTGGCGTCGAGAATGGCGCGCGGCGTGCCGGTGCGTGGATCGAACAGGTTGAGAATGCCGAATTCGGAAGGGAGCCCGTGCAGGTAGTTGTCGACATAGTCGCCGACGATCTTGACGCCGGCGGTGTCGAGCGGCGCGACGTAGCCGCGCAGGACGTTGAAATGGCCGTGAAAAGACGGGTCCGGCTCGAGATGGACGCGCGGTTCGATGACCGTCTGGCCGTTGCCTTGGGCGACCAGACCAGCCTCCACCGCGTCGATGATCTCGGCATCGGTCATGGCAAGGGCATCGATATCGAGGGCGTTGAGGTAATCGATGTAGATAGGCTTCATGCGTGCGCGGTCCCCAGGCAGCCCATTCATCCCATAACAGGCCGCGAGGCGACACGAAAGTTTGTTGGCGCATTGTCTGGACGAAGCCGCCCAAATGCTGTTCAAACCGGCGCGTCATGACGGCCATCCCCGAAAACGAAGCCTCGTCCCCGGCAACAATGCCGGCGCGTCAGGCGCGGCGCGTGGCGCTGATCGTCGCCGTTGCCTTCTTCATGCAGCTGCTGGATTCGACGATCATTTCGACCTCGCTGCCGCAGATGGGCCAATCCTTCGGTGTGCCGGCGGTGGCGATGAGCATCGGCATCACCGTCTACATGCTGACCATGGCGGTGTTCGTGCCGCTGTCGGGCTGGCTCGCCGATCGTTTTGGCGCGCGCAACATTTTTCTCATCGCGATCGCCCTGTTCACGCTGGCTTCAATCGTCTGCGGCGTGTCGCAGAACCTGACTCAGTTCGTTGCCGCACGCGCCGTGCAGGGCCTGGGCAGCGCATTGATGACGCCGGTTGGCCGCATCCTGGTGCTGCGCAACGCATCGAAGTCCGAGCTGCTCAACGCCACCGCGCTGATCACCTGGCCGGCTTTGTTCGCACCGGTGGTCGGGCCGGTGCTTGGCGGCTTCATCACCACATACCTGTCCTGGCACTGGAATTTCTTCATCAACATACCGCTCGGAGTTGCGGGACTGGCGCTGGTCGCCCGCTTCATTCCGGGTGATCGTGAAGCCGAGACGAGGCCGCTCGACTGGCCAGGGTTTGTGCTGACGTCGATCGGGCTCGCCGCACTGCTCTACGGCCTCGAACGCATCGCGCATCCGGAAGACGGCATCTTGCCGACCATGGCGCTACTCGCGGCCGGCATCTTTGTCGGCTGGCTGGCTGTGCGGCATCTCCGTCGCGCGCCGCATCCGCTGCTCGACCTCTCGGCCTTCAACGTGCTGACCTTCGCCATCTCGACGCTTGCGGCCGGCACCATTTTCCGGGTGGCGATCAACGCCACGCCGTTCTTGCTGCCGCTGCTGTTCCAACTCGGTTTTGGCTTGAGCCCGGTCGATGCCGGCATGATGATCCTCGCCTATTTTCTAGGCAATCTCGGCATGAAGGCGGTGACGACGCCGACGCTGCGGCGCTTCGGCTTCCGTTCGGTGCTGGTCATCAACGGGGTGATCGCCTCGCTGGCGATCATGGCCTGCGCGGCGATCTCGCCGCAGACGCCACAGGTGCTGGTTGTGGTGCTGATGCTGATTGCCGGCCTGTCGCGCTCGATGCAGTTCACAGCGCTCAACACGCTGGCCTTCGCCGATATCGGCGCGCAACAACGCAGCTCGGCGGCGACGCTGTCCTCGATGCTGCAGCAAGTGGCGATGCTGTTCGGCGTCGCGGTGGCGGCAGCCATCCTCAACCTGTCGCAGATTGCCAGGAGCGGGCCGGCGCTCGACCTCGTCGATTTCCGAATCGCCTTCCTGATCATCGGCGTGATCGGGCTCGTCGCCTCGTTTCGTTTTCTGGCGCTGCCGCCGACCGCGGGTGGCGAGGTTTCGGGTCATTCGCCGGAGAATTGACCGCGTCTTTCCTGCCTGCCGCAGACAGAAATTCCACCCCTTGCTCTGCTCTTGGAGCGGAGCTTTCGCCGGCAACTTCGTAGGCGCAACGAATTGCCAAAAATGCTTGAGTTTCCGCGCATTGCGCCAGTTTCGGCAATCAATTCGTCCACTCGACAATTATCGCTGCCAGCCGCTGTTCTGAACGCGGATTCATTTGACGAGTTGGTGTTGAGCCGATTAGCTTTCGTCTTTTCGGGATGGCAGCGCTGCCATCGGGGCGAGACAATGAACGCGATCGGCTGGCCGAGTTTCAGGCGCCTGAATCAGGAGGGCATTGTCTTTGCCATTGCGGTCGTGCTGTTCGCTGCCGCCGCGATCGGCTTGCCGGGGTTCATCGATCCGAACAATCTCGTCGCCATCGTGCGCTCGGTGTCGGTGCTGGGCATTCTGGCGCTCGGCATGGCGGTCGTCATCATCGGCCGGGGTATCGACCTGTCGGCGGTGGCGATCATGGCGATGTCGGTCGCCTGGTATCTGCAACTCTTGAATTCGGGAACGCCAGACGGGTTGGCCCTCGCCTATGTGCTGGCTGGCGTGCTCGCCATCGGCCTGCTGAACGGCTTTCTCGTCGCCTATGCCGACGTGCCGGCGATCTTCGTGACGCTCGCCACCGGCTCCTTCGTTTTCGGTTATGTGCGCTCGCAATTGATCACGCAGGATGCCGTGCCGGTGCCGCAGGGACATTGGGTCGAACTGCTGGGTGGCATGCGTTTCCTCGACATTCCGGTCGAGGTCTTCGTCTTCGCCGGGCTGGCTTTCCTGTTCTTCCTGTTCCTGCGCTACACCAAATGGGGCCGCTACATCTATTTCGCCGGCGACAATCCGGTGGCGGCGCGCAACATCGGCATTCCGGTGCGGCCGATGCTGGTGCTGCGCTATGTCGTCTCGGCGCTCGTCGCTTTAGTCGCCGGGTTGCTGACCGCGGCCAGCCTGCATTCGATCAACACCCGCGTCGTCAACTCGACGCTGCTCTATGACATCGTGCTGGTGGCGGTGATTGGCGGCATCGGTCTTTCCGGCGGGCGCGGCGGGGTGCGCAACGTGCTGGTCGGAGCCGCGCTGATCGGCATCCTTTCGAACGCCATGACCATCATCGACATTCCGCTGCTCTACCAGAACCTGATCAAGGCAGCGATCCTGCTCGGCGCCATCATCGTCGATGGCATCATCAATCCGCGCGACGAACAGACCGCGCAGCAGGGCGACATTTAGGGGTACCCGGCCGGGTCATGCCGACCGGCCGGCAACAAGTGAAACAGAGGATATGACATGAAACTGATCAGAAACCTGATGGCCGCCCCCACGGCACTGGCCGTTACCGCCTTCGTGGCACCGACCTTCGCCGCCGACGATCCGGGTCCTGCTGCCTACGCACAGGCGCTCAAGGGCAAGCGCGTCATGCTGGTGCCGCTGGCGATGGGCTTCGACCTGGCGCAGGGTTGGGCGCATTATCTGAAGACCGAAGTCGACGCCTGGGGCGGCGTGTTCGAGACCCGCGATCCGAACTGGGTGGTCGATGCCGGCGCGCAGGCGATCACCGACGCCATTTCGTCGGACACGAGGCCGGACGTTCTGATCATCCATGCGCCGGACCTCAACTCCTATTCCAAGCTGATGAAGAAGGCGCAGGCCGCAGGCACCTATGTCATCCTGGTCGACAATCCGGCCAACTTCCCGGCCGACGCCTTTGTCGGCAGCGACTGGGATCGGCTCGGCCAGCTCGAGGCCGAAGCGGCGATCAAGGGCTGCGGCGAGAATTCCTCAAAGAAGATCGGACTGGTGCAGGGCGACCAGGCCAATTCGTCGAGCCTCTACCAGTATGTCGGCATCATGAAGGTTCTGGACAAGCACCCCGACTTCAAGGTCGTGGCAAAGCCCGACTCCAACTGGGATCCGACGACCTCGCGCAACGTGACGACGACGATGCTGCAGCAGAACCCCGACGTCTGCTCGATCATCGACTTCTGGGATGGTGATGCCACCGGCGCTTCGGCCGCGATCCGCGACGCCAAGCTCGACGGCAAGGTCTTCCTGGTCACCACCGGCGGTGGCGAAAAGGCCGCCGACTGCGACAAGCTGCAGGACGGCACCTATGGCGCGGTTGTCATGACCGACCTTGCCCGCCAGTCGGGCGACATGAACGCCCTCATCAAGTTCCTGCTGCAGAGCGGCCAGCCGGCCGGCACGTCGCACACCTATATCTACACGCTGGAGAAGGCGACGACCAAGGCCGACCTCAAGCCAGACAGCTGCTGGGACCTGAAGGCGCTGCAGGCCGAAGCGGCGGCGAAGTAAGTTACGCTTTCTCGACTGAAATAAACGAGGTGGCCGGATTGTTTCGGCCACCTCGTTCCCTCATGGAATAGCAGCAACCGATGTCTTTTCGCGAACGCCTCCAGTCCTGGCGCTACAATCTCGTGCCCGACCATATCGTCGGCGAGATCCTGACCAAACGCTGGACCGACAACGCCATTCCGTTCCTGGCGCTGGTGGCGACGCTGGCAACGTTCGGCTCGGTCATTCCCGGCTTCTTCAAGCTGACGGCGCTGCAGGATTCGACACGCCAGCTCGGTGAGTTCTCGATGGTGGTCACCGGCATGACGGTGGTGATGCTGGGCGGCGGCATCGACCTGTCGGTCGGCTCGATCTTCGCGCTGTCGTGCTTTTCCGCGGTCTATGTCTTCTTCATCCTCGAACACTCGATATGGCTGGCGCTGGCGGCGTCGCTTTGCACCGGGCTGCTGTTCGGCGCCATCAACGGCTATCTCGTCGGCTATCTCAGGCTGCGCGCCTTTCTGACGACGCTGGTCACCTTCATTTTCGGGCGGGCGCTGTTCGATATCCTCGTCACCACCTATGCCGCCGACGTGCAGCTTTCCTCAGCTACGTCGGACGTTCTCGATTTCATCGGCGACAGCACTTTCTGGGGGCTTTCCGTTTCGGTGTGGCTGGCGATCATCCTGGCCATCGTCACCCATATCGCGCTGACGCGTTCGCGGCCCGGCTGGCATGTGCTGGCGGTCGGCGGCTCAAGGCGCTCCGCGCACAATGCCGGCATCCGCGTGCGCCGCACCGTGTTCATGACCTATGTCTTTTCCGGCTTCTGCGCTTCGATCGGCGGCTTCCTGATTGCTTGCCGTTTGAGCGGGGCAGGGCCGGGCACAGGCCTCAACCTCGAGATCATGGCGCTGACGGCGGCGGTGGTCGGCGGCGTCAGCCTGGGCGGCGGTCGCGGTTCGGTGATCAAGGGGCTGATGGGCGCGATCATCGTGCTGACGATGACCAACGGGCTGATCCGGCTGGGCTACGGTACCGGCACCAACCAGATGGTGCTGGGCATCATGCTGGCGGTCGCGGTGACCATTGACATCCGCTGGCTGAAGAACCGCCACAAGGTGTTGAACGAGGTCTATGTCGCGCCGGTCTATCTCAAGATGGGCGAAACGCAGTCGGCGGCGCCCGGATCTGGCACGCCCTACGAACTCGACAACCGGTTGTCGGAAGCCGATCATATCGGGCTCGGCGAGTTGGAAGGGCCGGAAGACGTCATCCTCGACCGCGACGATCATCTCTACTGTGGCACGCGCCACGGCGAGATCGTTCGCTTCTTTGCCCCGGATTATGTGAAGTCAGAAGTCTTCGCCCATATCGGTGGCTTTCCGCTCGGTCTCGCCTTCGACAGAGCGGGCAATCTCATCAGCTGCGTCGGCGCCATGGGGCTGTATTCCGTCTCGCCGCAGCGCGAGGTCAAACGCTTGTCGGCCGAGACGTCGCGCTCCTGGACCTCGATCGTCGACGATGCGCGGCTGCGGGACCCGAATGACTGCGACATCGCGCCGGACGGCCGTATCTATTTCAGCGATTCGACCAAGCGCTACGACGCCCATGACTGGGCGTTGGACTCGATCGAGAACCGCGCCACCGGGCGGCTGCTGGTCTACGACCCGAAGGATGGTTCGACCAGGACGCTGCTCGACGGCTACCGTTACACCAATGGCGTCTGCATGGCGCATGACGGCAAGTCGCTGTTCTTCGCCGAAAGCTGGGCCTGCCGTGTGCATCGCTACTGGCTGGAAGGGCCGAAGGCCGGCAGCGCCGAATGCGTCATCCGCGACATGCCGGGTTACCCCGACAACATCAACCGCGCTTCCGACGGCAATTACTGGATGGCGTGGCTCGGCATGCGCACGCCAAGCTTCGACCTGTCGCTGCGCCACCCCGACATGCGCAAGCGCATGACGCGGCGGCTGCCGCAGGACGAATGGCTGTTCCCCAACATCAACACCGGCGGCGTGGTGAAATTCAACGAGACCGGCGGCATCGTCGAGGCGATGGGCGACCTCTCGGGTGCCGCCCATCCAATGGTCACCTCGATGCGTGAGCACAAGGGATTTCTCTTCGTCGGCGGCATCCTCAACAACCGCATCGGCCGCTACAAGATATCGGGGGCCGACCCGAACTGGACCAGCCCCGCCTCCTATTGGGGAGCAAATCCATGATCCTCGATCCAGTGCTCGACCTGTTTCGCGGCAAGGCGGTGACGATCCCGCCGCTCGACGGCGCTTTCCGCCCCAACACGCGGCTGGACAATGCGCCGGCGTTTGCCGGACTGACAGAGCCGGACAATCTGCTGGTCTCCGGTGACCGGCTGCTGGCCTCCAGCGGCAACGCCATCTATTCGATTGCTGCCGGCGCCGAGTCCAAGGTGGTCGAAACTTTTCCATCGCCGATCACAGCGCTGGCGCTGTCGCCATCGGGCGAGCTGGCGGTCGGGCTGGAAAACGGCAAGCTGCTGATATCAGGCAAGGACGTTTCGCTGCCGGCTGATCTCCGCTGCATCACTGCACTTGCCTATGGCGATGATGGCACACTGTGGCTCGCCAATGGTTCGGCCGAACATTCGCCGTCGCAATGGGCCGCCGACCTGATGAAGAAGGGCGTGTCCGGATCGCTCTGGAAGCGGGAGCCGGGCAGCACGGATTTCCGCAAAGTGGCCGGCGACATCGCATTTCCTTACGGCCTGTATCCCATGCGGCGGGATGTGCTGGTCAGCGAAAGCTGGCGGCATCAACTGGTGCGGTTTGATGGCACGACGGGCAACCGCTCAACGGTGCTGACGCATCTGCCCGGCTATCCCGCGCGGCTCTCGCCTTCCGCCGATGGCGGGGCGTGGCTGAGCTTGTTTGCGCCGCGCAACCGGCTGATCGAATTCGTGCTGCAGGAAACGCACTATCGCCAGGACATGATCAAGCAGGTGTCGCCGGCCTACTGGATCGCGCCGGCGCTGGCTTCCAACCGCAGTTTTCTCGAACCGCTGCAATGCGGCGGCATCCGCACCATGGGCATCCACAAGCCATGGTCGCCGAGCCGTTCCTATGGGCTGGTGGTCAAGCTCGACCCAAAGATGCAGCCGCAATTCAGCCTGCACAGCCGCGCCAACGGCACACGCCACGGCATCTGCAGCGTGGTGGAAAAGGATAACCGCCTGTTCATTGCCTCCAAAGGCGGTGACTGCGTGCTGGCCGTCGATGCGGGAGGTTTTTGATGGAACCGATCGTCCGCCTGGAGAACGTCACCAAGACCTATCGCGGCGTGCCCGCTGTGAAGAATGTCAGTTTCGAATTGCGCAAGGGCGAGATCCACGCGCTGCTCGGCGAGAACGGCGCTGGCAAATCGACGCTGACCAAGATCATCGCCGGCGTCGTCGACGCCACCTCCGGCAAGATGTTTCATAAAGGCGCCGAGATTGCCTACGCCTCGCCGCATGCCGCGCTTGAAGCCGGCATTGCCATGGTGTTCCAGGAGACCAGCCTGGTGCCGTCTATGACGGTGGCGCAGAACCTCTATCTCGGCACCGAAAAGTTCCTCAACCGGCTGCGTGGCACCTACATCTCAGCGCAGCAATTCCTGCAGTCGCTGAATTTTCCTGTCGACCCGAATGCGATGGTGGCGACATTGGGTGCGGCCAAGCGGCAGATGGTCGAGATCGCACGTGCCGTCCACCACAATGCCGAGATCATCATCTTCGACGAGCCGACGGCGACGTTGACGCCGGAGGAAAAGCGGCATTTCTTCGCGCTGATCCGCCGGCTGAAGGCAAATGGCGTGTCGATCGTCTTCATCAGCCACGCGCTGGAAGAGGCGCTGCTGATTGCCGACCGCATCACCATTTTGCGCGACGGCGAGCTTGTCATCACCGACGACACATCGGCCTTCGACCGCGACCGGATCGTCGCCGCCATGGTCGGCCGCACGCTGTCGGGGCAGATCTATCGCCAGCGCGACGAAGCGAAGCTGCGCAAGGCCGGCCGGAAGGTGCTGTCGGTACAGGATATCTCGATGAGCAATGTGGTGCGCAACACGTCGTTCTCGATCTTCGAGGGCCAGATCACCGGCGTGTTCGGGCTGATCGGCTCCGGTCGCACCGAGACCTTCAAGATCGTCTCCGGCATCTACAAGCGCGATTTCCTGCGCGGCGGGGCCATCGAACTTGACGACAGGCCGGTGCGCTATCTCGTGCCGAGCGAAGCGGTGGCCGACGGCATCGTCTACGTCACCGAGGATCGCAAGAGCGAAGGTATCTTCGAGACGATGGGCATTGCCGAAAACCTGTTCGGCGGGCTGCTGGCGGCGGGTCGCGAAAAGGCCTGGGTGATCAATGCGCAGGAGATGCGGACGCTTTCCGCCGAATGGACGAAGACGCTGAACATCAAGGCGATCAACGACAATGCTCGCGTCGTCGAGCTTTCCGGCGGCAACCAGCAGAAGGTGGTGATCGGCAAGGGGCTGGTGCAGCAGCCGCGCATCGTCATCTTCGACGAGCCGACGCGCGGCGTCGATGTCGGGGCGATCGCCGAGATCCACCAGATCATCAACCGGCTGGCCGACGAGGGCTTGGCCGTCGTCGTCATTTCGTCCTACCTGCCGGAGGTTATGAACCTGTCGGATCGGATTCTTGTCTGCAGGCAAGGGCGCATCGTCGAGGAGTTTTCGCCGGCGGAGGCTACGGAGGAGAAGATCATGTACGCGGCTGTGCATTAGGTCTCTGGCCGATGCGTACGTCGACAATTGGCCGAGCGGTCCCCCCTTCGTCATCCCTGCTCGCCTGCTTCGCCCAGGGATGACGAAGGTGAGGGGGGCTCCGCCAATCTCCACGGTTCGGTGCCTTTGCGCGCCAAAAACCGAATCAGAAAAGCCGATTAGCCGCCTTTGCTCGAGACCTGTTTCAACGACCTAGTCCATCGATTCAACCAAGGGAAAAATGCCATGGCCACCACAAGACTTCTCAGCGATACCGAGGTGGAAAAGATTCCGGCCGTGAAGGCTGTGTTCGACGACATCCGCGCGACGCGCAAATCCGATTTCGTCAACAATTTCTGGCGCGGGCTGGCCAATGATCCCGCAGTACTGAAGCGCATCTGGGAACAGCTGAAAGTGGTGATGGTTGCCGACAGCGCCATCGATCCTCTGACCAAGGAGATGATCTACATCGCCGTGTCGACCGCCAATGGCTGTTCCTATTGCGTCCATTCACACACGGCCGCCGCGCGCGCCAAGGGCATGAGTGATGCGCAGCATGGCGAGCTGGTGTCGATCATTGGATTGGCGGGGCAGACCAACCATCTGGTGACGGCGATGCAGATTCCGGTCGATCCTGAGTTTGAGGTGAAGTGAAGGTTCACACTGGCCGGTAAACCTTTTTCGCCGTGTTCCAGAAGACATCCGCCTCCGCTGCCACGCCATGTTTTGCCACCGCATTCCGGTGCGCCTTGATCAGTTCGGCGTGGCTGGTCCACAGTTTCTCGATCGGGAAGTTCGAACCGAACATCAGATGGTCGCTGCCCAAAATGTCGATCGCGTTGTCGACGATGTAGGCGATCAGCGCCGGGTCGTTGCGGTGGACGAAGGTGCCGAGGCCGGACAGCTTGACGTAGAAATTGGGTGCCACTGAGAGCGTGCGCAGGCCGGCTTTCCAAGCCTCGGTGGTCTCCGACTCCATGCCGGTCAGCATGCCGGCATGGGTGAGGATGAAATTGGTTTCGGGGTTCTCGCCGACCAGCGTCAGCCCGTCCTTCATCTGGGCGGGGAAAAGCTGCAGGTCGAAGGACAGGCCGTAGTCCTTCAGCCGCGCGACGTTGGCCCGCACCTTGGGGTCGATGACCTGGTCGGCCGAGGCTGCGAAGCGGAAGGCCGGCGTTTCGTGCCAGTGCAGTTGCATGCGCACGCCGCGCAGCAGCGGATACTTTTTCAACCGGTCGATCTGAGGCCGGATATCGTCCACCGTCATGTCGGTATAACCGACGATGGCGTGCGGCCAGCCGGTCTCGTCAGCCGTCTTCTGCAGGAAGGAGACCTCCTTCTCGAAATCTTCCTTGGCCCAGTTGGTCTGGACATAGACGGCCTTCTCGACGCCGGCGCCTTTCTGGTCGGCCAAAAATTCCTCGATCGGGTAGTCGCGGCGGATCGGCTCGTAGGGGCCAAAGATGCGCGGCACCATCGGCCCGACCAGCCAGGGCTGATCTTCTTGGCGCCAGATGTGGAAATGCGCGTCGATGACTTTCTGCATCACGAAACCCTCTTCCAGATTGTCGCCGCCGTAGGCGCTGGGCGGGCGAGCGACAGGATGAAATCGGTGAGACCCTTGAGCGACGAGCCGTCGACGAGATCGTCAAGCAGCGGCAGGATGGCGCGCAGTGCTGCCGTTGCCGGCTGGAAGCGCGGGTCGCCGGCCAGCGGCGTCGCCAGTGACAGCCGGAAGGCACGAGCGCTCAGCCGGCGCACTGCAATTTCCAGTTCGGCATGGTCGCCGCGCTCCAGCGCGTCCGACAGGATGATGACCGCGGCACCCCGGGCAAAGGCGGAAAAGCGCGGCACCGAAAGGAAGGCGAGCAGAGTCGGTCCCATGCGGGTGCCGCCGTCCCAGTCGTCGACCTGGGCTGCGGCGCGGGCAAGCGCCTGATCGCGATCGCGAATGCGCAACGCGCCGGTGATGCGGGTCAGGCGCGTGCCGAAGGTGAAGATCTCGGCGCGGTCCGCGCCTTGCACGGCGGCATGCGCGAGCTTGAGATAGTCCGCGGTGTGCAGCTTCATCGAACCGGACACGTCGATCAGGATTAGCAACTTGCGCGGCACGGTCTGGCGGCGGCGCAGCAGCGGCGAGGGGACGTCGCCGTCGGCACTGACGATTTCCCTCAGCGACCGACGCAGATTGAGCTTGCCACGCGAATGGGTGCGTACGGTGCGGAACGAGCGGCGGACGGGCAGGGCGGAAGCGAGCTTGCGTCGAAAGGCGGACAAGCCGTCGTCGTCGCGCTGGAAGTCGCGGGTGCTCAGCCGTTCGGCGCCGGAGGACAGCTCGCCGCCCTCTTGCCGGCTGATCACACCGATCTCATCCTCGCTCGCGCCGCCATCATCCTTGATGCGGGTTTCCTCGTCCGCGTCGCCTTCGACCACGGCGGATGTGTTGCCGTAGAAATGGCTCTGGAAATGCGCCTCGAATTCGTCGCGGCGGTCCGGCGGCGGCGCCAGTGTGGCAAGGGCAGCCTCGCGGATGTCGGCCATCGAGCGGGGGCCGAGCAGGGTCACCGCCTGCATGAAGCCGGAAATCTGCTCGGGTGCGACGGCAAAAGCATGGCGGCGCAGCAGCCGGCCGAAGCCGAGCAAGGGTGCTGCGGCGCGGGGTAGGCTCTCCTCGCCCCGTTTGCGGGGGTCCGAAGGACGGGTCGAGACAAGTGGCTCGACCCTTGATGCCGGCAGGCAGGTGAGGGGCGGCGCCGACATCGGAGGTTCGCGCTGCCCCTCATCCGCCCCTTCGGGGCACCTTCTCCCCGTGAACGGGGCGAAGGGATTGCTGAGGTCGCGGCTCACGCCAGCGCCTCCTCGACGATGCGGCCGAGCTCGGGTGCGATGTAGGACAGGTCTTCCTCGTCCTTGATCAGCACACCGATGGCACGGCGGAAGGCTTCCGGCCACGGGCTGCCACCCTTTTCCAGGATGGTTGCGGCATTGGCCCATTCGACCGCCTCGGCGATGCCGGGCGGTTTGGCCAGCGGCCGGGCGCGGATGGTCTGCACGGCTGCCGCCACGGCGCGCGCAGTGGCTTGCGCCACATCGCCGGCGCGCAGCATGATGATGGCGGCCTCGCGCTCGGCGTCGGGATAGCCGATCCAGTGGTAGACGCAGCGTCGCCGCAGCGCCTCCGCCAGTTCGCGGGTGCGGTTCGAGGTCAGGATGACGATCGGTTGCGCCTTGGCGCGGATGGTGCCGCGCTCGGGAATGCTGATCTGGAAATCGGACAGGAATTCCAACAGCAGCGCCTCGAACTCATGGTCCGAGCGGTCGATCTCGTCGACCAGCAGCACACGCTCTTCCGGGGCGTTCAATACCTGCAGCAGCGGCCGCGCGATCAGAAAGCGATCGTCATAGATGTCGATCTCATGCTCGCCGGCATGGCGGATGGCGAGCAATTGACGCTGGTAGTTCCATTCGTAGAGCGCGTGCGCGGCATCGATGCCTTCATAGCATTGCAACCGCACCAGATCACGACCGAGCACTTCGGCGATCGCCTTGGCGGCTTCGGTCTTGCCGACTCCCGGCGCGCCTTCGAGCAGCAGCGGCTTACCCAGTCTTATCGCCAGGAAGATGGCGGTCGCCAGGCTTTCATCGGCGAGATAGCGCGAGGTGGCCAAGCGCGACGCCACTGCCTCCGGCGAGGTCGCGACAGTCTCGGCGCTTGTTGCGGGCATTTCGGTCCTCAGTTCGGCGCTTGCGCCTTCAGCGCGCGCAAAATGCGCTCCGGCGTGATCGGCAGCGTGTCGATGCGCACGCCGACGGCGTCGAAGACGGCATTGGCGACCGCCGGTATCTGCGGATTGGCGCACATTTCGCCCGGTCCCTTGGCGCCGTAAGGCCCATCGGCAGAGGGCCGCTCCAGCACGATGATCTCGGTCTCTGCGAGGTCGCCGGGGCCAGGCATCAGATACTGGTTGAAGTCGGTGCCGCCATGGTCGCGATTGGGGTAATAGGGCTCGGTGGTCTCGTAGAGCGCGTGACTGATGCCCATCCACGAGCCGCCGACCAGCTGCTGCTCGACCATCTTTGGGTTCAGCGCGCGGCCGATCTCGAAGACGTTCTTGACCGTCAACACCGTCACTTCGCCGGTCTCGTCGTCGACCTCGACCTCGGCCACGGTGCAGGCATGGGCATAGCAGGTCGACGGCTTCATCGCGCCGGTTTCTTTCTCGGGATAGGAGCGTGGGATCAGGAACATGCCGCGGCCGGAGATCGAGCGGCCGCGCTTAAAATGCGCCGACAGCGCGACGTCGAAGATCGAGATCGACTTTTGCGGCGCGCCCTTTACCAGGATGTTTCCCTGGCCATCGGTCTCGAGGTCGGATGCGTTGACTTCCAGTTCCTCAGCAGCCACTTCCAGCATCACTTGGCGGGCCTCCTTCGCCGCCTGGATGACGGCGTTGCCGGCGCGGTGGGTGCCGCGCGAGGCGAAGGTGCCCATGCAGTGCGGGCCGGTGTCGGTGTCGGCGGTATCGACAACGACACGGTCGGTCGGCACGCCTATGGTCTCGGCGCAGATCTGCGCCATGATCTGCTTCATGCCCTGGCCAAGATCGACGGAGGACAGCGTCACCATGAAATTGCCGGTCGGCGTCGAATGCACCAGCGCCTGGGTCGGGTCGCCACCGAGGTTCATACCGGTGGGATAATTGATCGCGGCAACGCCGCGTCCGCGCCTGATCGCCATCTCAAGCTCCCTTCGCGTAGGACGACATGGCCAGATATTTTTCCGCCACCGGCCAGTTGGCGGCGCGCGATGCTTCCTGCATGCACTCGATGAGTGCAGCACCCTCCGTCGGCTGGCGATGTGCCTTCATGTCGCCGTCGCGATAGGCATTGATGAAGCGGAATTCGAGCGGGTCCATGCCGACCAGCCGCGCCAGCTTGTCCATCTGTACCTCCAGCGCGAAATCGCCGATGGTAACGCCGAAGCCGCGCATGGCCGACGAGGGCGTGCGGTTGGTGTAGACGCAATAGGTGTCGATCCAGACATTGGGGATCGTATAGGGGCCGGGATAGTGTCCGGCGCCCTTCTGCGCGCCATAGGGCGAATGGCGCGAATAGGCGCCGGCATCGGTGTAGCCGGTGACCTTGCGGGCAATAATGCGGCCGTCCTTCATGACGCCGTCCTTGATGACGACCTTTTCGGCCGCGCGGGGTGACGATATCTGCATCTCCTCCTCGCGGCTGTAGATGAAACAGACTGGTCGTCCGGTTAGTTTCGCGCCAAGAATGGCGATCGGCTCGACGATGACGTCGACCTTGCCGCCAAAACCGCCGCCGACGGTGCCGCCGACGAAATGCAGTTTGTTGCCGGGCATCTGCAGGATGATCGAGGCGTTGTCGAGGGTGAAGAACATCGCCTGGGTGTTGGTGTAGCAGGTGAAGCGGTCATTGCCCTCGGGCGCGACGATGCAGCCGGTCGTCTCGGTCGGCGCGTGCTCGATCGGCGACGACTGGTAGCTCTGTTCCAATATGTGATCGGCGCCGGCAAAGCCCGCCTCGACATCGCCGAAGCGTACCTTGCGGCACTCGCCGCTGTCATAGAGATAGTAGTTCTGGCCGTGATATTCGTTCACCAGCGGTGCGCCGGGCTTCAGCGCCTCTTCCATATCGAAGACCGCCGGCAGCACCTCGTAGTCGACCTTGACCTTGGCGGCGGCTTCTTGTGCGGCGCGTTCGGTCTCGGCCAGCACCGCCACAACGGCCTCGCCCTTCCAGCGCACCTTGCCGTCGGCCAACACGGTCTCGTCCTCCGGTCCGATCTGGATCAGGATCAGGATGGTGTAGACATTGTGCGGCACGTCCCTGGCAGTCAGCACCCTGACCACGCCCGGATGTTTCTCCGCCTCTGACGTGTCGATGCTGCGGATGCGGGCGTGATGATGCGGGCTGCGCACCATCTTCAGGTGCAGCATGCCGGGAAAGTTGCGGTCAGCGAAAAAGGTGGTTTTCCCGGTGACATGGCCGGGCGAATCCGAGCGCGGCCTGGGCTGGCCGATCTCGTGCAGGTCGTCCTTGCGCTGGTCGGAGAAATAGTTCTTGCGCAGGTCCATCTTTTGCCCCCTCAGGCCGCGTTCTGAGAATTGGCGCGCGCCGCAAGCAGCACCGCCTGGATGATCGGCTCGTAGCCGGTGCAACGGCAGATGTTGCCCGACAGCGCCTCGACCACCTCGTCGCGGCTGGGGTTGGGCGTGTGGTCGAGCAGCACCTTGGCCGCCATGATCATGCCAGGCGTGCAGAAGCCGCATTGGGTGGCGAAGGCATCGAGGAAAGCGCGCTGCAGCGGGTGCAGAACGCCGCCTTGCGACAGGCCCGATGTGGTGGTGATGGCGGCGCCGTTGCATGTCTCGGCCAGCGTCAGACAGGAGAGCCGGAGTTCGCCGTCGATGATGACCGAGCAGGCGCCGCAGGTGCCTTGGTGGCAGCCGCCTTTCGGCGAGGTGTCGCCGATCTTGTCGCGCAGCGCGTTGAGCAGCGTTGTGCCGCTGTCGATGAATTCGGCCGTTTCGCTGCCGTTGAGCGTGAACTGAACCGGGACCTTTGCCATGTCGTTTCCTCCTTGCGCGCCTGCCCGTCAGGGCAAGCGCGCGCCCCCTAAAGGGGCATTCTTCAAGCAAGCAAAAGCCGGCCGAGATGGACCGGCAGGACTTCGTTGCGATACCAGGCGCTGGCGATCGGATCTGTGGCCGGTGAGGTGCCGTCGCGGGCGACAGCCAGAGCGGGCGCGATTCCGTCCCGGGTCAGCTCCTTGCCGAGCAGCGCCTTTTCGGCGGCGATGGCGCGCAGCGGCCGGTCGGCCATGCAGCCAAGCGCGATCCGCGCCGAGGACACGGCGCCATCCACCGCCTGTTCGACCACGGCTGCGATGCTCAGCACGGAGACGCCTTTCGGCTTGACCCTGGAGATTTTCAGGAAGCGAAAGCTGCCTTGCGCCGGAATCGCGAAACTGACCGCGGTGACGATGCCCCGGCTGTTGTAACGGCTGGCCAGGAATTCCTCGATCGGCAACTCGCCATGATCGGTGCTCACCGTCGCATCCAGCGCCAGCAGTGAGACAGTGAAGTCGCCATAGGGCGTCGGTGCGAAGAGATTGCCGCCGACGGTCGCCATGTTGCGGATCGCCGGACCACCGACAGCGCGCGCGGCGCGGGCCAGCGGAGCCAGATCCGGGTGGCGGGCGATCGCCGCCATGGTCACCGAGGCGCCGATGCGGGCCTTGCCGCCGGCAACGGCAATGGTCGAGAGCGAAGGGTCTGTCAGGCGCACAAGGCTCGAGACCGAAACATCGCCTTCGTTGGCCGCGCGGACCACGAGTGTACCCCCGCCGAGATAGCGGCTGCCCTGGGATTTCAGCGCCGCATTCGCGTCCTTCACCGTCGAGAAAGTCTGCAATGCAAGCGCCATGACCGGCTCCCTTGTTTGCGCTCAGCCTTGGCCGGCAAAGTGGCTCTTCAGCGCGTTGAAGCCGCCCTGGAAGACATTGGTTCCCATGCCTTCAGCCACCTTTTCCGCGTCTTCGGGCGCGGCGTCGAAGCTCGCCGTCCATTCGGCATAGGTGCGGTCGCCGTCGGTCACCCGCCGCAGCTGCAGCGTCGCCTTGTGGTTGGTGATCGGCTGCGGCGTTTCGAGAATGGAGTAGCTGACGAGGAAATTCGCGTCGGAGAAGTCGAGCAGCTTTTCGCGGATGCGGGCGCCGCTGGCGAGCTGGAAGTTGCGTACGCAGCCGATGGTGCCGGCATCCTTGCCGTCCTCGATATGGCTTTCGACCATGCGCGGGTGCCAGCTCGGCAGGCCGTTGAAGTCGCGTATGCGCGCCCAGACCTTTTCGACCGGCGCGTCGATGACGCTGGAGATGGTGACTTTCGCCATATGATGGTTCCCTTGCGCGTTTTGCTGCCCGGCAAGGTAGGGCGGCGGCAGTGCCGCCGCTTATCAATCAGTCTTCAAAGCTTATCGATGCGTCTGAAAATGCTGACCGGGCTCAGCTGATTGCCCGCGCCGCCTCGCGGTAGAGCGTTGGAGGCACGCCGACATGGTCGCGGAAGAAGCGCGAGAAATTGCCTTGCGTGGTGAAGCCGAGATTGCAGGCAACCGAGATCAGCGGCTCCTGCGACCACTGCAGCTGGCGCACCGCTTCCTCCATGCGCAGCGTGTTCCAGTAGACGTTGGGCGTCAGATTGGTCTGTTCCTTGAACAAGGCGAAGAAATGCGGCCGCGACAGGCCGACGCTGCGCGCCACCTCGTCGAAGCAGATGCGCTCGCAGACATTGGCCTTCATCAGCTGGATCGCCTTGCGGACGCGGAAGTCCTGCATGGTGTGGACGCGGGCGCGCACGGTCTGTGGCGCCGAGGCGTCGGCGGCATCGAGCACACTGTCGATGAAGCGCTCGATCTCGTAATTGGCGATGTCGTCGATGCTCTCATTGTCGCTCAGATGATCGAGCAGATTGCCTGCCGCCTGGTGCAGCCATGGCTCCAGCGTGATCGCAGGTACCGAAAACAACGGCGCGGACGAAGGCATGTCGCGGCGGCGGCGCGCCCAATCCGGATCAATGTAGAAAGCGAGGAACAGGCCCGGCGTGCCGTCGCGCGACAGAGCGTGGCTGTGCGGCTCGAAGGAATTGATGCCGGCGGCAGTGCCGGGGCCGAGCCGCACCGTCTGGCGGCCGATGGTCATTTCGCCGGCTGTGCCTTCCAGCCAGATGATGATATGCGCCTCGACATGGGCATGGGTGACGAAGTCGCTGGCGACATTCAGGACAGAAACATGTCCGAACCGGCCCCAATAGAGCCTGATCGCTTCCGTCATGGGTATATCCTCCCGCAGGCGACTGGCCTCCCTTCGCCTGCCGGGGATAGTGCGGCGCGTGTCGTGCCCGCGTCAAGGCACATGGGTGCGACCGGTGATTCCCGGGTGCCATGGCGGCGGATTTTCAGACTGAGCGATAGGACGGCCTACGCCGGCGCCGTCGCCTTTATTCTTCGCGCCTGAAGTTGCGGAGCCGGTCGAACAGCACTGCCATCAGGATGGCGCCGCCGATGAACACGCCTTGCCAGAAGGCATTGATGCCGAGCAGGCCGAGGCTATTGCGGATCACCTCGATCAGCGCCGCGCCGACGATGGCGCCGAAGGCGGTGCCGACGCCGCCAGCCAGGTTGGCGCCGCCGATGACGGTGGCGGCAATCACCTGCAGCTCCATGCCGGTGCCGAGATTGGTGGTGACGGCGCCCAGCCAACCGGTCTGGATGACGCCGGCAATGCCTGCGGCCAGTGCCGAGATCATATAGACCGCGACCTTGATCTGGCGCACCGGAACGCCGGTCAATGTCGCCGCATGCTCATTGCCGCCGATGGCGAAGATGTGGCGGCCAAATTTCGTCCAGCGCAGCGTGAAGCCGGTAATCAGCGCCAGCAGGATCATGTAAAGCACAGGGTTGGCAATGCCGAACACCCAAGCGCCGCCGCCCAGCGCCAGAAGCTTGTCGTGGTCCGGTCCGAACTGGAAGACGACGGTGTTGTTGGAGGCCACCATGGCCAGGCTGCGCGCGATCGACAGCATGCCGAGCGTCACCACGAAGGGTGGAAAGCCGAGATAGGCGATCAGGATGCCGTTGAAGGCGCCGATGGCCAGCGCCGTGCCGATCGAGGCAAGAATGCCGATCTCGATGCTGTAGCCGGCATGCATGGTCACCGCCAGCACCATCGAAGACAGGCAAAGCACCGAGCCAACCGACAGGTCGATGCCGCCGGTGATGATGACGAAGGTCATGCCGAGTGCGATGATGGCGACGAAAGTGATGTTGCGGGTGATGTTGTAGAGGTTCTTCGACGTGGCGAAGGCGTCGGTGGCAAACGACAGGAAAATGCAGGCGAGGATGACGGCGATCACCACCCAGAAGGTCTGGCTGGCGAATATGCGCGAGAAAATAGTGTGCTGTTTCTGCGCGATCGTCTGGTCAAGGGTGACTGCCATTATCGACCTTTCTTGCCGGCGATGAGCCGCGCCAAAGTGGCGAATTCCTGATTTGCCGCACTCATGCGACTTGCTCGATGGCGCCGGTGATCAGCCCGGTGACTTCCTCCGGCGAACTCGATGCAATCGCCTTGTCGGCGACCTTGCGGCCGCGGCGCATGACGATGACGCGGTCGGCAACGTCGAAGACGTCGGGCATGCGGTGGCTGATCAGCACGACCGCAATGCCCTGGTCGCGCAACCGGCGGATCAGGTTCAGCACTTCTGCAACCTGCCTGACCGAGATCGCCGCCGTCGGCTCGTCCATCAGCACGATCTTGGCCTGCGACAGCCTGGTGCGGGCGATCGCCACGGCTTGCCGCTGGCCGCCGGACATCTGCTTGACGAGGTCGCGCGGGCGGGTTTCCGATTTCAGTTCGGCAAAGATCTGGCCGGCGCGCTTGTACATCGCGGCATAGTCGAGAATGCGAAACGGCCCGATGCCGCGGCGCAGTTCACGGCCGAGATAGACGTTGGCGGCGGCGGTCAGATTGTTGCACAGCGCCAGGTCCTGGTGGACGATCTCGATGCCGTGCTGGCGTGCTTCCACCGGCCTGTGCAGGATCAACTGCTTGCCGTCCATCTGCATGGTGCCATGGCTGGGGGGGAAATTGCCGGCGATCATCTTGACCAGCGTCGACTTGCCGGCGCCGTTGTCGCCCATCAGGCCAACCACCTGGCCAGGCTCGATCGACAGCGACACATCGTTGACCGCCTGGATGGCGCCGAAATGCTTTGAAATATTGGTGAGTTCGAGAACCGCCACCAGCCTTTTCCTTCCCCATTCTGCCGGGCAGTTGTTCTGCCTCAGGCTCGCTCTTTCCAGCTCCTCCCGGAAACGGCGATAGCGTTCTTTTACGCAAAAGCCGGCGCGCGTCAATCAATTGCGGACCGAATTGAGGCACTTCTTTTTCTAAAAATCAGTTTTGTAGGACAAATAGCATTGACGTTGGCGGCGAGCCGATATTAGCTAAGCATCGGAGGAGAATAGTCGATCCCCGATGCTGGTTGGAAGAAGGGATCGTCGGAGGTTATGGGTCAAGGATTGGGCACCAGCTTTTTTGCCGGGCCGGTTCTAGGCCGCATCTGAAAATACTTATCGACCTGGCTTGATGACATGAGCGCTCGCAAAACGACCCTCTGTCATCGCGCATCCGGGTTGATCTGTGTGGCGGGCACGCCGTGTCCGTCTGTTTCAACGGGAGGACTGACATGAGGAAATCACTATTGCTCGCCGCTGCCGCCGTCATGGCGCTGGGCGCCGGGCCGGCTTTGGCCAAGAAACAGCTCGTCATCGTCGTGAAGGGTCTCGACAATCCGTTCTTCGAAGCCATCCATCAGGGCTGCGAGAAATGGAACAAGGAGAACGCCAGTTCGGAGTACGAATGCTTCTACACCGGTCCGGCTTCGACCTCTGACGAGGCCGGCGAAGCCCAGATCGTGCAGGACATGCTGAGCAAGGCCGATACCGTGGCGATGGCGATTTCGCCGTCCAACGCACCGCTGATCGCGCAGACGATCAAGACCGCCAATCCAACGATCCCGATCATGACGCTCGACGCCGACCTCAGCAAGGAAGATGCGGCGCTTCGCAAGACCTATCTCGGCACCGACAACTATCTGATGGGTCATAAGATCGGCGAGTACATCAAGAAGGGCAAGCCGAACGGCGGCACGATCTGCACGATCGAGGGCAATCCTGCGGCCGACAACATCCTGCGCCGCGCGCAAGGCATGCGCGACGCACTGTCGGGCAAGGAAGGCCTGGCGGCGCTGGCCGGCGAAGGTGGCTGGACCGAAGTTGCCGGCTGCCCGGTGTTCACCAATGACGACGGCGCCAAGGGCGTGCAGGCGATGACCGACATCCTCGCCGCCAACCCGAAGCTCGATGCGTTCGGCATCATGGGCGGCTGGCCGCTGTTCGGCGCTCCGCAGCCCTATCGCGACCTGTTCAAGCCGTTGGCCGACAAGATCGCCAGCAACGACTTCGTCATCGGCGCCGCAGACACGATCGGCGACGAAGTGGCGATTGCCAAGGACGGCCTCGTCACCGCGTTGGTCGGCCAGCGTCCGTTCGAAATGGGCTACAAGGCGCCGTCGGTGATGATCGACCTGATCGAAGGCAAACCTGTCGCCGATCCGGTCTTCACCGGCCTCGACGAATGCACCAAGGATACGGTCGACACCTGCATCCAGAAGTAGGCCGCGATTTCGGGGCGTCCGTTTGACGGGCGCCCCGTCACATCGGTTTCAATGACAATGGACGAAGCAGCATTGTCGGGGCAGCAGCTCCGGCTTTCGCATGCCCATGGTTTCGTATTTTCGGCGAAGATTTCGGCGGGTGCGGACAAACTCCGGACAATCTCCCGCGACAGATAGCCGACGCACTGGAACGTGGATGCCGGACGAAAAATCAAGAAAGCGACGCGCCCGGGTCGATGCGCTGGCCAGCCTTCCGGCTGCCGTTCGTCGTGCCGATGCCACGAGGGTTCCAGGTTCGAGCGTGCATGCCTCGCTGGCCCATGAGATTGGTCTGCGGATCGTGCGCGGCGACTATCCGCCGGGAACCATCCTGCCCAATGAAGCCAAGTGGTCCGAGACGTTCGACGTCAGCCGCTCGGCGGTGCGCGAGGCGATCAAGATGCTGATGGCGAAAAGCCTTTTGGCATCACGCCCCAAGATCGGCAGCTGGGTCGAGCCGAAAGAGCGCTGGAACCTGCTCGATCGCGATGTGCTCGCCTGGTATGCGACAGCGCCGGACCGCGAAGCGTTCCTGCGCACCGTGCAGGAATTCCGCCACATCATCGAGCCGGAAGCGTCCGCCTTCGCCGCCGTGCGACGTTCAGAAGAGCAGATGGCCGAGATCAGCCAGGCCTGCCGCGAGATGGGGGAGGCGACAAGCCTGCAGGCGCGTACGCGCGCCGACACGCGTTTTCACCTCGCCATCCTGCGAGCATCGGGCAACGACCTTTTGGTGCCGCTCGGCGTGCTGATTGAATCGGCGCTCGATCACCTCTTTGTCTTCGTCACGCGCGAAACCAGCGACCAGCGGCACGCGCAGAAGCTGCATGAGGCGATCGAGAAGGCCATCCGCCTGCAGCAACCCGCTGCCGCGCGCAATGCGGTGCACCGCCTGCTTGCGAACACCGACGACATTGTCCGCCGGTCGCGACGCTGACGCTGGTCGGCGCGCTCAAATCGTTTGCTTCTTGCCGTCCTTGCTGGGCATCAGGTCGACACCGTTGACCTTGCCGATATGTGTCGCCAGCATAGGCACGAATTGTTCGGCCGGACCGGTGGCATGGGCGCCGGCGAACGAATTCTTGGTGGCATTGCCCAACGGGTTGGCGATGCTTGCGGCACCCGCCATCGATTCCAGGTAGGTGAGATCCTTGAAGGCGTTGGCGATTGAGAATTTGTGGGCGTCGCGGTCGCCTTCCAGCGTCCAGCGCATGAAGGTCTGGTAGAAGCCGCAATCCATGCGGCCGTTGCGGATGACGCTGTCGAAACGCGCCGGCGAAATGCCAACCTTTTGCGCCAGCGCCAGCGCCTCGGAATAGATCGCGGCATAGCCCAGCGAAATGAAATTGTTGAGCAGCTTCATGCGGTGGCCATCGCCGGTGCCGCCAATATGGACGATGCGTCCGGCCCAGGTTTCGATGACGGGCTTCACGCGCGCAAAAAGTGCATCAGGCGCGCCGACCATGGCGTCGAGCGTGCCTTCCCAGGCTTCCTTGGGGGTGCGGCTGAGGGGGGCATCGACAAGATCGACACCGATATCCTTCAGCTCGGCCGCCAGTGCCACCGTCGACACCGGATCGGAGGTCGAGCAGTCGACGACCACCGAACCCTTCTTCAGGCCCTCCTTGAGGCCGCCGGGGCCGCGGATGATGGCCTCGACTTCGCGCGACCCGGTGACGCAGATGAAGACGATATCGGAGGCTGCGGCGACGTCGCGCGGGGTCGACGCTTCCGTGGCGCCCCGGCCAAGCAGATACTCCGCCGGCTTGCGGTTCTTGCGGCCGAGAAAGGTCAGGGAATAGCCTTTGTCGACGATGTTCTTGGCGATCCCATGCCCCATCAGGCCAAGCCCGATGAAGCCGATCTTCTCGCTCGCGGCAGTCGTGTTCATATCGTCCGTCCTGTCTGGATTATTGATAATTGCCCTGCTGTTTTTGCCGTATGCGGTTGCAGAATGCAATATTGTCTGACAATACACAAAAATCCTTCGAGATGTGGAGACCCAAAATGACGAAGCGGATCATGTTCACCGGTGGCAGCGGCAAGGCTGGGCGTCACGTCGTGCAGTACCTGGTCGAGCAGGGCTGCCAGGTGCTCAATATCGACACCAAGCCGCTCGACAATCCCAAGGTGCGCACGCTGATCACCGACATCACCGACAGCGGGCAGGTGTTCAATGCGCTGTCGAGCTATATGGGCCTGCACGAGTTCGATCCGTCGCTGCGCCCGCAGCCGGTCGACGCCGTGGTGCATTTCGCCGCCATCCCGCGCATCATGATCACCACCGACAACGAGGTGTTCCGCATCAACGCGATGGGCACCTACAATGTCATTGAAGCGGCGGTGAAACTCGGCATCCGCAAGGTGATCATCGCTTCCAGTGAGACGACCTATGGCGTGGTGTTCGCCAACGAGCCGCGCGACCCCAAATATTTCCCGCTCGACGAGGCGTATGACGTCGATCCGATGGACAGCTATGCGCTGTCCAAGGTCGTCAACGAGCACACGGCGCGCGCCTTTGCGCAACGCAACGGCACCGACATCTACGCCTTGCGCATCGGCAACGTCATCGAACCGCATGAATATTCGCTGTTTCCGAAGTGGTTCGCCGATCCGGGTTTCCGCAAGCGCATCGCCTGGAGCTATGTCGACGCGCGCGATCTGGGCCAGATCACGCTGCGCGCGGTCGAGAAGGACAGGCTCGGCTTTCAGGTGTTCAACGCGGCCAATGACGACACCTCGTCGGACCTGCCGACAGCCGAGCTGTTGAAGCGGTTCTATCCTGATGTGCCGGTCAAGGCCGAACTCGGCGAATATGAGACGCTGCTGTCAAACCGAAAGGCGCGCGATTTGCTCGGCTTTCGGCCCGAACACAGCTGGCGCAAATATGTCAAGACGGCCTGAGAGGGAGCGCATCGCCCGCAATCCAATGCTGATCTGTGCATAGAAGCGGGCTTTGCGGCCCAGCCCGTTTCGCCGGCTTGACAGTTTTGGGAATCCAGACTTTGTGGATGCATGCCGGACGGGAAGCCGAATAAGACAAAAGCGCCTACCAAGGCGGCGCCTGCCGAGCACCCCGCCGGTGTTCGTCGCGCCGACTCGACACGCATGCCCGGCTCAAGCGTGCACGGGTCGCTGGCCAACGAGATTGGTCTCAGGATCGTGCGCGGCGACTATCCGCCGGGAACCATCCTGCCCAACGAAGCCAAATGGTCCGAGACCTTCAATGTCAGCCGCTCGGCGGTGCGCGAGGCGATCAAGATGCTGATGGCGAAAAGCCTTTTGGCATCGCGCCCCAAGATTGGCAGCTGGGTCGAGCCGAAGGAGCGCTGGAACCTGCTCGATCGCGATGTGCTGGCTTGGTACGCGACCTCGCCCGACCGCGAGGTTTTCCTGAAGACCGTGCAGGAGTTCCGCCACATCATCGAGCCGGAGGCGACCGCCTTTGCCGCGATGCGGCGGACCGACGCGCAGATGGCCGAGATCAGCCAGGCCTGCCGCGAGATGGGCGACGCCACCAACCTGCAGGAGCGCACCCGCGCCGACACGCGCTTTCATCTCGCCATCCTGCGGGCCTCCGGCAATGATTTGCTGGTGCCACTCGGCGTGCTGATCGAATCGGCATTCGACCATCTGTTCGCCTATACGACGCGGGAACTTGACGATCTGCAGCACGCGCAGAAACTGCATGAGGCGATCGAGAAGGCCATCCGCCTGCAGCGGCCGGATGCGGCGCGCAATGCAGTACGCAAATTGCTCGCCAACACGGATGGTGTCATCCGATCCAGGTAGCTGGTACTCAGCCGGCCGGTGATGTTGCCAGATGCTGCCGGGTCAGGCCGATCAGCAAGGCCTGGTCGCGGGCGGCGTGTTCGGGCGGATTGACCACCGGCTCGCCATTGACGATGGCGCCCCAGAAGCCGCGCATTTCCTCGACGAAGGCCTCGCCGTAGCCGGCGCGCAAATCCCTTTTCGACAACGTGTGACCGTCAGAGGTCTTCACCGTCAGCCGGGTCGGATGGTGGTTGAGCCAGGGCGAGGGGAATTCGAGTTCGAGGCTGGCATCGTCGAAGAACAGCGTGATGCGCTCCTTGTAGTCGGCAAGCTTTGGCACCGTCAGATGCGTCATGGTCCATAGCGCCTGGCCGCCGAGCAGTTTCACCGCGCCCTGGCCACCATCGCCATTGGCGAAGATCTGCGCGCCGACGATGTCGCCATCCGGCACGCCGAGCGCATCGAACAGGCCATGGACGGCATTCACATCGTGAATCAAGGCCGAGCTGTAAGCACCGGTAAATCCACGGAAAGCCAGATCGGTCAGCGGCACTCCAATGGCCCGTTCGACCTGCTGCTTCTGCTTGGCTGCGGCGGCAGCGATCAGCTCCTTGGGAATGTCGGTGCCGCGCTTATATCGGTGATGGGCGATAAACGGCCAGGCATCGGGATCGTTGACCTCGACCGAGACCGAACGCAGCGTCCCCGCCGTGCCGGGCAATGAGGCGAGCGCCAGCCGGTAGCTCGGATCGAAGCGTTTCATATAGCCGACCTGCATGACTTTCTTGGCCGCATCGCGCGCGGCGACGATCTCGGCGATCTCGGCCGGCGAGTAGCAGAGCGGCTTTTCGCAAAAGACGTGCAGCCCGCGCGCCAGCGCCGCCAGAACCTGTTCGTGATGCAGCGGGTCAGGCGAGCCGATGACGACCGCGTCGAGGCGTCGGTCGAAGAGCTGGTCGATTGTCTCGAAATTGGCGATGCCACTGACATCGGTGACGAACTCGCGCGAAATCCGGGAGGGATCGGCGACGCCGACAACCTCGAACAGATCGTTGAGCCGCAGCAGATTGGGGATATGCTCGACCTGCGAAATCATGCCGGCGCCGATGACGCCGACTCGTATCCTGCTCATGCTGTTGCTCGCTGCAAAATGGTCTCGGCTCAGGGTGCTGCGGCGGGCCGGTTGCCGATCTGGGCCAGCAGGCCGGCGATCTCCGCTTCGACCGCCTTCAAATCCTCGCCGCCCGACATGATCGAGATCACCTCGTCGCGCGAGATGTCCGCCTTGGCGTAGGTGCCGCGATTGCGCCCGCGATTGAGCAGCGTGAAGGTGTCGCCGACCGGGTAGGCGTGGTGAATGTTGTGGCTGATGAAGATGACGGCGAGACCACGCATGCGCGCCTCGATGATGAATTTCAGCACCATCGCCGCCTGATGCACGCCAAGCGCCGAGGTCGGCTCGTCCAAGATCAGCACGCGGGCGCCGAAATGCACGGCGCGCGCAATCGCCACCGACTGGCGCTCGCCGCCAGACAGCGTGCCGACGGCCTGCGTCGGGTCGCGCACGTCGATGCCGATATCGGCCATCGCCTGGCGGGCAATGGTGTTGGCGCGCTCCTTGTCGATGCGCGAGAAGGGCAGGCTGCTCTTCGTCGGCTCGCGGCCGAGGAAGAAATTGCGGGTGATCGACATCAGCGAGATCATGCCGAGGTCCTGGAAGACGGTTGCGACGCCCAGATCCTGCGCATCGCGCGGGCTGCGGAAAGACACCGGCTTGCCGTCGACGAGGATTTCGCCCTTGGTCGGCCGGTAGACGCCGGACAGCACCTTGATCAGCGTCGACTTGCCGGCGCCATTGTCGCCGAGCAGGCAGTGCACCTCGCCCGGATAGACCTTGATGTCGATGTCCTGCAGGGCGCGCACCGAGCCGAAATTCATCGAAACGCCGCGCAGTTCCATGGCTGGCTGGATGGTTTGGGCCGCTTCGGTCATTTGCCGCCTCCGCGCCCGAGCGCCTTCAGGCGGATGTAGTTGTTGACCAGCACGGCCATCAGAATGACGATGCCGAGGAAGACCTTGAACCAGTCGGTGTCGATGCCGGTGTAGAAGATGCCCATCTGCACGAGACCGAAGATCAGCGCACCGAACAGTACGCCATAGACGGTGCCGTAGCCGCCGGTCAGCAGCACGCCACCGATGACGGCGGCGATGATCGCCTCGAACTCCTTGAGCAGGCCGCGCGTGGTGTCGGCGGAGCCGGCTTCCATGACCTGGATGGTGGCGAGCAGCGTGGCCGCGCAAGCGGTGTAGATGAAGAGGGCGATCTTGACCCGGTCGACAGGCACACCCACGTTGCGGGCGGCGATCAGGTCGCCGCCGGTGGCGAACATCCAGTTGCCGTATTTGGTCTGGGTCAGCACATAGCCGGCAAGTGCCGTCAGGCCGAGCCACCAGACGATCGACATCGGGATGCCGACGACGAAAGGGATGCCGTCGCTGCGGGTGGCAATCCAGCCCTGCGCGCCCATCCAGTGGAAGAAGCCGGTGAAGAGATGGCCGTTGAACAGGCCCGCCGTTGCCGGATCCGGCGCGCCTTCCAGGATATAGGGGATCTGCGTGCGGCCGGTGACGGCGCGGGTGATGCCAATCGACAGGCCGCGCAAGATGTAGAGCGACGCCAGCGTGACGATGAAGGAGGGCAGGCGGGTCTTCACCACGATCAGGCCGTTGAGATAGCCGGTGAGGATGGCCACCGCAAAGGCGCAGGCGATGCCGCCCCACAGCGGCAGGCCCCAGTATTTGACAGTCAGGCCGATGACGACGCCGGCAAAGCCGACCATGGAGCCGACCGAGAGGTCGAACTCGCCGGCGATGATGAGAAGGGCGGCGGCGGTGGCGACTATGCCGAGTTCCGCCGACAGGGTCAGGAAGGTCATCGAGCCCTGCAGCGAATAAAGGTTCGCCGCACCCGGCAGCAGCGCAAAGATGATGATGGTGGCAAGCAGTCCACCGGCCGCACCCGCTTCCGGCCGGCGCAGCCACTGGGTGAGCTTGCCGGCGCTGGCCAGCCGCTCGTCGGCGCCGGCGGCGCGCTTCGACGTCATGCCGAAACGGTCCGTCGCCTTCAACTCAGCTGGAGGTATCGCCTTGTCTTCCACAACCGCCATTAGGCTCCCCAATCGCTCAATTCGCAATGTCGACCAGACACCGGGGAGGTCGCATTTTGCGCTTCCCCGGTTGGCTTGGTTTGCCTGACTAGCGGATGCCGTCCTTGGCCAATGCGAGGATGGCCTTGGCCTTTTCGGGCGAGTCGATGAACAGCGGGCCGGTGTAGGAATTGTTCTGCGGCCAGAAGCCATGCGTGGCGTGCTCGACCAGATAGATGACCGGCAGGTAGCCCATCAGATATTGCTGGGCGTCCATGCCGAAGCCCATCTCACCGGCAACGACGGAATCCAGAACTTCGGGGCTGATGTCGAACGTGTAGAGCTTGATCTTGCCGAACAGTTCCTTCTGCCGGAAAAGCGGGATCAGCGGGTTGGCGGCCGTGGCGCCGAGGGCGAAGACGGCCTGGGTGTCGGGATGCGCCGACAAATAGGCTTCGGTGCGGCGCTGGACGTCGGCCGGATCGGGCGACACGGCCAGAACCTCGGTGCCGCCGCCGGACGGCTTCAGGCCATCGTTGAGGCCCTGGCAGCGCTGGTCGAGGCTGACATTGCCGACTTCGTGGTTGATGCAGACGACCTTCAGCGTGCCTTCCTTGGCCAGCCGCTCGCCGGCCTTCTTGCCGGAATCATATTCGGAAACGGTGCCGACATAGAGCGTCGTGCCGAGTTCTGCGCCTTCCTTTTCGCCGGAATCGAGCACCACCATCGGAATGTTGGCGGCCAGTCCGGCCTTGACCGATTTGCCGAGCGCATTGGCATCGGCGATCGAGACGGCGATGCCGTCGGGATTGGTGGCGATTGCGGCGTCGAGAAGCCGGGCCTGCTCGACCACGTCGAAGACCTGCGGTGCATAATATTCAACCTTGGCGCCGGTGAGTGCTGCCGCGTCATCGACGCCGCGCTTGACCACCGACCAGTAGGGATCGGACGCCGAGCCGTGCACGACGAAGGTGATGCGAACATCCTTCGGGTCCTTCAGGCCGGCGGCATGCGCCACGCCTGCTAGCACGCCCGCCGAGACAAGGGCGCCCAGTGCCATTTTCAGAACAGTATTCATGTCATTCTCCCATTCACCGTTACAGTTCTTGTTCTCACACGTTTGTCGGTCGCGTGCCCGGCTCACGTCGCGGATCGGCTGGCCACTTTGCGGGCTTTTGCCGATGCCGATTGCTGTTCGCCTGCAGCGCTGCCGCGGCCTGTTTTTGTCGATCGCCCTGCCGACAGCGAGGCGCGCAGTTCCTCGCGCAACGGCTTCATGCCGATGATGTCGAGCGGCTGTGCGGCCAGCCAATCGCGAAAGCGCTGGTCGCGAAACAATTCATACTCCTCGGTGCGGATATAGGCCGCCCGCGGCTCGATGAGCTCGAGTTCGCCCGGCGCGTTGAAATGCAGGCAAAAGAAGGTCAGGCCTTCGCGCACGCCCTCGACCAGCGCCTTGTAGGCCGGTTCGACCGGCCTGGAGCGAGGGCGGCCCCATGTCGTCTGAATGGCGGCATCGAAGATGACAAGGCCGCTGGCGCGCGCCTGCGCCACGCCGCGCTGGAAGGCTTCCTCGGTAACACCGACCAGATTGTCGTTGGGCGAATAGGCGGCCAGCGTTTTGGTCAACAGGACAGGCAACCGGTATTCCAGACCGAGCCTGATGTAGATGTCGCAGAATTCCGGCGACAGCGCCGCGCCCATATGCGCGTCGAGGTGGGTAACATCGATGCCGGCGCGATAGGCGGTGTCTATCTGGGCGCGGAGCTCGGTCTCGACGGCTTGCGGCACCGCCTTGCGGCGGGTTGTCGCCACATCGGGCCAGAAGAAGCCGAATTCATCGGTCAGGCCGGCCGCGCGCGACGGCGCGGTGAGCGGCCGCCATTTATAGTGCTGCTTTTCACTGTTCAGCGTCAGGTGAACGCCGAGGTCGAGCTTGGGGTCAGCGGCGGCACTTTCGGCCATTTCGAGGAACCACGGGCAAGGCACCATCACCGCGCCCGAACTGCATACGCCCAACCGGCTCAATTCGAGGAAAGCGCTGTTGGCGCCGTGGCACATGCCGACATCGTCTTCGTGCAGCACGATCCTGCGGCCGGAGGCGGCTCCCCTCATGGACGGCCCCTAGATCGCCGGCAACACGGCGCTTCGGGTCTTCCAAAGTGTGTCCCGTCTTGCATGGAACCCGACCGTTTGCCCAACTGGCCGGAATGGAACGCCCAAAGCGGCCTTTCCGACAGGGCCACTTTGCCGAATTCGGATGGGTACGATTTTCCGGTCAGGCACGACGATTGACCCTCTCGGTTGCCCGCAATCGGAACCACAGGCGCCGCGGATGGCTTGGTCAGATCGCGGCGGAGTGGTTCTTTCAAACAGTATCGGTGAGCGTACAGCTGTCCACACCATCAAAGGACGGAGGCTGCCATGTACAGTGCCGGTGAGGAAGAAATCGAAGCCATTGCCAGGGTGATCCGCTCGGGCGCGCTGTTTCGCTACGGCAAGAACAGCGAATGCGACCGCTTCGAGGCCCGCTATGCCCGGCATCTTGGTGTCGAGCATTTCGCGCTGGCGGCCAGCGGTACCTACGGGCTCGCCGCCGGCCTGATCGGCCTCGGCATCGGCCCGGGTGACGAGGTGCTGGTTCCCGCACACACCTATATGGCAACGGCCACCGCGGTGCTGTCGGTTGGCGCCATTCCTGTCATCGTCGACATCGACGAGAGCCTGACCATCGATCCTATAGCTTTGCGCGATGCCATCGGGCCGCGCACCAAGGCGGTCATCCCGGTGCATATGTGGGGTGCGGCCTGCAACATGAACGCGATCATGGATATCGCGGCCAAACGCGGCTTGCTGGTGCTGGAAGATGTCTGCCAGGGCATTGGCGGCGGTTATGAAGGCCGCAAACTCGGCTCGATCGGCCATGCCGGCGCCTACTCCTTCAACTACTTCAAGAACATGACCTCGGGCGAGGGCGGCGGCATCGCCACCAGCGACCCTAAGGTGGCGGAGCGCGCGCGCTGCGCCATCGATCCTTGCCATTTCTACTGGCAGGGCCGCAGCGACAGCATCAAGCCGTTCGCCGGCATCGGCGCGCGGGCATCTGAGCTGATGGGGGCGATGCTCAACGTCCAGCTCGACCGGCTCGACGGCATCATCGAAGCGATGCGGGCCGAGAAGAAGACGGTGCTGGCAGGCACCCGACATCTGGGCAATCTCGGCCTGATGCCGTCGCCGATGAACAGCCCGGACGACGATTGCGCGGCGCAGGTGATGTACCTGCTGCCGAACGAGCAAGCGGCGCAGACGTTTTCCAAGACCATTCCCAGCGTCATTGCCGGCAAGACCGGCCGGCATAATTTCACCCAGTGGGATCAGGTGCTGATGCATGAGGGCGCGCACCACCCGGCGCTCAATCCCTACACGCTGCCCGAGAACAAGGGTCTGCGGCTGACCTATGCCGACGATCTAGGCAAGGGTTCGCTCGACATCCTCAACCGCACGGTGATGATCGCCATGAACCCGGCGCATGGCGATGCCGATATCAGGGATATGATCCACAACATCGACGCGGCGGCGCGCGTGGCGCTGGAAAACGCCTCGCTGGACGAGGTGGAGGTGCGCAACTCGGCGCCGGTCGATCTGCAGAAATTCGACAGCGTGAACTATTAGCCCTGCACAGTGATTATGACTCTTTGGCCGTATCGTTACTGATGGTCATTCGCGGTGCCGCATGGTGGCGTTTGAACTTACGGTAGGTTGTCTCGACGAGACCGATCGTCCAGCAGATGGGGCAACCGCGAAAAGCCACCATCGACACGCCAGCCAGGGCCAGCGAATAAAATGGATGTGGCACAGAGATCGATATCGCGTAACTCAAAGCGCTGATGCCGACAATACCGCGGACCAGATGTTCGACAAGACCATTGCTGGCGAACATTGTCTTGGGCGAGGCGGTAGATGACAGGTTCATGGGGTTCATAGAAATTCACCTCGCCAATTCATAGTGGTTCAATCAATCCAAGAGGTATTCACGTAGCAGGGCCCGGCTCCGGTGCAGTCGACCCTTGATGCTCTCGCGGGTGAGGTTCAGTGAAGCGGCGACCTCGTCGATCGTCATCTCTTCGATATCGCGCAGTATGATCACCTCGCGGTAGTGTTCGGGCAGGGATTGGATCGCGCGTGAAAGGTCAAGCCGGAGTTCGTCCAGCGACAAATGTGCCAGGCGGTCCACGTTGGCCGGATTCAGCAACGCGTCGTCCAGATTGTCCGGCTTTCCCATCGCGCGCATTGCCATGCGCAAACATTCGCGGCGTACCACGGCCAGCAGCCAGCCCGATATCGAGCCCAGTGCGCGCAGCGTTCCGACGCGGCGGTACAGTAGCCACAATGTCTCCTGCACCACGTCGTCAACGTCGTCGGAAGCGCTGCAGCTGCGCCGCGCATATCGCCGGATGTCTCGCTGTGCGAGGTCCAACAGAGCCAAGATGGCGTGCTTGTCACCATTGCGCGCGTCGTCAACCAGAGCCAGGTCATACTTCGGCGTGTACATGCGGGTGCCCTACTTCGCAGTGTCGAGGCGGCGGTTCGCGGCATCCAAGCGGCGACCCGCCATGGCACACATGGGACAAAAACCGATAAAGCCGGTGAGCAGTGTGCTGACGCCGACGCCAGCAATCGCATAGCCGATCACAAGCCCACTTAAGCCCAGCAAGCCGCAGGCGATCATAGCCAAACCGGCAACGACACGAACCACGCGTTCCCATCCAGGTACATTCTTGACATAAAGCACGGTAAATCCCCCAAAGTTGCAAGCGCAATGGCACGCTCGAAAGGTAAGAGGGCTGGGAATGCAGTTTCGGTTCGCGTCGTTCTAAAAGTATTTCAACAGCGCCATTTCCAGGTCACCCCGCCCTCGGTTCATCAGAGGGTTCTGTGCAGAGGTACTAGCTCCGGTCGAGCCTCACGAAAGCAGCGCGCAGCGCCAGCACGGCGCGCAAAATCTGGCGTTCATCCATCGCCGCATAGCCAAGCAGCAGGCCGTGTTCGGGCTCGCTCGAATGGTAGTTGATGGAGATGCCTTGTACGTCGAGCCCTTCCTTGACGGCGGCGGCGACGACGTCGCTGTCCTTGTAGGGCCGGACGAAACTTGCCAGCAATTGCATGCCGGAATCATTTTCGGTGACGGTCAGCCACTCGGCGAGATGCTCCTGGCAGAGTTTGACGAAATTCGCCTGCCGGCGCGCATAGAGCCGGCGCATGCGCTTCAGATGCGTGGCGAAATAGCCTTGCGTGATGAAGTCGTTGACCGTCGCCTGCAGGATCAGCGGCGCGAACTGGCCGGTGATCGAGACCGCCCTGTCGAAAGGGACCGACAGTTCGCGCGGCACGATGAGATAGCCGATGCGCAGCGCCGGGATCAGCGTCTTGCCGAAGCTGCCGATATAGACGACGCGGTCGGCGTGATCGAGCCCGCGCAGCGCCGGCACCGGCCGGCCGCGGAACCGGTATTCGCCGTCATAATCGTCCTCGACGATCCAGGCGCCATGACGCTCGGCGATGTCGAGCAGCTGCAGCCGCTCCTCGATGCGCATGATGGTGCCGAACGGCCACTGGCAGGACGGCGTCACATAGATCAGCCGCGGCGGCGGCAGTTCCGGATCGGCCAGGTGCCAGCCGCGCCGGTCGACCTTCAGTGGCGCCAGCCTGGCGCCGCTGGCGAGGAAGGCGCTCTTAGCGCCGAGATAGCCGGGCTCCTCCATCCAGACGGTGTCGCCTTCGTCCATCAGGACGCGCGAGGCGAGATCGAGTGCTGCTTGCGCGCCGGTGACGACGATGACCTGGTCGGCGGTGCAGTTGATGCCGCGCGACAGGCTGATGGTCGAGGCGATGGCCTGGCGCAGGCCGGGATGGCCGGCAAAGGAGAGATAGCCGAGCAGGCTTTCGTCGCGGCTGCGCGCATTGCGCACCAAAAGGCTCGACCAGATGGTGAAGGGAAAGGACGCCGTCTCCGGCACGCCGGGATGGAAATTGATGACGCCTTCATTGCGCGGCGGTTGCGGGCCGTTGACGATGGTCTGGCCGCGCCGCGACAGTTTTTGCGGCGTTCCCAGCCCGGTGCGCAACGACGCCAGCGGCCGCTTCTGCTGGATCGGCGCCACCCAAGTGCCCGATCCGGCGCGCGCCTCGATGAAACCTTCGGCGAGCAGCTGGTCGTAGGCGGCGATGACCGTGTTGCGCCCGACCTTCAGATCCTCCGCCAGCGAGCGTGTCGACGGCAGTAACGTGTTCTGCTGGATCTGGCCATCGAGGATGAAGCGCCGCAAGGCGCCGTAGATCTGCCGGTGCATCGGTTCTTCCGACGCGCGGTCGACCGACATGATGTCGAGGGAGAGGCGCATGTGGTCGGCCAAGGGGCTAGCTTCCGACAAATCGTGCGGCGCGGGCGATCTTTTCCTCGTTGAGCCGGCAGACCGTATCGAGCACCCGCCGCCGTGTTTCGGGGCGAACCTCGCGGCTGTTCTTCAGCGCGCGGTGCACGGTGGCGGCGCCGAGTTCCGCCTTCTTGGCGATCTCGCGGATGGTGCAAAGCCGTTCCATGCCAAGTGCAGCCTCGAAAGCCATATCGCTTCTCCGTCGCGACCTGCGCATCAAGGCACGGCTTGCGGCCAGCCTCAAGCTTGAAAGTCCAGGCCCCAAAAAACCGGCGCCCAAGAATTCTGCGATCCGCGCCGCCACGGGAGCAAGGCGGCGCGGATCGCCGGGCGCTTCGCGTCGCTGCCCCATCGAGGCGCGCGCCCAATTGGCCGACCATCCGCCCCCCGGCGCTGGTCAGGCCATCTCTCGTGTCACCACCTCGAAGCCGGCCTTGCGGGCGGTGTCGAGCAGCGAGGCATAACCCTTGCTGGCATAGGTCAGCGGATGCGCCTTGGCCGGGTCCTGCTCGGCCTCGACGACGATCCAGCCTTCGTAGCCGCGCTGGGCAAGCGGCTTCAGCAACGACAGGAAATCGACCGCGCCGTCGCCGGGCACCGTAAAAATCCCTTTCATCACCGCGACCATGAAGCTCACGTCCTCGCGCCGCGCCTGTTCCAGCACCGGCAGGCGGACGTCTTTGCAATGGAAATGCACGATGCGGTCGAGATGCCGTTTCAGCAGCGAGGCGGGGTCGCCTCCCGAAAACAGGCAGTGGCCGGTGTCGAACAACAGGCCGACGCTTTCACCTGTCGCCGCCATCAGCCTGCCGATCTCGTCGTCGGTTTCGACGATGGTGCCCATGTGGTGGTGGAAGGCCATGCCGACGCCGAACGCGGCCATGCGGTCGGCAAGCCTGGTGAGCTTTTCGCCATAGGCCTGCCATTCGCCATCGGCGAGGTGCGGACGCTCGGAGATCGGCGCGAAGATGCCGTCATGACGGCCGCGCGAGGTGTCGGCATAGACGACGACCTTGGCGCCAAGGTCGCGCAGCAGCGTCAGATGCGGGGTGACGGCGGCGAATTCCTCGTCGACGGTCCGGTCGAGGATACGGCCGTCATACCAGCCGGAGACGAGTTCCAGCCCATAGGAGGACAGGATCGGCCCAAGCGTGGCGCTTTGCCGGGGGAATTTTCCGCCAAGTTCGGTGCCGCGATAGCCGGCCTGCGCGGTTTCCGACAGGCACGTTTCCAAGGGCGTGTCGCCGCCGAGTTCGGGAACATCGTCATTGCTCCAGGTGATGGGATTGATGCCGATCTTGACCGTCATGCCGCCACTTTGCAGGCTTGGGGGAACACAATGCCGAGGCTGCAAACTGGCGGGAAAGAGGACCTGTCACTAGGTCCAGTTGAGGCGAGTTTGGTAGAACCAATCGCTGGAGCCACGGAAGAGGCCCTTGTGGCGCTGCCCGTCGCCGCGAATGCGCCGATAGTGGTGCTGGTCGACTTCCAGAACCGCGGACAGGAAACGCCTTGACCCCAATCGTCGCCAACCAGGCGAGCACCCCCGGCATCGACAGTTCCTATGCCTGGATGCGTCTCGCCATCTCGATGCTGCTGGCGACGATCGGCGCGGTCGGCATGTGGGCCGTGGTCGTGGTGCTGCCGGCCGTGCAGGCCGAGTTCGGCGTTGACCGCGCCGCGGCATCGATGCCCTACACCGCAACCATGGTGGGCTTTGCCGCCGGCAACGTACTGGTCGGCCGTGCGATCGATCGCATGGGCTATTGGATCCCGGCGCTGATCTCCTCGGTCGCACTCGCCGCCGGACTGCTGCTCGCGGCGGCGTCGACGTCGATCCTGCAATTCACCCTTGCCCAGGGGGTGCTGATCGGTCTCGGCTCATCGGTGATCTTTGGACCGCTGATCGCCGACATTTCGCATTGGTTCAATCGTCGACGCGGCGTCGCTGTCACGGCGGCAGCGGCTGGCAATTACCTCGCCGGAGCACTGTGGCCAACCATCATGCCGACGCTGATCAAGACGGAAGGCTGGCGCTTCACCTATGCCGCCATCGGCGTCTTCTGTCTGGTCACGATGATACCGCTGGTGCTTTTGCTACGGCGCCGTGCTCCGGACGCGGCAGCGGCCGGTTCGCCTGGAAGCCGGGCTGTGCAGCCGATTTCCATCTCGCCGGCGGCACTGCAAATGCTGCTGGTCGTCGCCGGTCTCGGCTGCTGCGTGGCGATGTCGATGCCGCAGGTGCACATCGTCGCCTATTGCATGGATCTTGGCTACGGCATCGCGCATGGTGCCGACATGCTGTCGATCATGATGGCGGCGGGCGTTGTCAGCCGGCTCGCCTCCGGTTTTGTCGCCGACCGCATCGGCGGCGTGAAAACATTGCTTATCGGTTCCGTGCTGCAATGCCTGTCGCTGCTGTTTTACATCCCGTTCGACGGGCTTGCCTCGCTCTATGTCGTGTCACTGGTGTTCGGCCTGTCGCAAGGCGGCATCGTGCCTTGCTATGCCATCATCGTGCGCGAATACCTGCCGGCCAGGGAAGCTGGCCAGCGCATCGGCACCGTCATGATGGCGACCATCCTCGGCATGGCGATCGGCGGCTGGATGTCGGGCTGGATCTACGACCTGACCGGCTCCTATGCGGCGGCCTTTCTCAACGGCATCGCCTGGAATCTGTTGAACATCGCGGCGATGGTGCTGGTGCTGTGGAAGGCGCGGCGCAGCGCTTTGGCGATGGCCTGAAGCCGGGCTGGCGGACGGGGCTGCCGTGCGTTCGCTTGACAATGGCGCAACGCTGCGCGACGCCAGACGACGAGTGGGTGCGGCAACAGGCCGGTTCGGCATGGCGACAGTGGCAACGAACATGAATTTTCGATCGGGCGCCGGCAAAGGCGCGGCGCCGGGATCGAGGCGGTGATCAAGCCGCGCTCGCGCCGCGGCGGCGGCCGCCCAACCATTGCCGATGTAGCGCGCAAGGCCGGCGTCGGCGCCATCACCGTGTCGCGCGCCTTGCGTGAGCCGGAGCGGGTCTCCGAGGATCTGCGCAAGCTGATCCAGGCCGCCGTCGACGAACTCGGCTATGTCCCCGACCCGAATGCGCGGGCGCTGGCCTCGGCACGCGCCGACGTGTTTGGTGTGCTGGTGCCGTCGCTCACCAACAACGTCTTTGCCGAAGTGGTGCGCGGCATCTACGACAGCCTGTCGGACGGCCCGTTCCGCATCCAGCTCGGCAACACCCATTATTCCGGCCTCGAGGAAGAACGGCTGCTGCAGTTGTTCGGCTCGCAGCGCCCGGCCGCGTTGATCGTGGCCGGCATCGACCAGACGCCAACGTCGCGAAGGCTGCTGGAGAGCGCCGGCTGCCCGGTGGTGCAGGTGATGGAGACCGGACCCGATCCCGTCGACATGCTGGTCGGCTTCTCGCATCTCGACGGCGGGCGGGTGGCCACAGAGCACCTGATCGAGGCGGGTTACCGGCGGATAGGCTTCATCGGCGCGCGCATGGACCCGCGTTCGCAGCGACGCCTGGCCGGCTATCGCGCGGCCATGGAAGCCGCCGGCCTGTTCGACCCGCGGCTGATTACCACCACCCCGGTGCCGTCGAGCGTGACGCTCGGGCGCGAATTGTTTCGCGATGCGCTGGCCAAGATGCCGACCATCGACGGGGTATTCTGCAACAATGATGATATCGCGCTCGGCGTGCTGTTCGAATGCCACCGCGCCGCTATCGCCGTGCCGAAGACGATCGGCATCGTCGGCTTCAACGATCTCGACATGATGCAGTCGGCGTTTCCGTCGATCACCAGCATACGCACCCACCGCTACGAAATCGGCCGGCGGTCGGTTGCCATGGCGCTCGCTGCAATCGCCGGCAACAGACCGCAAGAGCGGGTCGTCGATCTCGGTTTCGAACTCAAGCGCCGCGAGAGCACCGACCGTTGAACACGCAGTCGCCACTGTGCGAATGACGCTTTACACTGCGAAATGGTAGCGCTACCATTTTTCATCGAGACGGTGCTTATAGCAAATAGTAAAATCTGTTTATTATATATAAGCGACAACTCGTACTTGTTTATTATGGATAATATGATAGTTTTCCCGACGCTGACGGGAGAGCAAGGGGAGGGGATCGGGGCGACATTCGGCCACCGAAAGGCGCGGCAAAGCCCGGCGGGAGGTGCCAGGCCTGACGCGCGAGAGGTCACAGCAGCTAACAACAATCAGAACTGCAACTGGGAGGAATACCGATGATCAAGTCACTTGTTGGTGGCATCGTTGCCGCCACTGCATTCGTCATGCTCAACTCGGCCGCAATGGCCGCCGGACCCGAAGTCGTCGCAGGTCCCGCTGCGGAAGCGGACTGCTTCGCGCCCTGGGCCGCAGATACGCAGTTCTTCAAGTTTCCCAAAAAGGATGGCCCATACCGGATCGCGCTCGCCAATGGCTACATCGCCAACACCTGGCGCATCCAGATGATCCAGACTGCCAAGGCTTACGCAGCGCAAAAGGACGTCGCCGCCAAGCTGAAGGAATTCAAGGTGGTGTCGACCGGCGAGGATGTGCCGGCGCAGATTTCGGCGATCAACAACTTCATCGATTCCGGCTATGACGCCATTGTCGTCAACGCGCAGAACCCAACCGCTTTCGCGCCGGTCATCAAGCGCGCCAAGGAAGCCGGCGTCATTCTGGTTGCCTTCGACAACATTCTCGACACCAAGGACGCTATCAACGTCAATGTCGACCAGAAGGGCCTTGGCGAACTTTGGGGCAAATGGCTGATCAGCCACATCCCCGATGGCGGCAAGATCCTTGAGGTGCGCGGCGTTGCCGGCACGTCGGTCGATACCGACCGCCACAATGGCATCCATGAAGCCTTCGACGCTTCCGGCAAGAAATGGGACGTCACCGAAGTCGCCGGCAAGTGGGATGACCCGACGGCGCAGAAGGTCACGGCTGACGCCATCGCCACCAACGGCCCGTTCGTCGGCATCACCGGGCAGGGCGGCGACACCGGCATCGTGCAGGCGATGATCGACGCCAAGCATCCGTTCGTGCCGTTCGGCGGCGAGACCGAAAATGGCTTCCGCAAGTTCTGCGCGGCGCATGCGGCAGACGGGCTGAAATGCTCGTCCGCCGGCACCGGCCCGGCCCAGGTGGCGGTTGCCATCAAGACGGCGATCGCAGCACTCGAGGGGCAGGTCGTGCCGCAATCGGTCAAGCTGCCGCTGGCGATCGTCGAGGATCCGGACTTCAAGGAAGGCCAGGATTATTTCCCCGACCAGTCCGACAATTTCTTCGTCGGCAATTCCTTCCCGACCTGCGGCATCAACTTCACCGCGCAGGAAATCATGGGTCAGACCAAGGCTGACCAATAGTCAGCACACAAGGCGCCGCGGGATTTCCCGCGGCGCCGACCACTCCATATCCCTGGTCGTCAAAAGTGCCTCGGGAGGGCCGATGGACGGTGCGGTTCCGCTCTTCCGGATGGAAGGCATATCCAAGCGCTATGGTGGTGTGCGGGCGCTGGAAAAGGCCGAGCTTTCGGTCTCATCCGGCAGCATTCATGGCATCCTCGGCGAAAACGGCGCCGGTAAGTCGACGCTGATCAAGGTCATGGCGGGCGTCGTCGCGCCTGACGAAGGCCGCATGATGCTGGATGGAAGCGAGGTGACGTTCGCTTCGCCTGGTGCTGCAAACAAGGCCGGCATCGTCTGCATTTTCCAGGAGCTGTCGCTGGTCCCCGAACTCAGCGTCGCCGACAACATCGTCATTTCCGACCCGCCGACGCGGTTCGGCATGATCGATCGCAAGGCGCAGCGCCGCATCGCCGAGGAAGCGTTGGCGCGCGCGGGCGCCGCCGACATCCATCCGCTGGCGCTGGTCAAGGATCTTCCCCTTTCAAGAAGACAGATGGTCGAGATCGCCAAGGCGCTGGCACGCAAGCCGCGCATCCTGATCCTCGACGAGGCGACCTCGGCACTGACCGCGACCGACGTCGCCAAGATCTTCGGCGTGCTGAAGCGGCTGCGCTCCGAAGGGCTGGCACTGCTCTACATCTCGCATCGCATGAACGAGATCGCCGAACTCGCCGACCAGTGCACGGTGTTCCGCAACGGTCGCAATGTCGCCAGCTACGCGGCGGGCACAAAGAGCGACAATGAAGTCGTCGAGCTGATGATCGGGCGCGAATACAGCCATATCTTCCCGCCGAAACCCGCACGCACCGCAACTGCCGCCGTTCCGGTGCTGGAGGCGCGCAAGCTGTCCTGGACCGACCGGCTGGACAATGTCTCGCTGACGGTCGGGGCAGGCGAGGTCGTCGGTCTTGGCGGCCTCGACGGTCAGGGCCAGCGCGAACTGCTGCTCGCTTTCTTCGGTGTCCTGCGCGGCCTGTCCGGCCAGATATTGATCGACGGCAAACCAGTGGCGATCGCCAGTCCCGCCGCTGCACGCCATGACGGGATCGGCATGGCGCTGATCCCGGAAGACCGCAAGACGGAAGGGTTGATGCTGCCGATGACGGTGCGCGAAAACCTGTCTTTCGCCGCCCTCGACCGGTTGTCGAACGCCGGCGTCATCGACCGCGCCGCCGAACAGCGGCTGATCGACGACATGGTCGGCCTGTTGGCGATCAAGACGGCAGGCCTCGACATTCCGGTCGGTGCGCTGTCCGGCGGCAACCAGCAGAAGGTGGTCATCGCCAAATGGCTGATGCGGCAGCCCCGCATCATCCTGCTCAACGATCCGACGCGCGGCATCGATGTCGGCACCAAGCAGGAGCTCTATCAGCTGATGCGCAAGCTCGCCGATGCGGGCGCGGCGATCCTGTTCTACTCGACCGACTATGACGAACTGATCGGCTGCTGCGACCGGGTGCTGGTGCTCTATGATGGGGCAGTCAAGCGCGAGCTGGTCGGCGCCGAGATCACCGAGCGGGCGCTGATATCAAGTGCGCTCAACATCCATGGCGAGGAAAGCCCCGTGAGCCAAGGAGCGGACGCGTGAAAGATTGGCGCTACTGGATGACCGAACAGCGCGGAACGCTGCTGGCGCTCGGCATTTTCATCGTCATGTTCGTCATTTACACCTCGAACCATCCGGCCGGCTTCACCGCCAATGTGGTGCAGACGGCCTCGAACAAGGGTGTACTGCTCGCCTTTGTGGCGATGGCGCAGACGCTGGTGGTGATCACCGCCGGCATAGACCTTTCCGTCGGCATGATCTTCACGCTGACCAATTGCCTCGCCTCCTGGCTGGTCGTCGGCACCGGCCTCGAGACCGCCTTCGGGGTCATCGCGGTGCTCGGCACCGGACTGCTGTGCGGTGCGATCAACGGCGCCATCGTCATCTATGGGCGGCTGCAGCCGATCGTCGCGACCATCGCCACAGGTGCTGTCTATTTCGGCATCGCGCTGCTGCTGCGGCCATTCCCCGGCGGTTCGGTCAACGAGGACCTTGCCGACGCGCTGACCGGGCGGCTGTTCGGCGTCGTGCCGGCGAGCCTTGTCGCGCTGCTGGCCGTTGTGCTGATCGTCTGGGTACCGTTCAGCCGCTCGGTGCTCGGTCGCGCGGCTTACGCGGCGGGCTCATCGGAGATGGCGGCCTACATGTCCGGCGTGCCGATCCGGCGCGGCAAGTTTGTCGCCTACGTGCTTGCCGGGCTGCTCGCCGCGATCGGCGGGCTGTTCCTGACGTTCTTCACCTATACGGGTGACGCGGCCTATGCCAGCGGCAACGCCTATACGTTGTTCTCGATCGCAGCCGTCGTGCTCGGCGGCGTTTCGCTGTTCGGCGGCAAGGGCAGCGCCATCGGCGCGATCTTCGGCGCGCTGGCTTTCCGCACCATCGGCGACCTGCTCTTCGTTTTCGATTTCGATCCGCTCTGGCAGCCGCTGTTCCAGGGCGTTATCCTGCTGATCGCGGTCAGCCTCGGCGCCTTCGCCCTGTTCAGGGTCCGCAACCGGCTGGAGTGGTTCCTGTGAGCGAGACGACATTGGGCGGAATTGCTGGCCGTATGCCGAAATTCATCCGCCGTGCCGATCCTGCGGTGCTGACGGCCTTTGCCTGCATCGTGCTGCTGCTGTTCCTCGGCAGCCTCTACTCACGCAGTTTCCTGTCGCCGGAATATCTCTTGCAGCAGCTCAAAGTGGCGTCGTTTCTCGGTGTCATCGCCACCGGCATGATGCTGGTCATCCTGCTTGGCCAGATCGACCTGTCGGTGCCATGGTCGGTGGCGGTGGGCGCAATGATGGCCAGTGCGATGGCGGCCTTCGGGCCGGCTGGCGTCGCGTTGGCGATCCCGTTCGGCATTTTCTGCGGCGTCGCGATCGGCATCGTCAATGGTATCGGCGTTGCGTATCTGCGCATTCCCTCGATGATCATCACGCTGGCCACCAACGCCGTCGCGCAAGGGCTGATGGTGGTCTACACCGGCGGGTTCTCGCCGCAGGATTCGGCGACCGGCGCGATGCGCTACCTGGCGACTGGCTTTGCCATTCCGGGTGTGCCCAATGCCGTCGTCATCTGGGCGCTGATCGGGGCAGCGATGGTCTTCGTGCTGACCCGCACCAGCTTCGGCCGCAGCGTCTATGGCATCGGCAATCGCGAGCGCGCTGCCTATCTCTCCGGCATCGACACGCGGCGCGTGGTGATGATCGCCTTCGCGGTTTCCGGCGGGCTCTCGGCCTTTGGCGGGGTGCTGCTGGCCGGCTACGCCTCCAAGGCGGCGCAATCGATGGGCGATGCCTATCTGTTGCCGTCGATCGCCGCGGTGGTGCTGGGCGGCACCTCGATCCTCGGCGGGCGCGGTTCCTATCTCGGCACCGTCGCCGGCGTCATCCTGATCACGCTGCTGCAGTCGATCCTTTCCGTCATGCAGATGCCGGAGGCCGGACGGCAGATCATTTATGGCGTCGTCATCGTCGCCATGCTGCTGCTCTACGGCCGCGCGCCGGCAAGCCGCTAGAGCATGATCCCGAAAAGTGGAAGCCGGTTTTCGGAAAAGATCATGCTCCAGCAAAGAGATAGAGCCCCATCCCGATTCCATCGGGATGGAAACAGGCTCTAGTCCGATCGTGGACGAAGCGGCGGCACCATCCAAGGCGAGCAGTGTCCGGCCAGGACTCGCCCTTGTGGTCATGGGCGTCGCCGGCTGCGGCAAGTCGGCTGTCGGCAACGCGTTGGCTGCGGCGCTCGGCGCCATTTTTGTCGAAGGCGACGGGCTGCATCCGCCCGAGAATGTGGCGCGCATGGCAAGCGGCGAGCCACTGACCGATGCACTGCGCCAAGGCTGGCTCGACGCCATCGGCCGACAGATCGCGGCGTCGGCCGGCAGCGGGCAGGGCGTGGTCGCCGCCTGTTCGGCCCTCAAATACAGCTACCGCGAGCGGTTGCGCGGCTTTTGCCAGGACATCGTCTTCGTCTATCTGGAGATCGACCCGGCGACGGCGAAGCGGCGGGTCGGCAATCGCAAGGGCCATTTCATGCCGGCGAGCCTGGTCGACAGCCAGTTCGCCATCCTCGAAGCGCCTGCTGCCGAGGAGCGGGCGTTGACCCTCGATGGGACGCGTCCGGTCGCCAAACTCGTCACCGAGGCCATGAGCCTGCTTGGCAAAGCGGTTTCATGATGACATGCCGGTATCGTCGTCAGGCGCGGCATTGTCGGGTCGCTCGCTGAGCCGGTCCTGGCCGGACCATACCATCATCTGCTCGGGATGAAGCTTGAGGGCCTCAAACAGGCGGTCGCGCTTGAGCAGGATGTAGTGCGCCTGAAGCTCGATGTTCTTGGCGCCGTTGGCAATCGATGCCGGCCTGGCTGCCGTCGGCAGCAATTCCGGGCTGATGACGGCGCGGTATTGGCGAAAGGGGACCGTCTCGAAGGTGGACATGGCAAACAGCGCTGCCCCGCCTCTGGCGGCGAAATTTGCCGGCGCCGAGGCCAGATGCGTCCAGCCGTTTTCCCCGAGGGCCACTTCCGCGAATGTCGATCCGGCATGGATGTTGTTGGTCATCAGGACAACGCCGTTCTCCCTGAGGATCTTCTGCATGCGCATGGTCACCTGATAGGCGTCGCTGCGATCGAACACGACGCGGCTTTTCAGGAAACGGTTCTCGATCCTGACCATGGGCGGATTGAGGAATCGCAAGCCGAACGTCGTCTCGGAGATGCCGTGGAAGCGGACGCTTACCTGATGGGCTTCGACGCCGGCCTCGTGCAGCGCGCGCTTGCCGATGATTGTCTGGGTGGTGAACTGATCGCACCAGAGGATGGCGCCGCGACCGCGTTTTAGCGCTTCCTCAAGACCATCCAGGCCCTCCAGGCGGATGGTCGGCGACCAGCCGATGCCGACCAGATGCGCGGCAACAAGCAGGCGTCGACGGTGAAGTGAGGCAAGCATCGCGCTGAACAGTTTCCGCGCATCGATGCCGTCGCCAAGCACGGCGCGCGTTGACGGCGCGTAGCGCGAAAAATCCTTGCCGACATGGCGCTTCTGGCGAAGCCTGCACACCCAGCCGCAGATCGGTGCCCACCAATTGATAGGTAGCGTAGCGGCGACACCGAGATAGAAAACGAACAACAGGCTCTCGCGGAAATCCCTGTTTGAGAAGCGGCGCAGCTTTGCCGGCTTGACGATCTTGCGGCTGAAGAACCGGACAGACTCGGCGCTTTCCGGCACAAGAACATCAGCGATGATTTCAGAGTGGTAGCCGACAGCCGATGAGATTTTCCGGCCGGCTCTCCTGGATTTTCCGAACCACGGCAACCTCATCCGATCGGTGTCCAGCCTGTTCTTGCGCGCGTCCGAAAATCGCTTTACTGCGTCTGCCACGGGCGCGCAATTGGGCGCCGATGGAACCATTGTGATAGCCATTCAAGGTTCGAGCGTGGAACAGGCCCTGTCGGTGGCGCTTCCGCTGTTGGCGTCAAGGTCGCCAGCGGCAATCGCGCTCATGGCGCCCGACCAGCCGCCCCTGAGCTTTGCCGGCCTCGCCGCCCATGTCGATCAGCTGTGCCGGGATCTCGCGCGGCGCGGCGTGCGCTGCGGCACGGCCGTCGGCATCGTCTTGCCCAACGGCCCGGAAATGGCGGCGTGTTTCCTGGCGGTCTCCGCCCTGGCGATGGCGGCTCCGCTCAATCCGGCTTACGGCGAAAAGGAATTTCGCTTCTATCTTTCCGATCTCGATGTGAAGCTTCTTTTGTGCGGCCAGGGCGTGGGCGACGCCGCGCGCGTTGCCGCGAAGTCGCTCGGCATTCCGGTGCTCGACATTGTCGCGGCTGAAGCTGCCGCAGCCGGGGAATTTATTCTCTCGGGCGACGCCGAGCTTATGAGCTCCGGCGAAGCGCGGCTCAATGGCCCGGACGATCTCGCGCTCGTCCTGCACACATCGGGAACCACGGCACGGCCGAAGATCGTCGGCCTGCGGCAGCGCAATTTGCATGCCTCGATGACCAACATAGCGCGGACGCTGGCGCTGGCGGCCGACGATATTTGTCTCAACGTGATGCCGCTTTTCCATATCCACGGCCTGATGGCGGCGCTCGGCGCTCAACTCGCGGTCGGCGGTACCGTTGTCTGCACACCAGGCTTCAACGCACTCAAGTTCTTCGGCTGGCTCGCCGAATTCCGGCCGAGCTGGTACAGCGCGGTGCCGACCATGCATCAGGCGATCCTGGCGCGCGCTGCCCGCAACGGCGACATCATCGAGGCTGCGCGGCTGCGCTTCATCCGCTCGTCCTCGGCGGCCCTTCCCGATGTCGTGTTTCGCGACCTGGAGCGCGTCTTCTCCTGTCCCGTCATCGAAGCCTATGGCATGACCGAGGCGGCGCACCAGATGACCTCGAACGGCCTGCCGCCGGCGCGCCGCAAGCCGGGCTCGGTCGGCCTGCCTGCCGGCCCCGACGTGACGATCATGGACGACAGGGGCAATATCCTGCCGGCGGGTGAAAAAGGCGAGATCGTCGTGCGCGGCGTCAACATCCACGACGGCTATCTGAACAATGCCGAGGCCAACGCCGCCGCCTTCACCGATGGCTGGTTCCGCACCGGCGACCAGGGTCTGGTCGATGAAGACGGCGACATAAAAATCACCGGACGGCTGAAGGAAATCATCAATCGCGGCGGCGAAAAAATCTCGCCGCTCGAGGTCGACAACGTGCTGCTCGATCATCCGCTGGTGGCGCAAGCGGTGACCTTTGCCGTGCCGCATGCCATGCTCGGCGAAGAGGTCGGCGCGGCCATCGTGCTGGAAGAGGGCGCGACCGCCGATGCCGAACAGATCCGCGATTTCGCGCGTAGCCGCATCGTCGAGTTCAAGGTGCCGCGCCACATCCTGTTTCTGCAGGAAATCCCCAAGGGACCAACCGGCAAGATCCAGCGGGTCGGGCTTGCCGGCAAGCTCGGTCTCGTTTGAGCAGACTGGCTTCTAAATCTGCGACGTCAGCTCGACCGGAAAATCGTCGTTGTCGGCGTCGCGCATGGCGGCGAGGCTGCGGTTGTCGAGCACCTCGGCGATGGCCTGGCGCACTTCCAGCATCATGTGGCGGACCTGGCAGGTCGCCTCGTCGCAATCCTCGCAGCGCTGGTACTGGGTGCGGCTGGCGCAAGGGATAGGCGCCAGCGGTCCGTCGAGGACGCGCACGACATGGCCGATTTTGATCTCGGAGGCCGGCCGGGCCAGGCGGTAGCCGCCTTCCTTACCCTTGCGGCTCTGGACGAATCCGGCATTGCGCAATTCGCCCAGAATGGCATCGAGGAATTTCTTAGGGATGTTGTTGGCGACAGCGATGTCGTTGACGAAAGCCAGTTGGCCGACCGGCAGACCAGACAGGTGCACGAGGGCCTTGAGGCCGTATTTGCCTTTTTTCGTCAGCATGCCCTGATCAACCCATGAAGCCCCAACCACTCGCATCTGGCGACTGTTTGTGTGCAAATGATGACGTTTTCGCCGCGCGATGCCATTTCGCGAAAACAAGCCACCGGATGACAGGTTAGGCCCAAACGCGTTGATTCTTCGTAACGTTTTGGACGATAGGGCCGCGAAACTTGGTCGAGATAGCAATTCGGACTGCTGAAACGAAGAAAGCCGGCTAATCGCCGGCTTCCCTGTTCAGTTCAGATTTGGTGATTTCTAGCGGCTGCCATAGGTCTGATCGAGCAGCCCGCCGGCGGCGAAATGCTCCTTCTGCACCTTGTCCCAGCCACCAAAGACATCCTGCACCGTCAGCAGGCGGACATCGGGAAACTGGTCCTTATATTTGGCGGCGACGGCCGCATCGCGGACCCGGTTGCCGTTCTGGGCAATGATATCCTGCCCCTCCGGCGTATAGAGGAAGTCGAGATAGGTCTTGGCCAGATCGCGGGTGCCGTGCTCGTCGGCGACCTTGTCGATGATCGCCACCGGGAACTCGGCCAGCAGGCTGACCGAGGGCGTCACCTGCTCGAACTTGTCGTCGCCATACTCCTTACGGATGCCGCGTGTCTCCGACTCGAAGGTGATCAGCACATCGCCGATCTCGCGCTGCACGAAGGTGGTGGTGGCGGCGCGGCCGCCGGTGTCGAAGATCGGCACGTTGTTGAACAGCTTGGTGATGAATTCCTTCACCTTGGCGTCGTCGCCCTTGAAGGCCTCCTTGGCGTAGGCGGTTGCCGCCAGATAGGTGTAGCGCGCATTGCCGGAGGTTTTCGGATTGGGGAAGATCACCTGCACGTCGTCGCGCACGAGATCGTTCCAGTCCTTGATGTGCTTGGGGTTGCCCGCGCGGACGAGAAACGAAGGCAACGAATAGAAGGGCGAGGCGTTGTCGGGAAAATCCTTCTGCCAGTCGGCGGAAACAAGACCCTTCTTGACCAGAAAATCGATGTCGGTGACCTGGTTGAATGTGACGACATCGGCGCCGAGGCCTTCGGCGATGGCGCGCGCCTGCGCCGACGTACCGGCATGCGACTGGTCGATGCTGACGCCGGGGTGCCCTGCGATGAAGGCCTTGTTCACCTGCGCGAACAGTTCGCGGCCGACATCGTAGGAGGCGTTCAGCAATTTGTCGGCCGACCAGGCTTGGGAGGATGCGAGGAACAGGCCGGCGACGGTGGCGACGCCAAGGAAAAATCGCTTCATGAAAACAGGCTCCGGATGCAATGCGTCTGATGCCTGAAGATAACCGCGCCGCGTCGCTGGCGACGAGACATGCGCACCGGACTTATCAGGCCGTCGCGAGAAAAAGCATTGCCGAAACAGTCGTCTGGTAGGATTTCCTTCCAACCAGAGTCTTTTCGGCGTCTTCCCGGCGGGTGATACTCTATGCAGCCGGAAAAAGCTTCCAGCGCTTGGGGCGGAACGCCACCCGGCTCTTCTGTGCCGCCGGATGGTCGACCGGCAGTTCGATCTCGACCCGCTGGCGCTCGCCGCCGATTTCGAGTTCCACTCGTCTTGTGCCGGCGACGCGGCGGCTGGCGGCGACGGTGCCGGCAATGCAGCCGCTGCAGCCGTCCACCAACTCGACATCGTGCGGGCGGAAGAACAGCAATGCGTCGCCTGAAGGCGCATGCGGTGCGGACAGCCCGATCGGGCGGTCGGCGATCCAGACCTCGCCATTATCGACCTTGACGGGAAGCGAGCTCGATTCGCCGATGAAGCCATAGACGAAGGGGGAGTTCGGCGTATCGTAGATCTCGTCTGCAGAGCCGACCTGCTCGATGCGGCCCTGGCTCATCACCACGACACGGTCGGCGAGCTCCAATGCTTCTTCCTGGTCGTGGGTGACGAAGACGGTGGTGTGGCCGGTGGCGTCGTGGATCTCACGCAGCCAGCGGCGGAGTTCGCGGCGCACCTGGGCGTCGAGCGCGCCGAACGGCTCGTCGAGCAACAGCACCCTGGGCTCGATCGCCATGGCGCGGGCAAGCGCCACGCGCTGGCGCTGGCCGCCCGAAAGCTGCGCCGGGTAGCGCTTTTCCAGGCCGGAAAGCTGGACCAGGTCGAGAAGCTCGGTGGCGCGTCGGCGTATTTCCTGTGCCGGCGGCCGTGTCGGCCCGTGCCGGACCTTCAGGCCGAAACCGATATTGTCGGCGACCGTCATATGCCTGAACAGCGCATAGTGCTGGAAGACGAAGCCGACATTGCGCTCCTGGATCGACTTCTGCGACGCATCCTCCTCACCGAAGAAGATTTTTCCCCGCGTCGGCCGCTCCAGCCCGGCGATCAGCCTCAGCAGCGTCGTCTTGCCGGAACCGGAGGGCCCCAGCAGCGCGATCAGCTCACCGGACTTGATGTCAAGCGACACGTCGTGGAGGGCCGGGAACCGGTCAAACTCCTTGCGCACGTTGGCAACGCGAACTTCCATTTACAGAACCTTCTAATGCCCGCGCGTCGCGGCGATCTCGGCGCCGTAGCGCATCTCGAGCAGTGTTTTCAAGACCAGAGTAACCAGCGCCAGGCCGGCAAGCAGCGAAGCGACGGCAAAGGCGCCGACGGCGTTGTACTCGTTATAGAGGATTTCGACATGCAGCGGCATGGTGTTGGTCAGGCCGCGTATGTGACCTGACACCACCGAGACGGCGCCGAATTCGCCCATGGCGCGGGCATTGCACAGCAGCACGCCGTAGAGCAGCCCCCATTTGACGTTGGGCAGCGTCACATACCAGAAGGTCTGCCACCCATTGGCGCCGAGCGAAAGCGCTGCCTCCTCGTCGCCATTGCCCTGTTCCTGCATCAGCGGGATCAATTCGCGTGCGACGAAGGGGAAGGTGACGAACACGGTGGCCAGAACGATGCCTGGCACGGCAAACAGGATGGCGATGCCATGCGCCTTCAGCCAGCCGCCGAGCAACCCTTGAGCGCCGAACAAAAGCACGTAGACCAATCCGGAAATGACCGGCGACACCGAGAACGGCAGATCGATCAGCGTGGTCAGGAAGGCCTTGCCCTTGAACTCGAACTTGGCGATCGCCCAGGCCGCGGAAATGCCGAAGACGACGTTGAGCGGCACCGAGATCGCCGCCACCAGCAGCGTCAGGCGGATCGCCGAGCGAGCGTCGGCATCGCCCAGCGCTTCCGTATAGGCAGAAACGCCTTTCGCCAGCGCCTCGTGAAAGACAATGATCAGCGGCAACAGCAGGAAGACGCCGAGGAAGGTGAAGGCGATGGCCATCAGCACGATTTGCGCCGGGCGGCTTTCGGTGACCGCCGCCGACTGGCTCTCGTGATGCGGTTCGTAGGATTTGATTTCGGGATCAGCCATAGCGCTTGCGGCTCCATGACTGGGCGAGATTGACGATCAAAAGCATGACGAACGACAACAGCAGCATGATCGCGGCAATCGCCGTCGCCGCCGGGTAGTTGTACTCCTCCAGCCGGATGACGATCAAAAGCGGCGCGATCTCGGATTTGTAGGGCAGATTGCCGGCGATAAAGATGACCGAGCCGTATTCGCCGACGCCGCGCGCAAAGGCCAGCGAAAAGCCGGTGATGATGGCCGGCGCCAGGCCCGGAAACAGGATGCGGGTGATGATCTGGAAGCGGCTGGCGCCAAGCGTGGCGGCTGCTTCCTCAACCTCCTTGTCGATCTCCTCCATGATCGGCTGCACGGTACGCACGACGAAGGGCAGGCCGATGAAGACCAGCGCGATGACGATGCCGAGCGGCGTATAGGCGACCTTGATGCCGAGCGGCATCAGAAGATGGCCGATCCAGCCATTCGGCGCATAAAGCGTGGTCAGCGCAATGCCGGCCACTGCCGTCGGCAGCGCGAAGGGCAGGTCGACCATGGCGTCGACAATGCGCCGGCCAGGAAAGCGGTAGCGCACCAGCACCCAGGCGACCAGCGTGCCGAAGACGACATTGACGCCAGCCGCGATGAAGGCGGTGCCGAAGCTGATTTCCAGCGCGTTGAGGGTGCGGCGGTCGGTGGCAATGGCCCAGAATTCAGGCCAGCCAAGGGCGGCCGAGCGCCAGACCAGCCCGGACAAGGGGATGAGGATGATGAGGGTGAGGTAGGCAAGCGAGAAGCCGAGCGTCAGTCCGAAACCCGGAATGACACTCGGCTGTCTGAACCGCCACCCCGCCTGCGCGGGTGCTGTGGTCATATCGTCCTGATCTAGATTTAGCTCACTGGGCCGGCTTATAGATCTGGTCGAATATACCACCGTCGCCGAAATGATAAGGCTGTGCCTTCTTCCAGCCGCCGAAAAGCGGATCGTCGATGGAGATCAGCTTGATTTCAGGTGTCTTGGGCAGATCGGCCGGCGCCACAAGTTCGGGCTTGGCCGGACGATAGTGGTTCTTGGCGATGATCGTCTGCCCTTCCTTGGAATAGAGCCAGCCGAGATAGGCTTCGGCGACCTTGCGCGTGCCCTTGGCGTCGACATTGGCGTCGACAACCGCCACCGGCGGCTCAGCCAGGATCGATGTTGGGGGGTAGACGATCTCGAAATTGTCGGCGCCGAATTCGTTCAGTGCCAGATACGCGTCGTTTTCCCAGCCGATCAGCACGTCGCCGAGGCCCTTTTGCGCGAAGGTCACGGTCGAGCCGCGCGCGCCGGTGTCGAGCACCGGGGCATGGGCGTACAGATTGCCGACGAATTCCTTGGTCTTGGCTTCGTCGCCGCCATCATTGGCGTTGGCATAAGCCCAGGCAGCGAGATAGTTCCAGCGCGCGCCGCCCGAGGTCTTCGGGTTCGGCGTGATCACCTGGACGCCGTCCTTGATCAGGTCGTTCCAGTCGTGGATGCCTTTCGGGTTGCCCTTGCGAACCAGGAAGATGATGGTCGAGGTGTAGGGGGCCGAATTGTTCTCGAACTTGGTGCGCCAGTCCGGGTTGATCTTCTTCGACTTGTTGACGATGGCGTTGATATCGCCTTCGAGCGCCAGCGTCACCACATCGGCGTCAAGGCCGTCTATCACGGCGCGGGCCTGTGCGCCCGAGCCGCCATGCGACTGCTGGATGGTGACCGTCTCGCCGGTCTCGGCCTTCCAGTGGGCGACGAAGGCCTCGTCATAGGCCTTGTAGAGTTCGCGTGTCGGGTCATAGGACACGTTGAGAATGGTGGTATCGGCAAACGCGAAACCGAGCGTGCCTGATAGAACCGATGTGACGACCAGTGCGCCGAGCAGTTTCTTGAAATGAGGTTTGGTCATTTCCGCCTCCGTTGATGACGGCCGAACTCTAGCGAATTGATAGAAATTAGATGCATTCAATGTTGCCTTTTTTGCCCCATTGAAGCAATTTTTCGCCGATCCTCAGCCTCATGAGGAAATATTTTCCTCGCGCCGCCATCGCGAGGATTCCGTGCTCACCAGGGATCCAATTAGGAACGGCTCGCGCTACGGCAATGGCCACAGGGAATCGGGCGACCTTGCCGACACCGCGGCCGAAGCCTCACTCGGCAGTGACGGGAAAATCGAAGCGCTGCTTTGGAAACGGCTCGTTTTCCAGCGCGAAGTGCCACCATTCGCGCGCATAGTTCTTGAAACCACCGGTGCGCATCGCTTCGACAAGTTTTCTGCGGTTGGCCGTCACTTCCTCGGTGAGCGGGCGGTGCGCCGTTTCGCTCATCGGGTCGAAACAGTCGAAGCCAGTGCCGAAGTCGAGCGTGTCGGCATCTGATACACCGCAGGTTGGTTTTGGCTCGGTCCTGGCATCGGTTCGCGCGATGGCGATATCGACGGTCGAGCCGCGCGAATGGGTGGACAGTTCGCCGATATAACCCTTGGCGATGAGGTCCTTGCGCTTGACCGAGGGATACCATTGCGGGTCGGCCGGCCCGCCTTCTCTCGTCCATTGGCCCATATCGGAAACGGCGCGCGCAGGCCGGTAGCAGTCGAAGACGACCAGCGTCAGCCCCTTAGCGGCGACCGCCTTCTGCACGCCCGACAACGCTTCCGCGGCTTGCCTGGTCAGGATGCACACCGGCGCGTCGTAGCCGCTGGCCTTGCGGTGCAGGAAGTTTTCAAGGCCGGCGTAGCGGATGTCCTGCCGGATGGTGGCATCGACGTCGGCGAGGCGGACAAAGCCGGCGGGGAGGGCATCGGCGCTTGCCGGCAGGGTGAAAGTCAGCGGCAGCAGGGTGCAAAACGCAATGCCTTGAATCACCTGCCGCATTCTATTCAACGAACACCTTCACTCGACGAACACTTTCACGCTGGCCGCTCGTCCCACTGCGTCGATCACGGTCAGCGTCGAATAGCCGGCGCCGTCCGGCAGCCAGGTGGCGGTGCGGCGGCGGTCGATGCCGGTGAGCGGCTTGCCGTTGGCCAGCCAGCGGAACGGCGCGCGGCCGCCTTGTAGCTTCAGCACCAGCGGCGAGGCGTCGGCCGAATTGGTGGCAAGATCGACGCGGGCGCCGTCAGGCGGAAAGATGATCGTTGGCGCCGGCTCGGTCGGCGTCGCCTGCACCAGCCCGTCGGCGCCGGCGCCGAAGCGCGCCAATGTCACCGGCAGGTCTTCGCGCTTGGGCCTGACGACGCCTGCCGGCTGGCTGGGCAGCTGCACGGCGGCGAGGCCCGAACGGACGAAGCCTTCGAACAGGATGGGTGCGGCCGAGACATAGCCGGACAGGCCGGGCACGGCGCCGGCATCGGCGCGGCCGACCCAGACACCCAGCACATAGCGGCCATCGAAGCCGACCGACCAGGCGTCACGGTAGCCATAGGACGTCCCGGTCTTGTAGGCGATGCCGCGCTGCAAGGCGCCTTCGGGTGGCTTGACGCCCGACAGGATGTCGGTGATCTGCCAGGTGGCCTGATCGTCGAGGATGGTGGCGGTGGTGCGTTCGGCATTGGCCGGCTCGGTGCCGTCATGCAGCGTGTGCGCCTTGCCGCCATTGGCAAGCCCGGTATAGAGCTGGACGAGATCGCGCAGCGTCACGCCGACGCCGCCAAGGCCAATGGCCAGGCCCGGCGCCTCGTTGATCGGCAGAACGGGATTGACGCCAGCTTGGCGGAAGCGCGCCATCAGCCGTGCCGGGCCGACCGCGTCGAGCACGCGGATCGCCGGCACGTTGAGCGACAGTTGCAGCGCCTGCCGGATGCTGACATCGCCTTGATAGCCCATGTCGAAATTCTTAGGCCGGTAGCCGCCGAAATCGACCGGGCTGTCCTCGATCAACATTTCCTGCGCCACCAGTCCCTGCTCGAAGGCCAGGCCATAGATGAACGGCTTCAGCGTCGAGCCGGGCGAACGCACGATCCTGGTCATGTCGATCCAGCCGGAGCGGCTGGCGTCGAAGAAATCGGCCGAGCCGACTTCGCCCAGTATGTCGCCGGTGCGGGCATCGGCCAGCACCATGGCGACGGAGAGGCGAGGGCCGAGCTTGCCGGCGGCATCCTTGGCCACTTGTTCCAGCCCTTCCTGCACGCTTTTGCGGATCGTCAGCTGCAGCGGCTTGCCGGCGACAGCCTTGGGCAGCATGGCATAGGCGGCATGCGGCGCGAGCGCCGGCAATTTGCGGCGCAGGCCCGAGACATCGTCGAGTGCTGCACGCGCCGCCTCGCGTTCGCCGAGCAGGCCTGCCGAGACCATGCGGGTCAGCACCCGGTCGCGGGCGGCGTGGGCGATGTCGAGGTTGCGGTCGGGACGGCGTTTCTCGGGCAATTGCGGCAGCGCGACGAGCAAAGCGGCTTCCGAAACCGTCAACCGCTTCGGCTCCTTGCCGAAATAGGCGAGTGAGGCGGCGCGCACGCCTTCGAGATTGCCGCCGTAGGGCGCCAAAGTCAGGTAGCGTTCGAGGATCTCGCGTTTGGTGAGCCGCCGCTCGATCTGGATGGCGCGCAGCATCTGCTTGATCTTGGAGCCGAGGCTGCGGCTTTCGCGCGGCTCGATCAGCCGGGCGAGCTGCATCGACAGCGTCGAGCCGCCGGACACGATATGGCCGCTGGTGACGAACTGGCCGGCAGCGCGGGCCAGCGCCAGCACGTCGACGCCTTCGTGGTCCCAGAAGCGCTTGTCCTCATAGGTGACCAGCATGTCGACGAACTGCTTGTCGACCTGGTCGAGGCGGGTTTCAAGTCGCCAGTAGCCGTCCGGCGTGGCGAAGGCCCGCAACAACTGGCCGTCGCGGTCCTGCACTTCGGTGGACACGGTGAGCTTTTCGGGCAGTGGCGGCGGGTAGGCGCGGTCGAGTTGCCAGAGGCTGACCGCCGCGACCGCCACAAAGCCTGCGAAGGCGGCGGCAGCGAAGCCTGTTCGGCGCAGGATTTTTTTGGAGAGCATGGCGCTGCCCCTCATCCGCCTGCCGGCACCTTCTCCCCGTTGAACGGGGAGAAGGAGATTGTCGCAGCCATCGGCATGTTCATCTTCGCCAAGGCGCCTTACGGTGCCTTGACCTCCATCATGCCGGTGGCGGTGCGGGCCGAATATTGCGGCCGGTACATGTCTTCGATCGTCGCCGCCGGATGGGCATAGACGCCCGGCGTCACCGCGCGCACGACATAGGCGAGCGTGATGTTGCGGTCGCCGTCGCCATCGTTGGGATTGAACGCCGCGACAAAACGGTCGTCGCGGAATTCGAGATGGGCAGCATCGGTCTGTGCCAGCCAGGAGAAGTTGGTCAACTGGGCGCTGGAGACCAGGCCGGGATTGTCGATCTCGAAGCCGGCCGGCAACAGGTCGGTGATCAAGAGCCGCGATGGCCACCTGTTCTGCTCGTAGATCTTGAGCACAACCACATAGCGTTCGTTCTGGGTCACCTCGGTGACGTTGGCCTCGGTGCCGTCGAGCTTGTAATAGGTGCGCTCGATGGTGAAGCCGTCGCCGCTGGCCGGCAAGGGCTGGAGCGGCGACGCCACCGTGGTGACGACCGCCTGCAGCGGGGTGGTGCCGGTGTTGGTGATGGTCAGCGGACTGTCGACCAGGTCGCTGCCGGTGACCTGGTTCGAATAGCCGCCGGCATGCGCCGCGCCATTGACGGTCAGCGCAATCGAATCATTGCCTGATCTCAGCGCGCGGGCCGCCAGCAGCATCCACGATTCGTCCTGCGTGCTGGTCCAGCGCGCCTCGGCGCGTTGTCTTGCCACCAGCTTGATCAGCTCCGGCACGATCTTCGGCACCGGCTTGGATTCAGCGGCAAGCGCCAGGATTGCCGCGCCGTCGCGCAGCGGCGAACCATAGTCCGACCGGTAGTAGTCGTATTCGGTGGCGGCCTTGGCCAGTTGCAGGGCGGTCTGGAAGGTCGCTTCGGCGCGCTGCGTATCGCCGTAAAGCGCCAGGCTCGCCGCCAGCTGGGCGACAGCCATCGGGCTGGTAAAGGCTTCGAGTTGGGTATCGGCATAATAGCGCAGGTCGCCGACCGAAGCCTTCTTGTTGCGGGCCAGCACGTAGAGCGCGTAGGCGATCTCGCTGCCGCGATCCTGGACGTCCTGGTCGTAACCGACCGAGTTCTGCAGATTGCTCAGCGCCTGGCTCATCGCCAGGGTAGGCACGTCGTATTTCTGCTCGCGCGCCCGGGTCAGGAAGTCGCTGACATAGGCGTCGAGCCACAGATCGCCGGAGCCCGGACCCCATAGGCCGAAGCTGCCGGCCGAAGCCTGATAGCTCAGCACCTTGTAGATGGCCGTCTGGATGCGATCGTGCAGGTCGGGGTCGCTGGCCATGCCGATGCTCGAGGCCAACTCGTTGACGTAGAGAAGCGGCATGGCACGGCTGGTCGTCTGCTCGGCGCAACCATACGGGTAGCGGCCGAGCGTCATCAACAGCGACGGTACGTCGAAGGCAGCCGCCTGCGAAACGCCGACGCTGACGGACGCGCCGTCGAGCAGGCTTGCCGCCAGCAGCTCCTTGTCGACGCGCAATGCGCCGCCATTGCCCTTGAGGTCGACCACTAGGCGGGTGGTGACCGGCAGTTGCGACGGGCGCACCGGCACGTAGAGCGTCTGCTCGACGGTAGTGCCGTCGGCATGGGCGAGCTTGATGGTGATCGAGGCATTGCCCGCGGTCTTGGCAACTAACGGCACCGTCAGCGTCTGCCGCTTGCCCTTGGCCAGCGTCAGCTTTGCCGGCAGCGGGTTGTCGCCGGTCGAGAGGTCGCCGGTGGTGTCGATGGACAGTGCATAGTCGCCAGCCGGACCATCGGTGTCGGCGACGTCGAGCCGCATGACGGCGGAATCGCCGGGCGCCAGGAAGCGCGGCAGGCCGGCGGTGATCACTATGGGATCGCGGACGATCACATCGGCCTGGGCATGGCCGACCGCTTCCTTGGTCCAGGCGACGGCCATGACGCGCACGGTGCCGTTGAACTGCGGAATGTCGAAGTCGACCCGTGCCTTGCTGTCGGCGTCGAGCTGCACCACGCCGGAGAAGAAGGCAACCAGCTTTTCAGTCGGCGGGCTGCCTTGTGTCTGCATGGCCGCCCCGTCGCCGCCGGTGCGCAATTTGCCAGTGGCGCCCAGAGAACCATCGATGAGGCGGCCATAGATGTCGCGAATTTCGAGGCCGAGCATGCGCTGGCCGAAGAACCAATCCTCCGGATCCGGCGCCTTGTAGTTGGTAAGATTCAGAATGCCGACATCGACGGCCGCGACCGTGACATAGGCATTGGTGCCCGGCTGTACGCCGGCCACGGAAACCGGAATCGACAGCTGCTGGCGCGGCATGGTCTTTTCCGGCGGCGTCAAGGTGACCGCGAGCTTCTTCGAGCCCGGATCGACCTTCAGCCATTTCACGCCGATGGCGCGGGCCGGCATGCGCGTTTCCTGCGCGTCGCCGGGCCGGAACAGCGTAGCGGTAATATAGGCGCCGCCGCCCCAGTCGTCGCCGACCGGGATATCGACGGTGCTGCCGCCGGCGGGAACGCTGGCGGTGACGGTCTTCAACAGCTTGTCGGCACCGATGGTCAGCAGCAGTTCACCGGCAAAATGCGGTGAGACCTTGAGCTTGGCCACTTCACCCGCCGCATAGCTGTCCTTGTCGAGAGCGATCTCGAGCCCGTCCGGCGTTTCGGTGGTGGTCGAGGAGACATACCAGCCGGCGTCGAATTCATAGCTGGTCGCCGGTCCCTCAGGATCCGCCGTCTCGATCTCGAGGCGGTACTGGCCCCAGTCGACCGGCACCGAGACGGTCGCCTCTGCATCGGCGCTCAGGTCGATCTGGCCATTGGCGATCGACTTGGTGAAGGTGACCGGCTCATAGTTCCAGGAGTTGTTGGAGCGGTACCACTGGTAATTGCGTTCGACCTTGACCAGCGACCACTGTGCGCCCTTCAGCGCCTCGCGCTTGCCGTCGGGATCGACGGCGATCAGGCTGAACTTCGCAGTGCCGCCTTGCGGCACTTCATTGTCGTCGAAATCCGGGCGGATGCCGATCATGTGGCCTTGCGGGCGGATGCCGATGTTGAGTGAGCGCTCGATGGCGCGGCCGCCGGTCTCGCGCATGCGCACCGTCACCTTGGCATCGACCAGCTTGGTGGTCGCCGGCAGTTGCTCGACGGAGACCGGGAAGGTCGCCTTGCCGTCATCGCCGACCACCGGCAGATCGGTGAACGGGGTGACGGACGGTTCGGCCGACTGTTCGTCGGCGAGGCCGAACGAGTAGTCCTTGAAACGGTCCCAGTCGCGCGCCGTCGACAGCGTCAGCTCGCCTTCAAGGGCGAGGCCCGCTGCCGGCGCGCCATAGAGGAAGCGGCCGTCAATGTTGATGTTGGCGGTTTCGCCCTGCGCGATCTCCTGCTTGTCGGAGGTCATGTCGAATTCGATGCGATCCGGCACGAAGTCCTCGACCAGGAACATCTGGCTGGCGACCGCCGCCTGCTTGGGGTCGGTGTAGATCGACACCGTCCAGGTGCCGCGCATGGCGTTGGGTTCGAGCGGCAGGTCGACGGCATGGCCGCCGGCGGAAGCACCGTCGCTGACGATGCGGCGGTTCTCGACCCCGTCGGGACGCGTGAAGATGAAGGTCAGCGGCAGGTTCTCGACCGCCTTGGCGGCCCCGTCACGGGCAAGGGCGGCGACATGAACGTCCTCGCCGGCGCGGTAGATGCCGCGCTCGGTCCAGGCGTAGATGTCGAGCGCGCCCGGCGCCGCGCGCCCGGTGACGCCACGATCGGACAGGTCGAAGCCGGCGCGGCCCATGTCGAGGAAGACGAAGTCGTTGTCGCCCTGCTTGGCCATCAGCACCGCCGGCACCATGCCGCCATCGCCGCGCGTCAGGCCGGGGTTGAAGACAGCGTGGCCTTCGGCGTCTGAGGTCGCGGTGCCGAGGATTTCGTTGTTTCTGGCCAGCAGCGTCAGTTCGGCGCCGGCGATCGGCTTGGCGGTTGCCAAGGATCGGGCAAAGACGTTCAGTCCGTCCTGGCCGGTATAGGTCGACAGGCCGATGTCGGAGACCACGAACCATTGCGTGGCGATCGAATTGTAGTCGTCGCCGTTGTCGTTGACGGCCTGCGCGGTCAGCACATAGACGCCGGGCTTGCGCTGCGGCAGGGCTTCGTCGACCGGGAAGGACGTGGTGACGTCCTTGTTCAGATCATTGACGATGTCGAGCTGGCCTTCCCAGACGGGCGATCCCATCTGATCGGCGATGCTGGAAATGTCGTAGCCGTCGAGCTGTTTCAGGAACTGGTAGCCGGACAGAAGCTGCGCCAGCGAGCGGTCGCCGATGCGGTAAAGCTTCATTTCGGCGGCGTTCATGTTGACGGTGACGACCGGGATGCCGCGGCGCGCGCCGGCGGGCAGCACGAAGCTGTCGCCGGTGAAGCGGGCCGAAGGCGCACGGTCCTGCACATAGATCGACAGCACCACCGGTGCGGCGGTGACTTCGCCAATTGCCGCCGGCAGGCCGGCGCGGAAGGTCACTTCATAGTGCTGGCCGTGCTCGAGCCCTTCGACGCAGATCTGCTTGTCCTTGGCCTCGACACCCTTGGGCGGCGCGTTGTCGACGGTGACGAACTGCGCATAGTCGACGCCGGTCTTGACCAATTCCTCGGAAAACTGCGCGCAGATGCGCGGCGCACTGGTGTCGGCGTCGACCGAATGGTCGATGACGCGGAAGCCCTTGCGCGCCTTCAGATCGGCATAGTCGGCCTGGACCGCCGGCGAACTGACCAGAGCGAGGCTGGCTTCATAGGCCTGCAGGGCCGGCCGGTAGAGGTCACGGCGATCGAGGCCGGCACCGATAAGCGCCAGCACGTCAGCGCGCGTTTTGGTGGTGCGCAGCAGTTTGTAGGCGTTGAGGCCGGCGGAGGTGGCGTTTGCCGGCAAACTGTAGGCTTCCTGGCTGTTGGCGGTCGGCTGTACGGCGAGCGTTTCGCGCGCCAGCCCGAGCCAGAGCTGGCCGTCATCAGGCAACACCGAAACCGCGGCTTCGTACTTCTGCATGGCGGAGCGATGGTCGCCGGTCAGGGCCGCCTGTTCGGCGGCCGCCCGTAGCGCGGTCAGCCCTTCGGTGGGCTTGGTGTAGGTCGGATCGGTCAGCTTGTTGCGGTATTGCTGGGCCTGGTCGGCCATCCAGCTCGGAAAGAACGTCAGCTCCGGCGGCGCGCCGATATCGGGATCGCCATCGATGTTGACGACCTTGCCGGCGATGGCACCACTGAAGGGCTTCAGCGAATTATAGTCGGATTTGAGAAAGCACCATTTGGCCTTGTTGTTGTAGGTGAAGGCGCGGCAGGCGGGATCGCCGAGGCATGTGGTCTTGCACTGGTCGAGGCTGACATTCTGGTCGGATCTGAGATCGAAACCGAAATAATCGGAGTTTTCGCTCGTCACCACCCGCCGTGCTTCGGCCGCTTGCGCGGCAGTCCCCCAGGCGAAAAACAGAAGAATCAGAATCGATAGACCACGAGCCGCCGCGCGCATTGCCATAACACCCTCCAGACACTGCTTACGTCCCGGCATGTTCAAGCTTCAATCAGGCTTGTCAACACGGGGACGCGGCAGGTTCCGCCTGCCAACGGTTTCCTTTCCGGCCGATGACCGGTAGTACCTCCATAGGACAGGGATCACGCTTTCTTGCGAAAACGCAGAAGGTGTGAATTCCAAGCCCTGACTATTTCAGACAATTGGATTGTGGCCCCTTTACGAGCGCTTCAGAACTTCATTCCAATTTTAGCTTTGGGGACTAGGTTAGAACAATAATGCCGGCGTATGAAACGCAGATGTCGGAGGGTACCGCGCGATGGCGCCGGCTTTCGCGCGCCCTGATTCTTGCGTTGGCGTGCTCGACCGCGTTGGTTGCCGAAGGCGGCAATGCGGCCGCTTTCGAGATATTCGGCATCAAATTGTGGGGCTCATCCAACGACGAAGACGCCGACATCGTCGACCCGCTGCGCTACGCAGTGACCATTGAGGCGCCTGATGCCGACAAGGACCTCGTCAAGAGGATCGAAAACGCCTCGACGCTGAAAGCCGACGAAGAACGTCCGGTTTCCGGTTCGCTCGGGCTGCTGGCCAAGGCGCGTAGCGACCGTGAGCAGCTGGTCGCCGCGCTTTATGCCGACGCCCGCTACGAGGGCGTCGTCACCATCACCATTCAAGGCAAGCTGCTCGACGACTTGCCGCCCGATGCCGAGTTTTCGGGTCCGCAGCCGATCCCGGTGGTGATCAGCATTGCCGCGGGGCCCAAATTCACGCTTGGCGACATCAGGCTGGAGGGCGATGCGGCCGGGCTGATGAGTGCCGATTTCGGCCTTATCGCCGGCGGCGACGCGGGCTCGGGCGCGGTGCTCAAGGCCGAGGCGCTGATCGTGCGGGCGCTGAAGCAGGAAGGCAGGCCGCTGGCCAAGGTCACCGACCGGCAGATCGTCGCCGACCACGCCACCGCGACGCTCGACGTGACGTTGACGGTCGCCGCCGGGCCGGTCGCCGGCTATGGCGACACCACGGTCGAGGGCACCGAGAAGGTCGACCGCGATTTCACCGAATACATGACCGGGCTGAAGCGCGGCCGCCAATATTCGCCTGAAGAGATCGACGATGCCCGCGACCGGCTGCTGGCGCTGGAGGTGTTCAACAGCGTGACATTGAAGGAAGCCGACAGCCTCGACGCCGACGGCAACATCCCGATCGGTGTCCAGGTCAGCGAGCGCAAGCCGCGCTATTTCGGCATTGGCGGCACCGTCTCCAACACCGAGGGCTTGGGTCTCGAGGGCTATTGGGGGCACCGCAATCTGTTCGGCCGGGCCGAAAAGCTGCGCATCGACGGCAAGATCAGCGGTATCGGCAGCAATGATTTGAGCCAGCTCAACTATAATGCCGGCATCATGTTCGAAAAGCCGGGCGTGATCGGGCCGGCATCGAAATTCCTGGCCAGCGTCAAGACCGTGTTCGAACATCCCGACGCCTACGACCATTTCTCGCTCAAGGGCAGCACCGGCCTGTCCTACGAACTCGACAAGCGGCAAACGGTCTCAGCGGAGGTCGCGCTCGACTATTCGAGGATCACCGACGCCTTCGGCAAGCACAAATACCTGATCGCCAGCATTCCGCTGCAATATGTCTTTGACAACAGGGACAATAGGCTCAATCCGACCAAAGGCTTCAGGCTGCTCGCCTATGCCGAGCCCAGCTACGACATCTTGAGCGGTGCTGCCTTCGTCAAGCTGAAGGGCGAGGGATCGGCCTATCAGTCCCTGGATACGGCTTCGAAGTTCGTGCTGGCTGAACGCGTCGCCGTCGGCTCGATCGTCGGCACCAGCCTTGAACACGTGCCGGCCGACCGGCGCTTCTATTCGGGCGGCGGCGGCTCGGTACGCGGCTATGCTTATCAGGGCATCGGCCCGAAGGACTTCACGGGTCAGCCGATCGGCGGGCTTTCGTTCTTCGAGACTTCGGTCGAGATGCGCATTGCCATCACCGACACGATCGGCATCGTGCCGTTTGTCGATGCCGGCACCGTCTCGACAAAAGTGTTTCCTGACTTTTCCGACGTCAAGGTCGGCGCCGGTGTCGGCTTGCGCTATCTGACGCCGTTCGGGCCGTTGCGCATCGACGCCGCGGTGCCGCTCAACCGCGACCCAGGCGACCCGCATTTCGGCATCTATGCCGGCATTGGCCAGGCGTTCTGAGCCATGAAGATGTTCAAGCGCATCCTTCGCATTGTCCTCTACACGCTGCTCATCGTGGTGGCGGCGGCAGTCGGTGCGCTCATCGTGCTGACCAAGACCGAGCGCGGCCGCGACAACCTCGCCGGCATCATCTCAGGTCTGGCGTCGACGGACGATCGCAAGGTCACGGTCAGCGGCATCGACGGCATCTGGTCCGGGGCGCTGACCGTCGATCACGTCGTGCTGGAAGACCGCCAGGGCGCCTGGCTGGTGGCGCGCAAGGTGGCGGTCGACTGGTCGCCATTGGCGCTGCTGTCGAAAAATTTCAACGCCGACCGCATCGCCGCCGAGCGTATCGAACTGGCACGGCTGCCGGTGGCCGGCACGCAGCCGGCCGACCAGAACGGCACCACCAGCTTGCCGGTGTCGCTCGACATCAAGCAGATAGACCTTCCCGAAATCGCGCTCGGACCGGCGCTTGCCGGCACCGGCGTCGCCGAACTGACTGCCAAGGGTGCGCTGAAGGCCGACGCGTCGCCGCTGGCGATCGAGACCAACCTCAACGTCACCCGCCGCGACGGCAAGCAGGGCAATGTCGACGCCAACGTGCATTTCGCACCGGCCGACAACAAGCTCGACCTCGACCTCAAGGCGTCGGAGCCGGCCGGCGGCATCATCGCCAATCTGCTCAACCTGCCGAACGCGCCGCCGGTCGATATCGTGGTCTCCGGCACGGGGCCGCTGGCCAACTGGAGCGGCGTCGGTACCTTCCTCGTCGACGGCAAGATCGTTACCCAGCTCACCGGCCGCCACCAGCTCACCGACAAGGGCAACCATGTCGAGGCCAAGGGCGACGGCGAATTCGATCGTTTCCTGCCCGAGAATCTCAAGCCGCTGTTTGCCGGCAAGACCAGCTTCGACCTCGCCGGCACCGCGACCGTGGCCGGCGGCGTCGATATCGAGCGCGCCAACATCGACAGCGACGCCGTGCACGGCACTGCAGCCGGCATGGTCGATCCGAAAGGCGCCAGCGATCTTTCGGTCGAGCTTGCCGCCAAGGCCAAGCCCATCGTGATCAATGTCGGCAGCAAGGCGCAGCCGATCGTGGTGGCGGTCAACAATGCGACCGCGCGTGCCTTCGGCGATGGCAAGGCGCCGATGATCGATGCCGGCGTCTCGCTGGTCTCGGTGGTGGCGGGTGGCACGCAGCTCAACAATCTGGATGCGCAGATCCATTCCGACCGCTTCGACATCGAGAATCGCAGCGGGCCGGTCAGCGTGAAGCTGGCAGCGGCCGGCCTGAAGACCGATGTGGCGACGCTGGCGCCGCTGATCACCGGCAAGCTGACGGTCGATCTTGCGGGTTCGGTCAGCAAGGACCAGATCTCGCTCGATGAGGGGACGCTGCGCAGCGATGCGCTCAATGCCTCGCTGACCGCCAATGTGGCGCTGGCCGACCTTTCGATGCAGCTCAAGATGAATGCCGATGCGGTGTCGACGGCGCTGCCGCCGCAGATCAGTTCGCTGCTCGGCGAACGGGTCAAGTTCTCGGCGGCCGCGACCCGCGATCCGCAAGGTTCCTTCGCCGCCAATTCGATCTCGCTCACCTCGGGATCGCTCACCGCCAGCGGCACCGCCAGCGCACAAGGCAGCGACATCCAGGCCGACATCAAGGGCACGCTCGGCGATGTGTCGGTGCTGTCGCCGATGGTTGGCGTTCCGGTCGCCGGCGGCGTCAATTTCGCGCTGACGGCAAGCGGCCCACGCACGGCGCCGGATTTCTCGATCTCAGCCAACAGCGAAAGCCTGACGGCGTCGGGCCGCACGGTGAAGGACATCAAACTGACCGCAACGGGGAAGGCCGATATCGCCAATCCCGCCGCCGATGTGTCGCTGACCGGCTCCGCCAACGACCAGTTGCTCGATATCAAGGCGTCGCTGATCACTGCCGACGGCAAGCGGTCGATAAAGGGGCTTAGCCTGTCGCTTGGCGACAACAAGGTGTCGGGCGATCTCGTGCTTGACGACAGCCTGCTGCCGCTGGGCACGCTGACGCTCGCTGCCCCCGATATTGCACCGTTGGCGGCGCTTGGTGGGCAGACGGCAGCCGGCGACATCAACGGCACCATCGCCTTCGCCAAGGACGGCGAAGCGCCCAACGTCACCATCAATGCGGCGAGTGGATCTATCTCGCGCGGCGATTTGGCGGCGAAGCTGATCACTGTCAATGCGCTGATTGCCAACTATCTCAAGAGCCCGGCGATCTCCGGCACGATCAAGGCCGGCAGCGTGACATCGGGAACGACTGTCATCGGCGGCATTGGCGTCGACCTGAAGCGCGACGGCGACTGGACCGGCTTTGCCGGCGGCGCCACCATTGCCGGTATCCCGGCCACGGCCGCGGGCCGGGTGAAGATTGCCGACGGTACGACCAGCGTGGAGATTGCCTCCGGCGAGGCGACCGTTCGCGGCATCAAGGCCGCGATCGCGCAGCCATCGACATTGAGCATCACCAAAGGCGTGACCAGCATCGAGAAACTGGCGCTCGATGTCGGCGGCGGATCGGTCACGCTGTCCGGCACCGCCGGCCAGACGCTCGATCTGGCAGCCACCGTCTCCCAACTGCCGGCAGCGCTTGCCAATGATTTTTCGCGCGGCCTCGACGCTACCGGCACTCTCGGCGGCACGGCGCAGATCACCGGCTCCCCGGCAAATCCCGACATACGCTTCGACGCGCAGCTCAGCGGCGCCGAGACCAGCCAGACCCGCCAGGCGGGGCTTGGGCCGCTCTCTGTCGACGCAGCAGGCAGTTTCACCACGGCCGGCGGGGTGGCACTCGATCATGCGACGCTTTCCGGCGCCCAGATTTCCGGCAAGGCGAGCGGCACCATCAATCCGAATGGCGCCAGCGATTTCGCCCTCGATCTTGCCTCGACCGGTCCGAGCCTGCCGTTAGCGCTTGGCAGCGCCGAAAGCCCGATCAAGCTCGAACTGCAGGCATTGTCGGTGAAGGTCGCCGGGCAAGCTGCGCAGCCGAGGCTGGATATTTCCGCTGTCCTGCCCGCGGTTGCGACCAATTTCACCAAGTCCGAGGGCATCACGCTAGCGCTGCATTCCGATGCCTTCGACGTGAAGAGTCGCACAGGGCCGATTTCCGGAACGGTGACGGCGGAGAAGATCGGGCTGGACAACCCGACCATTGCGCCGCTGATCGCCGGCAAGATCACCGCCAAGGTGGCCGGCAGCCTGGCGGCGGATGCCGTCACCATCGACAGCGGTTCGGTACAGGGTGCGGCGCTGGAAAGCGCCTTCAATGGCCGTGTCTCGCTGGCCGACGGCGCCATAGACCTCAACCTCAAGGCTGACGCCCTGTCGGCGGCGTTGCCGGCAGCGGCGCGCGGCGTGCTGGCCGAGCGGACGCAGCTGAGCGCCGCGCTGAAGCGCGATGCCCATGGCAATGTCACCGCGAACCCGGTCTCGCTGATGTCGGGCGCGCTGACTGCCGTCGGCCAGGCCAGCCTTGCCGACGGCAAGGTCGCCGCCGACATCAAGGGCGCGCTGAGCGACATTTCGCTGCTGTCGAAGGATGCCAAGGGTGCCATCGCCTTCGCGCTGAACGCCCAAGGTGCCGGCACCGCACCCGACCTGTCGCTGACGGTGACCGGCGACCGGCTTTCGGTGGCGGCGCGCGAGATCACCGGGCTGAAGCTGACCGCCACCGGCAAGGCCGATGCCGCCAATCCGGCAGCCAATGTACAACTGACCGGCAATGTCGCGGGACAGGCCCTGCAAGGCAGTGCGGTGCTGGCGACAGCGGACGGCAAGAGCGCCATCAACGGGCTGCTGTTGTCGCTGGGCAAGAACAGGATTTCCGGCGACCTGGCGCTCGACGAGGCGTTCGTGCCGGTCGGCACTGTTGCGCTCGACCTGCCCGACATCGGCCCATTGGCGGCGTTGGCTCTGGAAAAGGCAGAAGGCGATGTGCGCGGCACGATTGCCTTCTCGAAGACCGCAAACGGACCGAACGTCGCCATCAAGGCGACGACCGCCACGATCTCGCGTGGCGACCTCTCGGCCAAGACCGTATCGATCGACGCGCTGATCGCCAACTATCTGGCTGCGCCGGTGATCTCCGGAAAGGTCCGTGCCGACAGCGTCACCTCCGGCACCACCGTCATCAGCAGCATCGATGTCGATCTTACACGCGATGGCGACTGGACGGGCTTTTCCGGCGGCGCCACCGTCAAGGGCATTCCGGCCAAGGCTGCGGGCCGAGTGAAGGTGGCCAACGGCACGACGACCATCGAACTTGCCTCCGGCCAGGCGACGGTGCAGGGGATCAAGGCTGCGATTTCCCAAGCCTCGACGGTGACCATCGCCAATGGCACGACGACATTGGACAAGCTCGTGCTCAACCTTGGCGGCGGCACGGCGACGGTGACGGGCAAGGTCGGCCAGGCGCTCGACCTCAACGCGACACTGTCCAAGGTGCCGGCCTCGCTGGCCAACAGCTTTTCGCCCGGCCTCGCTGCCGCCGGTTCGATCTCTGGCACGGTGAAGGTGGCCGGAGCGCCGGCCAGCCCGGCGATCACCTTCAACATCGACGCCACCGGGGTGCAGACGTCGCAGACCCGCAGCGCCGGCCTCGGCGGACTAAGTGTTTCCTCGTCGGGCAATTTTGCCGGCAAGAAGCTGACGTTCGATGCCAATATCGGCGATGGCGCCGGGCTTGGCCTCAAGGGCGGCGGCACGGTGACGACCGCTGGCACGCCCGCTTTGGTGCTCGATTTCGCAGGGAAGGTGCCGTTCGGCTTCCTGAGCCAGAAACTCGCGGCGCAAGGCCTGTCGCTGACCGGCACGGCCAATCTCAATGTGCAGGTGCGCGGCCCCGCGACCTCGCCGGTGATCGGCGGCACCATCAACACATCCGGCGCGCGTCTGCTCGATGCGCGCTCGGGCCTTGCCGTCAACAACATTGCCGCTGATATCTCGATCGGCGCTGGCGTTGCCAGGATCAACCGGCTGACCGGCACGATGTCGACACGCGGCAGCCTTTCGGCCAGCGGCACGGTCGGCATCAACCCGGCGCAAGGTTTCCCGGCCGACCTGTCGATCAAGCTGGTCGATGGCCGCTACACCGACGGCAGGGTGGTCACCGCCAATCTGAGCGGCGACCTGACCATCAAGGGGCCGTTGACGTCGGCGCCGGTGATTTCCGGCACCGTCAATCTGGCCAAGACCGTGATCACCGTTCCCGAAAAGCTGCCGGGATCGCTGGCGGCGCTCGACGTCAAGCACAAGAACGCGCCGGGTGCGGTGCGTGCGCAGGACAAGGCGCTGCGGCCGGCGGCTGCCAGCAGCGGCGGTGGCAGCGGCCTCAACCTCGATGTCACCATCCACGCGCCGAACCAGATCTTCATCCAGGGCAGGGGCGTCGACGCCGAGCTTGGCGGCTCGCTCAAGCTGACCGGCCCGGCATCGTCGCCGCAAGCGGTCGGCACCTTCACCTTGCAGCGCGGGCGGCTGTCGATCCTCGGCAAGCGGCTGACCTTCACCGAAGGCACGGTCGGCTTCTCGGGCTCGCTGGTGCCTTACCTCAACCTCACGGCCACCACGACGACGACCAGCGCCACCGTCACCATTCTGGTGTCGGGCGAAGCGACCAATCCGAAATTCACCTTCTCGTCGGTCCCAGCGCTGCCGGAAGACGAGGTGCTGGCGCAGCTGATCTTTGGCCGCTCGATGTCGAACCTGTCGCCGCTGCAGATCGCGCAGCTGGCCGAAGCCGCGGGGCAATTGGCCGGGATCGGCGGCTCGACGTCGCTGCTCGAAAACCTGCGCAGCGCGATCGGCGTCGACGATCTCGATGTGACCACGGACGACAAGGGCGGCACATCGGTCTCGGCGGGCAAGTACTTGAACGACCGCACCTATGTGACGATCCAGAAGGGCGACAAGCCGGGTTCGGGCAAGGCGACGATCGATCTCAATGTCGGACGCGGCGTCAAATTGCGCGGCGAAGCCAATGACGCCGGCGAGGCCAAGGGCGGTATTTTCTACGAACGCGAATATTGAGGCATTAACCTCGTCATGAGGCTTGCTACGTCGAGGGACGGCGCTTCCCCAACCCTTCCGAATGTCTCGGTTTAATCGATCGCAGCGATTCGAACGAAATCCACCGGGCAGTAGCAAATTTGCGTCAAGACTGTCGTTATCGCGCGAACCGCCTTCCTTCCAAAGTTGCACATTCCCTAACATGTTCCCAATCCGTGCCGTCTTTGACATCACGGCCCGGATGCGGAATGGTAAAAGGCAGAAAGCCAACAATGGGAGTTAGTCATGACAATCTACAAGAGTAATGGCGATCGGGTTCCGGATCACATCCTGGCCATGGCCGAAGAAGCCAAGGCAGGCACAGTGGATCGCCGTGAGTTTCTCGCTTTGGCGAGCGTCTTCGGCGCGTCGACGGCGATGGCCTATGGAATGCTCGGCCTGGCAGTGCCGACCGAGGCGCGAGCCGAAGATGCTCCCAAGAAGGGCGGCATCCTGAAGGTCGCCCAGTGGGTCAAGGATCCCAAGGATCCGCGCAAGTCCGACTGGTCGGAAATCGCCAATGCCGAGCGCCAGGCGCTCGAGCCGCTGGTCAAATACACCACCGAATACACGTTCCGCCCCTATCTGCTCGAGAGCTGGGATGTGAATGACGATGCCACCGAATATGTGCTGCATGTGCGCAAGGGCGTGACCTGGCACAATGGCGATGCGTTCACCGCCGACGACGTGGTGCACAATTTCAACCGCTGGGGCGAAAAGGCCGCCGAAGGCAATTCCATGCCCGGCCGCCTTGGCACGCTGTTCGACGACAAGACCGGCAAGCTGCGTGAAGGCGCGGTGACCAAGGTCGACGACATGACCGTCAAGCTGTCGCTGACCAAGCCCGACATCTCGATCATTCCCGGCATTTGCGACTATGTCGCTCTCGTCGTCCACAAGAGCTTCGACGAGAAAGGCGGCGATTTCAAAGCCTGTCCGATCGGCACCGGTCCGTTCGAGCTCGTCTCCTACGACGTCGGCCAGAAGGTGGTCTACAAGCGCCGCGCCGACAACAAGTGGTGGGATGGCGACGTCTATCTCGACGGCATCGAATTCATCGACTACGGCACCGATCCGGCCGCCATGGTCAGCGCCTTCGAAGCGGGTGAAGTCCACACCAATTTCGAGACGTCGGCCGACTATGTGTCGATCCTCGACGGCATGAGCCTGGTCAAGTCCGAAGTCGTCACCGCCTCGACCATCGTCTGCCGCACCAACGTCAACAACAAGCCTTACGACAATGAGAAGGTGCGCAAGGCGCTGCAGCTCGGCGTCGACAACAATGTCGTGCTCCAGCTGGGCTACGGCAATGCCGGTTCGGTCGCCGAAAACCACCATGTCTGCCAGATCCATCCGGAGTATTTCGAGCTGCCGAAAGTCGCTCGCGATCCGGCCAAGGCGAAGGCGCTGATGGCAGAGGCCGGCCAGGCCGACTTCGAGCACGAGCTGATCACAGTCGACGAGGACTGGCACAAGAACACCGGCGACGCCATCGCCGCGCAGTTGCGCGACGCCGGCATCAAGGTGAAGCGCACGGTGCTGCCGGGCTCGACGTTCTGGAACGACTGGCTGAAATATCCGCTGTCGATGACCAACTGGAACATGCGTCCGCTCGGCGTCCAGGTTCTGGCGCTGGCCTACCGCACCGGAGAGGCCTGGAACGAGTGTGCGTGGTCAAACCCCGACTGGGACGCCAAGCTCAACGCCGCGCTTTCGGTCGCCGACGCGGCCAAGCGCAAGGAGATGATGAAGGACATCGAGCAGATCCTGCAGGATTCCGGCATCATCATCCAGCCTTACTGGCGCAAGCTCTACAGCCACTCGGTTGCCGCCGTTAAGAACTACAAGATGCATCCGACGTTCGAGCGCGACTACGGCAAGATCTGGCTCGACCAGGCGTGATCGCACCAATCGGGGAAGGGGCGGTTCGTCCCTTCCCCCTTACTGCTTGCATGAATCCAAACCGGAAGTCGGCGCAGCAAAAAGTTGCGGACGCCTGCGGCGAAGTCGTGCAATAAAACAGGGTTGATTGCATCCGAGGGCCTGTTTGACAGCCAGTTTTGCCATCGCGGCTGAGATGGTTTTCCGGCAGGCTCCAACCCCAACCAGACCGGCAGGGGACCGCCATGCTTTCTTTCGTTCTCAGGCGTCTCGGCACCATGGCATTGACGATGCTGTGCCTGACGATGATCGTCTTCTTCCTGATCAATCTCGATCCGAACCTGAAGAAGCTGGCGATCAGCCAGACCGAAATGCATACTTCCGCCGAGCAGCTGGAAAACTGGCTGGCCGAACATGGCTACCGGCAGAACTTCTTCGTCCGCTACGGCCAGTGGCTCGGCCTGATGCCCAAGCAGCCGGTGACGGACCCCGCCACAGGCAAGCCTGCGCAGCGTTTCTCCTTCTGCAATGATCCACTGGTGCCAACCTTCTCCGGCATCCTGCAAGGCGATTTCGGCTGCTCGACCAAGTTCAAGACCACTGTGGCGTCGAAGCTGTTTCCGGCTTTGAGCGCCACCGGCATCCTGATGCTCTGTGTGCTGCTGGTCATGGTGCCGATCTCGCTCTTGATCGGTATTCTTGCCGGCATGCGCGAGGGGTCACGAACCGATCGGGTGCTATCGGTGGCCTCGATTGCGTCGACGGCGACGCCCGAATATGTGTCGGGCGTCATCTTCACCGTCATCTTCGCCTCGTGGCTCGGCTGGCTGAACGGTTCTGCGGCCTCGGCAAGCCAGGGCATAACCTTCTACAATTTCACGCTGCCTGTGATGACGCTGGCGATCTACGGCATCGGCTACATCGCCCGCATGACGCGCGCCTCGATGGTCGAGGTGATGACGCAGCAATATATCCGCACCGCCCGGCTGAAGGGCCTCTCCTTCGGCAGCGTGGTGGTCAAGCATGCGCTGCGCAACGCGCTGATCGCGCCGTTCACGGTCATCATGCTGCAATTTCCCTGGCTGCTCACCGGCGTCGTCATCGTCGAGGTGATGTTCCGCTACCAGGGCTTTGGCTACACGCTGGTCGAGGCGGCCGGCAACAACGACATCGATCTTTTGCTCGGTTGTTCGCTGGTCTCGGTGTTCATCGTCCTGATCACCCAGCTCATTTCCGATGTCGGCTACGCGTTCCTCAATCCGCGTATCAGAGTTCAGTAGGGGGTCGGGCGGATGCAGGTCGAATATATCGGTGCCTTCAATGTCGTGCTCGGCGTGATTGCGCGTTTCTGGCCGGTCTGGTTAGGGCTTGCCCTGGTGATGGGGGCGAGCTTCGCCTACAAGAAGAGGCTCGGCCTCTACGGCCAGCTGTTCGACAGCGGCGTCGGCATTGTCGGTGTCGGCATCTGCCTGTTCTGGCTGTTCACGGCGATCTTCGCGTCGACCATCTCGCCTTTCAATCCGCTCGACCAGATCGTGGTCATGAAGGATGCGCTGCCGGGTGCGATCGAGCCGGCATCGAAACTCATCTACTACTTCGGCGGCGACAAGCTTGCCCGCGATGTGTTCAGCCGCATGGTCTATGGCAGCCAGATCGTGCTGATCATCGCGCCGGCGGCGACGGGGTTTGCGCTGATGGTTGGCATCACGCTCGGCCTGCCGGCCGGCTACTATGGCGGCAAGATCGACACCGTGCTGTCGTTCCTCGCCAATCTGGTGCTGGCCTTCCCGGTGATCCTGCTGTTCTACCTGCTGGTGACGCCGGGTATCATGGACACGCCGATCCCCTACGGCATGGCCGGGCTGTTCTTCATGTTCCCGATCATCTTCTTCAGCGTGCTGTTCTGGACGCGCTACAAGAACCGGCCCGACCGCCTCTACATCCTTCTCGGGCTGACGCTGATCATCGGCGGCTGGGTCTATCTCGGCCTGGTCTTCGATGCCGATCCGTTCAAGATCATCCACATCGATCCCAACCAGCTCAACATCTTCGTCGCGGTGGTGTTCGCCTCCAGTCCCGGCGTGTTCCGCATCGTGCGTGGCCTGGTCATGGACATCAAGACCCGCGACTATGTGGCGGCGGCGCAGACGCGCGGTGAATCGCCCTGGTACATCATGCTATGGGAGATTCTGCCCAATGCGCGCGGACCGCTGATCGTCGATGCCTGCCTGCGCATCGGCTACACCACCATCCTGCTCGGCACGCTCGGCTATTTCGGCCTTGGCCTGGCGCCGGAAAGCCCGGACTGGGGCACCGCGATCAAGGACGCCAGCCGGCTGCTGCGCTCCTTCATCCACCCGGCGCTGCCGCCGACGATCGCGCTGATGTCGTTCGTGCTCGGCTTGAACCTGCTCGCCGACTCGTTGCGCGAACAATCGATGAAAGACTGATCCGCGGGTTTCGGCCCGACGCGCCTGAAAGAAATTGGATTGGAGCGACCCATGAATGAGGCAGTTCGAAATCCCGGCAAGCCGACCCCTGGGCCAACCGCTGCGCCGATCATCGAGATCGAGAACCTGTCGATCTCCTTCTTCACCCGCAAGGGCGAGATCCCGGCGGTCATGGATTTTTCCTGCACGGTCATGCCGGGCGAGGCTATGGGCATTGTCGGTGAATCCGGTTGCGGCAAGTCGACCGTGTCGCTCGGCATCATGCGCGACCTCTCCAACATCGGAAAGATCGTCGGCGGCAAGATCAAGTTCCAGGGCAAGGACATGGGCGAGCTTTCCGATGAGGAGCTGCGCGCCATCCGCGGCAACAAGATCGCCATGATCTACCAGGAGCCGATGGCGAGCCTCAATCCGGCGATGAAGGTCGGCCAGCAATTGATGGAAGTGCCGCTGATCCACGACAAGGTGTCGAAGGAAGAGGCGTACAAACGCGCGCTGGACATGGTGCGCTCGGTCAAGCTGCCCGATCCCGAGCGCATGATGCGTTCCTACCCGCATCAGCTTTCCGGCGGCCAGCAGCAGCGCATCGTCATCGCCATGGCACTGCTGTCGAAGCCGGCGCTGCTTTTGCTCGACGAGCCGACGACGGCGCTGGACGTGACGGTGGAGGCCGGCATCGTCGACCTAGTCAAGGGGCTCGGCGAGAAGTTCGGCACGTCGATGATCTTCGTGTCGCACAATCTCGGCCTGATCCTGGAGACCTGCGACCGCATCACGGTGATGTATTCGGGCGAAGCGGTGGAGACCGGCAAGATCAAGGACGTCTTCGACCGGATGCGCCATCCCTATACGCAGGGCTTGTTCCGCTCGATCCCGCTGCCGGGCGCCGACAAGAACTCACGGCCGCTGATCTCCATTCCCGGGCAATTGCCGCTGCCGCATGAGCGGCCCAAGGGCTGCAATTTCGGTCCGCGCTGCCACCATTTCGTCGAGGGGGTCTGCAACGCCGCCGAAATCCCGATGATCGAAGTCGCGGGACATGAAGGCCATTTTTCGCGCTGCGTGCGCTTCAACGAGATCGATTGGGAAGCGCTGCCGCCCGGTGCCAAGAAGGTCAACGAGCGGGTCGTGCCCGGCGCGCCGGTGCTCAAGATCGAAGACCTCAGGAAATACTATAAGGTCGGCGGCAGCGAAGTGTTCGGCTCGAGCGAGGGCCGCGTCGTCAAGGCCAACGAGACGATCTCGTTCATGGCGCGCGAATCCGAGACCGTCGCCATCGTCGGCGAATCCGGCTGCGGAAAGTCGACACTGGCCAAGGTGCTGCTCGGGCTGGAGACGGCAAGTTCGGGCACAGTGACCCTCGGCAACAAGGAGATCCAGTCGACCGGCATCGAAAAGCGCAGTGTCGAAACCGTGTCGTCGATCCAGATGGTGTTCCAGAATCCGTTCGACACGCTGAACCCCAGCCACTCGGTCGGCTCGCAGATCATCCGCACGCTGGAAAAGTTCAACGTCGGCAACACTGTGGCCGACCGCCGCAAGCGCATGCTGGAACTGCTCGATTTGGTGAAGCTACCGCGGGCGTTCGAAACCCGCAAGCCGCGCCAGCTTTCCGGCGGCCAGAAGCAGCGCATCGGCGTGGCGCGGGCCTTCGCCGGCGATGCCAAGGTGGTGGTGGCCGACGAGCCGGTGTCGGCACTCGACGTGTCGGTGCAGGCGGCGGTGACCGAGCTGCTGATGGACATCCAGCGCAAGAACAAGACGACGATGCTGTTCATCAGCCACGATCTGTCGGTGGTGCGCTACATCGCCGACCGCGTCGTCGTGATGTATCTCGGCTATATCGTCGAGCAGGGCACGACCGACCAGATCTTTTCGCCGCCCTATCACCCCTATACCGAGGCGCTGCTGTCGGCGATTCCTATCGCCGATACCAGCGTGGTGAAACGGCATATAGTGCTGGAGGGCGACATCCCGTCGGCGATGAACCCGCCCTCAGGCTGTCCGTTCCAGACCCGCTGCGGCTACAAGAAGCTGGTGCCGGACAATCTGTGCGAGACCAAGGTGCCGCCGGTCAAACATCTCGGCGACGGCCATATGAGCCTGTGCTGGCTGGCCGACGACGTGCTGGCCAAGATGGAGCCGGTGATCAAATTCGACAAGGAACATGCCGCGCATGAAGGCGTGCCGGAAGACGCGCCCCATATCACTGGGCCGGGTTCGACAGGAACGGCGCCCAAACGGCCGCGTGGCAAATCGTCGACCGCGGCAGCGGACGAGATCGGCGATGCCGTGGAGCAGGGCCAGGCTGGGATGCGAGCCCGTCGCCTCAAAGTAGTCGACGAGGCTTCCGAAACCGGTGTTAAAAAGCCGAAAGATACGACAAGGCGGCACTAAACCGGGAAAGGTGCTAGTTTTCGCATTGCCGTAGCTGCGCGGCATAGTCGCGGGCCATCTTTTCGGTGGCCCGGGCATAGCCTTGGACGCCGGCGTCGCCGCGGTTGCCGCGCTGATAGGCGGTCCAGCCGAGATAGTAGGCCAGGTATAGATTGTAGGTGTCGTTGCGGGCGACGCCAAAGGTGTCTGCTGTCTTTGAATGATACCAGCCGACGAAATCGACGGCATCGGCAAATTTCGTCCGCCGCGCCGCCCAGTTGCCGGTCTCGCTCTGATATTGCGACCAGGTGCCGTCCAGCGCCTGCGAAAAGCCGGTGGCGCTGGAGACATGGGTCCACGGAATGAAGCCCAAGAGCTTGGTGCGCGGCGGCCTGGCGTTGCTCTTGAAGCCGGATTCCTTGCGCACCGTCGCCATCAGCACGGGAATCGGTATGCCGTATTTCTGCTCGGCGCGCTCGGCCGCCGCCTGCCAGTTGTCGAACCAGCCATCGTTCTGATCGAAGACGGCGCAGACATCGTTGATGTGGCTTGGCGGCGTCGCGCAGGCCGACAGCGCCAGCAGCACGCAAACAGCTACAATTTTACTAAAACTCGACCTGACCATGGGAAGACGAATAGGCCGAAAACATAAAGGGAATCTTGCCGCGTTCGTTAACGGCTTGCGGAGCGCTTTGGGTCGAACAGGCCAAGTATCAATATTTCGACCTTTTTTGGCGTTTTTGTCTGACTGGTATCCCTAAAATGCCGCCTTGGCTAAAATCACGCCTGCGAATGGCGTATTTCTGACAGCCTGACCAATGTGCCAAGGCTTTGATGCGGGGCATGACCGAACCGAGACGCAAGCGCGGCGCCGAGCGAACCAGCAACAGGGGTCCCGCCGCTATCCCGCAACTGCCGCTCAGGCGCGTGACCAATCCCTATCCGCCGATGGCGATGCTCTCAGTCGACCAGATCGAGGCGATCCACCAGGCATCGATGCACATTCTGGAGAATTTCGGCATCGAGGTGATGAGCCCGCGGGCGCTGTCGCTGTTCGAGAAGGCGGGCGCCGGGGTCGATCACGCGACGGCCAATGTCCGCATCGATCGCGGCATGATCGAAGAAGTGCTGAAGACGACACAGTCCAGCTACCGGCTTACACCGCGCAATCCGGCCCATGCCGTCCATCTCGGCGGCAACACCATCAATTTCACGCTCGTCGCCGGCCCACCCAATGTGCATGACATGGAACGCGGCCGGCGCGCCGGCAATTTGCGCGACTATGCGGACCTCACCCGGCTGGCGCAGCATTTCAACTGCATCCACATGCTCGGCAACCAGGTCTGCGCGCCGGTGGAACTGCCGGCCAACGCCCGCCATCTCGACACCTATTTCACCAATCTGACGCTGACCGACAAAAGCTTCCATGTCTCGGCCATCGGCCGGGGCAGGGCGCTGGACGGCATCGAGATGATGGCGATCGCGCGCGGGATGACGCTCGACCAGATGCGCGACGATCCTGGCGTCACCACTATCATCTCTGTCAACTCGCCGCGCCGCTTTGACGAGATGATGGCCGAAGGGCTGATGACTGTGGCCGAGTTCGGCCAGTCGGTGGCGGTGACGCCGTTCACGCTGATGGGGGCGATGAGCCCGGTGACGTTGGCCGGTGCGCTGGCGCAGCAGAACGCCGAGGCGCTGTTCGGCGTCGTGCTGACGCAGCTTGTGCGCCCCGGTGCGCCGGTGATGTACGGCGCCTTCACGTCCAATGTCGACATGAAGTCGGGCGCGCCGGCCTTCGGCACGCCGGAAAACACCAAGGCCAACATCGCCTCGGGGCAGTTGGCGCGGCGCTACAATCTGCCCTACCGCACCACGCCCGGCTCGGCCTCCAACGCCGCCGACGCGCAAGGCGCCTACGAGACGCTGATGGCACTGTGGGGCGCGGTGCTCGGCCACGGCAACCTCGTCTATCACGCCGCCGGCTGGCAGGAGGGCGGGCTGACGGCGTCGTTCGAAAAATTCATCATCGATGTCGAAATGATCCAGCACATGATGGAGTTCTTGCGTCCGATCGAAGTCAACGAGGCGGAGCTTGCCGTCGAGGCGCTGGGCGCGGTGCCGACCGGCGGTCACTTCTTCGGCGAGCCGCACACGCTGGAACGCTACGCCACCGCCTTCTACCAGCCGATGCTGTCCAACTGGCAAAATTACGAGGCGTGGCAGGAGGCCGGCGGGCTCGACGCCACGGCGCGGGCGACGCGGCTATGGAAGAAGGCGCTGGAAGACTATGTCGAGCCGGTGATGGACATTGCCGTGCGCGAGGCGCTGGAGGCCTATGTGGCCAAGCGCAAGGAAGCGATCGGGCAGGGCGAGCCGTGATGCCTCCCATTCAGAATCCACTCACTCATCCAACTCATTGATATCAGAGAAAAATCCATGAAATCGCATGCAAAGGTCGTGGTCATTGGCGGTGGCGTCGTTGGATGCTCGGTGCTGTTCCATCTGGCACGCCATGGCTGGAACGACGTGGTGCTTTTGGAGCGGGACGAGCTGACATCCGGCTCGACCTGGCACGCGGCCGGCGGCATGCACACGATCAATGGCGACCCCAACGTCGCCAAGTTGCAGAAATACACGATCTCGCTCTACAAGGAGATCGAGGAACTGTCGGGACAGGCGACCGGGGTGCACCTGACCGGCGGCGTTTTGCTGGCGGCGACTGAGGCGCGGCTCGACTGGCTGCGCGGCGTGGTCGCCAAGGGGCGCTACCTCGGCATCGACCTCGAAGAGATCTCGCCCAACGAGGCGGCCGAACTGATGCCGCTGCTCGACCCAAAACAGTTCGTTGGCGCTGTACGCAACAAGGAGGACGGCCATCTCGATCCGTCGGGCGTCACGCATGCCTATGCCAAGGCCGCGCGGAAGCTTGGCGCGGAGGTCGAGCGCTTCACCAAGGTCGAAGACATCGTGCGGCGTGCCGACGGCCTATGGCGCGTCATCACCAACAAGGGCGAAGTGGTGACCGAGCATATTGTCAATGCCGGCGGCCTGTGGGCGCGCGAGGTCGGCCGCATGGTCGGGCTGGAACTGCCGGTGCTGGCGATGGAGCACATGTATCTGATCACCGAGGACATGCCGGAGGTCGCCGCCTGGAACGCCAAGACCGGGACGGAGATCATCCATGCGGTCGATTTCGACGGCGAGCTCTACCTGCGCCAGGAGCGCGGCGGCATGCTGATGGGCACCTATGAGAAGGCCAACAAGCCGTGGTCGGAATTCCAGACCCCGTGGAATTTCGGCCACGAATTGCTGGAGCCCGACATTGATCGCATCGCGCCGTCGCTCGAGGTCGGCTTCCGGCATTTCCCGGCTTTTCAGAACACCGGCATCAAGCAGATCATCAACGGCCCCTTCACCTTCGCGCCCGATGGCAATCCGCTGGTCGGGCCGGTGCGCGGTCTTCCGGGTTTCTGGGTCGCCTGCGGCGTCATGGCCGGCTTCTCCCAGGGCGGTGGTGTCGGCCTGGCCCTGTCGAACTGGATGATCGAGGGCGATCCCGGCGCCGACATCTGGGCGATGGACGTTTCGCGCTATGGCGATTGGGCGACAATGGCCTACACCAACGCCAAGGTGCGAGAGAATTATTCACGACGCTTTTCCATCCGCTTCCCCAATGAGGAACTGCCCGCCGGGCGGCCGCTGAAGACGACGCCGGTCTACGATCTCCTGTCGGCCAAGGGTGCGCAGTGGGGCGTCGCGTATGGGCTGGAAGTGCCGCTGTGGTATGCGCCGGACGGGGTCAAGGATGAGTTCTCATGGCGGCGCTCGAGCGATTTCACCCATGTCGCCAGGGAGGTCGAGACCGTCCGCGAAGCTGTTGGCCTGGCGGAGATTTCGAGCTTCGCCAAGTACAAGGTGACGGGCGAGGGCGCAGCAAGTTGGCTCGACCGTATCCTCGCATGCAAGCTACCGAAAACAGGCCGCATGACGCTGGCGCCGATGCTGAAGGAGGACGGCAGGCTGATCGGTGATTTTACCCTCGCCAATATCGGCGACGGTGAATGGTTCATCGCCGGTTCCGGTGTCGCCGAGCAGTACCATATGCGCTGGTTCGAGGCGCATCTGCCTGCCGACGGCTCGGTTCGCATCGAAGCGCTGGCGCAAAAGCTCACCGGCCTCGCAATCGCCGGCCCGAAGGCGAGGGAGGTGCTGGCGAAAGCCACCCGCGCGGATGTCTCCAATGCCGCGCTCCCGTTCATGGCGGTTGCAAAAATGGATATCGGCATGGCGCCGTGTCTGGTCGGCCGCGTCAGTTACACCGGCGACCTTGGCTACGAGATCTGGGTGGCGCCGGAATATCAGCGCGCCGCCTATCAGGCGCTGATGGCGGCGGGAGAAGAGTTCGACATCGGCCTGTTCGGCTCGCGGGCGCTCAACGCGCTGCGGCTGGAGAAGAACTACGGCTCCTGGGCGCGTGAATACCGGCCGATCTACGGACCGCTGGAAGCCGGTCTCGACCGTTTTGTCGCCTATGGCAAGGAGGCCTACTTCATCGGCAAGCAGGCAGCACTCGCCGAGCGCAAGCAAGGCGGCAGACTACGGCTGCGCGCCTTTGTCGTCGAAGCAATCGATGCGGATGTCATCGGCGACGAGCCGATCTGGTTCGACGGCGCCGTGCGCGGCTGGGTCACCTCAGGCGGCTACGCGCATCATTCGAAAAAGTCCGTTGCGCTCGGCTATGTGCCAAAGGAGATTGCCGACGCGACCGACGGTTTCGAAATCGAACTTTTGGGCAAGCGTCATGCCGCGCGCATGCAGCCGACGCCGCTGTTCGACGCCAATTTCGAAAGGATGCGCGCCTGAAGCGCTTCGGCTTCGCCGATGCGCTTCAGCTTCCTGTTTTGTGCATGCCGTTATCCCAAAACCGCTGCGCACTTTTTGGGCGACGTGCACTAGCCGCGCATCCTTCAGGCGCTGCGGCGGTTGTCCAGCGCGAAGGCACCGGCGCCTGCAAACACCAGATAGAGGAAGATGAAGCAGAAGGAGATCGCCGAATCGCCGCTGTTGTTGACTGGGAAGAAGTCGCGCGGGTAGTGCGCCATGAAATAGGCGATGGCCATCTCGCCGGCGAGAAGGAAGGCCACCGGCCGGGTCAACAGCCCGAGCGCCAGCAGGATGCCGCCGGCGAATTCGAGAATGCCCGCAGTCAATGTCAGTCCGGTCAGAGCGCCCGCATGATCGCTGACGGGGAAATTGAACAGCTTCTGGGAGCCGTGCTCGATGAACTGCAGCGCCGTTATGATGCGCAGCACGCCCAGAGCCTGCGGCTGAAATTTGGCTAGACCATCAAAAAGCTTCATCAAAAACTCCATTTTAAACCCACCCAGTTCGGCCATAGATTATTGCCCGACGATGGACCACTCACTTCCCATGGCCTGCCATCAACAGTCGGTGATTGGTCCCCTGCTGTCCTTTCACATTTATTCACTCTGTGGTTGCATAAGTATCGCTATGGTTGTATTGGTGGTGTAGATACACCAAACCGTGTGGGTTCGCTTTGCCATGAAAAAAGTCGCCATCAGCCTATTCGCAATCCTTGTGGGAACCAGCTTCGCCATGGCCGCCGACGCCGGCTGTGATGCCTTCAAATGGCCGGTGACACGCGAGCAGTCCCTGTTTCCGGCAGCGCCCGCCGCGCAGCCCGGCGCTGCCCTTGCGCTCGGCGAGGCTGCGGATCTGGCACTTGAGCCGGTCGACACGATCAGCTTCACCGTGCCGCCGGAACGTGCGCCCGCAGCCGGTACATTCGGCGCAACGGCAAGCGTGACCGTGCCGCCGGAAGGCGAGCTGCAGATCAGCCTGTCCGACGAGGCCTGGATCGATGTCGTACAGGACGGCCATGCCACGAGGTCGGCAGCATTCAGCGGCGTGAAAACCTGCCCCGGCATCCGCAAAAGCCTTCGTTTCAAGCTGTCGGCCGGACCAGCCACCATCCAGTTCAGTGGCGCCAGGGACGAGAGCATCAAGGTCGCGGTGCTGGCGCCGGAATAGTCATCGCGCCGGAGCGCGATGACTATTCCGCGTTCATCCCGTGACGGGCTTGTTATCGCACTGGTGCCATCAGTGCGAAATGGGCGCCCTGCGGATCCGTGCATTGCACGACCCAGCTGCCGCCGGGAACCTCGATCGGGCCCATCAGGATCTTGCCGCCATTGTCGGTGACGCGCTTGGCTGCCGCGTCGATGGCGGGAACATTGAAGTAGAACTGCCAGACCGGCACCGGAATCTGCTCGGGCTTGTTCATCATGCCACCGCCGGATTCGGGGCCGGCTGCAAAGGTCTGGTAGGTGCCCATCGGACCCATGTCGAAATCGCCGGCATCGGTCCAGCCGAACTGGCTGGAGTAGAAATCGAACGCAGCCTTCCAGTCGCTCGTGTAGAGCTCGTGCCAGCCTATATGGCCGGGCGTGCTGGCCGGCACGATGGGCTGGTCTGGACCGTTCGGCTGCAGGAACATGAAGGTCGCGCCCTGTGGGTCGGCGACGACTGCAAAGCGGCCGACACCCGGAATGTCGTCAGGTTGGCGGTGAACCTTGCCGCCGGCTTTCTCCAGCGACTTCGTCGAGGCATCGGCATCCCTGGTGTGGATGTAGCCGAGCCAGGCCGGCGGCATGCCCATCTTGGCGGCATCTTCCGGCAGCGTCATCAGGCCGCCGACGCCACGTTCCCCGACATTCATGACGATGTAGCGGGGCATGCCGGGCGCCTTGTCGAAGGGCTGCGCCTTCCAGCCGACCACGGCGGTGTAGAACGCCTCGGCGGCATCGAGATCGGTGGTCATCAACTCGTACCAGAAGAAGGGCATCGGGGACTTTGGCATTGTCGGGGCTCCTTGTGGTTTCCAGGCTTCGATCATGCGTGATCCATCCTAGGACGATCCTCGCGACGCCAATCCGACATCGGCCACACAATAACGACGGTGCGTTCACAAGCGTTCCACAGCTTGCGCGCCTTGTGGTTTTCCCCTTTTCTGGCGCCAACGGGGGTTGTCGTTCCATGCATCGCCAAATGTCGCTCACCTCGGAGCTTGTCGCACTGTGCCATCGGGAAGAGGCCGATCCTGGTCCCGATGGCAGCTGGACGCAGTTGAACGATGAGGATTACCGGACCATAGCCTCGCGGCTTTCGGGCGAGGCAGACGAGGGACCTCTGTGGGTGTTCGCCTATGGCTCGCTGATCTGGAAGCCAGCCTTCGAGTCCATCGAACGGCAGCGCGCCAGCGCCTTCGGCTGGCATCGGTCGTTCTGTCTCGACATCAGGCGCTGGCGTGGCAGCAGCGAGCAGCCGGGGTTGATGATGGCGCTCGAAAAGGGTGGGCGATGCGACGGCGTGATCTACCGTCTGCCGGACGGCGAAAAGCCGGCCCAGATCGAAAGACTGTTGCGGCGCGAGGTCGACGATCACGAGAGTGTCAGCGCGGTCCGATGGCTTCCGGTGCGCACGGCCCAAGGGCCATTGCGGGCGCTGGGCTTTTGGGTCGGCGTGACCGGCAGGGGCACGTCGCTCAACCAGCCGTTGGAGAAGGTGGCAAAGGTGCTGGCCAGGGCGTGCGGGCATGTCGGGTCGGGTGCGGAATATCTCTACAACACGGTCAGCCACCTCGAGGAATTCGGCATCCATGACCGCAATCTCTGGCGGTTGCAGGAACTGGTCGCCGATGAGATCCAGGCTATTCATGGCGACGAACCCTGAAGGCAGATGATCTCAGGATGGAATACAACAAGAGCCAGATCGAGCCTGTCGACAGTCCGCCTAGACTTTTGAATGTGACCTATATCGCTTGATGACAGCAACCAAGTTGTCGTAGCTCTCCTTCACAACTGCGTCAAACGCTACCAGTGCATCTGCTTCGGCGTTTTCGCGCTTGAGAATCAACCCCATCAAATGGCCGACAATGTACTGGGCGAAGATGTCCAAGTCGCCGTTGAAGGAAATCAACTCTTCCTGCGTTACAGGTTTCTCAGTCTTCGTAGAGAGCTCTTTTTGGAAGCTTTGAATGTTGATGATTTTTGTCTTAAAGGCCTTCCTTGTGTTTTTCCCCGTGAAAAAGCTGTAAGAGTCATGAACATATCGGTTGCGAATTGGTCTGAGGCTACCGTCGAGAAAATTTAGCGCCTTTTCAAGTTTTTCATATGTTTTTTGATCGTCCACAATAAAAGCTAAGGCTTTTATCAACTCACACTTCCGCGATAGATCAATGATACTGGTAGCGACAGATATATGGTCTAATGGAGCTTTTATGTATTTTCCTAGAATTATGCCAAGATGCGCGTCGATCTGAGACCAGTTCACGCAGATGGCGCCAATCTGGAAGGTAATCATTCTGGATTCGGCCGTCGGATAGGCAAAATCGTCAATCACGGCATTTGCTCCATCGAGTCACAGGCCATCACATTACACCATCATTGGCGCATGTGATTGGCCAGCCATTTCGTCCGTGCCGTGGGCGCAACAGCAACGCATAACATGAGTAAAAAAATCATGTTATTATCGAGGCTTTTCAGAGGCTTGCGTCGAAAATTGACCAATTGATAAAAAAATAAAACGTGCTAGCCTTCCCCAAAACGAAAACAAGGGGAACTGACGATGCCAGAAGGCCAGTTCAAAGAGGGCATTGCCGGCGGCCGGCTTTCGCCTGAGCAATATGCCGACAATTTCTCCGACCTGCATCCGCCGCTCGATCATCACGAGGCGCTGGTCGAGTCCGACCGCTGCTACTTCTGCTACGACGCACCGTGCATGAACGCGTGCCCGACCTCGATCGACATTCCGCTGTTCATCCGACAGATCTCGACCGGCAACCCGATCGGTTCGGCCAAGACGATTTTCGACCAGAATATCCTGGGCGGCATGTGCGCCCGTGTCTGCCCGACCGAGACTTTGTGCGAAGAGGTGTGCGTGCGCGAGGTGGCCGAGGGCAAGCCGGTGCAGATTGGCCGGCTGCAGCGCTACGCCACGGATGTCGCCATGGCCGAGAACAAGCAGTTTTATCCGCGCGCCGCCTCGACCGGCAAGACGGTCGCCGTGGTTGGCGCCGGGCCGGCTGGTCTTGCCGCTGCGCACAGGCTCGCCCGTCATGGGCACGACGTGACCATCCTGGAAGCCCGCCCGAAGGCCGGCGGCCTCAATGAATATGGCATTGCCGCCTATAAGAGCATCGACAATTTCGCCCAGGCCGAGGTCGACTATATCACCGCGGTCGGCGGCATCGATATCCAGAACGGCAAGGTGCTTGGCCGCGACTACCAGCTGTCGGACCTGACCCGGAATTATGACGCGGTGTTTCTCGGCATGGGGCTTGGCGGCGTCAACGCGCTGCGCGCCGATGGCGAGGACGCAGATGGCGTCACCAATGCGGTGGAATTCATTTCGGAACTTCGCCAGGCGAGTGACCTCTCAGGCCTGCCGGTCGGGCGGCGCGTCGTCGTCATCGGCGGCGGCATGACGGCGATCGACGCCGCTGTGCAGTCGAAGCTGCTCGGCGCCGAGGAAGTGACGATCTGCTACCGGCGCGGTCAGGAACACATGAACGCTTCCGGGTTCGAACAGGATCTGGCTGCCGCCAACGGCGTCACCATCCGCCATTGGCTGCAGCCGAAGCGGGTCATCGCCGAGGGCGGCAAGGTGTCGGGCATCGAACTCGAATACACCGCGATGAACGGCGACAAGCTTGCCGGCACCGGCGAGCGGCTGACGCTGGTCGCCGACCAGGTGTTCAAAGCGATCGGCCAGAGCTTTGTGCCGGCCGTGCTCAACGGCAGCGGCGCTGAGATCGCGCTCGAAGCCGGCCGCATCAAGGTCGACGCCGAAGGCCGCACCTCGCTCGCCAATGTCTGGGCCGGCGGCGACTGCATCTTCGGCGGTGACGACCTCACCGTCTCGGCCGTGGCGCAAGGCCGCGACGCGGCTGAATCGATCAACCGGGCACTGACCTCGAACGGGAGGGCATGAGCATGGCAGACATCCGCAACAATTTCGTCGGTATCAAATCGCCCAATCCGTTCTGGCTGGCTTCTGCGCCGCCGACCGACAAGGCCTACAACGTCATCCGCGCTTTCAAGGCGGGATGGGGTGGCGTCGTCTGGAAAACGCTGGGCGAGGAAGGCCCGCCGGTGGTCAACGTCAACGGTCCGCGCTACGGCGCCATCTGGGGCGCCGACCGCCGCCTGCTCGGCCTCAACAACATCGAGCTGATCACCGACCGCGACCTGCAGGTCAATCTGCGCGAGATCAAGCAGGTCAAGAAGGACTGGCCCGACCGCGCCATCGTCGTCTCGCTGATGGTGCCCTGCGTCGAGGAAAGCTGGAAGGCGATCCTGCCGGTGGTCGAGGAGACCGAGGCCGACGGCATCGAGCTCAATTTCGGCTGTCCGCACGGCATGTCGGAGCGCGGCATGGGTGCCGCCGTCGGCCAGGTGCCGGAATATATCGAAATGGTGGTGCGGTGGTGCAAGGCCAACACCCGCATGCCGGTCATCACCAAGCTGACGCCGAACATCACCGATGTCCGCAAGCCGGCGCGTGCCGCACTCTCCGGCGGTACCGACGCGGTGTCGCTGATCAACACCATCAATTCGATCACTGGCGTCAATCTCGACTCGTTTGCGCCAGAGCCGACCATCGACGGCAAGGGCTCGCATGGCGGCTATTGCGGTCCGGCGGTGAAGCCGATCGCCATGAACATGGTGGCAGAGATCGCCCGTGATCCCGAAACGCATGGTCTGCCGATCTCCGGCATTGGCGGCATCACCACCTGGCGGGACGCGGCTGAATTCATGGCGCTCGGCGCCGGCAATGTGCAGGTGTGCACGGCGGCGATGACCTACGGCTTCAAGATCGTGCAGGAGATGATCGCCGGCCTGGAAAACTGGATGGACGAGAAGGGCCATGCCTCGCTGGACGACATCATCGGACGTGCCACGCCCAACGTCACCGACTGGCAGTATCTCAACCTCAATTACATCGCCAAGGCGCATATCGACCAGGACGCCTGCATCAAGTGCGGCCGCTGCCACATCGCCTGCGAGGACACCTCGCATCAGGCGATCACCAACATGGTCGATGGTGTCAGGCACTTTGAAGTGATCGAGGCCGAATGCGTCGGCTGCAATCTGTGCGTCAATGTCTGCCCGGTCGAGAACTGCATCACCATGGAACCGCTGGCGGTCGGCGCCATGGACCAGCGCACCGGCAAGCCGGTGTCGCCGATTTATGCCAACTGGACGACGCACCCGAACAACCCGATGGCCAAGGTGGCTGCGGAATAGGGTACGGCATTCTACGAAAAAGCGGCGCCTTCGGGCGCCGTTTTTCATTTTCCTATTGCAGATAAAAATTATCCACGATAAGAACTATCCATGAATTGGAGATCAACACCATGAAGCTGGGCGAAGGCGTCGAAGCGGCCATCCATTGTGCGGCTACGCTGGCCAGCGTGGAGGGCAACGGCACCATGCCGGGCGCAGCCTTGGCGGAGTGCTTCGGCCTGTCGCCGAGCTATCTCCTGAAGCATCTCAATCAGCTCGCGGCGGCGCGCATCCTGGAATCGGTGCCGGGCCCGGCCGGCGGCTACCGGCTGGCGCGGCCGGCCGAGCGCGTAACGCTGCTCGATATCGTGCTGGCGGTAGAAGGGCGTGAGCCGGCCTTTCGTTGCGGCGAGATTCGCCGCAACGGGCCGGTCAAGCTCGATGCTTCGGCCTATGTGAAGCTGTGCGGCATCAACGCCGCGATGCTCAAAGCAGAGCGTGCCTATCGCGCCGCTCTCGCTGAAACCCGGTTGTCCGACATCATGGCAACTTACCAGGCGGAAGGCGATCCGCGATCGATTGCCGCAAGCTGTGCCTTTGTCGCCCGCCATCAGCGGCCGCAGAAATCCGCTTCGACCAAGCAAGTTTAGACCCCCGCCAGACATACGTGAAAGGAAAGACGATGAAACAGAGACTGCAATTCTTTGCCAAGGCGCCGGAAATCATGAAGGCGGTATCGGCGCTCAACAAGGCGGTGGACGAATGCGGGCTCGAGGCGGGCCTGCTGCACCTGATCAAGCTCAGGGCGTCGCAGATCAATGGCTGCTCCTATTGCGTCGAGATGCACAGCCGCGAGGCGCGTCGCGACGGCGAGACCGAGCAGCGGCTCTATCTCGTCTCGGCCTGGAAGGAATCGCCGCTGTTTTCCGAGCGCGAGCGCGCCGCCTTCGCCTGGACCGAGGCGGTGACGTTGATCGCCGGCAACGGTGTGCCGGACGCGCTCTATGCCAGCACGCTCGAGCATTTCTCCGAGGAGGAACTGGTCAAGCTGTCGGTCGCGCTCGGCATGATCAACATTTGGAACCGACTGTGCATCCCGTTCCACGCCATCCATCCGATGCCGGCTGCCAAGGCCGCCTGATTGTTCATCATTGGCGGCGGCCTCCGGGCAGCCGCCAATGTCCATCACGCCGCAAATCGCAGGCCGCCGTCGCAGGTCAGCACCTGGCCGGTGACGAAACCATTTGAGACCAGGAAGGCAATGGCATCCGCGACGTCCTCGGCGCGACCGACGCGGCCCACCGGGGTCTTGCCGGCATAGTCGGCAAAAATCGCCTGTCTCTGCTCCTCAGGCAGAAAATCCCACCACGGCGTGTCGATGACGCCGGGCGCGACGACATTGACGCGCAGCGGTTTGAGCTCCACCGCAAGGATCGGCACCACGGTCAACAGCATGCCGTTGACGGCGGCAATGCCGGCGACTCCGGGCGCCGACAGTTGTGCCGATACCGCCGAAATGAAGGTCACCGAGCCGCCTTTGTTCAAGGTCGGCAAGGCCGCCTGCAAACAAGATAGCTGCGGCCGGACTTTCTCGTCGACGCCGCCTGCAATGTCGGCAAGGTCAAGGGTTTGGAATGGGCCAAGCCCCTTGCCGCCGCTTGCCGCCAAAACGAGGTGATCGAAAGGTCCGAGTTCCCTGAAGAACCGGCTGACCTCGTCCGGTTTGGCGGCATCGAACGCAGCCTTCTCGGCAGCGCCGCCAAGGCTCTTCCAGGCGCTGTTGAGCTTTTCCTGGTTGCGGCCGGTGATGGTCACTTTCATGCCGACCAAGCAGTTTTCGCGCCGTCGCCAGGCCGATGCCGGATGAGCCGCCGATGATGACGGTGTGCTGGATTTTTTCACTCATGAATGCTGTTCCTTCGATGATGGGGAGGCGAGGCCGACGAGGTCCAGGCTCAAATCGCGCAATTGCTGTCTGGCCTTGACGTCATAGGCTTGCGCATCGGCGCGCGATTCCTTCAGACCGTCGAAATAGAGGCCGCTACATCCTTCGAGATCAGGCGACGTCGCAAGGTTGAGGATGGCCTCGGCGCCGGTCTCGACCGAGCTCCATGGCGTGACGCCGGCCTGGCGGACCATTGTGGTGTTCATGTAGCTGGCCGGGTGCAAAGTGTTGACGGTGACGCCGGTGCCTTTCAATTGCTCGGCCAGGTCGATGGTGAACAGGATCTGCGCCAGCTTGCTCTGGCAGTAGGCGCGCACGCCGTCATAGGAGCGGGTCAGCATGACGTCGCCGAAATCGATCGCCTGCTGGCCGGCAGAAGCGACATTGACGATGCGCGAAGGCGCGCTCGCCTTGAGCAGCGGCAGTAGCTCACTGGTGAGCAGGAAGCCGGCGAGATAGTTGACGGCAAAACGCAATTCGAAGCCGTCGGCGCTGACCTGTCGTCTGGCGCCGGCGGTGCCGATACCGGCATTGTTGATGAGGATGTCGAGCCGGCTGGTTTTTCCGCGCACGGCCTCAGTGAGGCGGCGCACTTCGGCCAACGAAGAAAGATCGGTGGCGAGGAACTCGGCCTTGCCGCCGGCGGCTTCGATTTCGGCGACGACTGCCTGGCCGCGCGTCGCATCACGGCCGTGCACGAGGACGTGGGCGCCGCCGGCGCCGAGCCTTTGCGCGACGACGCGGCCGACGCCGTCGGTCGATCCGGTGATGAGGATTGTCTTGTCTTTCAGGTCCATGCTCTGAGCCTCCATCGCTCCGAGCATGAAGATGGAGCGCTCGGCGCGTCGCAAACAGTTCAAACTTTATCCTGGTATCAATACTGCTATAATATGCTCATGGAGTCCCCGTCGCATTCCGCCGAAGACAGTCGCCGGCGCGAGCTTGGCGCCTTCCTGCGCTCGCGCCGCGAAAGGCTGACGCCGTCGGCCACCGGCATTGCGACCGGCATGCGGCGGCGCACGCCAGGGCTGCGGCGCGAAGAAGTGGCGATGATCGCCGGCGTCGGCACCACCTGGTACACTTGGCTGGAGCAAGGGCGTGAGGTCCGGCCGTCGGTGGAGGTGCTGGCGGCGCTCAGCGAGGCGCTGCGCCTGGACGCGGCCGAGAAGCGGCATCTGTTCATTCTCGCCGGCCGTCAGTTGCCGGAGCGTCGCACTGTTGCGCCGGAAAAGGTCGACGGTCCGTTACTGCATATGCTGCAAAGCCTGGTGCTGCAGCCGGCCTATGTCGTGGGACGGCGCTGGGATGTGCTGGCCTGGAATCCGGCGGCTGTAGCGGTGTTCGGCGACTATGGCCTGCTGGAGGGCGACGCCCGCAACATCGTCCACATGGTGTTCACCAATCCGCACCACCGGCGCCTGCTGGTCGACTGGGAGCAGCTGGCGCGCACCGTGCTGGCCTCGTTCCGGGCGGAAAGCGCCCGCTATGTCGGCGATGCGGATTTCGAACGGCTGATCGCGTTGATGACGCGCTCGAGCCCGGAGTTCCGCGACTGGTGGCCGCAACGCGACGTGGCGCGCCGATTGTCGGGGGTGAAGCATGTCCGGCATCCGAGCGCGGGCGCCATGACCTTCGAACATATGAGCCTGTCGATCGACGACGGCTCGGACATGAAGCTGATCGTCTACACGCCGCTCGCCGAGCAGAACTCGATCGCCAAGCTGCAGGCATTGGTGGACGCGCTACCCGTCGAACGGCGTACTGCCTGACGTTGGTGGCGGCGCCCGTCGACTTCGTCATCCACGGGCGGAGCGGGAGCGCAGCGGACGCGGAGACCCGAGGATCCATGCCGCGACTTCAAAGCGCTGCTACGGTGCAGAACTAGCTCTGGCTGGGCGCGACGATCATTCTGAACCGCCGTGCTCTTTGGCGACCGTCACGGCATCGATTCTAGGGTCTGCGCCGCGTCGCTGCGCTCCTTGCTTCGCCCTAGAATGACGAAATCAATATGCGCTTCGCTAATCTCCATCGTCTGCGGCAGCCCCAGGCGCGATCTCGCCTGTTACCCCTTCGGCTTCAGCCCTTCGATGAACAGTTGTTCCAGGAAGCGGGCGGCATCCTCGAAGCGGCCGTCGCCGCCGCGGTCGGCGCCGAGCACGGCGCGGACCTGGACGTCGAAATCGGCATAATGCTGGGTCGTTGCCCAGATCGAGAAGATCAGGTGCCAGGGATCGGTCTTGGCGATCTTGCCAGCGCGCATCCAGCCCTTGATCACTCCAGCCTTCTCGTCGACCAGCGTCTTTAGTTCGCCTTCCAGCAGCGGCATGATGCGCGGCGCGCCTTGCAGGATCTCGTTGGCGAACAGCCGGCTTTCCCTGGGAAAATCGCGCGCCATTTCGAGCTTGCGCCTTATGTAGCTGCGCAGTTCGGTCAGCGGATCCCCGATGTCGTCCAATTCGCGCAGCGGCGCCAGCCAGGTCGCGAGCAACCGCTCCATCAGCGTTTCGTGGATGTCTTCCTTGCGGCGGAAATAATAAAGCAGGTTTGGCTTCGACATGCCGGCGGCCTCGGCGATCTGGTCGATGGTGGAGCCGCGAAAGCCATTGGTGGAGAAGACCTCGAGCGCCGCCTCCAGGATAAGCTCGCGCTTTTCCTGCTGGATGCGGGTGCGGCGCGGGGCGGGGACTTCCATATCGGTGCTCACCCCGGCAGCCCTTGGCTTCGAGGGTCATCTGGACCAATTCTCTGGACCAGTTTTTCTCTGACCTGTGGAGCGCACTTCAGATGCCGCATTTCCGCTAGTAATCCCTTGACCGCCGACAGGGCGGTGCTAACGTTTGTCCAATCGGTCAAAAATTTGCGTAGCACGAAATCGCAACAAAGACCAAGCGTTGGCCGCAGCGAAACAGGTTACAAGGGGAAGTCTTGGTCATGTCCAACCGGCTGAAAGTCACGCCGAACGATCTCAGCGCATTCTGGATGCCGTTCACGGCGAACCGGCAGTTCAAGCAGGCACCACGCATGATGGTGTCCGCCAAGGACATGCATTACACGACCAGCGACGGTCGCAAGGTGCTGGACGGCACAGCGGGTCTCTGGTGCGTCAATGCCGGCCACTGCCGGCCGAAGATCACCGAGGCGATCCAGCACCAGGCGGCCGAGCTCGACTATGCGCCGGCCTTCCAGATGGGCCATCCGATCGTGTTCGAACTGGCCAATCGGCTGGTCGACATCGCGCCTAAGGGCATGGACCATGTCTTCTTCACCAATTCCGGATCGGAATCGGTCGACACCGCGCTGAAGATGGCAATCGCCTATCATCGCGCCAAGGGCGAAGGCGCGCGCACGCGCCTGATCGGTCGCGAACGCGGCTATCACGGCGTCAATTTCGGCGGCATTTCGGTCGGCGGCATCGTCAGCAACCGCAAGATGTTCGGCACGCTGCTCGGCGGCGTCGACCATATGCCGCACACGCATCTGCCGGAGAAAAACTCATTCACCAAGGGCGTGCCCGAACATGGCGCGGAGCTGGCCAACGAGCTGGAGCGCATCGTCGCCCTGCATGACGCTTCGACAATCGCCGCCGTCATCGTCGAGCCGGTCGCCGGCTCCACCGGCGTCATCCTGCCGCCCAAGGGCTATCTGCAGAAGCTGCGCGAAATCTGCACCAAGCACGGCATCCTGCTGATCTTCGATGAGGTCATAACCGGTTTCGGCCGCCTAGGCACGCCGTTCGCCGCCGACTATTTCGGTGTCACGCCCGACATCATGACCACCGCCAAGGGCGTTTCCAACGGCGTCATCCCGATGGGCGCGGTGTTCGTCAAGAAGGAGATCCACGACGCCTTCATGACCGGCCCCGAGCACATGATCGAATTCTTCCACGGCTACACCTATTCGGGCAATCCGATCGCCTGCGCGGCGGCGCTCGGCACGCTCGATACCTACAAGGAAGAAGGCTTGCTGACCCGCGGCGAGGAGTTGGCGCCCTATTGGGAGGACGCGCTGCATTCGCTGAAGGGCGAGCCGAACGTCATCGACATCAGGAACATCGGCCTGATCGGGGCGATCGAGCTGGCGCCGATTGCCGGGCAACCGACGAAGCGGGCCTTCTCGGCCTTCGTCAAGGCGTTCGAGCGCGGTGCACTGATCCGCACCACCGGCGACATCATCGCGCTGTCGCCGCCGCTGATCATCACCAAGGGCCAGATCAACGAATTGATCGACCATGTCCGTGAAGTCTTGAGGGCGGTCGACTAAAACTTGACCGGGCAAAGGGCGGCGTCGGGAACCGCCGCCTTTTGCGTGAATGAGATGAGAGGATCTTGAATGGCCGCACCCGGCGAGAATCTGCGAATCAATTCAGACCGTTTGTGGGATTCCATCATGGAGATGGCGAAGATCGGCCCCGGCGTTGCCGGCGGCAACAATCGCCAGACCGTGACCGACGAGGACGGCGAGGGGCGGCATCTGTTCAAGCGCTGGTGCGAAGCAGCGGGGCTCGAAATGGGCCTCGACGAGATGGGCACGATGTTTGCCCGCAGGGAAGGCACCGACCCCAGCCTGCCGCCGGTCTATGTCGGCAGCCATCTCGACACGCAGCCGACCGGTGGCAAGTATGACGGTGTGCTCGGCGTGCTGGGCGGGCTGGAAGTGGTGCGCTCGCTCAACGATCTAGGCATCAAGACCAAACATCCGATCGTCGTCACCAACTGGACGAATGAGGAAGGCTCGCGCTTTGCCCCGGCGATGATGGCGTCCGGCGTTTTCGCCGGCGTGCTCGACCAAGCCGACGTCTACCAACATGTCGACAAGCAGGGCAAGAAATTCGGCGAGGAGCTGGAGCGCATCGGCTGGAAAGGCACCGAGAAGGTCGGCGATCGCAAGATCCACGCCTTCTTCGAGCTGCATATCGAGCAAGGGCCGATCCTCGAGGACGAAGGCATCGACATCGGCGTCGTCACCCACGGCCAGGGGCTGAAATGGCTGCAGGTGACGCTGACCGGCAAGGAGGCGCATACTGGCTCGACGCCGATGCCCAAGCGCCGCAATGCAGGGCTTGGCATGGCGCGGGTGATCGAGCTGGTGCACGAGATCGCCATGGACTACCAGCCCGACGCCGTTGGTGCGGTCGGCCACATGGAAGTCTTTCCGAACTCGCGCAACATCATCGCCGGCCGCACCGTCTTCACCGTCGACATACGCTCGCCGGAAAAGGAAGTGCTGGACGCCATGGATGGCCGCATCCGCGAGGGCATCGACACGATCTGCGAGGCGCTCGACATCCTGTACAAGATCGAACAGGTCGGCCATTTCGACCCGGTCACCTTCGATGCTGGCTGCGTCAAGGCGATCCGCGATGCCGCCGACCGGCTTGGCTATTCCCACCGCAACATCGTCTCCGGCGCCGGCCACGACGCCTGCTGGATCAATCGCGTTGCGCCCACGGCCATGGTGATGTGCCCCTGCGTCGACGGTCTCAGCCACAACGAGGCCGAGGACATCTCCAAGGAATGGGCGTCGGCCGGTGCCGACGTGCTGTTCCATGCGGTGGTGGAGACGGCCATCATCGTGGAGTGAGCTAGAAATCTGGATTCCAACGCCGCTCGCAAAGAAGCGCGAAGAGAACAGGGGAACAAGAAAATGTCGAAAGTCATCAAGAACGGCACCGTCGTTACCGCTGACCGCACCTGGAAGGCGGACGTGCTTTTCAAGCACGGCAAGATCATCGCCATCGGGCCGGACCTGCATGGCGACCATGAGTTCGACGCCACCGGCTGCTACGTCATGCCCGGCGGCATCGATCCGCACACCCATCTCGAAATGCCGTTCATGGGCACCTATTCTGCCGACGATTTCGAATCCGGCACCCGCGCCGCCCTTGCTGGCGGCACGACGATGGTGGTCGATTTCTGCTTGCCGGCGCCGCAGCAATCGCTGCTCGAGGCCTTGCAGATGTGGGACAACAAGACCTCGAAGGCTGCCTGCGATTATTCCTTCCACATGGCGATCACCTGGTGGGGCAAGCAGGTGTTCGACGAGATGGCGACCGTCGTCGACAAAGGCATCACCTCGTTCAAGCATTTCATGGCCTACAAGGGCGCGCTGATGGTCGACGACGACGAGATGTATGCGTCGTTCCAGCGCTGTGCCGATCTCGGCGCGCTGCCGCTGGTGCATGCCGAGAATGGCGACGTGGTCGCCGCTCTGTCGCAAAGGCTCTTGGCCGCGGGCAACAATGGGCCGGAGGGACACGCCTATTCGCGGCCGCCGGAAGTGGAAGGCGAGGCGGCCAACCGCGCCATCATGATCGCCGATATGGCCGGCGTGCCGCTCTATATCGTGCATGTCTCCTGCGAGCAGGCGCACGAAGCCATTCGCCGGGCGCGGCAGAAGGGCATGCGCGTCTTCGGCGAACCGCTGATCCAGCACCTGACGCTCGACGAGAGCGAATATTTCAACAAGGACTGGGACCATGCGGCACGCCGCGTGATGAGCCCGCCCTTCCGCAACAAATCGCATCAGGATTCGCTGTGGGCCGGCCTGCAGGCGGGATCGCTGCAAGTGGTGGCGACCGACCATTGCGCTTTCACCACCAAGCAGAAACGCAACGGCGTCGGCGACTTCACCAAGATCCCGAACGGCACCGGCGGGCTCGAGGACCGCATGCCGGTGCTGTGGACGACCGGCGTCAACACCGGCCGGCTGACGATGAACGAGTTCGTCGCGGTGACCTCGACCAACATCGCCAAGATCCTCAACATGTACCCGAAGAAGGGCGCCATCGTCGAAGGCGCGGACGCCGACCTCGTCGTCTGGGATCCGAAACGCAAGAAGAAGATTTCGGCCAAGAAGCAGCAATCGGTGATCGACTACAACGTCTTCGAAGGTTTTGAGGTGACCGGCCTGCCGCGCTTCGTGTTCTCGCGTGGCGAACTGTCGATCCAGGAAGCCGAGGTCAAGGCCAAGCCCGGCCATGGCGAATTCGTCGGCCGCGAGCCGAATGCCGCAGTCAATCGGGCGCTGTCGACCTGGAAGGAAATTTCTGCGCCGCGCAAGGTCGAGCGTACCGGCATTCCGGCGACCGGGGTTTGAGCTTGGCCAACACGGCAGCGCTCATTTCACTGGTGGTAGCAACCATGGCCGGCGGCCCGGCAACGGCGGCTGGCGTGCTGGCTGGCTCCTGGGGCAATGATGTCGGCTGTGCCGGCGTCAAGGCGGGTTATCAGGACAGCGATGCGTATATCGTTTTGACCGCCGAAGGCATCGAGACCTATGGCAGTGGTTGCCGGTTCGAACAGCGATTGACCTCAGTGCCGGGCGCCCAATCGCTTGATGCAACCTGTTCCGCGGAGGGCGAGGCGGGGACGACGACCGAAACAATTGTGGTCACCAATAGGGGTGAGGACGGCTTCTTCGTCACCATTCCCGGCCTTGAAGAAATGGGGCCATTGCAATCATGTTTGTGAATTTGGGCACCAGGGGGATGAGCTTGCGCGGTTTTGGTCTGTCCATTTCGATGATTGTCGTGCTGGCGGCGGGCTCGGCTTCGGCGGAGGCGATCGACCTGTCCAAGCCCTATGGCAACAAGTCCGGCTGCATCAACAAGAACGGCCAGGAAGTCTACGCCGAGGATATGCTGCTGTTGACGGGCACCGATTTGATCACCGCGGCAAGCGCCTGCACCTTCACAGATAAGCAGGCGAAACCCGATGGCTCGCTTGCCATCAAGGCGCAGTGCGAAGCGGAAGGCGAAGACGGCCAGTCGCCAAGCGAGTTTACCGTCAAACGCAGCCCGAAGAACGCCAAGAAACTGGTGATTGCCGATGCCGACGGCAATGTCATGGGGGAAGTGTCCCGATGCCGATGACGGCTTCTGCCCCGGCCTCAGGCGACCAGCGCATCCAGTTCCGGCAGCAGGACGACGCTTTCCTGTTCGTTGGGATCGGTGCGGGCAATGACGGCCGAGGACGGGGCGTTGCTCAGATTGGCCGGCAGATGCGGTACGCCGGCGGGAATGTAGAAGAGGTCGCCGGCCTTGACGACGATGTGGTTCTCGAGCCGATCGCCATACCAGGTATGGACTTCGCCGGAGAGCACATAGATCGCGGTTTCATGGTTCTCATGCAGATGCGCCTTGGCGCGGGCGCCGGGCGGCATGGTGAGCACATGCATGCAGATGCCGGAGGAGCCGACCGACTCCGTGGCGATGCCGGCGAAATAGGTCAATCCCTGCTTACCTTGGTAAGTGCTTTCAGGGCGGATAAGATGACAAGTGGGTTTGGGCGACATCGGGGTAACTCCGGGCGTCTATCTGATGGGGCAAGGCGAGTGGAAAGCAACACCGGGGCAAAATCAATCGGATTTCAGTCTGCGCCGCAGCGGCGGGAAACGGCAGGCTGCAGCCGATGACAGGGACTTCGCCAGCCGTCGTTTCGGCAAGCAAACTCGGCCTGACCTTCCAGACCAATGACGGTCCGGTTCAGGCGCTGTCCAATGTCGACCTGACCATCGGCAAGGGTGAATTCGTCTCCTTCATCGGACCGTCCGGCTGCGGCAAGACCACCTTGCTGCGCGTCATCGCCGACCTGGAGAAACCGACCTCGGGAACGATCTCGGTCAACGGCATGACGCCCGAGCAGGCGCGCGAAAAGCGTGCCTATGGCTACGTCTTCCAGGCGGCGGCGCTGTTTCCGTGGCGCACGATCGAGCGCAATGTGGGGCTGCCGCTGGAGATCATTGGCCTGTCCAAAACGGAGCAAGCCGAGCGGATCAAGCGCACGCTCGACCTCGTCAACCTCTCAGGCTTCGAGAAGAAATATCCCTGGCAGCTTTCCGGCGGCATGCAGCAGCGCGCCTCGATCGCCCGCGCGCTCGCCTTCGATGCCGATCTTTTGCTGATGGACGAGCCGTTCGGCGCGCTGGACGAGATCGTGCGCGACCATCTCAACGAACAGCTGCTGGAGCTTTGGGAACGCACCAACAAGACCATCTGCTTCGTCACGCATTCCATTCCGGAGGCGGTGTATCTGTCGACGCGGATCGTCGTCATGTCGCCGCGGCCGGGCCGGGTCAGCGACATCATCGAATCGACCCTGCCGAAGAAGCGGCCGCTCGACATCCGCGAGACGCCGGAGTTTCTGGCGATCGCAGCGCGCGTGCGCGACGGGCTGCGGGCAGGGCATAGCTACGATGATTGAGGGGATGCAGACCGGGCTTCTGCCTCCGCCTCACGAGGGAGCGGCCAACCACGCCTTCGTCATCCTAGGGCAAACCAGCCGCGAAGCGGCGTGCGCAGACCGGGCGGCCACCCATGCCTTCGTCATCCTAGGGCGAAGCAAGGAGCGAAGCGACGCGGCGCAGACCCTAGGATCCATGCCGTTACCTTCGCGCCCCGCAACGGTGCAGAATACACCACCTTCCGCGACGTCGTGCTTGCTGGGTATTCTCAACCGTTTTGACCCTTCGGCCAACGTCACAGCATGGATCCTAGGGTCTACGCAGGCCGCTTCGCGCCTGCTTCGCCCTAGGATGACGAAGGCGTGGTGGGCCGCCCGCGTTACGCGGGGCGGGCGCCTCGCTTGCGAGGCCCGCTAGATGGACTCTTTCCGCGACAAGCTCATCCCCGTGACCTCGATCCTCGCTGGCGTGGTGATCCTCTGGTACATCATGGCCGTTGTCCTCAACGCGCCGTTCCAGCGCGATCTCGACCGCCGCTCCAATGAGGCGCCGGGGGTCGTCGAATTCATCGGCAAGACGCTGTCACAGCCGAAGCCGACATTGCCGGCGCCGCACCAGGTTGCGGTGAACTTTTTTGAAAACACTTTCCTGCGGCCCATCACCTCGAACCGCAGCCTCGTCTACAATGCCTGGGTGACGCTGTCGTCGACGCTGCTCGGTTTCGCTTTCGGCACAGCGCTCGGCATCATCATTGCGGTCGGCATCGTGCATGTGGCGACGCTCGACCGCAGCCTGATGCCGTGGATCATAGCCTCGCAGACCATTCCGATCCTGGCGGTGGCGCCGATGATCATCGTCGTGCTGGGGGCGATCGGCATCAGTGGGCTGATCCCGAAGGCGTTGATCTCGACCTATCTGTCGTTCTTCCCAGTGGCCGTCGGCATGGTGAAGGGGCTGCGCTCGCCCGAGATCATGCATCTCGACCTGATGCACACCTACAATGCCAGCGGTTCGCAGACCTTCTGGAAATTGCGGGCGCCGGCTTCGGTGCCGTTCCTGTTCACCTCGATGAAGGTGGCTGTGGCGGCGAGCCTGGTCGGCGCCATTGTCGGCGAACTGCCGACGGGTGCTGTCGCCGGCATTGGCGCCAAGCTGCTGGCAGGTGCCTATTACAGCCAATCCATCGATATCTGGTCGACGCTGGTTGCCGGTTCGGTGGTGGCGGCGTTGCTGGTCATGGTGGTCGGCATCGCCGGGCGCATCGTCGACCGCGCCATGGGCGGGAGGCCGGCATGAACTGGCTGAAGCCCTCCTGGCAGACGGTGCTGGCGATCCTCTTGTGCCTGATCGCAATCGCGCTTGGCGCGATGTCGAAGCCGGAAGCGGCGGCGTTGGCGCAACCTGAAGCATCCTTCGACTATCCCTATCTGGTGACGAAGGGGTTGATGTACGGCCTGCTTGTGATCGCAGCGTTAGTCTCGATGACCAAGCTGCCGGCCATAGTTGAAGCTCTGGTGCTGTTCGTCGGCGCGCATCTCACCGCCTGGCTGTTGATCACGGGAATAAACGGGTTCGAAGGTGCGGCACTGGCGCCGTATTTCCTGGTGCTCGCCGCTGCGTGGCTTCTGGGATGGCGCTGCGTGGCGGTGCTGTCTTCCCTGCGCCCTGTCGCGAATTGGGCGAAGACGGTACTGCGCCTGATCATCCCTGCCATCTTCGGCGCCTGGATCCTGATCCTCTGGGAGGCGATCACACGTGGCGCCGGCATCCCCTTCATCCTGCTGCCGCCGCCAAGCGCCATCGGCGCGCGCATTGCCGGCTCCCTGCCGGTGCTGGGAGCGGACGTCAGGCAGACCATCTTCAAGGCGGTGATCTTCGGCTATATCGTCGGCAGCGGCGCAGGCTTCCTCGTGGCCATCGCGGCCGACCGCGTGCCGTTCCTGCGCCGCGGCCTGCTGCCGATCGGCAACATGGTCTCGGCGCTGCCGATCATCGGCGTGGCGCCGATCATGGTCATGTGGTTCGGCTTCGACTGGCAGTCCAAGGCGGCGGTGGTCATCATCATGACCTTCTTCCCGATGCTGGTAAACACGGTCGCCGGACTTACCGCCTCCGGTCACATGGAGCGCGACCTGATGCGCACTTATGCGTCCGGCTACTGGGAGACGCTGTTCAAGCTCAGGCTGCCGGCCGCCGCTCCCTTTATCTTCAACGCGCTGAAGATCAACTCGACGCTGGCGCTGATCGGCGCCATCGTCGCCGAGTTCTTCGGTACGCCGGTGGTCGGCATGGGATTCCGTATTTCGACCGAGGTCGGGCGGATGAACATCGACATGGTCTGGGCCGAAATCGCAGTTGCAGCACTTGCGGGTTCGGTCTTTTATGGCGTGGTCGCTCTTTTCGAGAGAGCCGTCACGTTTTGGCATCCCTCTGTCCGTGGTGGATAGGGGCGGTGGGTTTAGGGTGTTAACTTCAGAGGGTAAAAACATGAAAAAACTGATTATTCCGATGCTGGCCGGCGCGATGTCGCTTGCTGCGTTCCAGGCCATGGCCGCCGACAAGGTGACGTTGCAGCTGAAATGGGTCACGCAGGCTCAGTTCGCCGGCTACTATGTCGCCAAGGCCAAGGGTTTTTATGAAGCCGAAGGCCTCGACGTCGAGATCAAGCCGGGCGGTCCCGACATTGCGCCCGAGCAGGTGATTGCCGGTGGTGGCGCCGACGTGATCGTCGACTGGATGGGCGGCGCACTGGCCGCACGCGAAAAGGGCGTGCCGCTGGTCAACATCGCGCAGCCGTTCAAGAAGGCCGGCATGGAGCTGGTCTGCCCGAAGGACGGCCCGATCAAGACCGAAGCCGACTTCAAGGGCCACACGCTCGGCGTCTGGTTCTTCGGCAACGAATATCCGTTCTATGCCTGGATGAACAAGCTTGGCCTGAAGACCGAAGGCGGCGCCGATGGCGTCACCGTGCTGAAGCAGAGCTTTGACGTGCAGCCGCTGATCCAGAAGCAGGCGGATTGCATCTCGGTCATGACCTACAACGAGTACTGGCAGCTGATCGACGCTGGCTACAAGCCGGATCAGCTGACGGTGTTCAACTACTCGGCCATGGGCAACGATCTGCTTGAAGACGGGCTCTATGCCTCGGAAGACAAGCTCAAGGATCCGGCCTTCGAAGACAAGATGGTGCGTTTCGTGCGCGCGTCGATGAAGGGCTGGAAATACGCCGTCGACAACAATGACGAGGCGGCAGGCATCGTCATGGACAATGGCGGCCAGGACGAGAACCACCAGAAGCGCATGATGGGCGAAGTCGCCAAGCTGGTCGACAATGCAGACGGCAAGCTCGATCCGGCGACCTACGAACGCACCGCCAAGGCGCTGCTCGACCAGAAGATCATCACTAAGGAGCCGACCGGCGCCTATACGACCGCCATCACCGACAAGGCGATCAAATAAGCCTGGCAGTATTCCGATCTCAAAAACGGCGCCTCTGAGAGAGCGGTTCGAAAGAACCGCTCTCTTTCTTTGTTTGATGCAGTCGTTGTCCCCAAAACCGCTGCCCACTTTTGGGCGACATGCATTGTCAGAGGCGCCGTTCCTTTATGGTGTTCATGACGAAGCTGGTCTCGATCGAGGCGACGCATTTCAGCCGCGCGATCTTTTCCTTGATGAAGCGCTCATACTGTTCGAGGCTGCCCGTCACCACTTTCAGCACATAGTCGCGCGATCCAGTGACGAGGTGGCATTCCAGCACCTCTTCCCAGCCGCGGATCGCGTCCTCGAACATGACGATCTCGTCTTCGTTCTGGCGGCTGAGCCGGACGGTGGCGATGGCGACCATGCTCCAGCCGAAGGCGGCGGGATCGATCAACGTGGTGTAGCCTCGGATGACACCGGTTTCCTCCAGCCGCCGCACGCGCCTGAGGCAAGGCGACGGCGACAGGCCGATGCGCTCGGCAAGCTCGTTGTTGGTGATGCGCGCGTCGGCCCGCAGTTCATGCAGGATCTTGCGGTCGAAATCATCGGCTATCTTCTGCTGCATTTTTGCGCTCTTTCAGCAATTCGTTGCGCAAATGCAGCCATGGCAGCCCGGAAATAGCAAGGACTGCGTGCCGGAGATCGCATAAATTGCCGCGCGATATCACTCGAGAAGCAGGAAACAGCCATGCCCGCGCCACGCCCTTCGAAAACCCATATCGGCAACCACAAGCTCCACCCGGAGACGCTGATGCTGAGCTATGGCTTCGATCCGCAGCTTTCCGAGGGCGCGGTCAAGCCACCGGTGTTCCTGACCTCGACCTTCGTGTTCAAGTCGGCCGAAGAGGGGCGCGACTTCTTCGACTACACGTCCGGCCGCAAGGAACCGCCGAGTGGCACGGCGTCCGGTCTGGTCTATTCGCGCTTCAACCATCCCAACTCAGAGATCGTCGAGGACCGGCTAGCGATCTATGAGGGGACGGATGCCTGCATCCTGTTTTCGTCAGGCATGTCGGCGATCGCCACGACATTGCTGGCCTATGCCCGCCCGGGTGATGTCATCCTGCATTCGCAGCCGCTCTATGGCGGCACCGAGACGCTGTTGACGCGCACGCTTTCCGGCTTCGGCATCGGCGCCGTCGGCTTCGCCGATGGTGTCGACGAGACGGCGGTGCGCGCGGCTGCCGAAGCTGCCGTCGCGAAAGGCCGCGTCTCGGTCATTCTGATCGAGACGCCGTCAAATCCGACCAACAGCCTGGTCGATATCGCGCTGATGCGGAAGATCGCCGACGAGATCGGCGCCAGGCAAGGTGTGGCGCCGATCATCGTTTGCGACAACACGCTGCTCGGCCCAGTGTTTCAGCGGCCCATCGAACACGGCGCCGACGTTTCCGTCTATTCACTGACCAAATATGTCGGCGGCCATTCCGATCTGATCGCCGGTGCGGCCATGGGCAGCAAGGCGGTCACCAAGCCGATCAAGGCGCTGCGCGGCGCTATCGGCACGCAGCTCGACCCGCATTCCTGCTGGATGCTCGGCCGCTCGCTGGAAACGCTGTCGATCCGCATGGAGCGGGCGAACGACAATGCGCGCATGGTCGCCGAATTCCTGCGCGATCATGCCAAGGTCGAGAAGGTGCATTACCTGCCGTTCCTGGGCGAGGATACGCAAGCGGGCCGCGCCTATCTCGCACAGTGCACCGGCGCCGGCTCGACTTTCTCGTTCGACATAAGGGGCGGGCAGAAGGCGGCTTTCGCCTTTCTCAACGGGCTGCAGATCTTCAAGCTGGCGGTGAGCCTGGGCGGAACGGAATCGCTGGCCAGCCATCCGGCGGCCATGACCCATTCGGGTATTCCCTTCGATGTGCGCCAGCGCATCGGCGTGCTCGAGACCACGGTCAGACTCTCCATCGGTGTCGAGCACCCGGACGATCTGATCGCCGATCTGACGCAGGCGCTCGCGGCCGTCTGACGGCTTCTTCTGGAAGCTGGAAAGGGGCGGGTGACCGCCCCTTTTTGATGGTTTCCCAGTCACAAAAACGTGTGCAGGGAAACATTGCGCCGCCCAGCCGTTGCGTTGAGGTATGCGCGTGCCGGGGGCAGCGACGTATGCGACAAGCCAATCGGAGGTTCTTCATGCGCACACACTCTTTCCTGCCAGTGCTTTCGGCGCTGGCCATTTCGACGGCTTTCCTGCTCGCATCCCCGGCCATGGCCGAGGTGGTGAAGTACAAGGCGACGCTCGATGGCAGCCAGCAGAGCCCACCCGTCACCACCAAGGGCAAAGGCACCGCAACCTTCACCTTCGACACCGCCAAGAAGAAGCTGAGCTGGAACGTCAAATATTCCGGCCTCAGCGGGGCGGCGACGGCCGCGCATATTCACGGTCCGGCGGCGGTGGGTGCGAGCGCACCTCCCGTCATCCCGTTCAAAGGCAAGCTCAAGAGCCCGATCAAGGGTTCGGCGGAGCTGACCGACGCGCAGGCCGCCGACCTGGCGGCCGGCAACTATTACGTCAATGTCCACACCGCCGCCAACAAGGACGGCGAGATCCGCGGGCAGATCGAGGCGGCGAAGTAGCGCAAGACGAGTTGACAAAAGGGGCGGGCGACCGCCCCTTTTTGTTTCGTCAGGCCTTGTCGCGGATCTGGGTCATGGTCCGCGTCGGCGTGATCGCCTCCGGGTCGAGCCTAATCTCGACGATCGCCGGCTTGCCGCTGGCGCGGGCACGCTCGAAAGCCGGGGCGAAGTCGGCGGTCTTCTCGACCGTCTCGCCATGGCCGCCATAGGCGCGGGCCAAAGCCGCGAAGTCGGGATTTTTGAGATCCGTGGCGACGACGCGGCCGGGATATTCGCGCTCCTGATGCATGCGGATGGTGCCGTAAATGCCGTTGTTGACGACGATGACGATGATCGGCAGGTCGTATTGCACGGCGGTGGCAAATTCCTGCCCGTTCATCAGGAAACAGCCGTCGCCGGCAAAGGCGATGACATCGCGGTCCGGGAACAGCTCTTTGGCGGCAACCGCCGCCGGTGTGCCGTAACCCATCGAGCCTGAGGTCGGCGCGCCTTGGGTGGCGAAGCGTCGGAAGCGGTGGAAGCGATGCACCCAGGTGGCGTAGTTGCCGGCGCCGTTGGTAAGGATGGCGTCGTCGGGCAGCATCTTTTCCAGGTAATTCATGATCGGCCCCATCTGGACGGAGCCGGGACCGCTTTCCGGCGGCGTCGACCAGTCGAGATAGACGGCATGAAGTTTCGGCGTCTCAGTCGCCCATGCCGGCTCGCCGGAAGGCTTGCGCCTGGCAAAGGCTTCGACAAAGGCGGATGGCGAGGCGTTGATCGCCAGCGTCGGCCGGTAGACGCGGCCAAGCTCGCCGGCATCGGCATGGATATGGACCAGCGTCTGGTCGGGATAGGGGCTTTTCAGCAGCGTGTAGTCGGAGGAAGGCATTTCGCCCATGCGGCCGCCGATGAGCAGGACAAGGTCGGCCTGCTTGATCGCCGTCGCCAGCTTGGGGTTGATGCCGATGCCGACATCACCGGCATAGTTCGGGTGCAGATGATCGAACAGCATCTGCCGGCGGAAGGAGCAGCCGACCGGCAGCGACCAGGCCCCGGCGATCGTGCGTATTTGCGCGACGGCTTCTGCATCCCAGCGCGTGCCGCCAAGAATGACGAAGGGCCGCTTGGCCTTGCCGAGCAGCTTTTCCAGCGTGTCGAGCTCGGCCTCGCCGGGCCGGGTTTCGACGGGCGTATGCGGCAAGGCAGCGGGTGCTTCGACCAGGCTTGTCAGCATGTCTTCCGGCAGCGAGATGACCACCGGGCCGGGACGGCCTGATGTCGCCACCGCGAAGGCGCGGGTGACGAATTCGGGAATACGCGAGGCGTCGTCGATCTCGACCACCCATTTGGCGATATCGCCGAAGAAGCGCTTATAGTCGACTTCCTGAAAGGCCTCGCGTTCCTTGGCGTGGCTGGCGACCTGGCCGATGAACAGGATGACGGGAACCGAATCCTGCATGGCGATGTGAATGCCGGCCGAGGCGTTGGTGGCGCCGGGGCCGCGGGTGACGAAGCAGATGCCGGGCTTGCCGGTCAGGCGGCCATGGCAGTCAGCCATCATCGCGGCACCGCCTTCCTGGCGGCAGACGATGGTGCGGATCGCTGAATCGTGCAGCGCGTCGAGCACGGCGAGGTAGGATTCGCCAGGCACGCAATAGATGCGGTCGGTGCCGTTGGCTTCGAGCGCGTCGACGATCAGTTGTCCGCCGGTCTTCATTGTCCTGATCTCTCCAGCTCAGCAAGAATTTCTTCGGTGTGTTCGCCCAGGCGCGGCGAGGGGCGCTCATAGACCAGCGGTGTGCCGGACATCACCATCGGCGCGCGCACCGAGGGCAAAAGATTGCCATGGCCGTCATCGAGGTCGAGCCGCATGCCACGCGCGATGGTCTGCGGATCGGCAAACATCTGGCCGATAGTGTTGATCGGACTGGCCGGCACGCTTGCCGCCTCCAGCTTTGCCAATAATGGATCGCGATCAAAAATCTTCAGCGCGTCGATCATGCGTTCGCGCAATTTCGCCCGGTTGGCGACCCGGGCCGGATTGGTGGCGAAATCGGGGTTCGCCGGCAGGTCGTCGAGCCCGACGGCGGCGCAGAATTTGGCGAACTGGCCATCATTGCCGACCGCCAGGATGATGTGGCCGTCCCGGACCGGCACAACCTCGTAGGGCGCGATGTTCATATGCGCGTTGCCCATCTGCACCGGAGATTTGCCGGAGACCAGATAGTTGAGGTTCTGGTTGCCGAGCGCCGAGATCTGAGTGTCGAACAGCGCCATGTCGATGTGCTGGCCTTCGCCGGTCTTCTCGGCATGGCGAAGGGCTGCCTGGATGGCTATGACCGAGTAGAGGCCGGTAAAAATGTCCGAGATGGCGACGCCGGCCTTTTGCGGCTCACGGCCGGCCTCGCCGGTGATCGACATCATGCCGGCCATGGCCTGGATGATGAAATCATAGCCGGCGCGGGGCGCGTAAGGCCCGTCCTGGCCGAAACCGGTGATCGAACAATATACAAGACGCGGGTTGATCTTGCGCAGGCTGTCATGGTCGAGCCCGTATTTCCTGAGACCGCCGAGCTTGAAGTTCTCGATCAGCACGTCTGCGGGCGCCACCAGCCGGCGTACGGTCTCGGCTCCCTCCGGCGTCGAGAAATCGACAGCGATGGAGCGCTTGCCGCGATTGCAGGAATGATAGTAGGCGGCCGACAGGTTCTCGCCGTCATGGCTCATGACGAAGGGTGGACCCCATTTGCGGGTGTCGTCGCCGCCGTCCGGGCTCTCGACCTTGATAACGTCGGCGCCGAGATCGGCAAGCAACTGTCCCGCCCATGGCCCGGCAAGGATGCGGGCCAGTTCAATGACGCGGATGCCTTTCAGCGGAGGCTCAGTCATGGATCACCGTGATTGCTCGAAAGCGCAGCCTCTATCAATCCCTATCGCTGCTGTCACGGCCCTTGCAATGGGCCAACCGGTCAGGGTTTCAGTACGCCGTCGGCCCATAGGGCGAAATCGTCCATGATGATATCTCGATTCACCTCGTTGAGGCTTTCGTGGCGGGTCTCGGCGTAAACCTTTGAAACGAGATTCGAAAAGCCCATCATGTGCATGCGCCCGGTGAGATGGCGGACCGCCTTGCCGCCATCCGAGGCCGGGTCCTTCTCACCGCCTACCAGATTGACGAACAGGTCGCGCCGCACGGTCGCGAAATTGCGGTTGCCGCCGCCGTTGAGTGCCATCTGGACGATGTCCTGCCACATCGACACCGATGCATCCCAGCCGCACAGCGGATCGGCGATGTATTTGGCCACCTCTGCCTCGTCGCGCGACAGCCAGTCGAACATCGTGCGGTGATTGGGCACGGCCTTGCCCCAGGCCTGAAAGGTCAGTCTGGGCAGCACGCGCGACGGCACGTCGGAACCCAGCCTGAATTTCTCCCAGGCAAGAATGCCCAGAGCCACCTGGCCGAGCAGACCGGCGGAGAAATTGCCGTTCCAGATGGCGGCGGCATGGATGCGTGCGGAGTGGCGCAGGACGAAATTCAGCGCCACAGACGCGCCCATGGAATGGCCAAAGACAATGACCGGCAGGCCCGGCTGCTCCCTGGCGATGAGATCATGGACGGCGACGACATCGGCGATGACCTTGGCGCCACCCTGCGTGTCGGCGAACCTGCCCAGCGGGGCGTCGGGCGCCCTGGTGGCGCCGTGGCCGCGATGATCATGCGCGTAGACATGGTAGCCGCGCTCGCCAAGGAAATCGGCGAAGCGGGCATAGCGCGCGGCATGCTCGGCCAACCCGTGATTGACTTGGACGACGGCGCGCGCGGCGCCTGTCGCGTGCTTCACATAGAGGTTGAGCGCGGCCCCGGTCGGTGAGGCCAGCGTCGTCTGCTTGTCAAATGGCATGTCTCGCTCCGTCGGCGACTGTTGGGCGACGGCGCGATCAACGTCAAGGGATGTCACCTTCCCACTTAGGAGAGATTGACAGCATGCTGTCAATATGATTTTATGACAGGATGCTGTCAAATGGAGCGTGATCATGAAAACCACTTCGACCATTTCGCGGCGCGCAATCTTGCTGGCGAGCTTCGCCTCCACCACGGCAATCCTGTTGCCAGCCCTTGCCGCGTTCAGTCAGGAAACCAAGGAGATGACCATGACGACGTCCACCATTCCCGGCCCGCAGGGCCAGCTTGCCACCTATAGTCTTAACAGCGGCAATGGCTTGCCGATCCTATTCCTGCATGGCGATTGCAGCCGGGCTTCGCAGTGGGACCGGGTCATGCACCTGACTGCCGATGGCCGCGACGCGGTTGCCTTCGACTTTCGTGGCCACGGCGCATCCGCACCGGCGCAGGACCGTGACTATGGCTATGACGGCCGGGCGGCTGATGTCGGGGCGGTGGCAGATGCATTCGGCTTGAAGCGGTTTGTCCTTGTCGCTCACAGCGGTGGTGGCGGGGTGGCGCTGGCCTATGCCGCCAGCCATGCCGACCGGGTCGCCGGCATTTTGTTCGTCGATCCGGCGACCGATCCGCGTGCACTGCCAAAGGAGATCCGCGAGGGCTTTGTGCGCGATCTGGCCGGTCCGCACAGCCTTGATGCCTTGAACGCCTACTACACCTCGATTGCCGGCTCCAACACGGCTGTCCGCCAGCGTGTTCTGGCTGATGCGGCCGTGGTCGATCCGGCAGCGAGGGCAGGAGTGGGCAAGGCACTGGCCGAATGGAATCCGGAACCGACGCTCAACGCCTATCGCGGGCCGATGCTGGTGCTGGCCACCGAGGCCAATGACAATCCGGCAGCGCTCTACCGGCTTCGCACCGACATTCCGCACCAAGTGGTCACGGACAGCGGCCATTGGGTGATGCTTGACAAGCCCGAAGTGGTGGCCGAAGCCGTCAACACATTCATCGCGACCATCGAGGCCGGCTACGAATGACGACCAGGACCGAAGCCGGGGATACGCTCACAGAACTGGTGCTTGCTGTCTTCAGACTGAACGGCAGTTTTCTGGAAGCGGCCGACCGGCTGGCCGCTCCAACCGGGCTGACGGCGGCGCGCTGGCAGGTTCTGGGTGCGGTGCTGAAGGAGCCGAAATCCGTGGCCGACATCGCCCGCGACATGGGTCTCGCGCGCCAGAGCGTGCAGCGGCTGGCCGACATACTGGCCGCTGAGGGCCTTGCCGCTTACGCCGACAATCCGGCGCATCGCCGCGCCAAGCTGCTGTCGATGACCGATGCCGGCTGGGCCGCGATCAAGGATATCGGCAGCCGCCAGCACGTTTGGGCGAACCTGATTTCCGAGGGCTTGGACGCCGAGGTGCTGAAAGCCTCGCTTGATCTGCTGCGTACACTGACGAAGCGGGTGGAGGCGGGCTGATCCTGATCAACCATTCGTGAGGTATGACGGACAGGCGCTGCAGCGATTGTTTTTGCGACAGGCGAAAGAAATCGTAATTCTGACATGTCGCAAGTTCTAGGTTGCCCGACTGAATCGTTAGGAGTGCTGGAATGCGGATATCGGCGATATGGGGTGCGGTGTTTCTTGCACTGGCTGGCACAGGCGTGGCGCAAGCCGATGTGAAGATGAGCGGCTCCTTCGTGGCCGATGCCGCCTGTCCGGCGACGCAAGGCATCAAGAGCGGCAAGAACCCCGGCAATGTTTCGACTGCGGCCGGGCAGAGCTACGATCTGCTGGCGGGCAACAAGGATGCGCCGACCCACTATCTCATCCGCGTGCCCGGCGCCGATCCGGAGCGCCGCTGGGTCAAGATCAGCTGCGGCCATGTCTCCGGCGGCAGCGCGGCCACCGCGCCGGCCGACCAGGGCAAGCCGGCAGCCTCGGGAAACCCCGAATATGTCTTCGCGCTGAGCTGGCAGCCGGCGTTCTGCGAAACCAAATCGAGCAAGCCCGAATGCCAGGCCCAGAGCGGCGCCGGTTTCGACGCGACGCATTTCACCTTGCACGGGCTGTGGCCGCAGCCGAATAGCAATTTCTATTGCCAGGTGCCGGCAAGCGACAAGGCCAACGACAATCCCGCTCACTGGAAGGAACTGCCGGCGGTCGAGCTCGATGCGACTACGCGAGCCGAGCTTGACCAGGTGATGCCGGGCACGGCTTCCAAGCTCGAGCGGCATGAGTGGATCAAGCACGGCACCTGCTACGGCAAGAGCCAGCAGGAGTATTTTGCCGACGCCTTGAACCTGATGCGCGCGGTGAACGCTTCGCCAGTGCGCGACCTGTTCACCAAAAACGTCGGCAAGCAGCTGACCTCGGATGCGATCCGCAGCGCTTTCGACAGCGCTTTCGGCGCCGGTGCGGGTGAGCGGGTCCGTGTCTCCTGTTTGGTCGATCCTTCAAGCGGCAGACGGCTGATCGGCGAGCTGACGCTCGGCCTGACCGGTCCGATCGGTCCGAACAGTTCATTGGGCGACCTGATGCTCGCCTCCGCGCCGACGACCAAGGCCGGTTGCCCGAAAGGTGGCGTCGACCCGGTCGGGTTCCAGTAGGCACCGGCTGTCGGTTTGGCTGCGCCCGATGCTATCGTGCGTCGTGCGCATTATTGGGTGGTGGTGGCAATGAATGACGTCACGAATAGTGAGCTGGCGCGGTTGGCGTTCTGGGCCAGGGGCATGACAGCAATCCGGGACGGTCGCATGGAATGGCCGGGTTTTTCCTACACCGATCCGGAGTGGGCGCGCATGCGAACGCTTGCCGCGCCGATCGGCGCCGGCACCTACCAGCTGTTCACTTGGGTCAATGCCGCGATCTTCATCGCCATTGCCGCGCTTGGCATTTTCTGCGTCTTCCTGCCGCTGGCAACGCTGCTTTTCCCGGTGCCGGCCGAGACCAGCGCGCTCAAGTTCTCGCTGCTGCTGGCGGCCTGCGCGTTTCTGATCATCGGGCTCGGCCTGCCGATTTCCATGCGCCTCTCAAGCGCGCTGGTCGCCTCGCAAGCCATACGCGCAGCATTGGTCGCCGCACCTGGTGACGAGGCCCTTGCGGCAAAAGTGTCCTGGCAGATCAATCGCATCATGCTCGTCATGTGCGGCCTGCTGGTGCCGGGCATTCTTCTGTTCATCGCCTACGACATCAACGCCGGCCCGATCATCACCGCGCTGAAATGGCTGGCGATCGCGCTGATGGCGGTTTCAGTTGGGGTCGGCGCCTTGCAACGAAAGAAGCAGGGCTGACCGTCGGCTGCCCGTGGGCGAACGGGTCAGTGAAGACGTTATCCGCCGGCGCCCTGTTCTGAGCGGTTCCATGCGTCAAGCCTGTCGGCATTGGGTTCGCCGATGACACGGTCGCGTCCGGTCAGCTTGGCCTTGTAGAGGCGCTGGTCGGCAAGGGCAAAAAGATCGGCAAGGCGTTGCGTGCTGTCGCTGACGGTGGAGACGCCGGCGCTGACGGTCAGGTCGAACTTTCTGGTGTTAGCGGATGCCTTGACCGCGTGCCTGACGCTTTCGCCCAGCAATCTGGCGACCGGATGCGGCCGGGCGCAGAGAATGGCGAACTCCTCGCCGCCGATCCGGAACACCTGACCCTCGGCGCCCACGGCTTCGGTCAGCACAGCGGCAATGGTTTTCAGGACCTTGTCGCCCTCGGCATGGCCGAAGCGGTCGTTGATCGATTTGAAGTGGTCGACATCGATAATCAGCAGGCTGAGCGGCTTGGCCATGCGCAGGCTGGCTGCTACGGCGGTTTCACCGTCGGTTTCGAAGCTGCCGCGATGCAAGAGGCCGGTGAGGCCGTCGCGGCCTACATGCTTGACCAGCGCCTCATAGCGCTCGCGATAGGTCAGCGTGTCGAAGATGTCGGAAAGTCCACGTGGCGCCGCGATCTGCCGCGTTTCGAACCAGCGGAGATAGGCGACAAGCATGGCGCTGTAGGTCAGCGCTGCGGCCATCTTGGCGAACCAGCCGCCGAAGAAAACCTGGAGCGGCGCGCCGGCGACGAAATGCAGCGCGGTGAAAAATCCCGCCTGGTCGAAGGTCAGCACGCAAGCGACGGAGATCAGGATGCGGGTGAAAGGCGCCTGGCGAAGATAACGCCCAAGCTTTTCATAAAGCAGGATGATCAGAATGGCGTCGATGAACAGCAGCGACGTGCCCCAGACCATCAGCCAGCCCATCTCGTCGATGAAGCCGATGTCCGGAAGCTTGCCGTCGGGAAGCGGCGAAATCGCATGCAGGCGCAGGATCAGCACAAGCCCGATCATCAGCGCGTTGCCGAGCAACAGGCCGTAGATCGGCTGGCGGACGGTGGCCGCGTCCTCCTTGAGATAAAGCAACAGCAGCATCACCAGCTTGCCGGAAAACAGCACGGCGGAGCCCGGTGACACCATGCCGAAGGGCAAAGCGACGTAGAAGACGCTGGCGAGGTAGGTTTCCAGGAAATGCATGACGCCGAGCGCGCAGACGAAGACGCCAAGGCCGATGCGGTGCCTGAAACGGAAGAGCGAGACCATGACGCCGAAGTAGAGAACCGCTTCGGCAAGGAGCAGGAAACTGTTCAGCAATGCCGTCGATCCCGATCTCTGCGGGAATCGCCACGTGCCGGCGATTCCCATCCGATACCGTTTTGACGGCGAATCCTTAACCGCTGCTTTCGCCGGGTTGGCAGCGATCCGAAAACTTCGCTGACAAGATCGGCGCTTCAGCCTGGGGAAAGCGTCAAAGCGCCAAAAGCGATTGCCGTTCGGCACGGCATCGCCTACATAGCGCGCAACTTCCATCCATTCTGATCAAGGAAAAGCGCGCGTGGCACGCCAGTTCATCTATCACATGGCCGGCCTCAACAAGGCCTATGGCACCAAGAAGGTGCTCGAAAACATCCATCTCTCCTTCTACCCCGACGCCAAGATCGGCATCCTCGGCCCCAACGGCTCGGGCAAGTCGACGATCCTCAAGATCATGGCCGGGCTCGACAAGGAGTGGAACGGCGAAGCGTGGCTGGCCGAAGGCGCCACCGTCGGCTATTTGGCGCAGGAGCCGGCGCTCGATCCGAAGAAGACCGTGTTCGAAAACATCATGGAAGGCGTTGCCGCCAAGACCGCCATCATCGAGCGCTACAACGAATTGATGATGAACTATTCCGATGAGACGGCCGACGAGTCGGCCAAGCTCCAGGACGAGATGGACCGGCTGAACCTGTGGGATCTCGAACAGCAGGTCGAGATGGCGATGGAAGCTCTCGGCTGCCCGCCCAAGGATTCGGAAGTCACCAAACTGTCAGGCGGCGAGCGTCGCCGCGTCGCGCTTTGCCAGCTTCTGCTGCGCCAACCCGACCTTCTGTTGCTCGACGAACCGACCAACCATCTCGACGCCGAAACCACGGCGTGGCTTGAAAAGCATCTGCGCGCCTATCCGGGCGCCGTGATGATCATCACCCACGATCGCTACTTCCTCGACAATGTCACCGGCTGGATCCTCGAACTCGATCGCGGCCGCGGCATTCCCTATGAGGGCAACTACACCAAATACCTCGAAGCCAAGGCCAAGCGCCTCAAGCAGGAAGGCCGCGAGGACGATGCCCGCCAGCGCGCCATCGGCCGCGAGCGCGAGTGGATCCAGTCCAGCCCGAAAGCCCGGCAGACCAAGTCCAAGGCGCGTATCCAGGCGTTCCAGGATCTCCTGGATGCAGCCGACAAGCGGCGTCCGAGCGATACGCAGATCGTCATTCCGCATGGCGAGCGGCTCGGCAATGTGGTGATCGAGGCGGAAGGCCTGTCGAAGGGCTTTGGCGATACGCTCTTGATCGACGGTCTGGAATTCAAGCTGCCGCCGGGCGGCATCGTTGGCGTCATCGGCCCGAACGGCGCCGGCAAGACGACGCTGTTTCGCATGATCACCGGCCAGGAAAAGCCGGATGGCGGCTCGGTCCGCATCGGCGAAACCGTCAAGCTCGGCTATGTCGACCAGAGCCGCGACGCACTCGATCCGTCAAAGACGGTGTGGGAAGAGATTTCCGGCGGCGCCGAAGTGGTCAAGCTCGGCAAGTTCGAGGCCAACACCCGCGCCTATTGCGCGTCGTTCAACTTCCGTGGCGGCGACCAGCAGCAGAAGGTCGGCAATCTCTCCGGCGGCCAGCGCAATCGCGTGCATCTTGCCAAAATGCTGAAGACCGGCGGCAATGTGCTGCTGCTCGACGAACCGACCAACGATCTCGATACGGAAACGCTGGCCGCACTCGAAGACGCACTGGAAAATTTCGGTGGCTGCGCCGTCATCATCTCCCACGATCGCATGTTCCTCGATCGCCTGGCGACGCACATCCTCGCCTTCGAAGGCGACAGCCATGTCGAATGGTTCGAGGGCAATTTCGAGGATTACGAGCAGGACAAGATCCGCCGGCTCGGACCGGATGCCGTCAATCCGCACCGCATGACCTATAAGAGGCTGACGCGGTAAGGTATTGATTTGGGGGCGGGTTCTCGGATGATTGAGGAGCTGAAATGGCTGACTGGTCCGCCGCCCAATATCTGAAGTTCGAGGACGAGCGCACGCGGCCGGCGCGCGACCTGGTGGCGCAGGTGCCGGTGGATTTTCCGCGCCGGGTCGTCGATATCGGCTGCGGGCCGGGCAATTCGACCGAACTTCTGGTCGAGCGCTGGCCGGATGCGCAGGTGAGCGGCTTCGACACCTCTCCCGACATGATCGAAAAGGCGAGGGCGCGCCTGCCGAGCGTCACCTTCGACCTGGCGGATGCGTCCAAGTGGCAGCCGCCCGAGCCCGTCAACGTGATCTTCGCCAATGCGGTGTTCCAGTGGCTGCCGGAGCATCCCGCGGTCTTCCAGCGGCTGATGGGTTTTTTGGCGCCGGGCGGCGCGCTGGCCATCCAGATGCCGGACAATCTCGGTGAGCCCTCGCACCAGTTGATGCGCGAGACGGCAGCCGAAATGCCGTTCGCCGGAAAGATGGCCGGAGCGGCACGCGGGCCGCTGCCGCCGGTGTCATTCTACTATGATTTGTTGTCGCCATTCTCCGAACGGCTCGACATCTGGCACACCGCCTACAATCATCCGCTGGCCGATGCCGAGGCCATCGTCGAATGGGTGAAGGCGACCGGGCTGAAGCCGTTTCTCGATCCGCTTGAAACGGACGAGCGAAAGATGTTCCTCGATCACTACACGGCGAAGATCGCCAAGGCCTATCCGAAAACGGCGAACGGCAAGGTGCTGTTGCGCTTTCCCAGGCTCTTCATTGTTGCCAAACAGGCCGCATAGAAACGATTAGCCACGCCGGGCCGGGACGCTTGACCCGATTTCGCCACCATGCGCATTTCCTCGTTGTGAGATCGCGATCAATTGCCCGCGCGGCAGGAGGTGGCGTGCTGGAACAACCGGCAGACCAACACCAGGCTCTGCGCCTGGTGGGGTTCAGCCGACATGGTTTGAGTTGGCGTAATTCGCCGGTATGAGAAAAGTGTTGCGCCGGGCATTCTCGACGCCCACATGAAGCCGCAACGCCTGCGCATGGGACGGACTGGAAATGCATCGCGTCATCATCAGCGGCATCGGCGTCGAAATCCCCGAACCCAAGATCACCAATGAAGAACTGGTCACCAGCTTCAATGCCTGGGTCGACATGGAGAATGCGCGTCGCGAGGGCACCGACGAGCCGCCGCTATCGAAATCCGACAGCGCTTTCATCGTCCATGCCTCGGGCGTCCAGACCCGGCACGTGATCGAGCGGGAAGGCATTCTCGACCCGACCCGGATGACGCCGCGCATTCCGGCGCGGCCCGACGAGGCGCTGTCGCTGGAGGCCGAGTTCGGCATCGCCTCAGCTCGCAAAGCGCTCGACCACGCCGGGCTGAAGCCCGGGGATATCGACCTGCTGATCTGCTCGGCTTCGCATCACCAGCGGCCCTATCCGGCGATCGCCATCGAGATGCAGGAGGCGCTGGGCACCAAGGGCGCCGGCTTCGACATGGGACTCGGCTGCTCGTCGGCGGCAGCGGCTCTGCACATCGCGGTCAATCTGGTGCGGACGGGGGCGCACAAGCGCGTGCTTATTACGACGCCCGAGATCATCACCGGCCATCTCAATTTCCGCGACCGGCAGACGCATTTCATTTTCGGCGACGCTTCGGTGTCGATGGTGGTCGAGGGGCTCGCCAAGGGCGAAAGGCGGCGGGGCCGCTTCGAGGTTCTGGACACCCGCACCTGGACGCAGATGTCCAACAACATCCGCACCAATCTCGGCTATCACACCCGCACCGCCCAGGACGATCCCTACATGATCAACCTGGAAGGCAATCTGATCAAGCAGGTCGGCAACAAGGTGTTCAAGGAAGTCACCGTTGCCGGGCACAAATTCATCGTCGAATTCCTCGGCGAGCACGGGCTGACGCCGCAAGCGATCCGGCGCTTTTGGCTGCACCAGGCCAATGCCCGCATGAATGCGATGATCCTGAAACTGGCCTTCGGCCACGAGGTCGACCACGACCGCGCGCCGATGGTGCTGGAGCGGCTCGGCAACACCGCCGGCGCCGGCGCCATCATCGCGCTGTCGGAGAACCACGCCGACATGAAGCCTGGCGATTTCGGGTTGATCTGCGCGTTTGGCGCGGGGTATTCTATAGGTGGCGCGCTGCTGAGAATGCTTTAGGCATCTTGATATTCAGCCGACCTGCAAATGGCGGCGAGGTACCCGTTCCGGGTCCTCTGATCTCCCAGTCTGGCTGCTCCGCCCTGTCTTCCCCTCCCCCTCAGCCCGACCTGAAACTCCACACTCCCTGCGTTTTCGGGAGTGTCTCAGTTCGAACCCCAACATGGTCTCGCTTCATGAAACGGAGGTTTTCCCAATGCTTGATGCCCGATGCAGTTGTGGCGCTCTCACCCTGACGCTTCCAGGATCTTCAAAACTGGTTGTCGCCTGTCATTGTCTCGACTGCCAACGCAGAACCGGCGCGCCATTTGGCGTCGGCGCCTTCTATCCGGTCGACGCCGTCGCCGTTTCCGGAACCGCGAAAGAGTTCACGCGGAATGCAGCCAGTGGCGGGAAGGTTCACTGCTACTTTTGTCCAGACTGCGGCTCGACGGTCTATTGGAGAGCCGACAGGCTACCGTCGCTAATCGGCGTTGCCGTTGGTGCGCTGGCAGACCCCAAATACCCGCCGCCAGTCAGATCGGTTTTCGAGCAGTCGAAACATGATTGGCTTCAAATCGACGGGGCCGTCGAACACTTCCAGCAAAGCAGTGTGGCAGGAAAGACAAACTGAGCTGCCGTCCAACTCGTTTTGCTGCGTCAGGCCGGTGTAAATGGCACCAGCATCGGGACCCGCCTGGCATAGTCGTCATAGGCGCTACCCAGTTCGCCGCGCAGGAAGCGTTCCTCGAGCCTCGCCTTCATGACGATACCAATGGTGAGAAGGACGGCGCCGGCAACGCCCCAGATCGTGCCTTTTGCCGCCATGGTGGCGAGGATGGCCAAAAGTAGCCCGGTGTAGATCGGGTGGCGGACGAGGCCGTAGGGTCCGGTGTCGACGACACGATGCTCGGCCTTGGCGGTAACCGTGCCCGACCACAGCCGGCCGAGATGCACACGCGCCCACCAGCAGAAGGCAAACCCGGCTGCAATAAGCGCGACGCAGATCCATGCCTCGGCAAGGTTGGGAAACCACAGGCGAAGTCGCCCGACATAGTTATGTGCCGGAATGAAGAGCAGGATGGTGCCGAGCACCAGCACGGCCCGGTAGGGGAATTCGGCCTGCAAACCGGCGCGCTTTTGCGCCGGGTCGGCCCAGAAGGCGGCGGCCGCCCAGGATACGACCCAGATCAGCCAAAGAGCCGCGATTGCAGATCCTGGACGCATGACGAACCCCCTTGGTCTGAGGCCATCATGTAATCGGCGTGACGCGGCGGCAATGCGGCGCGGCACCGAAACAATCCCAATTCGGGGTAAGAAGATCGTGATCCGCGCTCATTCGCCGGAGAACATCCATTGCACGCCAAAGGCGTCGACGAGCATGCCGAAGCTGGTTCCCCAATATTGTCGCGCCAGGGGCACGGTGATCCGGCCGCCTGCGGCCATGCGGCCGAAAAGCTCCCGCATTGTGGCCAGGTCGTCGAACTCCAGCATCATGGCGGAGCCTTTCATCGGTTCGGCATCGTCATTGTCCGAGGCATGAAACAGCACGCCTGGACCTTCGAACCGCGCATGCAGAACTTTCCCGCGCATGGCTTCGGTGCGCACCGGCATGTTGTTGTCGCCCCAGCGCAGCAGGATCGTTGCCCGGCCGAGGCCGCACTGTTCGTAGAAGGCCAGCGCCGGCTCGCAGTCGGTGGTGAAGAACAGCGAAGGGGACAGCCGCATCATATCGAAGCGGCGATCAGCGCGTCGCCTGTATATTGCCTGTCGCCGATGCCCCAGCCGCCGTCGGGAGCATTGAGAATGTTGATCCAGGTGTTTTCAGGCTTGTGATCCGGCACGCAGAGTTCGGCGACAATCCCTGCGGCAGCGGTGATGAAGGCGCTTCGGGCTTCGAATGAGCCGAGGCCGATGTTCGGCAGTTTCAACTCGACCATGATAACGGGCCGATTGGCGCCACCGGCGTAGATGTGATGTGGCGGCAGAATGTGGACGGTACCGCCGACGATCGATGTGAAGAATGAATTGCCGGTGGCGCCGGAGGCTTCGATGAGGGCAGCACTCAGGCGCGGCAGGATTTCGCGTTCGCCCGCTGGCGTCAGTACGCCTTCCGGCGCGGTCACGGTGATTGGCATTGGGGTCTCTCCTCCGTTTCAACGACATGGCCTTGGTGAAGCTCTCTTGCCATGTTTCATATCAATCGATACGTTATGATCAGAAGGCAGTCAACAGGTTTCGTATCGATCGCTATGAATAATTCTGAAAAACCGCGTGGCGGCCGTCCACGCGCCTTCGACCCCGACCAGGCGCTCGATGCTGCGATGCATCTGTTCTGGCAACACGGCTATGAGGCGACGTCGCTGGCCATGTTGCGCGAGGCGATGGGGCTGACGCCGCCGCAGATCTATAGCGCCTTCACCGACAAGGAGACTTTGTTCCGCAAGGCGCTCGCGCGCTACCACGAGACAGAGATAGGGTTTGCGCTGGAGGCGCTCAGTGCGCCGGTCTCGACAGGGGAGGCGGTCCGGCGCTTGCTGCTCGGGGCGGCGGAGGCCTATTCCAGACCGGGCAAGCCCGGCGGCTGCCTGTTCGTCAGGGGCGCGCTTGCCGCCTCGCCGCAGGCGCAGAACATTGCCGATGAACTGAGAGACTTCCGCAAGGCGAGCGAAGCGGCGATTGCGGCGCGTCTGGCGATGGGGCGGGCAAAGGGCGATCTGCCGGAAAACCTCTCCGTCGAGGGATTCGCCAAATATCTGGCCGGGGTCATGAATGGCATGTCGATCCAGGCGCGAGACGGCGCTTCGACCGAAGAGTTGCGCAGTTTGGCCCAAACCGCTCTTGCGGCGTGGCCGGCGGAGGGGCAAAACCAAGGCACATCATCCAAGGAATGAAGCCATGCTGGATCTCTTCCCGGAAGCTGAAAAGCCGGTCGAAATCATCCCGGGGCGAAAGCTCGCCGCCAAAGTCTCCGCCCTCTACGTCGCGCCTTCAGATCACTTCGAGACGCGCCCGGTGGAGGAATTGCAGCTTGGCTTTGACGGCATATCAGGCGATTTCCACGCCGGCGCGACGCGGCGCTCGGGCGGGCGCGAGCCCTGGTACCCGCGCGGTACCGAAATGCGCAACGAGCGGCAGTTGTCGATCGTGGCGGCGGACGAACTGGCGATCGTCGCCGACCGCATGGGGCTGGCCGAGGTCAAGCCGGAATGGATCGGCGCCAATCTCGTGATCGAAGGGGTGCCGAACCTCTCCATGCTGCCTTCAGGCACGCTGCTGTTCTTTAAAGGCGGCGTCACCATCAAGGTCGACGCACAGAACGGGCCGTGCCGCATCGCCGGCCGATCGATCGCCGAAAATGCCGGGATGGCAGACGTCGAAGCCGGTGCGCTGCTCTTTCCCAAATCCGCCAAACGACTGCGCGGCCTCGTCGCCTGGGTCGAGAAGCGTGGCACGATCAAGGCCGGTGAGGAGATTTCGGTGCGCGTGCCGGAGCAGTGGATCTATCAGAGCTAGCAGGGCAGGGCTACGCCGCCTGAGCGGCGTAGCGATATTGCCTCAGGCGGCCTTGCGGTTCTTCTTCGCGCCTTGCGCGATGTCGGAGACATGATCCCACTTTTCCCAGGTGGCGATGCGATTGGCGTATTCCTGCTTGATCATCGGCAGGCCGCCATCGCCGAAGAACACTCTCAGCGGCGGCTCGGCGGCATCGACGATTGCCAGCATCGCCGGGCCGGTTGCCTCGGGATCGCCGGCGACCGAATTGGCGCGGCGCTCGGCCATCTTGGCGCGGGCGGGCGCATAGGCCTCGATCGGTTTGGAAACCTTGGCGGAGGCGCCGGACCAGTCGGTGGCAAAACCGCCGGGCTCGACCAGCGTGACGTGGATGCCGAATTCCGCGACTTCGATGTTGAGCGACTGGCTGAAGGCTTCCAGCGCCCATTTCGAGGCATGGTAGAGGCCAAGCGACGCAAAGGCGTTGACGCCGCCGATCGACGAGATCTGGATGATGTGGCCGGAACGCTGCGCCCGCATGATCGGCAGCGCAGCCTGGGTGACCCACAGGGCGCCGAACACGTTGGTTTCCATCTGGTCGCGGGCTTCCTGCTCGCTGACTTCCTCAATGGCGCCGAAATGGCCATAGCCGGCATTGTTGATGACGACGTCGAGCCGGCCAAAGCGCTTGTGCGCCTCGGCAATCGCGGCATCGACAGCCGCCTTGTCGGTGACGTCGAGCTTTATCGCGGCGATCCTGTCGCCATATTTTTCGACCAGATCGGAAAGCGTGCCGGCGTCACGCGCGGTCGCCGCAACCCGGTCGCCACGGGCGAGTGCTGCTTCCGCCCAGACGCGGCCAAAGCCTTTCGACGATCCGGTAATAAACCAAACCTTGTTTGTCATGATCCACCAGTTCTCAATGATTTAGAGTTCTTGCTTGACCATGATCTTTCCAAAAACCGGAGTCCACTTTTTGGGGTCATGGCCGAAACGGAGGCTTCTCCGTTTCGTTCATATATGAAGCGACGTCAGAGCATCCAAGATTGACGCACATTTTGTTGATGTGGGGCGGGCAAGGCGTATGGCAAGGGATTGGTCAGGGGTAGTGTACCTGGCTCGACCAGGCCGGGTCGTCGTGCTTTTGCCAATAGAGTGCCATCAGCCGGCTGGTGATCGTGCCGACCTTGCCGTCCGCCACCGGGGCGTCGTCGATGACCGTCACCGGCATGATGCCGCCTGCGGTCGAGGTGATGAAGACCTCATCGGCGGCACGCAGCGCGGCGACGCTGACATCGGCCGCGGTGGCGGCAAGTCCGGCCTCGGTGCAGAGATCGAAGACGGTGCGCCTGGTGATACCGGGCAGCACGCCGACGGCCGGCGTCGACAGTCTGCCATCCCTCACACAAAAGACGTTGAAGCCTGGGCCTTCGGCGACATTGCCGTTGAAATCGAGGAGCAGCGCCGTCTCGGCGCCGTGGTCGTAGGCGTCGTAGAGACCGCGCACCAGATCGAGCCAGTGATAGTTCTTGATTGCCGGATCGATCGAGGCTGGAGGAATGCGCACCTTGCCGCTGATGGCAACATGCAGGCCGCGCTGCAACTGCTCGGCATTGGCGACCGAGCCGAAGGGGACGGCAAAGGCCATGAAGCGGTTGATCGCCTGGCGCGGGTCGCGGCTGAAGGTCGGCGAGGCGCCGCGCGTGCACAGCATCTCGACATAGGCGGCGCGATGGCCGGACAGCGCCACGCAATTGTGCAGGATTTCGCTTACGCCATCGCGGTCGAACGGGATCGTCATCAGCAGCTTTTCCAAGCCGCCGAAGAAGCGCTCGAGATGCAGGTCGAGACGGAAGAAACGGCCGTTCCAGACATGCACCGTGTCGTAGGTGGCGTCGGAATGCAGGAAGCCCCAGTCCAGCACCGAGATTTTCGCTTGCGACATCGGCAGGTACTGACCGTCTAGGAAAGCAACGCCATCGGGATAGGCATGCGGATCGATGTGGCGGTCGGAAAGGGGCGGCAGCTGGCCTGCTACAGGCACTGCAATGTTTTGGCTCATCACGATCTCCTTGCCGTCGCTCGATGCGCCCCGATCACGCTATTCGCATCTGGCGGAAGGCATAGAGCCACCCACATTGCGCTGGTTGTCCTTCAATGGCGATCTGGCAATGGCGATCTGGCTGATGCATCAGGGTTGACTTACAATTCTCGGGCGAATGTAGCCGGTTGGGGGGACAAGGGCATGCAAACTGGATTTCGAGCCATCATCCTGGCAATGGGGGTCTTCCTTGCCACTGGCGAAGCCTTTGCACAGTGCACACGCGAGGGCGAGGAACTGTGCCAGAGCGGCCAGACATACCGTTGCGAGAAAACGGGCAGCGAGCTGACGCCGATCTTCCAGAACGTGCCTTGCGCGGTCAATGTGCCGTCGCTGACCGGCACCTGGGTCGGCAGTGGCCATCAGAGCCCTGCCGGCGCCGCCGGCGCCGACTGGTCGATTGCCATGACGATCAACGACAGCGGTGCGTCGATCGACTATCCGTCGCTCGGCTGCGGCGGATCGCTGGCGCAGATTTCCAGGGACGACACGTCTGCCGAGTACCGTGAGACCATTACCTATGGCCAGGACAAGTGCATCGATGGCGGCGCGATCACCGTCAGGTTTTTCAAGGGCAATCTGTCCTGGACCTGGGTCGGCCAGGCGGACGGCCAGCCCTATAACGCGGTCGCCGTGCTGACGCGGAAATAGCGGCGCGTCGCGCTATTCTTCCTCATCATCGGGGTCGAGCAGACGCGTGGCGCGCCAGCGGGTGAGCACGATGTTGGTCTGTTCGATGACGAAGAAGCGCGCGGAGTCGCGGTCATAACCCTCGGCGAGCAGCTTTTCGTAGTCGGTGTGCACATGGCGGATATGGGCGATGGTTGCCAGCCAAACGGCGATCGTCGGCGGCAAAGTCTTCATATGCACCGAACCGGCGTCGGTGCGGATCTTTTCCATGTCGGCATAGGGCGCCAGCGGCAGAAGTGCAGTCAGCGCCTTGGCGATGGCGCGGCGGCGTCCGGTCGGCGCGCTCATTGTTCGTCGCGCCCGGCAATGGTCGCCTCTGCAAAGGCGTCGGTCGAGGCGAAGTAGGGCTTGATGTCGATCACCGGCGTGCCGTCGAGCACATCGATGGCGTCGATATCGATGCGGCCGCTGTCGATGTCGACGGCGATCAGCCTGGCGATATGCAGCCCGACAGGGTTCGGCCGGGCAGGGGAGCGCAGCGAGAAAACACCTTTCGGTTCAGCCGCATGGCGGGGGTTTTGCACAATCAGTCGCCGCGGCGCGTGGTGCAGCCACGACAGGATGACGATGTGGCTGGCGCGTTCCAGGGCAAGCAGGCCGGGACGATAGGGCGCCTCGATTGTGAGGAATGCTTTCTGTCCCGTGTCCCGCGCCGCGTTCATGTTCTTCGGGCAGGTCTCGCGCGAGGTCCATGGCGAGGTGATGCGGCCGATGAAGACGACATGACCGTCCGGCGCCATATCAGCCGGATCGGTTTCCAGAAGCTTTTCGCCATCGCGGGTCTCGAACATGGTTTTCGCCTCTATCACATGTTCCCCGCCGATCGTGACCGAAAAGCGTGGGGATCACGCCAGCGGCATTTTCTTGTCCAGCAGCGACATAGGTCTTGCAAGGCGGTGAAAATCGACATAAACATATGTTTATATCTTTTTCAAAGAGAAATACGCCAATGCATGTCGCGCTCGATACGATGGTGGATACGTTGAAGGCCGCGGCCGAATCCAGCCGGCTGCGCATATTGGCGCTTTTGTCGCGCGGCGACCTCACCGTTTCCGATCTCACCGAAATCCTCGGCCAGTCGCAGCCGCGCGTGTCGCGCCACCTGAAGCTGCTGCTCGAAGCCGGGCTGATCGGCCGCTACCAGGAGGGGTCGTGGGCCTTCTTCCGGCTGTCGGATACCGATTCGGCGCGTGATTTCGTGCTGCGGCTCGTTTCCGGAATAAGGGGTGCCGATCCGCAGGTCGAACGCGATCTCGAGCGGCTGGCTTCGGTCAAGCGCAAGCGGCAGGACCGCGCCGCCGAATATTTCTCCGAAAACGCCGCCAGCTGGGACCAAATCCGCTCGCTGCATGTGGCGGACCGTGCCGTCGAAGCGGCCCTCATCAAGCTCGTCGGCAAGCGGCCATTCCAGTCGATGCTCGATCTCGGCACCGGCACCGGGCGCCTGCTCGAGATCTTTTCACCGCTCTACCGGCGCGGCGTCGGCATCGACATGTCGCGAGAGATGCTGACGGTGGCGCGCGCCAATCTCGACAAGGCGGGCGTGTCGAACGCGCAGGTGCGGCAAGGCGATATTTTCGCACCGCCGGTCGAGCGCGACGCCTTCGATCTCGTCACCATCCATCAGGTGCTGCACTATCTCGATGACCCCGCCCGCGCCATCCGCGAGGCAGCAAGGCTGCTGCGGCCGGCAGGCCGGCTGGTGATCGTCGATTTCGCGCCGCATGCGCTGGAATTCCTGCGTGACCAGCACGCGCATATGCGGCTCGGCTTTTCCGACCGGCAAATCGCAGAGTGGTTTTCCGAGGCTGGGCTCGACCTCGAGGATGCCCAAGAGTTCGAACCGCGCGGCGGCAACGAGGCCAAGCTGACCGTTAAGCTGTGGCTCGGCCGCGACCGCCGCATGCTGATCGCCGAGCCCTCCAACGACAGCCAACCCACCCAAGCTTACCCGATGGGGGAAATCGCCTGATGAACCAGTTCCGCTTTTCCCGTCGTCCCGACATTGGCGACAAGGTCAGGGTGTCGTTCGAGTTCTTCCCGCCGAAGAACGACGAGATGGAAGCCAGGCTGTGGGACACCGTCACCCGGCTGGAGCCGCTGAAGCCGAGATTCGTCTCGGTGACCTATGGCGCCGGAGGTTCGACGCGCGAGCGCACGGCCCGCACGATCAGCCGCATCCTGAAGGAGACCAGCCTGACGCCGGCAGCGCACATGACTTGCGTCGATGCGGCGCGTCATGAGGTCGACGCCGTCATCCAGGAATTCGCCGATATGGGCGTGAAGCGCTTCGTCGCCTTGCGCGGCGATCCGGCAGAAGGCGTCGGCGCCGCCTACCGGCCGCATGCGGATGGCTATGCCAATGGCGCAGAATTGGTGGGGGCGCTGAAGAGCGCCGGCGATTTCGACATTTCGGTCTCCGCCTATCCGGAAAAGCATCCGGAAAGCCCGGACTTCGCCACTGACATCGACATGCTGAAGCGCAAGGTCGACAATGGCGCGACGCGCGCGATCACCCAGTTCTTCTTCGACAATGATCTCTACGAGCGCTATGTCGAGCGGGCGCGGCGGGCCGGCATCTACATCCCGATCGTGCCGGGCATCTTGCCGGTGCACAATTTCACCCAGGTCGCCAACTTCTCGGCGCGCTGCGGCGCGCTGGTGCCGGCATGGCTGGCCGAGCGATTCGAGGGGCTGCAGAAGGACCCGCAGACGCATGCACTGGTCGCCTCGGCGGTGGCGGCCGAGCAGGTGCTCGACCTGGTCGAGCGCGGCGTCGGCGATTTCCATTTCTACACCATGAACCGGGCGGATCTGGTGTTCGCCATCTGCCACATGATCGGCATCCGCTCGCATGAGGCAGAGGTGGCGGGATCGGCGGCTGCTTAGAGCTCCGTTGTACCTCAAGAATGCAAAAAGGCCGGGTAAAAACCCGGCCTTTTCAATGATTTGGACTATTTAGTGCTGGTCTTCCTCCGCTCCAGCGGTCTTATGGAAGAAAGCCCATAATGAGGGCTCCGATGAATGCGAACGCAGCACAAATCATCAATGCGTTGATTGGCCTCGTCAGTCCCATGTCATAGCCTCCTCTTAAAGAGCTATTGACAGGAGTCTAGGGTCATTTGTGCAACAGGCAAGCGGAAAATGTGCTGCATTGCGACAAGATTGTGGAATTTGCGACCTGCCATTTGCTGTTAGGCATTGAAACTCTTCGGCAAAAGCCGGCTTCAGACCTGTGAATAAAATGTGGCAAAGCCGGGGCCGGACGGAGGCATGACAGCGCTACCGTCGGCCGAACAGGCGGCCGTCGATGGTGACAAGACCAAACGCGATCAGCGCCATGCCGCCGAGTTCAAACAGTTCAAGCCGTTCGCCCAAGAACAGGAAACCGAGCAGGATGGCGCTGGCCGGTACGATGAGCGTGACCAGGGAGGCGTTGGTGGCGCCGGCCGAGGCGACGAGGTTGAAATAGAGGATGTAGGCGAAGGCGGTGGACAGCAGCGCCAGCGCAAACACCGCCGCCCAGACCGGCGGCGAGGCCGAGAACAGGCCGGCCGGGCCATAGGTGAAGAGCACGACCGGGATCATGATGATGGTCGATGCCGTCAATTGTCCGGTGGCGATGACCGGCGAGGGCACGCTCTTGAAGCGGCGGGCGACCATCAGAGCGACTGCATAGGACAGCGAGGCGCCGATCAGCGCGAACTTCGCCCAGACCGGGCCGCCGAGTCCCGCAAGCAGGCCGGGGCCGATCATCACCGCCGTGCCGGCAATGCCGAGCGCGATGCCGGCCAGCTTGTTCCAGGATAGCTTTTCGTCCGATGTCAGCGCATTGGCGAGGATCAGCGTCCAGAACGGTGTCGTCGCATTGAGCACCGAGGCGACGCCGGCGCCAAGCTCAGTCTGGCCGGCAAAGATCAGCGAGAACGGGATGATATTGTTGGTCAGCGCCAGCAGGAAGAACAGGCCGGCATGCGGCAACGCAAGACGGAAGGATGGCCCGCGCAAGCCGAGATAAAGCTGAAGTGCGATCGCCGCGATGGCGACACGAAACAGTACCAGCACCAGCGGATGCAGCTCGCCAACCGCAATGCGGGCAAAGAAGAACGAGCCGCCCCAGATGGCGCCGAGCAGCAGAAGCTGCGCCCAGTCCTTGAGCACCATCGGTCCGCGTGCCGTTGCGGGGGTAGCAGCTACAGCCATGTGGTCCTCCCAGACGGGTCCGAATGCCAGCAAGTCAGGCATCTGTTCAAGCCATATCCGGATCGATGACAAGGGCCACCCGAAACCTGATCGATGGCGTAGCACTCCTGGAATTGCCGTAGCGACGATGCGTCAGGAGCGGGAGACACAGAATTGTTTTCATTAGCCGCTAGCTTGGATTAATTGTGCGCAGCCCTGATTGAGGATTCGTCGATGCAGCGATTCGAAAATGCCCGCGAGGCGGCACTGGCGCTTCGTCCCGACGATCCGATCTATTGCTTTCGCCCACAGGTGCTGAAGGCGGACGCCAAACATTTCATGGGCATGTTCCCGGGCAAGACCGCCTATGCAGTGAAGACCAATGGCGAACCGATTGTGCTGAAGGCGCTGGTCGAAGCCGGTGTCACCGCTTTCGATGTCGCCTCGCCAGGCGAATTCGCCGCCGTGCGCGCGGTCTCGCCCGATGCCGAGATGCTCTACATGCATCCGGTCAAGGCGCAGTCGGACATCAAGCTGGCGCTGGAGAAATACGCCATCCGCGTCATCTCGCTCGACCATGAGGACGAGATCACCAAGCTGACCCGCGTGGTGCGGGCGCTCGACATCGATCCGGGCGCCATCACAGTGTTCGTGCGTATCCAGACCAAGGGATCGGCCGCCTACGAATTGTCGAAGAAGTTCGGCGCCGGCCCGGCCTATGGGGTGGAACTCGCCGAGCGGCTGAACCGCACCGGCTACAAGGTGGGGCTGTGTTTTCATGTCGGCAGCCAGATCGAGGATCCCGACACCTATGAACGGGCGCTGGCCTCGGCCGACTGGGTGCGCAACCGGCTGACCTTCGACGTTGCCGGTCTTGATGTCGGCGGCGGTTTTCCCGCCGAATATGGCCATGATCCCAACCGCAAGCAGGTCGAGATGCCGTCGCTCGGACAGATCATGTCGCGGCTGTCGGGCGACCTCAAGGAATACCAGTTCGACCAGATGCCGCTCGTGGCCGAGCCTGGCCGGGTGATCGTGGCGCGCTGCCTGTCGCTGATCGTGCGGGTGCTGCTGCGCAAGGGCAAGCGGCTCTACATCAATGACGGTATCTGGGCGTCGCTGTCGGATTCATGGACCGGCAAGATCACGCTGCCGGCGCGCTTCATTCCCGATCCGGCGATCCGCTCTCGCAATGGCGAGGAAAAGAACATCGTGCCGTTCAAGGTCTGCGGCGCGACCTGCGATTCCGTCGACATCCTGTCCAGGCCATTCTGGCTGCCGGAAACCGTCGACACCGGCGACTGGATCGAGATCGGCCATATCGGCGCCTACTCGCTGTCGCTCAGAACGCGCTTCAACGGTTTTTATCCCGACACCTTCGTCGAGGTGACGACACCCTTCGACGAGGGCGACGCGCCGCAAGGGTTTGCGAGTTTGGAGACGATGGCGGATTAGGGAATAGGGAATAGGGAATAGGCAGTAGCGAATAGGGGAATTATCTTACTCGCTACTCGCTACTCGCTACTCGCTACTCGCTACTCGCTACTCGCTACTCGCTACTCGCTACTCGCTAAAGCTTCGCCAGCAGCTCCGGCGTTGGCCAGCCGTCGACCGGCAAGCCGAGGCGCATCTGCTCCTTGCGGATGGCTTCGCGGGTGTTGGTGCCCAGGATGCCGTCGACCGTGCCGACGTCGTAGCCTTTGGCCTCGAGCTTGGTCTGCAGTTCCTTCATCTGATCGTTGTTGAGGCCGGTTTCCGGATTGCGCGGGTCGAACTGCTTTGCCCCCGCCAGCCTGGCGGCGAGGTTGGCTGCGGTCAGCGCGTAGGTGAAGGACTGGTTCCACTCGAGATAGACGTCGAAATTGTCATAGGCGAGGAAGGCCGGGCCCTTGCGGCCCATCGGCAGGGCCAGGCCGGCCTTCAGGCCGTTGTCGATAAGCGGCGTGCCGTCGGGATTGGTGACGCCCCACAGCGCCCACTGCGACAGCGGCAGCTTGTTGGTGCGGCCCGTCTGGTCCCACGGCATGTCTTCGGGAACGCGCACTTCCTCGATCCAGGGCTGGTCGCGTTTCCAGCCGCGCGACAGGATCTTGTTGGCGGTGGTCATGATGACATCGGGCGCGCTGCTGCGCAGGTCGACGATCCCATCGCCGTCGCCGTCGACGCCACGGGCGAGATAGTCGGACGGCAGCATCTGCGTCTGGCCGATCTCACCGGCCCAGGCGCCCTCGACGTCTGCCGGCACGACGCCGTGATCGATCAGCGTCAACAGCGGCACGATCTGCGGCCGGAACAGTTCCGGGCGGCGGCAGTCATGCGACAGCGTAACGAGCGCATTCAGCGTGTGGAAATCGCCCTGCACGGCACCGAAGTCGGTTTCCAGCGCCCAGAAGGCGGCAATGATCGGCGCCTGGACACCGAACTGCTGGTCGGCGCGGGCAAAGACATCGGCGTATTTCTTCAGATTGGCCGCGCCCTGCTTCAGCCGGTAAGGCGCAATCATGCGGTTGGAGAATTCGATGAAGGTCTGGGAAAAGACGCCCTGAGTACGGTCACGCGCCAGCACCTTGTCGTCTATGGTGGCAGCTTCCAGGGCATCGAGACCGGCAGGCCCGACGCCAGCCGCCTTGGCCTCCACCGCGACGCCTTGCTTCCACGCCTCGAAATCGCCGCCGCATTGCTGCGCCTGCGACGGCAGGGCCGTGGCCGTCAGCAACAGCGCCGAGAGAATTTCAAAGCGCAGTCGCATCGCCATCCTTTCGAGACAAGATCACCAGCGGTTGTAGACGTGGGTTGTTGGCTGTCGAAAAGCAGGCGGGAGCGCCGGTGTCAACGGTTCTTCTGCCGCAGCCCCTTTTTGAAGGCGGTGCTGCCATTGAACCCGGTGTTATCGGGTGTTCTGCCGCAACCACTTGTTCCAGGCAGCTTCCGTGCCGTTGAAAACGTTGATGTCGCTCTTGCCGGTCATGCCCGGAACGATGCCGGTTCCGGTGTATTGCCAGAAGGTGAAGGGATGGCTGCCGTATTTCTGGCGCGGGTGTCCGGCGACCGAACGCAGCCAGTAGGGATAGCCGCGGAAGGTCGACAGGTTGTTGTCGTCGAAGAAATCGACCGAAGTGTAGATGATCGGCTTCTTGCCATAGTGCCGTTCGACCATTTCGAGGAAAGTGGTCATCTCTGCGCGCACCGTGGCCGGGTCCGGGCGCAACCGACAGGTTGGCGATTTCGGGTTCCATTCCATGTCGAGAACCGGCGGCATCGCCGAACGGTCAACGGGCACGTTCTCGATGAACCAGCGCGCCTGCGTGGCGGCAGGCGTGCAGAAATAGAAGAAATGATAGGCCGCGCGCGGAATCCCGTTGGCTTTCGTGCGCGCCCAATGCTCGTTGAAATACTCGTCGAAACGGTCGCCGCCTTCGGTTGCCTTTATGAAGGCAAACGAAATGCCGCTGGCCTTGGCCGCCGGCCAGTCGACCGAGGTCTGGTATTTGGAAACGTCGGTGCCGTGAATGGCATAGTTCCACGGCGCGCCGCTGTCCCATTCATGCGGCTTGGAGTCCTCGAAGCGCGGGGCACGCACCGCAACCGTCGGGCTGCTGGACGAGGACATGACCGGCACAAGGTCGCCGACGGTCGAGCATGCAGCCAGCAGCGTCAACGTGATGAGGGCCGCGAAACGGCGCATCGCATTTCCCGAGCCGGAATCAGCCGGTCGCTGTTGGGTTGTTGTTACAGGTGCCCCTCGGGCGATCGCCCCACAGCATCGCCTGATTCTCCAGTGATCGCCGATCATGGTTGATAACAGGTTGATGGCGCTCGACAAGAACGCCGATTTTGCGGAAGCAATGGCGGCAAATCGATGACATAAGTCCGAACGCGAACCCTAAGGGCGGAAAAATGCGGATCGTTGTGAAGATGGTCAGATGGTTCCTGGGGCTGGTCGTGCTGGCGATCGCGGCGCTGGTTGCCTGGCTCTATATCGCGCCGCCGGAACTGATCCGCGTCGGTTCGGGCTATTCGGCCAAGATCGTCTGCTCGAATGTCTTCATCGCCGGACGCGATGCCAACGATGTTCTGGCCATCGATGTCCAGGCGCCTGGTCACCCGTTGCTCAGGCTGATGCGGGTGTCTGTGGACAAGAATAGGGGGACGGTCTCGGCGGGCCTGTTCGGCGTGCTCGGCAAGGGTATTGCGGTTTCCCGCGATGGTCTCGGCTGTGCGTCGGTTCCCGACGGGAACGTTACCAAAGCGCGGCAGACGTCGATCCATATCGAACCGGCCGCTACCAAGCAGGACGTGTTGTGGCCGGAGGGCGAGCGGGTCGACAGCTCACAGGATCCCGAGGTCGCCAAAATTCTCGACGATCCGGGCGAGACAGGCACCGGGATGCGGGCCGTGGTGGTGGTGAAAAACGGCCATATCGTTGCCGAGCGCTATGGCGACGGCTTTTCGCCAAAGACCCCGCTGCTCGGCTGGTCGATGACCAAGACGGTGAATGCGGCGATCCTTGGCACGCTGGTCAAGGACGGCAAGATGACTGTCACCGACAAGGGGTTGTTCGCGCCATGGAAGGTTGATGGCCGCGCCGCCATAAGCCTTGCCGACATGATGGCGATGTCGAGCGGGCTGGAGTTCAACGAGGACTATGGCGACGTCGCCGACGTCACACGCATGCTCTACCTCGAACCCGACATGGCCGGCTTTGCCGCTGCCAAGCCGCTGAATGGCGACGTCGGCAAGGTGTTTTCCTATTCGAGCGGCACGGCGGTGATGCTGTCGCGGCTGTGGCAGGACGCCATCGGCGACAAGGATAAGGCGCTGGAGTGGCCGCGGACCGCATTGTTCGGGCTGCTCGGTATGAACAGCGCCGTGCTGGAAACCGACGAGCAGGGCACTTTTGTCGGCTCGTCCTATCTCTATGCCACGGCGCATGACTGGGCGCGCTTCGGTCAATTCCTGCTGCAGGGTGGCGTCTGGAACGGCCAGGACATTCTGCCGGCCGGCTTCGTCGACTGGATGCGGGAGCCGGCACCGGCCTCAAAGGTCTACGGCAAGGGCCAGCTTTGGATCGAAGGCCCGGGCGACGAGGGAAGCCCCGGCGCCGGCATTGCCTCAGGCCTGCCCAAGGATACCTACTGGATGGAGGGCCATGATGGGCAGACGGTCGCCATCATCCCGTCCGAGCAACTGGTGGTGGTGCGGCTGGGGCTGACGCCGGCCAAGCTCGGCTATCGGCCGCAGACGATGGCGGCAGCGCTGGTCAAAGCGCTGCACTAGCACGCGATCTAATCGGTCATGATCCTAGCAGGCGTTGACCTGTCTGCAGGACCAACCTCCGCCATCAGTATCGTGGCAGTCTTCATAGCTGCCGTAGCACGTATTTGTCGAATTGCGATACCAGGGATAGCCACCAGGACAGCAGACATCCTGCTGCGCAGTCTGAAGAAATTGGTTTGTCGGCCGGCTTTGTTGTTCGGTATTGCCAGGGTATGAAATATTCAACTTGGTTGGCACATTCAGGCTCGAGTTGCTCATTGCAGACGAGCTCAAAAAAATCATGCAAGCAGCTAACGAAAAGAGTCCCCGCGCACTCATGTTCTCCTCCTTGAGGGAAATAGAGACGGGCCGATATACCATTTTTCGTGCGTTGCGTCGAACTGTCCTGGACAGCCGCCAAGGCCTCAACCGGCGCTGCCCCGGTTACTTGCGCGCCTGATGACCGCGAGCGACGTATAGCCATGATAAAGCCTTTGGAATCGGAGGCTTGCCCCGATTCTCGCAGCTTCCGATTCGAGAACCTCGCGCAGAGATTCACGCGGCGCGACATGGAATTTCCTGAGCCAGCCGCGCAGCAGGGTGCGGAACCAGCGCGGCAGGCCTTCCTGCTGGCCGAAGTCGACGACATGCAATGACCCCTCGGGCGCAAGCGCGGCGAATGCTGCCGCCACCGTCTTCTCCCAGCCGGGTATCATCGACAGCGAATACGACACGAAAATACGGTCGAAATGCTCGATGCCGAACAGAGCCTTCGCACTGAAATCGGTGGCGTCGCCGCGTGCCAGCACAACAGCACCGGACAGGCCTTCGCGGGCAATGGCGGCACCGGCTGTCTCCAGCATCTCGGCCGAAATGTCGAGGCCGAAGAAGCGGGCATCGGGGTAGCGGCGGGCGGTGAGGATGATGTTGCGACCGGTGCCGCAGCCGAGTTCCAGCACCGTGCCGCCGGCCGGCACATCCAGCCCCGATATCATCTGGTCGCGGCCAAGCAGATAATATTTGCGGGTCAGGTCGTAGATATGGCGCTGCCAGCGGTAGACGCCGTCCATCAGCTCGGCATGGCTGGCCGGCAGCTCGGTCGTGCTCATGCGGCCTGCTTCACATAGAGATGGAAGCCGCCATAGATGGCCGAGCGGTCGCGGGCTGAAAACTCACGCGAAGCCTCGTCCTCATAGCGCCATTGATCAAGCAGCGAATTCGACACGCGGCCGGGCAACAGGCTGGGTTCGGCGGCGGTGCGGAAAATGACACGCGCGCCTGCCGAGGCCGTGCGGGTGATTTCTGCCCACAGCGCATTGAGCTGGTCGTCGGTCATCCAGTCCTGCGCATCGAGCAGGACGAAGCGGTCGACGGAACCAGCGTCCTTGCCGGCCAGGAACTCGATCAGATTGGCGTGGTGGATGGCAACGCCATCGATGTTGTTGCGGATCGCCTTGTAGTTGCGCTCTTCGAGATAGGCGGGCAGGGCGGCTTCGCCGGGGTTCGGATAGCGGCGGGCAAAAGCCTGCCAGGCGAAATAGTTTTTCTCCAGCGGAAAGTCGCAAGCAAGCTTTTCGAGGCGGGCCTTCAACACACTGGCCATGGTGCCGTCGCCCGAGGTTATCAGTGAATCATATTGCGCCGGCGGAATGCCGAGGCCGAACAGCGAGGCCTTGCGTGACGTCGCCCATTTCAGCAGTGGCTTTTCGAAGACCGGGGCCAGCTCCTCGTTGAAGAAGCGGCGCTGGTCGGCGATGCTTTTGGCTTCCATGATGCCGGCCGGGTTGACGCCGAAGAATTTGGCAGTGCGATGGCCCATGGCGATGAACAGGCCGAGCAGGCCGGTCTGGTAGAAATTGCGGTCGAAGACGGCGATGCGGCGACGGCCGCGCCAACTGCGGTGTTCCCAATAGTGACGGCTGACCGGGTCGAGATGCGGGGCGATGAAGCGGTCGTAGGCTTCCGAATTGTGACGGGTATCAGCGGCGCCGAAGAAGCGGAACAGGTCGCGCTGCGAGGGCAGATGGCGCACCGCCTCGAGCTTCATGCGGTTCAACGCGATGTGGGCGGCGTTGAGATCGACGGCATCGATCCGGTCCGGTGACCGCGTGAGATAGGCGAGGATGTTGCAGCCGCCGGAGGCGATGGTGACGACGCGGTGACCCTTGCCAAGCTGCATGGCATCCATGTCGACATCGGGATCTTCCCAGATCTGCGGATAGACGAGGCCGGAAAACAGCAAGGCAAAAAGCCGTTCGGAGAGGCCGGCCTTCGACAGCGGGCGGTTCTGGTAGACGGCTTTTCCAACTTCCTTGCCGCGGCGAAAAACCAGTTCTCCGGAAACGTCCGTCATGCCGCTGATTCCCCATTTGCTTTGTCGCAAGCGGGTAGCGCCGGCTGATGACAGGTGCATGACAGTGGCAGTTGGCAATGCAAATGCCAGGGTTGGGGCTAGCGCACCTGGAATCGCCGTTCGGCCGCGGCAACACCGATGACGAGCGCGGTGGCAATGGCCAGAAAGACCATTGGCTGCCATGCCGAGCCGATCAGGCCGAGGGCAAGCGCAAGCACCGCGGCGACAAGCTTGTTCAGCAGGGGGCGAATGCCCAGCATTGCCCGAAAGAGCATCTCGCCAACCATGAACACCGAGATGCCTCCACTGAGCAGCCATGGAGCATGCGACGAGGCGTCATGGCCTGTATCGAGCAATTCCCTGATGCCGGCCGAAACCAGGATGATGCCGAACAGCAAGACGAGGTGGCCGCCCCAGTAACCGAGAAGAGCCATGCGGGTGCGCATGTCGGGCGCGGCATTGACGAAATGGTCTTCGGCGCGCTGGTCTTCGTGGTCGAAATAGCTCCACCACAGTGCCGCGACCAGTGCCAGGGCCAGCGCCAGACCTGAAAGCCCGCTGATTTCGGTGGCGTTGCCGCCGGTACCCACCGCGACGGCCACGATCGACTCGCCAAGCGCGATGATGACGATCAGGCGGTGCCGCTCGGCGAAATGGCCGCCGCTTAGAGCGAAACGCTGTTCATGCGTGGTAATCATGCGGACGATCTGGATGACAAAGATGAGCGTCGTGGCGACAAGCAACGGCCACTTCCAGGGCTTGTCCACCAGGGCAACGCCGATCAGCAGCGCGGATGCGCCGAGATTGATCGGCATGGTGGCCAGGATGGCGCGCGCTGCGCCATGGCGACCGCGCCAGGCAAAGCCGAACAGATGCAGGATGACGACAAAGAGGTAGGAGAAGCCGAAGACAAGCGCGCCGTCGCCGAAGACATCGGGGATGGCGATTGCCATCACCAGAAACCCTGCCATCGCGGCGATCAGGATCAGGCGCAGCAGCGTACTCTCACCGGCATTGTTGGTCAGCCAGCTGAAGGCCGCGTACATCCACCACACAGGCACCAGCACCAACAATACCAGAAGAATATCGCCCAGCGAGTGGGCTTCTTCGACAAGCTGCGTGAACTGGGTGATGACGAAAACGAAGACAAGGTCGAAGAACAGTTCGATCGATGCGACATGCGTCGCCTCTTCGTGTTCGCTTTCGCTCATCGACCCGCCTCCTGACCTGCCGCACCATTGCCCCGCCGACAGGCGTCTAGCAAGCACCCGTCATGGCCGACCAAAACCGCCAGGCGTCGGTGTCGTCAGGATGACGGCATCGCCAGCCTCAAGCACCGTCTGGTCACAGGCCTTCAGCATGTCGACCTGACCATTCTTGCGGCGGACCTTGGTCGAGCCAACCTCGCCATCACCGCCGCCGTCCATGCCTTGCGGCGGGCGGTTGCGATGCGAGGACAGGATGGCGCATTCCATCTTTTCGAGGAAGCGGATGGTGCGTTTGGTGCCGTCACCGGCGCTCCATTTGCCCTTGCCGCCCGAACCTTCGCGGATGTGGAAATCCTCGAGCAGGACAGGAAAACGCAGTTCCAGCACTTCGGGATCGGTGAGGCGCGAATTGGTCATGTGGGTGTGAACACCGGAAGTGCCGGCAAAACCACGGCCGGAGTTCATCTGTCCGGCCGGCGAGCCTGAGCAGATCGTCTCGTAATACTGGTACTGCTTGTTGCCGAAGGTGAGGTTGTTCATCGTGCCTTGCGCGTTGGCCATCGCGCCCATGGCGCCGAACAGCGCGTTGGTGACATGCTGTGAGGTCTCGACATTGCCGGCGACGACCGCGGCTGGATAGGCCGGCTTCAGCATGCAACCGTCTGGGATGATGATGTTGATGGGCCGCAGACACCCGGCATTCATAGGGATCATGTCCTCGACCATGACGCGGAAAACATAGAGCACGGCTGCGCGGGCAACCGGCTCCGGCGCGTTGAAATTGTTCTTCATCACCGGCGATGTGCCGGTGAAGTCGACCGTTGCCTCGCGCTTTTGCCGGTCGACTGACATCTTCACCTTGATGACCTGGCCGGTGTCGGTCGGGTATTCGTATTGCGACGAATCCGGCAACCGCTCCAGCACGCGGCGCACGCTTTCGGCGGCATTGTCCTGGACATGGCCCATATAGGCTTCGACCACGCCGAGACCGAAATGCGCGACCATCTTGCGCAATTCGGCGACGCCTTTTTCATTGGCGGCGATCTGCGCCTTGAGGTCGGCGATGTTCTGGTGCGGATTGCGCGCCGGCCAGCGATGATCGGTGAGCAGCGTGTGCAGTTCCGCCTCGCGGAATTTTCCGCGATCGACGATGCGGAAATTGTCGAACAACACGCCTTCTTCGTCGACCGTGGTGGCCAGCGGCGTCATCGAGCCGGGCGCGGTGCCGCCGATATCGGCATGGTGGCCGCGTGAGGCAACGTAGAAGAGTATCTCCTCCCCCCTTGAGGGGGAGGTGCCGCCGAAGGCGGCGGAGGGGGTCGCTGCGGCAGTGCTAGACGTTCCGGTGGTTCCTTCTGAGAGGACCCCACCCGGCCGCTTCGCGGCCACCCTCCCCTCGAGGGGGAGGGAAAATACAGGCGTCACCACGGTAATGTCGGGCAGATGCGTGCCGCCATTGTAGGGTGCGTTGAGGGCAAAGACGTCGCCGGGGTGGATGTCGCCCGAGTTCAACCGGATGATGGTCTCGACCGAGCGGTCCATCGAGCCGAGATGCACCGGCATATGCGGCGCATTGGCAACCAGCGCGCCGGTGCGGTCGAAGACGGCGCAGGAGAAATCCAGCCGTTCCTTGATGTTGACCGAATAGGCGGTGTTCTGCAGCGTCACGCCCATCTGTTCGGCGATCGACATGAGGAGGTTGTTGAAGACTTCCAGCATCACCGGATCAGCCTTGGTGCCGAGCGCCGCCTTGCGCTGCTTCTCTTCGATGCGGCGCAGGAGCACATGGTCCTTGGCGGTGATCTCGGCCTGCCAGCCGGGCTCGACGACGATGGTCTGGTTTGGCTCGATGATCAGGGCAGGGCCGGCGATCTTGTTGCCCGGCTTGAGCGCTTCACGGAGGAAGATGCCGGCATCGTGCCAGATGCCATCGGCAAAGATTTTCCGACTCTTGGAAGGACTTGCGACGATGTCCTCAAGAACTGAATCGCTTTCGTCGCGGCCGGTGCCGCCGGTGTCGGTGCCTTCGACGCCGACGGTCTCGATGATCATCGGCTTGTCGTCATAGATGAAGCCGAACTGCGCCTTGTGGGCGGTTTCGAAATCGCGCCTGGCCTGGAAAATCGAGGCTTCCTCGAAATTCACCGGCAGTGTCGTGTCGGTGCCGTCATAGCGGATGTGCAGCACCGGTTTCGCGGCAACCGCATCCTCGGCGATGCCTTGCGCCGCGAGCTCGGCGATGACCGCTTTCCTCAAGGTGGCAATGAGGCTGCCGATTTCGGTTCTGGACTCTTCGGCAAGGGGCTTCAGTAGCGCCTGCTGGCGCGAGGCAAACACCGATGACAGGCCGATGCCATAGGCCGAAAGCAGGCCGGAGAAGGGGTGGATCAACACGGCTTCCATGCCGAGCGCATCGGCAACCAGGCAAGCATGCTGGCCGCCGGCGCCACCAAAACAGTTTAGGAGATATTCGGTGACGTCATAGCCGCGCTGCACGGAAATCTTCTTGATGGCGTTGGCCATGTTCTCGACGGCGATGGTGATGAAGCCCTCGGCGACGGCCTCGGGTGTTCGGCCATCGCCGATCTCGGTGGCAAGCGCCGTGAACTTTGCACGCACCGTCTCGACGTCGAGAGCTTCGTTCTGTCCGGGTCCGAAAATGGCCGGGAAGAAATCCGGCTGCAGCTTGCCGAGCATGACATTGGCGTCGGTGACAGCCAGCGGGCCGCCGCGTCGGTAGGCGGCGGGGCCGGGATTGGCGCCGGCCGAGTCCGGGCCGGCGCGGAAACGCCCGGCCTCGTAGTGCAGGATCGAACCGCCGCCGGCGGCGACGGTGTGAATGCGCATCATCGGCGCGCGGATGCGCACGCCGGCGACCTCAGTGTCGAAGGCGCGTTCATAGTCGCCGTCGTAATGCGCGACGTCGGTCGAGGTGCCGCCCATGTCGAAGCCGATGACTTTTTCGAAGCCGGCGCGTTTTGCCGTCTCGACCATGCCGACGACGCCGCCGGCCGGTCCGGACAGCAACGCGTCCTTGCCCTGGAACATATCGGCGGCGGTGAGACCGCCTGACGACATCATGAACATCAGGTGAGGGGACGGACCGATTTCCCCCGCCACCCTTTGCACATAACGCGATAGGATCGGCGACAGATAGGCGTCGACCACCGTGGTGTCGCCGCGGCCGACCAGTTTGATCAATGGCGAGACCTCGTGGCTGACCGAGATCTGGCCGAACCCAAGTTTTCGGCAGACCCTTGCCACCGCCTTTTCGTGGTCGGGATATTTCCATGCATGCATGAAGACGATGGCCACCGCATCGATGCCGTCGGCCTTGGCCTGCTCGATCGCCGGCCGGCAGGCGGCGATGTCGAGCAACTGTTCGACGCAGCCGTCGGCGCGCACCCGCTCGTTGATCTCGATGACGCGCTCATAGAGCTGCTCGGGGAGGATGATCTCCTTGGCGAAGATGTCGGGCCGCGCCTGATAGGCGATCTTCAGCGCATCGCGAAATCCCTTGGTGATGAGCAGCAGCACGCGGTCGCCCTTGCGCTCCAGCAGCGCATTAGTGGCCACCGTGGTGCCCATCTTGACGTCGCCGATCAGGCCCGGGGGGATGGGAGCGCCGGATTGAACGCCGAGCAGGTCGCGAATGCCCTGGATGGCGGCGTCGGCATAGGCTTCGGGATTTTCCGACAGAAGTTTTTTGGGATGCAGGCAGCCCTGCGGATCGCGGCCGATGACATCGGTGAAGGTGCCGCCGCGGTCGATCCAGAAATCCCATTGTGCGCTCATGCGGTAGCCCCGGCACTTTCATCGATGCCATCTGTTAGTTCGCAATGGCTTGGGCGGCAACGGTCAAGCGCTGGATGTTACATGCGGACACGCAACGTTACGAAACTCATGGCCTGCTGGCGCATTTTCCTTTCGATCGCTCACGGCAATGTGAGCGTGTCTTGAAGGAGAGATGTTATGAAAAAGCTCATTCTCGCGTCGATTTCCGCCCTTGCGCTGCTCGGCGTAGCCGCGTGCAGCGATAGCGGCACGGACAACACCACCACCCAGAGCACCAACCCGCCGGCCGCCGATCAGCCGCTGCAGCCTGCTGCTCCGGATGCAACGAAGCCTGCTGAACCGGCTCCGGCAACACCGGCTCCTGCTGCCCCTGCGCAGTAGTAGCGTGACGAGTTGAGTTCTGACGAGTAGGGAGGCCGGCTTTATGCCGGCCTTTCCTTGTGATGCCTGGCGGCGCAGCGCGGCTGCTGCCGAGTTGGTGACCTCTTCGTGAACCGGTTGGCGGCGCCTGCGGCACTGTCTTCGCTTGATAGCGGTGGCCGGCGGCCCTAATAAGCCTTCATGTCGATTTGGGATCGCCTCGGCGAGTTCATCACCCGCGTTTCCTCTTCAGCTACTTCGGGCGTCGCCGAAGTGGTCGAAGCCGTGCGCACGGTTTTCTCCGGCGATGCGGATCTGCGCCGGCGCGTTGCCTTCTCGGTGGCGATGATTGCGCTGTCGGCCAAGATGGCCAAGGCCGATGGCATCGTCACCCAGGACGAGGTGCGCGCCTTCCAGGAAATATTCGAGGTGCCGAGAGAGCAGACGCGCAACGTGGCGCGGCTCTACGATCTGGCCAAGCGCGATGTCGCCGGATTCGAGACCTATGCCGAGCGCATGGCGCAACTGTGCGGCTCGGGCCATGCGAACTGCATGATGCTGGAGGACATACTCGACGGGTTGTTCCACATCGCCAAGGCCGACGGCCTGATCCACGAGCACGAAGGCCTGTTCCTGCACCGGATCGCCGAGATTTTCAAAATCGACGAGGCGCACTACGAAAGCATCCTGGCGCGGCACGTCAATCTTGGCGCCGCCGATCCCTATGTGGTGCTCGGCATCGAGCGGGGAAAGACGTTCGAGGAAGTCAGGAAGCGCTATCGCAAGCTGGTTTCCGACAATCATCCGGACCGGTTGATCGCGCGCGGCCTGCCACAGGAGTTCATCAAGATCGCCACGACCAGGCTGGCGGCGATCAACACGGCCTATGAGATGATCGAGCGGGGCCTCAGGCACGCATGAGCGGCTTCCTGCCCGACGAGCCGAGCGCCGAGGTAAGGGTATCGCCGAATTTCGGCCCGCGGCGCGAGACGCTCAGGCCGGACATGATCGTGCTGCACTACACCGGCATGGCGACAGGCGCTGGCGCCGAAGCATGGCTGTGCGATCCGGCCAGCGAGGTCTCCTCGCACTATCTCGTCCACGAGGATGGCCGCATCGTGCAGATGGTGCGCGAGAGCGATCGTGCCTGGCATGCCGGCAAGGGTTCGTGGTTCGGACGCGCCGACATCAACTCCTGTTCGGTCGGCATCGAGATCGTCAATCCAGGGCATACGCTTGGCTATCCCGGTTTTCCCCGGAGGCAAGTCAAAGCGGTGATCGGCCTGTGCAAGGGGATCATCCGGCGCCATGCCATCCCGGCCCAACGGGTACTGGCCCATTCCGACGTGGCGCCGGGCCGCAAGATCGATCCGGGCGAGAAATTCCCGTGGCAGCTCCTCTTCGCCGCTGGTGTCGGCCATATGGTCACGGCGGCGCCGATCAGGCGCGGGGCCGTGCTGACGGCCGGCGATGCGGGCGCCGAGGTCGAAGCGTTGCAATCGATGCTGGCGCTCTACGGCTATGGCGTGGAGATAACAGGCGCTTTCGACCGGCAGACCGAAATCGTCGTCGAGGCTTTTCAACGCCATTTCCGACCGCGCTTGGTCGATGGTGTGGCCGACGGCTCGACAATCCGCACGCTGGAAAGGCTGCTGGCTTCCGCAAGGACAATTTTGTCCACATAGTCTGTTCCAGACGTTAAATTACAACCTGTCACTCAAAGTGACTTGCCCCGCCTTGTTTGACGCCAATTCGACCGTCAAAGGCAGCTTGTGCAAGTTATTGGACATCTATCCCCCCGGATGTTTCGATATTGATTAGGCGTTGCTGCGTGAAGATCTTCGCGCGGTTCAGACAGAACAGGACCACATGCAGAAATTGACCGTTTTAACGGCAGCTGTTGCTGCCGGCGTAATGACTTTTGCCATCGGTGCTGCCAATGGCGCGCCATTGAGCCAGAGGGCAGACCAGGGTTTCATTGTAGCATCCGGCAAAACCGTCACGCCGAAAGCGGGCCATGGTGAAAAGGTGAAGAGAACCGCCACCGCAAAAGTGGAAAAGGCAGCTGCCGTAAAGACCAAGAAGTCGGGCTCCAGGCGGCATACCAAACGCAACCGGAAGGCGGTCGATCGGATGACAACGGCGTCGATCGGCCCGCAGAACGCAGCGATGTCGATATCGATTTCGCAGATGGCCGGCGGTGGGCAGTATTCGGCGATCGTCGCCCGCTATGCCGCCAGCTACGGCGTGCCGGTGTCGCTCGCCAAGGCGGTCATCACCGTCGAAAGCAATTATCGGCCGAATCTGGTCGGCAGCGCCGGCGAGATCGGCCTGATGCAGATCAAGCCGGCGACGGCGCGGATGATGGGGTACAACGGCTCGGTCAAGGGCCTGTTCGATCCGGACACCAACATCAAATACGGCATGAAGTACCTCGCCATGGCGCAGGATCTTGGTGGCGGCACGACCTGCGGCACCATCCTGAAATACAATGCCGGCCATGCCGCCAAGCGGATGAACCCGGTGTCGGCCGCCTATTGCGGCAAGGTCAAGGTGCAGATGGCCGCGCTCTGATCGCCCGGCAAACGAGAGCCGGCGCTGATCGCCGGCTTTTTCGTTTGCGTTTTCGAGCCTGAACCTCTTTATACGCCTTGCCAGCTGGCCGGGCGGCCGCACCCGCGAAGTCGAAAGGCTGCGGGTGAGGAAAGTCCGGGCTCCATGGAGACACGGTGCCGGTTAATGGCCGGCGGGGGCGACCCCAGGGAAAGTGCCACAGAAAGCAAACCGCCACGATTTATCGGGGCAAGGGTGAAAGGGTGGGGTAAGAGCCCACCGCGCGACTGGCAACAGGAGCGGCACGGTAAACCCCACCGGGAGCAAGACCGAATAGGGACGGTGCGAGGGGAAACTCTCGAGGGCTGTTTCCGGCTCACCGTTCGGGTAGGTTGCGTGAGGCGCATGGCAACATGCGCCCAAGATGAATGGCCGCCACGTTCTCGCACCGCAAGGGGCGAGGGCCATACAGAACCCGGCTTACAGGCCAGCTGGCAATTCTTTCCACGATATTGCAGTGAAATCGGCTGATATCAGCAGGTTGCGTCTTCGGGCGCGACTGTTGATTCAGCCGCTTCAGAAACTGAATCAACTTGGGACAGAGGTGGCAGCTTTTGTTGAAATTGGTGCGATTAAATCGTACCTTGCTCGAATAGATAGCATCAGGAGGGCCGTCATGGGCCATGTCGACAAGCGCAGCATCACGCTGTCGCCGGAACTGGCGGCGGCGGTCGACGATGTGGTGGCTGCGGGGGAATATGCCTCGGCAAGCGAAGTGATCCGCGACGCTTTGCGGCAATGGAAGGACCGGCGCGACCTGCATGGCTACACGCTGGAAGAATTGCGCAAGCTGGTGCAGGAGGGAATCGACAGCGGGCCGGCGCTGGACGGGCAACCAATCATGGAGCGGTTGCGCGCGAAATATCTAAGAATGGCCGAGGCTAAAGGCTTCCATGAGTGAAATACCGCCTGCTTCCTCAGGCGGAAGTCGACCTTGAAGCTATTGGCGACTATGTCGCGGCCGACAATCCATTTGCTGCGGTTCGCCTGGTGGATGCTTTTGAAGCGCGATGGCGCTTGTTGGCTTTGCATCCGTTCTCCGGTGCGCCGCGCGAAGACATTGCTCCAGGTATCCGCCACCTGGTCCTGGGGGAATATCTTACGTTCTACCGCATCGCTGACGGCGCCATTGAAATCCTGCGCGTCCTGCATGGCCGGCGCAAGATCGAGGCTGACGACCTGAATTCGTGACGGCTCCACTCAGACGCCGAGCTTGTCGAGCGATGCCTCGATTGCCTGCCACAGTTCCTCCACCGGCTCGCAGCCGACCGACAGGCGCACGAAGCCGGGCGCGACGGCATCGCCTCTTTTCGATCGCCGTTCAGCCGAGGTGTGGACGCCGCCAAAGGATGTGGCGGCCTGCATCAGCGCGCAATTGTTGATGAAATCCTCAGCCTTGTTCTCCGAAGCCAGCACGAAGGAGATGAGAAAGCCGAAGCGTTCCATCTGGGCACGGGCAAGGTTGTGCGAAGGATCGCCTTCGAGGCCGGGGTAGCGCAGGCCGCTGACCCCAGGATGGTCTTTCAGCCGCCGCACAATCACTTCGGCGGAAGAACACATGCGGTCGAAACGCACATCCAGCGTTTCGAGGCCGCGATGCACCAGCCACGCTTCGAACGGTCCGGGAATGGCGCCGGAAGTCTCCCGCCAGTCGGTCACGGCAGCGATGATATCGGCATTGCGGCTGGCGACATGGCCGAACAGCACGTCGGAATGGCCGTTGGGCGCCTTGGTGTCGGCGGCAATGACGATATCGGCGCCGAGATCGAGCGGGCGCTGGCCGAACGGCGTCATCGTCGTGTTGTCGACGACGAGCAGCGCGCCTGCGCTATGAGCGGCCTGGGTGACAGCCGCGATGTCGCAGATGTCCAGGCCGGGATTGGCGGGGGTTTCGACGAAGGCGAGGCGATAGCCATCGAAACCACCGTCCAGGAAGTTCGATGTCGGCCTGACGTCGTAGCTGACACCGAACGATTTAAGGAAGCGCTCCGCCAGCGCCCTGGTGGTGTGATAACCATCCGAAGGCAGAAGGATGCGGTCGCCGGCCTTGAGCAGCCCAAAAAACACCGCCGAGATCGCAGCCATCCCCGAGGGGAAGGCAACGCATGGCGCATCTTCCAGATGCGCCAGCATGTGCTCGACCGCATCCCAGGTCGGGTTCGAGAAGCGGCCATACTGATCAAAGCCGGTGGCGTCACCGGGAGCGTGAAAAATCGCGGCCATGGTCAAGGGCAGCGGAATCGGGTCGCCCTTTGCCAGTCTGTCGCGACGCAGATGAGGAAGGGCCGCAGCGCGTGACCTGGCGGTTTCGGACATCGATTTTCAAACCTTGTTTCTTGGTCGAGAAATGCGGCCGACCCTAGCGTCAGGCTACGGCTTGCGGCAAGCCGCCTCCGGTTGGGCCAGACGGCTCTAAACCCTTCGTTAGGCTTAATGGACGATAAAGAAGGGAGTGCCGTCAAAGCTGCTCTCACCGGTTGTGGCGCGTGCGTTTGTGAAGCCTGTTCCCGTTGACGCCCATAGTGCCCCATGATATCCCATTTCGATACCAAAGCCTTCGTTCCGCGTCAGGGTGAAGCGTACGCCAATCGGGCAGCCGCGGCAGCGGCTGTGCGTTTGCGGGGTTTCGCCTTTGGGAATGAAGCGAATGTTCGGCAGGGGACGCGCAGCGGCGGCGCGGACGACAAGATGGAAAGGGGTGCGGCGGCGGAAGCGGCTGTAACGCGTAATGGACCGGTTTCTGTCAAGCGCAGTGAACAGGATCGATGCGAAGGGGCGGGTCTCCGTTCCGGCGCATTTCCGCGCGGTCGTGCAGAAACGCGGCTATTCGGAGCTCTATGCGCTGCGCTGTCTGGATGTTCCGGCGATGGATGTCGGCGGTCTCGACCTGCTCGACCGCTACGAGCAGCGCATCGCGCTGGAAGACCCTTTTTTGCAGACGGCGGACGACATGTCGTTCTTCTGCCATGGCGACGGAACGTTCCTGAAGCTCGACCAGGACGGCCGCATCACGATGAGCGATTTCATCCGCGAGCACACCGGCATTTCGGCGGAAGTGGCCTTTGTCGGCCGCGGCAATTTCTTTCAGATCTGGGAACCGAAACAGCTTGCCGCCTATGGGGCGCAGGCACGCGCGCGGCTTTTGCAGCTTCGGCAGGGGACGAAGCCTGGGGAGCGGCCGGAATGATGGCGGGTCACGGCGATGATATCAGCGCCGTTGGCGGACCGACCCGTCACATTCCGGTCCTCCTTGCCGAAGTGCTGGAGGCGCTCGCGCCAAAAACCGGCGATTTGATCGTCGACGGCACGTTCGGCGCCGGCGGCTACACCAGGGCGATCCTCGCAACCGGCGCTTCGGTCGTCGCCATCGATCGCGATCCGGATGCCATTGCGGCAGGACGCGCCCTCGAACAGCAGTCGGGCGGCAGGCTCAAGCTTGTCCAGGCGCCGTTCTCGACGCTGGACGAGCAGGTCGAAAGCGCCGACGGCGTGGTGCTCGACATCGGCGTCTCCTCGATGCAGATCGACCAGGCGGAGCGCGGCTTTTCATTCCGCACCGACGGGCCGCTCGACATGCGCATGGCGCAGGCGGGCCTCAGTGCGGCCGATGTCGTCAACTCCTTCAAGATGGGCGACCTTGCCCGCATCTTCGGCTTCCTCGGCGAAGAGCGCCATGCCGGCCGCATCGCCCGCATGATCGAGAGCCGCCGCGAAAAACATCCGTTCGAGCGCACGCTCGACCTCGCCGACGCCATCGAAACGCATATTGGCCGTGCGCCCAAGGACAAGATCCATCCGGCAACCCGCGTCTTCCAGGCGTTGCGCATTTTCGTAAATGATGAACTCGGCGAATTGGCCAAGGCCCTGTTTGCGGCCGAGCGCGTGCTGAAGCCGGGCGGGCGGCTTGTCGTGGTGACGTTCCATTCACTGGAAGATCGCATCGTCAAGCGCTTCATTGCCGACCGCGCCGATGCCGCGACCGGCTCGCGGCACATGCCCGAAGCGCATACGCGCCTGGCGACCTTCGGCAAGGCCGGCGGCGGCGTGACGCCTGGCGACACCGAGACAGCAGCCAATCCGCGGGCGCGCTCGGCAAGACTGCGCGCTGCGATCCGCACCGAGGCGCCGGCGCGCGCCGGTGATTTTTCGATTTTCGGCCTTCCAAAGCTTCCCGGCATCGATCGGCCGAGAGAGAGGTGAGCACGTGTTTCGTACCAGCGACATAGTCCTTATCGCCGTCATGGTTTCGGCCGCGGCCCTGACCTACAAGACCAAGCGCGAGGCCGAGGAACAATTGGCGTCGGTGCAGAAGATCGAGGCGCAGATCCGCTACGAGGAGGATACGATCGACCTCTTGAAGGCCGATTGGAGCCTCCTCACCCAGCCGTCGCGCCTGCAGAAACTCGCTGAACTCTACAAATCGCAGCTCGCGCTCGAGCCGGTCAATGCACGCCAGATCGTCGGGCTCGACGATCTGCCGGCAAAACCGGTCAACATCGAGGACCTGTCGTCCCAGCGGCTGGGCGGCATGGCCGACAATTCCGGCAAGGGGCCTTTGGGCAAGGACCCGGTGGTGACCGGAGGCATCGTCCAATGATCGTCAAATTGCCAACGATGGGCAGATTGCTGAAGCGTCGCGCAAAATCAGGCGAAGACGGCTCGATCGTCGTCGACGGCGCCCGCAAGGCGACTGGCGGCAAGGCCAAGACCCGCATCGTGATGACGATGGCAGTGTTCTTCGGCATCTATTCGACCATCGCCGGGCGGCTGGTCTATCTCGGCTTCCAGAACCCCGACATGTCCGGCGGTCCGCAGAGCCGGGTGACGGCGTCGCGGCCCGACATCGTCGACCGCAACGGCGAAGTGCTGGCGACGGACATCAAGACGGCGTCGCTGTTTGCCGAGCCGCGCCGCATCGTCGATGCCGACGAGGCGATCGAAAAGCTGTCGACGGTGCTTCCCGAGATCGATTACGAGCAGACCTATCACAAGCTCAAGAGCGGCGCCGGCTTCGTCTGGCTGCAGCGGCAGCTGACGCCCAAGCAGCAGGCCGACATCATGCAGCTCGGCATTCCCGGCTTTGGCTTCCGCACCGAAAAGCGCCGGTTCTATCCGGCCGGCGAAACCTCGTCCTACATTGTCGGCCTCACCAACATCGACAATCAGGGCATCTCCGGCATGGAGAAGTACATTGACGAGCAGGGCCTGAGCGACCTTCAGGCGTCGGGCCTGGCGATAGCCAAGGATTTGAAGCCGGTGCAGCTTTCGGTCGATCTGCGTGTTCAGCACATCGTGCGCGACGAGATCGCCAACGGCATGGAAAAATATCATGCCATCGCCGCCGGCGCCGTGGTGCTCAACGTCAAGACCGGCGAAGTGGTGGCGATGGCCTCAGTGCCGGATTTCGACCCCAACAATCCCTACAATGCGCAGGACAAGGACCGGCTGAACCGCATGTCGGCCGGCCTCTACGAAATGGGCTCGACGTTCAAGAGTTTCACCACCGCCATGGCGCTCGATTCCGGCAAGGTGACGATGGAGAGCCGGTTCGATGCCTCGCATCCGATCCAGATCGGCCACCAGACCATCCATGACTTCCACGGCAAGAACCGGGTGCTGAGTGTGCCGGAGGTGTTCATCTATTCCTCCAACATCGGCTCGGCCCGGGAAGCCGACGTGGTGGGCATCGAGGGCCACCGCGAATTCCTGCATCGCATGGGCATCCTCGAGAAGATGCAGACCGAACTGCCGGAAGTCGCCCGCCCCACCGAACCCAAGGTGTGGAAGAAGGTCAACTCGATCACCATCGCCTTTGGTCACGGCGTGTCGACGACGCCGCTGCAGACGGCGGTCGGTTGCGCCGCGCTGATGAATGGCGGCTATCTGATCGAGCCGACATTCCTGCCGCGCACGCAAGAGCAGGCGATGACGGTGGCCAAGAAAGTGGTCAACGAAAAGACCGTTGAAGGCATGCGCTATCTCTACTCGCTCAACGCCGAGAAGGGTTCGGGCAAGAACGCCAGGGTTCCGGGCTATCGCGTCGGCGGCAAGACCGGTACGGCCGAGAAGGTCATCAACGGCCGCTACTCGTCGACGGTGCGTTTCAACGCCTTCGTCGCTTCCTTCCCGATGGACGATCCGCAATACATCGTTTTGTCGATCATCGACGAGCCGAAGCCGGAAAAACCCGGCATGGGTGCCACCGCCGGCTCGAATGCAGCGCCAATTGTTGCGAACATCATCCGCCGTTCGGCTTCGATGCTTGGCGTGAAGCCAGATTTCAGCCATGAAAATGGTGCAACGCTGGTGTCCTATCAGTGATTCTTGGGGCGCGCCGGCAACTGCGCGCTATTTTGTTGCAATGAACGGAACTCGATGCAGCTGAAAGATCTAGCCGGTATCCTGCCTATCGAGGGAACAGCTTCCCCCGACATGGAGGTTACCGGGATTACGTCGGATTCGCGCCAGGCAAGACCGGGCGTGGTCTTTTTCGCGCTCGCGGGAACCAAGGCGGATGGGGTGGCCTACGCGGCCGATGCCGCCAGACGGGGTGCTGTGGCCATTGTGGCGGGCACGGGCAGTGCCGTTGCCGGCCTGCCGGTTCCGGTTCTTTCGGTCGATGATCCACGCCTTGCACTGGCATTGAGCGCTGCCCGCTTCTTTGGTCGGCAACCGCAAACCATGGTCGCGGTGACCGGTACCAGCGGCAAGACCTCGGTCGCCGCCTTCACCAGGCAGATATGGGAGCAGGCCGGCTTTGCCGCGGCTTCGATCGGCACCACCGGCGTGGTGGCGCCGGGCCGCAACGAGTATGGCTCGCTGACCACGCCCGACCCGATAGCCTTACACCAGTTGCTGAGCGAATTGGCCGATGCCGGCGTCACCCACGCCTCGATGGAAGCCTCCAGCCATGGTCTCGACCAGCGCCGCCTCGACGGGGTGAAGCTCGCCGCCGGCGGGTTCACCAATCTCGGCCGTGACCACATGGACTATCATCCGACGGTCGAGGACTATCATCGCGCCAAACTGCGGCTGTTCGATACGCTGCTGCCCAAAGGGGCGCCGGCCGTGATCTTCGCCGACGACCCGTGGTCGGAGCCGACGGTGCGTGCGGCACGCGCGGCGGGCCTGACCGTGCTGACGGTCGGCCGGCACGGCGATTTCCTGCGGCTGAAGCGGGTCGAGCACGAGCGCCACCGCCAGCGTGCCGAGGTCGAAGCCGATGGCATTTTGTACGAGGTCGACCTGCCGCTGGCCGGCGATTTCCAGATCTCCAATGCGCTGGTTTCGGCTGGTCTCGCCATTTCGACTGGAACACCTGCCGCCAAGGCCTTGATGGCATTGGAAAAACTGAAGGGTGCTCCGGGTCGGCTCGACCTTGTCGGCACCACGGCCAATGGCGCGCCGGTCTACGTCGACTACGCGCACAAGCCGGATGCGCTGGAAAATGTGCTCGCCTCGGTGCGACCGTTCACCACCGGCCGCGTCATCGTCGTGTTCGGCTGCGGTGGCGACCGCGACCGCGGCAAAAGGCCGATCATGGGCGAGATCGCCACCCGGCTTGCCGATGTCGTCATCGTCACCGACGACAATCCGCGCTCGGAAGTGCCGGAAACGATCCGCGCTGCGATCCTCGCTGCCGCGCCCGGCGCCGTCGAGATCGGCGACCGGCGCAAGGCGATCCACGAAGCGGTGGCCATGCTCCACGCCGGCGACACGCTGATCGTGGCCGGCAAGGGCCACGAGGAAGGCCAGACCATAGGCGCCGAGACGTTTCATTTCTCCGATCATGAGGAAGTGCGCGCGGCGCTGCGGGAGCGTGCCGCATGAGTTTCCTGTGGACCGCCGATGCGCTGGTCGCCGCCATGGATGGACGGCCGCTCGGCCCGATGCCGGAAGGCATTTCGGGCATTTCGATCGACAGCCGCAGCCTGCAGCCGGGCGATGCCTTCTTCGCCATCAAGGGCGAGGCGATGGATGGCCATGATTTCGCGACCTCGGCAATCAAGGCCGGCGCCGGCGTGCTGGTCGTGGCCGAAGGCAAGTTGCCGTCGCTCGGCCGGCTGACGGCGCCGATGATCGTCGTGGAGGATGTGCTGGCGGCACTGGAAAAGCTCGGCGTCGCGGCGCGCGCGCGTTCGAACGCCAAAATCATCGCCGTGACAGGCTCCGCCGGCAAGACGACCACCAAGGAAGCGCTGCGCCATGTGCTGTCCGCCGTTGGCAAAGTCCATGCGTCAGCACAGTCGTTCAACAACCACTGGGGCGTGCCGCTGACACTGGCGCGGATGCCTGACGATTGCGACTATGCCGTGTTCGAGATTGGCATGAACCATCCGGGCGAAATCCGGCCGCTGGTCAAGATGGTCCGGCCGCATGTCGCCATCGTCACGCTGATCGCGGCAGCCCATCTCGGCTTCTTCAAAAATCTCGACGAGATCGCCAAGGCCAAGGCCGAGATTTTCGAAGGCATCGAGCCCGGCGGCGCAGCGTTGCTCAATCGTGACGATGCGCGCTGGAAGCTGCTGGACAAGATGGCGCGCGCTGCCGGCGTCGAGCATGTCTTCGGCTTCGGCGAGAATGCGCGCTCGACCTACAAGCTCACCAAATGCGTGCTGCATGCCGATCATTCCGACATCATGGTGAGGATCGATGGCCACGAGGTTGCCGCCAGCATCGGCGCGCCCGGCCGCCACATGGTGCAGAATGTGCTGGCGGTGCTGGGTGCGGCGCATCTGGTTGGCGCCGACCTTGCCAAGGTGGCCTTGGCGCTCGCCGATCTGTCGGCGGAACGCGGCCGTGGCAAGCGCCATGTGCTGCGCCACCCAAAGGGGCCGATCACGCTGATCGACGAGAGCTACAATGCCAATCCGGCGTCGATGGATGCGGCGATGGCGCTGCTCAATGCGACGCCGGTATCGGGCGAGGGCCGGCGCATCGCAGTGCTCGGCGACATGCTGGAGCTCGGCGACCATTCGGCAAAGCTGCATGCAGCGCTGGCCGACCTCATCGTCGGCACCGAGACGCGCACCGTCTTTCTCGGCGGCCCGGAAATGCAGGCGCTGGCCGACATCTTGCCTAACGACATCAAGACCGAGTATCGCGCCGGCGCCGAGGATCTGAAGCCGGTGCTGCTGTCGGCATTGAAAGCTGGCGACGTGGTCATGATCAAATCGTCGAAGGGCATCGGTTTTTCAAAGCTGGTCGACGCGCTGCTCGGCAAATTTCCGGCGGAAGCCACAACCAGCAAACAGACCTAGGGGTCGGGTCCGGGGGACGGAATAGCATGTTTACATTGCTCGTTGATTTTGCGGACAAGGTCTCTGTCTTCAACGTCTTCCGCTACATCACCTTCCGCACCGGCGGGGCGCTCATCACCTCTGCGCTGATCGTCTTCATTTTTGGACCGACCATCATCAATTCGCTCAGGCTGCGGCAAGGCAAGGGCCAGCCGATCCGTGCCGACGGGCCGCAAACCCACTTCAAGAAGGCCGGTACGCCGACCATGGGCGGGCTGATGATCCTGTGCGGCATCGTCGGCTCGTCGCTGTTGTGGGCGAACCTTTCCAGCATCTATGTCTGGGTGGTGCTGCTGGTGACGTTGGGTTTCGGCTCGATCGGTTTCTACGACGACTATCTCAAGGTGACGAAGCAGTCGCATCTCGGCTTTTCCGGCAAGGCACGGCTGGCGCTGGAATTCGTCATCGCCGGCATTGCCGCCTGGGTGATCATGCACAATGGCCAGGCGCCGTTCTCGTCGTCGCTGACCTTTCCCTTCGCCAAGGAATTCATCGTCAATCTCGGCTGGTTCTTCGTTCCGTTCTCGTGCTTCGTCATCGTCGGCGCCGGCAATGCGGTGAACCTGACCGATGGTCTCGACGGGCTGGCGATCGTGCCGATCATGATTGCCGCGGCATCCTTCGGCGTCATCGCCTACCTCTCCGGCAATGCGGTGTTCGCCGAGTATCTGCAGATCCATTTCGTGCCCGGCACCGGCGAACTGGCGGTCGTGCTTGGCGCGGTGATCGGCGCCGGCCTCGGCTTCCTGTGGTTCAATGCACCACCTGCCGCGATCTTCATGGGCGACACCGGTTCGCTGGCGATGGGCGGGCTGATCGGCACGGTCGCGGTGGCGACCAAGCACGAGATCGTTCTGGTCATCGTCGGCGGATTGTTTGTCGTGGAAATCCTGTCGGTCATCATCCAGGTCGGCTACTTCAAGATGACCGGCAAGCGCGTGTTCCTGATGGCGCCGATCCACCATCATTTCGAAAAGCTCGGCTGGACCGAAAGCCAGGTGGTGATCCGCTTCTGGATCATCGCCGTGATCCTGGCACTGGTCGGCCTGTCGACCCTCAAGCTGAGATAGGAGCCCGCTTGATCCCCGCCGCATCCTTCGCAGGCAAGCGTGTTTCGCTCTTCGGGCTTGGCGGCTCGGGGATCGCCACCGCGCGCGCGCTGATCGAGGGTGGGGCGGATGTTCTTGCCTGGGACGACAATCCCGACAGCGTCGGCAAGGCGGCGGCGCTCGGCATCGTTACCGCCGACCTGCGCGGCGCCGACTGGGCGGGGTTCTCGGCCTTCGTGCTTTCGCCGGGCGTGCCGCTGACGCATCCGAAGCCGCACTGGACGGTCGAGTTGGCGCGTGGCGCCGGCGTCGAGGTGATCGGCGACATCGAGCTGTTCTGCCGCGAACGGATTGCCCGCGCGCCGACAGCACCCTTCGTCGCCATCACCGGCACCAACGGCAAGTCGACGACCACGGCGCTGACCGCGCATATCCTGAAATCGGCCGGGCGCGACACGCAGATGGGCGGCAATATCGGCCGTGCCATCATGACGCTCGATCCGCCGCAGCCTGATCGGCACTATGTGGTGGAGTGCTCCTCCTACCAGATCGATCTCGCGCCCTCGATCAACCCGACGGCCGGCATCCTGCTCAATCTGACGCCCGACCATCTCGACCGGCACGGCACCATGCAGCACTACGCCGCGATCAAGGAGCGGCTGGTGGCCGGCAGCGAAACGGCCATCGTCGGCATCGACGATTCCTGGTGCGCCCAGATCGCCGACCGGCTGGAGCGGGCGGGCAAGCAGGTGATCCGCATTTCCAAGCGTCTGCCGCTGACCGACGGCTACTTCGCCGACGGCTCCAATCTGATGGAGGCCGTGCACGGCCGCTACAGCCGCGTTGCCTTTCTCGAAGGCATCGGCTCGCTGCGCGGCCAGCACAATGCGCAAAACGCGCTGGCCGCCGTCGCCGCCTGCCTCAAGGTCGGGCTGGATCTCGGCGAGATCCAGGCCGGATTGGAGAGCTTTCCCGGACTGGCGCACCGGATGGAGCAGGTCGGCCGCAAGGACCATGTGCTGTTCATCAACGATTCCAAGGCGACCAATGCCGATGCGGCGGCACCGGCCCTGTCGAGCTTTCCGCGCATCTACTGGATCGCCGGCGGCCTGCCCAAGGAGGGCGGCATCGAGCCACTGCGCGGCTTCTTCCCGCGCATCGCCAGGGCCTATCTGATCGGCGAGGCGGCGCCTGCTTTCTCGGCGACGCTGGGCGAAGCGGTGCCCTATGAAATATCGGGCACGCTTGCCGCCGCGGTCGAGCACGCGGCGCGTGATGCGGCAAATGACGACAGCGGCGAGGTGGTGGTGCTGCTGTCGCCCGCCTGCGCCAGTTTCGACCAGTTCAAGAATTTCGAAGTGCGCGGCGAAGCCTTCAGGCAAGCTGCGAATGCTATCGAGGGCGTGAAACCCATCGGAGGGGCACGATAATGCAAAGCCGTCTCGACAAAAGTCCGGTAGCGACCTGGTGGTGGACGATCGATCGCTGGTTCCTGGCGGCGTTCCTGTCGCTGATGGGGCTCGGCATCGTGCTGTCCTTCGCGGCGAGCCCGGCGGTGGCCGAACGCATCGGCCTCGACAGCTTCCACTTCGCCACCAGGCAGATCATCTTCACCGTGCCGGCACTCGGCGTGATGCTCGCCGTCTCCTTCCTCGAATCCCGGCAGATCCGGCGCATGGCGCTGGTCATGCTGTGCATCATGCTCGTGCTGATGGTGGTGGTTCTCTATGTCGGCGTCGAGGTGAAAGGCGCGCGGCGCTGGGTGTCGTTGGCAGGTCTGTCGATCCAGCCCTCCGAATTCCTGAAACCTGCCTTCGTCATCATGTGCGCCTGGCTGTTTGCCGAACACAAGCGCCAGCCCGATATTCCGGGCAACCTGTTTGCCATGCTGCTGTTGGCCCTGGTCATCTCGCTCTTGGTGGCGCAGCCCGATCTCGGCCAGACCATGCTGGTGCTCGGCACCTGGGGCGTCATGTTCTTCATGGCCGGTCTGCCATGGATGTGGATCATAGCGCTGGGCGCCGCCGGCCTCGGCGGCGTCTTCGCCGCCTATTCGGTGTTTCCGCACGTCGCTGCCCGCATCGACAAGTTCGTCACCGGCGAAGGCGACACGTTCCAGGTCGACATGGGCCGCGAGGCGCTGATCAATGGCGGCTGGTTCGGCGTCGGACCGGGCGAGGGCACGGTCAAGCGGGTCATCCCGGACAGCCACGCCGACTTCGTCTTTTCGGTCGCCGGCGAGGAATTCGGACTGATCATGTGCTTCTTCATCATGTCGATCTTCGCCTTCATCGTGCTGCGCGGCCTGAGCACCGCACTGAAGGAGCAGGACGATTTCACCCGCTATGCCGTCGGCGGCCTGGTCACCGTCTTCGGCCTGCAGTCGGTCATCAACATGGCCGTCAATTTACAGCTGATGCCGGCCAAGGGCATGACGCTGCCGTTCATCTCCTATGGCGGCTCGTCGCAGATCGCCATCGCCATCTCGATGGGCATGGTGCTGGCGCTGACGCGCAGGCGGCCGGAAAAGCGCAAGCAGATGGGCTTTGCCCTGTCGCAACGCGCCATGCCGGCGGAGTGAGATGTCGAGGGGTGTGATCCTTCTGGCGGCTGGCGGCACGGGCGGGCATCTCTTCCCGGCCGAGGCGCTGGCACACGAGCTGAACGAGCGCGGCTGGAAGGTACATCTGGCCACCGATGACCGCGCCGAGCGCTTTGCCGGCCATTTCCCGGCGGCAGCCGTCCATCCGATCCAGTCGGCGACTATGGGTTCGAAGAACCCGGTGGCGGTGCTCGCCGCCTTCTGGAAGATCTGGCGTGGGGTGCGGCAGGCCTCAGCCATCATCGGCAGGATCAAGCCCGACGCCGTTGTCGGTTTCGGCGGCTATCCGACGCTGCCGCCGCTCTATGCGGCGACAAGGCGCAAAGTGCCGACGCTGATCCACGAGCAGAACGCGGTGATGGGCCGGGCCAACCGGGCACTGGCGGGTCGTGTCGATGCGATCGCCGGCGGCTTCCTGCCGGAAGATGCAAGTGCGGCAGGCGCCAAGACGGTGACGACGGGCAATCCGGTCCGGCCGCAAGTCATGGAAGCGGCAAAGATGCCCTACGCGGCATCGGCCGGAGAAGAGCCGTTCCGGCTGCTGGTGTTCGGCGGCAGCCAGGGCGCGCAGTTCTTTTCCGACGCAGTGCCGGCGGCTATTGCGCTGCTGCCGGAAGCGCTGCGCAAGCGGCTGGTGATTACCCAACAGGCCCGCGCCGACGATGTGGGGCGGGTGAAGACGGCCTATGCGGCGCTTGGCGTCGACGTGCAAGTGTCGCCGTTCTTCACCGACATGGCGGCGCGCATGGCGGCAGCGCAGCTGGTGATGTCGCGCTCGGGTGCGTCCACCGTGTCGGAAATCGCCGTCATTGGCCGGCCGGCGCTGCTGGTGCCGTACCCGCATGCGCTCGATCATGACCAAGCGGCGAATGCCGCGGCGCTTGCCGCGGCAGGCGGGGCGGAAGTGCATCCGCAGTCGACGCTGTCGCCCGAGCGTATCGCTGCCTTGATCGGCGGGTTGATGCAGGAACCGGCCCGGCTGGCTGCCATGGCGGCGGCAGCCAGATCGGCTGGAAAACCGGACGCGGCGCGGTTGCTCGCCGATCTGACAGAGGCTATTGCGTCCAGGAAAACCGTTTCGGAATTCAGGAAGGGGACGCACGCATGAAGATGCCGCAGACGATCGGCCTTGTGCATTTCATAGGCATTGGCGGCATCGGCATGAGCGGCATCGCCGAGGTGCTGCACAATCTCGGCTACAAGGTGCAAGGCTCCGACCAGGCCGACAGCGCCAATGTGCAGCGGCTGCGCGACAAGGGCATCGAGTGCTTCGTCGGCCACAAGGCCGAGAACATCGGTGAAGCCGAAGTGGTGGTCGTGTCGACCGCGATCAAGAAATCCAATCCGGAACTGAAGGCAGCGCGTGAAAAGCTGCTGCCGATCGTGCGCCGCGCCGAAATGCTGGCCGAATTGATGCGCTTCCGTCAGGCTGTCGCCATCGGCGGCACGCATGGCAAGACGACGACGACCTCAATGGTGGCGACGCTGCTGGAAGCCGGCGGGCTCGACCCGACGGTGATCAATGGCGGCATCATCAATGCCTACGGCACCAATGCCCGCATGGGCGACGGCGAATGGATGGTGGTCGAGGCCGATGAGAGCGACGGCACTTTCCTGAAGCTGCCGGCCGAGATTGCGGTCGTCACCAACATCGACCCCGAGCATCTCGATCACTATGGCAGTTTCGACAAGGTGCGAGAGGCGTTTCGTCAGTTCGTTGAGAACGTGCCGTTCTACGGCTTCGGCGTGATGTGCACCGATCATCCGGAGGTACAGGCGCTGGTCAGCCGCATCGAGGATCGCCGCGTCATCACCTATGGCGAGAACGCGCAGGCCGATGTGCGCTTCACCAACCACCGCATGGCGGGTGCCATCTCGGAATTCGACGTGGTGATCCGCGACCGCAAGGGCCGTGGCCAGATTGCGATCGCCGGCCTGCGCCTGCCAATGCCCGGCCGCCACAACGTCTCCAACGCGACGGCGGCGATCGCGGTCGCGCATGAGCTTGGCCTGTCGCCCGAGGCGATCAAGAAGGGCCTGTCGTCCTTTGCCGGCGTCAAGCGGCGCTTTACGCACACAGGTTCGTGGAACGGCGTCGAGGTGTTCGACGATTATGGTCATCATCCGGTCGAGATCACGGCGGTGCTGAAGGCGGCGCGCAGCGCCACGGACGGCCGCGTCATCGCCATTGCCCAGCCGCACCGCTTCACCCGGCTGCATGATCTGTTCGACGAGTTTTCCGTCTGCTTCAATGATGCCGACACGGTGATGGTGGCGCCGGTCTATGCGGCCGGCGAGGAGCCGATCGACGGGGTGACCTCCGAGGCGCTGGTGTCGCGCATCCGCTCCGGCGGCCATCGCGACGCGCGCTACATCGAAGGCTCCGCTGCGATCGCGCCGGTTATCCGCGATCTGGCCCAGCCCGGCGATTTCGTCGTCTTCCTCGGCGCCGGCAACATCACCCAATGGGCCTATGCGCTGCCCAAGGACCTTGGCGGAACCGTCTCATGATGCGCGGCCAGGCCTTGATCGACGGACTTGGCGACCGGCTTGCCGGTCTGCGCGGCCGCATCACGCCGAATGCCGAGATGGACAAGATCACCTGGTTCCGCGCCGGCGGGCTTGCGGAAGCCTTGTTCCAGCCCGCCGACGAGGACGATCTCGCGGCGTTCCTGAAGGCGGTTCCCGAAAACATTCCACTGACCATCGTCGGCGTCGGCTCGAACCTTCTGGTGCGCGACGGCGGCATACCGGGTTTCGTCATCCGGCTTTCGGCCAAAGGCTTTGGCGAAGCCGAAATCGTCGGACCGACCACGATCAAGGCTGGCGCTGCAACACCCGACAAGCGCGTCGCCGCACTTGCCTATGAGGCGGGCATTGGCGGCTTTCATTTCTACCATGGCATTCCTGGCGCCATCGGTGGCGCGCTGCGGATGAACGCCGGCGCCAATGGCGTCGAGACCCGCGAGCGCGTCGTCGAGGTGCGGGCGCTCGACCGCAAGGGCAGTTTTCATACGCTGAGCAATGCCGACATGGGCTACGCCTACCGCCACTCGGCGGCACCGTCCGGGCTGATCTTCACGTCGGCCGTGTTCGAAGGTGCACCGGAAGACAAGGCGGCGATCAAGGCGGCGATGGACGCCGTGCAGAACCACCGGGAAACGGTGCAGCCGATCCGCGAGAAGACCGGCGGCTCGACCTTCAAGAATCCGGAAGGGACGTCGGCCTGGAAAGAGATCGACAAGGCCGGCTGTCGCGGGCTGATGATCGGCGGCGCGCAGATGTCGCCGATGCACTGCAACTTCATGATCAACACTGGAACCGCGACCGGCTACGACCTCGAATATCTGGGCGAGACGGTGCGCGCCCGGGTGCTCGAAAAATCCGGCATCCGGCTGCAGTGGGAGATCAAGCGCATCGGCAACTTCCGGCCTGGCCATGAGGTGCAGGAGTTTCTCGGACAGTTGCTTTAAGCCGCATTGATATTCAGGTGATGCCGGCCTGCAAACGACGGCTTTTTGTGCTTCCGGTGCTCACGGACCCGAACGTCCGCTCCGCTCCGGTTCTCGAAAGCCATCGCTTTCGGCTCGGCCTGACCTGAATCTCAATGCACCTTAGCGCAAGCTGAAGTTCGCGTAATGCTTTAACTTCAAGCCCCCTGAAATACCCGCGCGACCGTTGCAGCAAAGACTCAACAACGCGCTTTTCGCGGTCGTTTTCACGGAAAGTGAATCTCTCGGAATCGTAAGCACTTGCCAGCGAATCAACTCTCTGATTCTCTGCCCTCAAGCGTTTCCTGATTTGAGTCGTTGCGACGCGTTACTCGCGTTTTCCGTCTGGGGGGCAACCTGCCGGAAGACTCGGACTCAATGTCGCGAAAACAGTGTTGCGGGCCCGCCGTATTAGGGGATGACGGGAAATGAAAAGTAAGCATGTGGCTGTTCTGCTGGGAGGATTCTCGTCCGAGCGGCCCGTGTCTCTGTCCTCGGGGAAGGCGTGTGCCGATGCGCTCGAGACTGAAGGCTACCAGGTCACCCGCGTCGATGTTTCGCGCGACGTCGGATCTGTGCTTGCCGAACTCAAGCCTGATGCTGTTTTCAACGCGCTGCACGGTCCTTTCGGCGAGGACGGCACCATTCAGGGCATCCTCGAATATCTCGCCATTCCCTACACCCATTCCGGCGTGCTCGCTTCGGCGCTTGCCATGAACAAGGAGCAGGCCAAGAAGATCGCCAAGGCTGCCGGCGTTCCGATAGCGGAATCGAAGGTGGCCAATCGCTTCGCCATCCAGAACAAGCATCCGATGAAGCCGCCCTATGTGGTCAAGCCGGTCAATGAGGGGTCGAGCTTCGGCGTCGTCATCGTGCATGAAGGCCAGTCGCATCCGCCGCAGGTCATCGGCTCGTCCGAATGGAAGTATGGCGACACCGTCATGGTCGAGCGCTACGTCCATGGACGCGAGCTGACCTGCGCTGTGATGGGCGATGTGGCGCTTGGCGTCTGCGAAATCATCCCGACCGGTCATTCCTTCTACGACTATGATTCAAAATACGTCGCGGGCGGATCAAAACACGAATGCCCGGCAAAAATTTCACCGAATATTTACCAAAAAATACAGACACTGGCGCTCAAGGCTCACCTAGCTATCGGCTGCCGGGGCGTTTCCCGGTCGGACTTCCGTTACGATGACCGTCACTCCGAAAACGGCGAGGTTGTCTGGCTCGAGGTCAACACCCAGCCAGGTATGACGCCGACGTCTTTGGTGCCGGAAATCGCCGCGCAAGCGGGACACTCGTTCGGCGATTTGTTGAGTTGGATGGTGGAGGACGCTTCGTGTCTGCGTTGAAGTGGGGACAGGGCAAGACAGGCGCGGCCGGGCCGACGCTGTTCGGCATGCCGTTGTCGCTCGACCATTTCGTGCTGCCGCGCCTGCTTCGTCGGCCGGTGCGGGTGCTGGCGCGCCTGGGCGGCGGTGAAGTCCAGGCGCCGCGTTTCTGTGCCACCATCATGTCGGCCGTGCTGATCGCCTCCAGTTGCGCTTACGGCGCCTATCTCTCGGGCGATACTGACGAGATCGTCCAGAGCATCACTGCCCGCACCGGTTTTGCCGTCGACCAGATCAAGGTGGTCGGCAATCGCGAAACATCCGAGATCGACATTCTTGACAGGCTGGAACTTGACGGCTGGACGTCGTTGATCGGTTTTGACGCAGAGGCCGCACGCGAGCGCATTGGCACGCTGCCCTGGGTCGAGGTTGCAGCGGTGCGCAAGGTCTATCCGCACACGCTGGAGGTGCGCGTCGAGGAGCGCGAGCCGTTCGCGCTCTGGCAGCAAGGCAGTGATCTCTCCGTCATCGAACGGTCCGGCGCCGTGATTGCGCCGTTCTCGGGTGGCAAGCAGGCATTGCTGCCGCTGATCATCGGCACCGGCGCGCCGGCGAAGGCGCCGGACTTTCTGGCCAAGATCAAAAAATATCCCGAGCTTGCGGCGCGGGTCAAAGGCTACATCCGCATCGGCGAACGGCGTTGGGACCTGAAGCTGGAAAACGGCATCACGGTCAAGCTTCCCGAGGATGACGAAGATCAGGCGATCGCCGATCTCGTCAGGATGGACCACGACAACGGGCTTCTGACGCGCGACATCGCCGCCGTCGATATGCGCCTGTCCGACCGCCTGGTCGTCGAGTTGACGCCGGAAGCGGCGACGCAGCGTGAAGCCGCGCTCAACGAAAAACCGCAAAGCCTGAAGCGCAAGCCGGAGACGAAGATATGAGCTGGCTTGGCGGCAACAGCGATGCCTCCTCGCGCCGGTCCGGCACGCTAACGGTGCTGGACGTCGGCTCGAGCAAGGTTTGCTGCATGGTGGCAAAGCTCAAGCCGCGCGATGACGGCAATCTGCTTCGCGGCCGTTCGCACCGCGTCCAGGTGATCGGCATCGGCCACCAGAAATCGCAAGGCGTGAAGTCGGGGGTCGTCGTCGATCTCGACCGGGCCGAGCACGCCATCCGCCTTGCCGTCGACGCTGCCGAGCGCATGGCGGGGCTGACGGTCGATTCGCTCATCGTCAACATGACGGCCGGCCGGCTGAAGAGCGAAACCTTTTCGGCCACCATCAACCTTGGCGGCCACGAGGCCGACGAGGCCGACATCAAGCGCGTGCTCGCCGCCGGCGCCAAGCAGGCGCTGAGGACCGAGCGCGAGGTGATCCATTCGCTTCCCGTCGGTTTTTCGCTGGATGCCGAGCGCGGCGTGCGCGATCCGCGCGGCATGGTCGGCGACCAGCTTGGCGTCGACATGCATGTGCTGACCGGTGACGCGGCCCCCTTGCGCAATCTGGAGCTCTGCATCAACCGCTCGCATCTGTCGGTCGAGCGCATGGTGGCGACGCCCTATGCCAGCGGGCTTGCAGCACTGGTCGACGACGAACTCGAAATGGGCGCGGCCTGCATCGACATGGGTGGCGGCACCACGACGATCTCGGTGTTTTCGGAAGGCAAGTTCGTTCATGCCGACGCCATTGCCATCGGCGGCAATCACGTGACGCTGGACATGGCCAAGGGCCTGTCGACCTCTCTCGATGCCGCCGAGCGGCTGAAAGTGATGCACGGCTCGGCGCTGCCCGGCAGTGCCGATGACCGCGACCTGGTTTCGATCCAGCCGATCGGCGAGGATGGCGACGTGCCGTTGCAAATACCGCGTTCGGTGATGACGCGCATCATCCGCGCCCGCATCGACGAGACGCTGGAACTGTTGCGCGACCGGCTGAACAAGTCGGGCTATGGCAATGCCGTCGGCAAGCGCGTCGTGCTCACTGGCGGCGCCAGCCAGCTTGCCGGCCTGCCGGAGGCGGCGCGCCGCATTCTGGGACGCAATGTACGCATCGGCCGCCCGCTCGGCGTGGCAGGCCTGCCCGAAGCCGCCAAAGGGCCGGCTTTCTCGACCCCGGTCGGGCTTCTGATCTATCCGCAGATGGCGAGCTTCGAGAGCCGCCCTGCGAAAGGAATTTCCGGCCTCAGGATGACTGGTACGGGCGGAAAACTGCATCGAATGAGTCAGTGGTTGAGAGACAGTTTCTAAAATTGACGGGGACAGCCCCATAGGCGGCCGCGGCGGCGAAGCGGCGGGAAAGGCAAAGGACGGAGACAATGACCATCAATCTGCAAAAGCCGGACATCACCGAGCTCAAGCCACGCATCACCGTGTTCGGTGTCGGCGGCGGTGGCGGCAACGCCGTCAACAACATGATCACCGCCGGCTTGCGCGGTGTCGAGTTCGTCGTCGCCAACACCGACGCGCAGGCACTGACCATGTCGAAGGCCGATCGGCTGATCCAGCTCGGCGCGCATGTCACCGAGGGCCTCGGCGCCGGGTCGCAGCCTGAAGTCGGGCGCGCGGCGGCCGAGGAATGCATCGACGAGATCATCGATCATCTCTCCAACACCCATATGTGCTTCGTCACCGCCGGCATGGGCGGCGGCACCGGCACGGGTGCAGCTCCGGTCGTTGCCCGCGCTGCTCGCGAAAAGGGCATCCTCACCGTCGGCGTCGTCACCAAGCCGTTCCATTTCGAAGGCCAGCGCCGCATGAAGACGGCAGACCTCGGCATCGAGGAGCTGCAAAAATGCGTCGATACGCTGATCGTCATCCCCAACCAGAACCTGTTCCGGCTGGCCAATGACAAGACCACCTTCGCCGATGCCTTCGCCATGGCCGACCAGGTGCTCTATTCCGGGGTCGCCTGCATCACCGACCTGATGGTCAAGGAAGGCCTGATCAACCTCGACTTCGCCGACGTCCGTTCGGTCATGCGCGAGATGGGCAAGGCGATGATGGGCACCGGCGAAGCTTCGGGCGAGGGCCGTGCGATGGCTGCCGCCGAGGCCGCGATCGCCAACCCGCTGCTCGACGAGACCTCGATGAAGGGCGCCAAGGGCCTGCTGATCTCGATCACCGGTGGCCGCGACCTGACCCTGTTCGAGGTCGACGAAGCCGCAACGCGCATCCGCGAAGAGGTCGATCAGGACGCCAACATCATTCTCGGCGCTACGTTCGACGAAGAACTCGAAGGCGTGATCCGGGTTTCGGTGGTCGCCACCGGCATCGACAAATCGGCGGCTGACATCGCTTCCGCGCCGATCTCCATTCGCACGGCGCCGCAGAAGCCGGCCGCCCGCCCGGCTGTGCCGGTCACGGACAGCCGTCCGCCCGTCCAGCAGGCGATCTATGAGCCGCGCGCGGCCGACCCGGTCGCCGAGGCCATCCAGCTTGCCGAGGCCAATGCAGCGGCGATGGCGCAGGCTCGCCCAGTGCCGGTTGCCCAGGCCGACGACTTCCGGCCGCAGAGCAAGATCTTCCAGGCGCCGCCGGCCCAACCGCAGCCGATGGTCCAGCAGGTCATGCAGCCGGCGCCGCAGCGTGAAATGCCGCAGCCGGTTGCCGCGGCACCCCAGCGCATGCCGCGCGTCGAGGATTTTCCGCCGGTGGTGAAGGCTGAGGTGGAAGCTAAGAGCCGTCCGGCCGACCACGAGAACAGCGGACCGATGGGGCTGCTCAAGCGGCTGACCAACGGCCTGACGCGGCGCGAAGAGGAGCCTGCCCGGTTGCAGCCGGCACAGCCGCGTGAACCGAAACTGCGTCAGGCGGCACCCGAAATGCGCCGCCTTGCCAGTCAGGACCCGCAGCTCTACGCACCGCGCCGCGGTCAGTTGGACGATCAGGGCCGCCTTGCGCCGCAGACCAGGACAATGCAGGAAGACGATCAGCTGGAGATCCCGGCATTCCTGCGCCGTCAGGCCAATTGACCTGTTAACGGTCCGTAACAATTGTTAACAGGCAAGCAGGACACTGTTTGCCTGTTAACGCTTAAAATGATTGTAAAACAGCGGCTTACCGAACCGCTGGCATTCTGGTGGCGGTTACAGAGAGTAAGAAACCGTGATTTGGAGACTTTCTACCGGACCACTATCTTCGCTCGACTAGGTTCGGTGTGCCGGGATTCGGGGAGTTGGCCCAGCCTGCCGTAGATCAAGAGCCGCGAGCCCTTGGGGCTGATGAAGCGGCCGTAGGCAGTTTGGGCTATGGGGTTTGTCTTGCAAGACTATCAGACGACACTTAAATCGCGTGCGACGCTGACGGGTATCGGCGTTCACAGCGGCAAGCCCGTTACCGTCAATTTTCTGCCGGCAGACCCCGATACGGGTGTCGTCTTCCAGCTTTCGAATGGCGGCGAGGGCCGTGAGTTTCGCGCACTCGTTTCCGAAGTCGGCGCCACTGACCTGTGCACCATGCTCGGCGATCCCTCGGGTGAGCATATCGCCACCGTCGAACATCTGATGGCGACGCTGTTCGGGCTTGGCATCGACAATATCATCATCGAGATCGATGGCCGCGAGGTTCCGATCCTCGACGGCAGTGCCGTGGCGTTCGTGGAGGCCATAGACCAGGCCGGCATCGAGACGCTGCCGGTCAAGCGCCGCTACATCAGGGTGGTCAAGCCGGTTCGCATCGAGAACGGCGCCTCCTGGGCGGAATTCAGGCCCTATAGCGGGACGCGCTTCGAGATCGAGATCGATTTCGAAAGCCCGGCGATCGGCCGCCAGCTCTTTGCATCCGACATCAACCCCGACATTTTCCGCCGCGATATTGCGCGGGCCCGTACCTTCGGTTTCATGAAGGACGTCGAGCGCCTGTGGGCGGCCGGCTATGCGCTCGGCTCCTCGCTGGAAAACTCGCTGGTGATCGGCGACGACAACCGGGTGATCAACATTGGCGGCCTGCGCTATCCCAATGAGTTCGCTCGTCACAAGACGATGGACGCCATGGGCGATTTGGCGTTGGCCGGCGCCCGCTTCATCGGCTGCTTCCGTTCCTATCGCGGCGGCCACAGAATGAACGCTGCGGCGCTCAGGCGCCTGCTGTCCGACCGTTCGGCATTCGAGGTCGTCGAGACGACACGCCGCGAGCGCGGCCGCACCGCCGAGATGATCGCCGTCACCGGGCCTGTCTTTGCGCCCTGGGTGATCTGATTTTTAACGATTTTCAGGCTTTTGTTGCGACCGATCGGTGTTGCATGAATGCATCACCAATGGGTGAAATCATATTGCTTTTGAGGTAACGTCAAACCGCCACAAAAATGTGCGATTGGCCGGAGATAGCGTTGCCGGGCAAGGCGATTATGGTTTATGGCTGCTGCCGTCGACTGAAAAATGACGCCGAAAGGGCGGAATCCAATCATGTTCTTCAAGCGAGTTGGTCAATTGAAAGCGCCGCATCGGGCTGTTTTCCTGGCGCTTTCGGTGGTTGTTCCATCGCTCTTCCTGTCGGCCTGCATGTCGTCCGAGAAAGATGTCGATCTGTCGACCTATGTCGACCAGACGGAGCCGGCCGACGTTCTCTACAATCAGGGTCTCGCCAATCTGAACGCCGGGCGTCTGCAAGAGGCGAGCCGCAAGTTCGATGCGGTCGACCGCCAGCATCCCTATTCGGAATTCGCCCGCAAATCGATGGTGATGGGCGCCTTTGCCGACTATCGGCAGGGCAGCTATGACGAGGCGATCAGCGCGGCCAAGCGTTATCTGACGCTTTATCCGTCGACCGATGATGCGGCTTACGCCCAGTACATTATCGGGTTGAGCTACTACCGGCAGATCAAGGACGTTACCCAGGACCAGAAGGAAGCGCGCCAGACCGTGCAGACAATGCAGGATCTGGTGACACGCTGGCCGACGTCGGAATATGTCGACGACGCCAAGGAGAAGATCCGTTTTGCCACCGACCAGCTGGCCGGCAAGGAGATGCAGATCGGTCGCTATTATCTCGAACGCCGCGAGTACATCGCCGCCGTCAAGCGGTTCCGTAATGTGGTGGAAAACTATTCCAACACGCGCCATGTCGAGGAGGCGCTCGCGCGTCTTACCGAAAGCTATTATGCGATGGGCCTGACCTCTGAAGCCCAGACGGCCGCCGCAGTGCTTGGCACCAACTATCCCGATAGCCCATGGTACAAGGATTCCTACAAGCTCCTGCAGAGCAATGGGCTTGCGCCGCGCGAGAATGCCGGATCGTGGATATCCAAGGCTGGGAAGCTGATCACCGGCGCTTGACGCCAAGCAGACCTCGCGGGCTTCGCCAGCGCCGTCTGCTTGGTTTTCTTTGTTTGTCGCAGGTTCTTGTCGCAAAAACCGCAGGACACTTTTGCGGAACCTGCTGGGAAGATTGGTCCGAAGCGTGTTCAGCGCTTTTTCGGATTGATCCGATGCTAAAACAAAAAGATAGTGCGGCGCTGCGATTCCAACGGATCGCGCGCCGCATTTTGTTTCTGTGCATCTCGTTGTCCCAACACCGGGTCCACTTTTGGGCGACAGGCAATAGGTCCGGGTTCTGATGCTTTCCAGACTGTCGATCCGCGATATCGTCCTGATCGAGAAGCTGGATATCGACTTCCAGCCCGGCCTTTCGGTGCTGACCGGCGAAACCGGCGCCGGCAAATCCATCCTGCTTGATGCCTTGTCGTTGGCGCTTGGCGCGCGTGGCGACGCCTCGCTGGTGCGCCATGGCGCGGCGCAGGGCCAGGTCATCGCCGTCTTCGACGTGCCGCGCAACCATCCCGCCCGCATGCTGCTGGTCGACAACGCCATAGAGGACGATGGCGACATCATTTTGCGCCGCGTGCAGACGGCGGACGGCCGCACGCGCGTCTTCGTCAACGACCAGCCGTCCAGCGTTACGCTGATGCGCGACGTCGGCCGTGCGCTGGTCGAGATCCACGGCCAGCATGACGAGCGCGCGCTGGTCGATCCAGGCGCGCATCGCGAACTTTTGGACAGTTTTGGCGGTCATCTCGGCGCCGTGCGCGCGACCGGCGAAGCGTGGCGCTACTGGCGCGGCTGCGAGCAGGAATTTACGCGTCACCGGGCAAAGGTCGAGGCGGCAGCGCGCGAGGCGGACTATCTGCGCGCCGCGGTCGCCGAATTGACCAAACTCGATCCGCAGCCCGGCGAAGAGAGCGACCTTGCCGAACTGCGCGCCTCGATGATGCGGGTGGAAAAGATCGCCTCGGAAATCCACGATGCGCAGGATGTGCTCTCGGGGCCGTCCTCGCCTTTGCCGCAACTGGCCAGCCTATTGAGAAGGCTGCAGCGCAAGGTGACCGAGGCGCCCGGCTTGCTCGAGGACGTCGTCAAATCGCTCGACGAGGCGATGCTGTCGCTCGATGCGGCGCAGTCGGGCGTTGAAGCAGCCCTTCGCGCCACCGAATATGATCCGCAACGGCTGGAGAAGGCCGAAGAGCGGCTGTTTTCGTTGCGCGCCGCCTCGCGCAAACACGCAGTGGCGGTCGACGATCTGGCGCAACTGCGCGACACGATGGTCGCCGACCTTGCCGATCTCGACGCCGGCGAGGAGCGCCTGCACGCGCTGGAAAAGCAGGCCGCTGCAGCGCGCGAGGCCTACGATATTTCCGCCGCACAATTGTCGTCGCTTCGCCATGCGTCGGCGGTCGGACTGACCAAGGCGGTGATGGCCGAACTGCCGGCGTTGAAGCTCGAACGGGCCGAATTCATTGTCGAGATGACGAGCGACGTCGACAACCGCATGGAAGAGGGCATCGACCAGGTCGAGTTCTGGGTGCGCACCAATCCCGGCACACGGCCCGGGCCGATGATGAAGGTGGCGTCCGGCGGCGAGCTTTCGCGCTTCCTTCTGGCGCTGAAGGTGGCGCTTGCCGACCGCGGCTCGGCACCAACCCTGGTCTTCGACGAAATCGACACCGGGGTGGGCGGCGCCGTTGCCGACGCGATCGGCCAGCGGCTGGCGCGGCTGTCGAAGCGCGTGCAGGTGCTGTCGGTCACACATGCACCACAAGTCGCAGCGCGCGCGGCAACGCATTTCCTGATCTCCAAATCCGGCGGCAGCGACCGGGTCGCCACCGGCATTGCCGAGATGGACCGCGCGGCGCGGCAGGAAGAGATCGCCCGCATGCTGGCCGGAGCCACCATCACCGACGAGGCCCGTGCGGCAGCCGAGCGGCTGTTGCGCGAGAACATTGCTGCAGCCTAGGCTGTGCCGATATTCAGGTGAGGCCGGTCTGCGAAGGGCGGCTTCCTGCGCTTCCGGTGCTCACGTACTTCAAGTACGCTCCGCTCCGGTTCTCGGAAGCCGCCATTCTCGACTCGGCCTGACCTGAATCTCGACACATCCTGGGTGCTGGATTCTCCATGCGTGGAATCTGAGTCAGCAGATGGCTGCATCCTGCTGTTCAGGAATGATTTTTCCACAGGCTATCTCCCTCGCGGCAAAACCTGATTTATAGTGGCTCGCTAGAATTCGAGGATCGCAGCGCATGTCTGAAAAACCAGTCGAATCGTTGAGCGAAAGCGAAGCCGCGGATGAGCTCCAGCGGCTGGCCGAGGAAATCGCCGGCCATGATCGCCGCTATCATGCCGAGGATGCGCCGACGATCACCGACGCCGAATACGACGCGCTGCGGCGGCGCAACCTTGCCATCGAAGAGCGCTTCCCCGATCTGGTGCGCGAGGACTCGCCGTCGCGCCGCGTTGGTGCTGCGCCGGCGGAAGGCTTTGCCAAGGTGCGCCATGCGGTGCCGATGCTCAGCCTCGCCAAGGCCTATACCGACGAGGACGTCACCGATTTCCTCGAGCGCGGCCGGCGGTTTTTCGACCGCGACAAGGATCTCGACATCGCCTTCACGGCTGAGCCGAAGATCGACGGGCTGTCGGCGTCGCTGCGCTATGAACGCGGCGTGTTCGTGCAGGGCGCAACCCGCGGCGACGGCGCTGTCGGTGAAGACATCACCGCCAACCTCAAGACGATCGCCGACATCCCGGCGAAGCTGAAGGGCTCGGGCTGGCCCGAGACGATCGAGATACGCGGCGAGGTCTACATGACCTATGCGGAGTTCGAGGCGCTGAAGGCGCGCTCGGCGGCGGTTGGCGGCCAGGACTATGTCAATCCGCGCAACACGGCTGCCGGCTCGCTGCGCCAGAAGGATGCCTCGGTCACCGCCAGCCGCAATCTCAGGTTCTTCGCCTATGCCTGGGGCTACACGACAGAAGATCCGGCGCCGACCCAGTACGAATCCGTGCAGAAATTCAGGGATTGGGGATTCCAGATCAGCCCGCTGATGGTGCGGGCGAGGTCGGTCGAGGATTTGGTCGCGCAGTACCGCCTCATCGAGGCTCAGCGCTCATCGCTTGGCTATGACATCGACGGCGTCGTCTACAAGGTCGACCAGCTGGAATTGCAGCGCAGATGGGGTTTCGTCACCGGCGAACCGCGCTGGGCCATCGCCCACAAATTTCCGGCCGAACAGGCGTCGACGACCGTGCAGAAGATCGACATCCAGGTCGGCCGCACCGGCACGCTGGCGCCGGTTGCACGGCTGGCGCCAGTCACGGTTGGCGGCGTCGTGGTTGAAAACGTGACGCTGCACAATGAGGACTACATCAAGGGCCTCGACAGCACCGGCCAACCGATCCGAGACGGCATCGACGTGCGCATCGGCGACACGGTGGTGATCCAGCGGGCAGGCGACGTCATTCCGCAGATCGTCAGCGTCGTCATCGACAAGCGTCCGGCCGATGCCGTGCCGTACGAATTCCCGCACATTTGTCCGGTCTGCGGCTCGCCGGCGACGCGTGAGATCAACGAGAAGACCGGTAAGGAAGATTCGCGTCGACGCTGCACCGGCGAACTGATCTGCGCCGCGCAGGCCGTGGAAAAATTGCGCCACTTCGTGTCACGCGGCGCCATGGATATCGAGGGCCTGGGCGCCGAGAACATCGATACGTTCTTCAACGCCGGATTGATCAAGACGGCCGCCGATATCTTCACGCTCAGGGACCGCCGTCCGGCCGTCACCAAGGCGCTGGCCGAGCGGCGCGAGGAGCAGGCCAGGCAGCGCGAGGCCGCATCGGGCAAGACGCGCAAGAATGTGCGCAGTGTCGAGGACCGCAATTACGAAGGCCTCGACAAGCTCTTCGCTGCGATCGATTCGCGCCGCGAGCCGGAACTCGACCGCTTCATCTTCGCGCTCGGCATCCGCCATATCGGCGAAACGACGGCCGCCGTGCTTGCCCGGACCTTCTCGACCATCGAGGAGTTGATGCGCGTCGGCAAGGACACAGCGGCAGCCGCCGACCCGCACAGCGTTTTCCCATCGGTCAACGGCATTGGCGACACGGTAATCGACGCGCTGCGCGATTTCTTCGGCAATGAGCGCAATGACGACGTGCTTGACGCGCTGCTCGCGCAGGTCAAGCCGAAGCCGTATATCGTCACGGTCTCGGCGGACAGTGAGGTTGCCGGCAAGACCATCGTCTTCACCGGCTCCTTGGAAAAGATGACACGCTCCGAAGCCAAGGCGATGGCCGAACGGCTCGGCGCCAAGGTGGCGGGCTCGGTTTCCGCGAAGACCGATCTGCTGGTGGCCGGCCCTGGTGCAGGCTCCAAATTGAAGCTTGCCGGTGAACTCGGTGTCGAAGTCATCGACGAGGACACTTGGTTGCAACGGGTCGGCAAGGCGTGATGGCCGGCGCGTTCAACGGCTTCGGTCCAAAAGCCATCCCTTTTCTGAAGGCGCTGGATTTTCATCAAAGCCGGGAGTGGTTCCTGGAGAACCGCGACCTCTTCGAACGCGAATTGCGCGACCCCTTCGGCGATCTGGTCGAGACGCTGACAGAGCGCTTCTCAGCGGCGGGCCTCGGCCTGCGCGGCGACCGCAAGAAGTCGCTGTTCCGCATCAACCGCGATGTGCGTTTCGCCAAGGACAAGCGGCCCTACAACCGGCATCTGTCCGCGATCCTGTCGCCCGACGGCACCAAGATGGAACAAGGCGTGTTCTTCGTCCACATCGGGCTTGAGCGCTGCTTTGCCGGCATTGCCTGGTGGCAGCCGAGCCCGGAGCTGCTGCTGGCGATGCGCAAGGCCATCGCGACCCGGCCCGCCGAATTCCGCGCCCTGCTTGCGGCGCTGAAGAAAAACGGTCTGGAGCTCGACACCGAAGACTGCATGAAGCGCACGCCGCGCGGCTTCGAGCATGTCACCGAGGCTGATCTTGTGGCTGCCATTCGCAACCGCCATTTCGCCGTCCGCCATGCGATCGATCCGGCGGGAATTCATACCGCTGCACTCGTCGATGAACTCGTCGATTTCACCTTGCGCGCCAGGCCGCTGCTCGATTGGGGCAGGGCGATCCAGGGCAAGGTGTCGGGCATTTAGTTTCCGCCCGCCGGGGCCTCGATATTCCGGCTACATCCGCATCAAAAGCCCGCCATCGACGGCGAGTTCAATTCCTGTGATGTAGCTCGCTGCGTCGGAAAGCAGGAAGAGCGCGGCATTGGCCATGTCCTGCGGCGTGCCGATGCGGCCGAGCGGCGTATAGTCGGCAACCGCCGCACGCTTCTCCTCGGTATCCCAGCGCGCCTGCAAGGGGGTGAGCGCCATGCCCGGGCAGATCGCGTTCGAACGGATGCCGTCGCCGGCAAGCTGCATGGCCAGCGACTTCGAAAGCGCGCAGACGCCGGCCTTCGATGCCTGGTAGGCGTCCTGCGGTTTCGGATCGCCGCGATACCACTGGATGGTCGAGAAATGGACCATGGCGCCGCCGCGCCCGCCCGCGCGCATGACGGGAACGACGGAGCGCGCTGTGTGCACGAAGGATTTCAGGTTGATGGCGAAAACCTGGTCCCAAACATCGAGATCCATCTCCAGTGCCGATCTGTCGCGGCCGAACCAGAGCACGCCGGCGACATTGGCGAGATAGTCGATGCCGCCGCGCTCACGCCCCGCCGTGCTCACGACCTGTTCGACAAAAGCAGCGTCGGTGAGGTCGCCCTGGGCAAAGGTCAGTCTGTCGCCGTGGGAGGACAGGGTGGCCGGACGGGCCTTGAGGTCGATGGCGGTGACCGATGCGCCGGCTTCGAGCAGCGCAAGCGCGATCGCTTCGCCCATGCCGCCGCCGGCCCCGGTGACGACCGCATGCCTGCCGGTGAAATCATAAACGATCATCTCGCAATCCCTCAGTGCTTTGGCGACTCGTGACATCAGTTTCGCTGATCTGTTGGCTCAAACGAATTCGTCTGACTTTTCAGCCGCCCGAACCTACATATCAGCGCGACTCAGGAATGTGACATGTCGGCAGAGACCTTAACCGAAAATTCCGCAGCCAGCGATTTCTGGAACGGTGTGCGGCTCTCGATGCCGGTCGTCGTCGCGTCGGCGCCGTTTGCGCTGCTGTTCGGGGCGGTTGCCGTCGACAACGGATTTTCCGTGCTCGAGGCTTTTCTGATGAGCGCCCTGATCTTCGGCGGCGCCAGCCAGATGGTCGGCATTGAGCTGTTCGGCCAACACGTCGCGCCATGGCTGATCGTGCTGTCGATCTTCGCCGTCAATTTCCGCCACGTGCTCTATTCCGCCGGCATCGGCCGGCGCATGACGCATTGGCCTGTCATCCAGCAGGCCATGGGTTTTTTCGTGCTCACCGATCCGCAATTCGCGGTAGCGGAGGCCAAGGCGCAATCCGGCGAGACGGTCGGCTTCGCCTGGTATATGGGGCTCGGCTTGCCGGTCTATCTGTTCTGGGTGATCGAAAGCGCACTCGGCGCGGTATTCGGCAAGCTTATCCCAGACACCCATGCGCTGGGCATCGATTTCCTGCTGCCGATCTATTTCCTCGGCCTGGTCATGGGCTTTCGCAAGCGGCCGCTGTGGCTGCCGGTGGTCATCGCCAGTGCCGTCGCCTCGATCATCGCCTACAAGACGGTGGGGTCGCCATGGCACGTTTCCATCGGCGCCATTGCCGGCGTGCTGCTAGCCGTCATCCTGCCGCCGCACCATAGTGGCGTGGAGGCGCGGCCATGAGCGCGACCTTCTGGATCATCATCGCCGGCGCGGTCGCCACCTATCTCACCCGCATCGGCGGCCACTTGGTCATCTCGCGCTTCGACAACATCCACTCACGCGTCGAGGCCGGGCTGAACGCCGTGCCGGCGGCGGTGCTGACCACACTGGTGGCGCCAGCCGCGCTTGGCGCCGGGCCGGCCGAATGGGCGGCGCTGATCGTTGCCGGTCTGGTGTCGCTGCGCGGCGGGCTGATGGTGATGTTTTTGGCCGGCGCGGCGGTGCTTATCCTGGCGCGGCAGTTCGTGGGATAGGGCGCGTGCCTTCGCAATTGCTTCGAACGCATGCGCTGCCCCTCATTGCCCTGCCGGGCATTTCTCCCCGTATAGTGACGGGGAGAAAGAGGCTCTCCTCAAATCTTGGCGTCGTGGGGTAGCGGCGCGGTTGCTTTTTCCAGCCAGGCCAGCGTCTCGCCGTCGAGCATCGGTCCGATCTCGGCCAGCACGCGCGCATGGTATTGGTCGAGCCAATGCAATTCGTCGCGCGTCAACAGGTCGGTGCGGATCAACCTGACGTCGATCGGCGCCAGCGTCAGCGTCTCGAAGCCGTGCATGGCGATGTCGCCGCCTTCGACCGCCTCAGTCGGCGTCACCAGGACAAGATTCTCGATGCGGATGCCGTAGGAGCCTTCCTTGTAGTAGCCAGGCTCGTTGGACAGCATCATGCCGGCGAGCAGCTTTTCGGTGCCGGTGCGGGCAATGCGCTGCGGCCCTTCATGCACGGCGAGATAGGAGCCGACGCCATGGCCGGTGCCATGCGCGAAGTCGCAGCCATGCTTCCACAGCGCCATCCGCGCCACGGCGTCGATTTCGGAGCCACGCGTGCCCGGGGGAAAGCGCAGCATGGAAATGCCGATCATGCCTTTCAGCACCAGAGTGAAGCGCTCGCGCATCTCTTCGGTCGGCTTGCCGATCGGTACGGTGCGGGTGATGTCGGTGGTGCCGTCCTGGTATTGCCCACCGGAATCGAGCAGGAACAGTTCGCCATTCGCCAGTTTGCGGCTGGTGGCGCGCGACACGCGGTAGTGCATGATGGCGCCGTTGGGGCCGGCGCCGGAAATGGTATCGAAGGAGATGTCGCGCAGCGGCATCTGCGTTTCCTCGCCGGTGGTACGGCGGGTTTCCTCCAGCCTGGTGACGACTGATATCTCGTCGAGCTTGCCGGGCTTTTGGCGCTCCAGCCAGCAGAGCAGCTTTGCGACGGCCGCGCCATCGCGGCGGTGCGCGGCGCGGCTGCCGGCGATTTCGGCCGGGTTTTTGGTGGCGCGCGGAATGCGGGCAGGGTCGGCCGCTGATATGACGGCGCCGCCATTGTCCTCGATCAGCATTTTCAGTCTTTCCGCCGCCAGCACCGGGTCGAGCGCGATCCTGGCACCGCTCTTGGCAAGGGCCATGATCGCAGCCTCGAATTCGCCGGGCTCATGCAGATCGGCGAGCTGGGTGAGATAGGCGGCGACGGTGCGCGAGAATTTGCGCTGGTCCATGAAAATCTGGTGCTTGCCGTCGGCGGCGAGCACGGCGAAGCCAAGCGCCAGCGGCGTGTGCGGCACGTCACCGCCGCGAATGTTGAAGGTCCAGGCGATGGAAGAGGGGTCGGTCAGCACGGCATGGGTGGCGCCGTCCTTGGCGATTGCCGCGGCCAGCCGCGCCAGCTTGTCTTTGGCCAGCTCGCCGGCAAAGCCGATTGGGTGAATCTCGACCGGCGCCAGTGGCAACTCAGGCTGATCCTTCCAGATGATGTCGATCGGGTTCCTGTCGAGCGGCACCAGGGTCGCGCCCGATTGTTCGGCCGCAGCCTTCAGCGCCTTGACCTCGCCCAGCGTGTGCAGCCACGGATCGAAACCCAGCCGCGCGCCCTTGCCGAGATTATCCTTGATCCAGCTGGCCGGCGGGTTGTCGACCAGGCTTTCGATGGAAAAGATCTCGAGATCGACCTCATGGCGCACCTGCAGCGTGTAGCGTCCGTCGACAAACATGAAGGCGCGGTCGGCCAGCACGATGGCGACGCCGGCCGAACCGCTGAAGCCGGTCAGCCATTTCAGCCGCGCCGAGCGGTCGGCGACGTATTCGCCCTGGTGCTCGTCGGCGCGCGGCACGATGAAGCCGTCCAGCCCGTTGGCCGCCAGCCATTGGCGCAGCAGCGCCACGCGCGGCTTGCCCACTGAGGGGTCGCCGGCGGAATCGAAGGTCTGGAACATAGTGGCCTCCTCGGGTGCTTGGGGCCAAGCGTAGCGCATGAGCCCGAAAACCGGAATCGATTTCCGGACGTTCCAGACCGGCAATCCATAGCTCTGATTTGGTCCAGATCACCGCTTGAGGTGGATCGTCACCCAGCCCTCGCGGTGCGTGGTCCTGACATGGCGGAATTGCTGGCCGACATAGGCCGACACCACGGCGTCGCGCTGACGGTCGAGGATGCCCGACAGCACGATCGAGCCGCCGAGCGAAATATGCCTGGCCATCTCAGGCGCCAGCCGCATCAGTGGCCGCGCCAGTATGTTGGCGACGATGAGGTCGAACGGCGCGCGCGCGGCAAAGATCGGGTGATGGAAGCCCGGCGCCGTCACCGTTTCAACCAGCGCCTTGACGTGGTTGAGGCGGGCGTTGGCGGCAGCGACCTTGACGGCGATCGGATCGATGTCGGTCGCCAGCACCGGAATATGCGCCAGCTTGGCAACGGCGATCGCCAGCACCGCGCTGCCGGTGCCAAGGTCGAGCGCGTTGCGCGGGTGCTCGCGCCGCACGACTTGCTCCAGCATTTCAAGGCAGCCGGCGGTGGTGCCGTGATGGCCGGTGCCGAAGGCCAGCCCCGCCTCGATCTCGATGGCGAGCTCGCCATTGTGGCGCTTCCTGCGGTCATGCCCGCCATGGACGAAGAAGCGGCCGGCGCGCACCGGCTTCAACCCCTCCAGCGAGTGCGCCACCCAGTCGATGTCGGGCAGGGATTCGCGCTCGATCGGCTTCGACAGAGCGAGGCCGGCGAGAATGTCTTTGACGCGCGTCTCGACGGCATCGACGTCATCGTCGGCGTAGAGCGACACTTCGTGGATGTCGCGGTCTTCGTCGACCTCCAGCACGGCGATCGGCAGGCCGTCATCCTCGAAGGCCGTCTCAAGGGCGGCAAAGATGCGGTCAGCGTCGATCTTGCCGGCGGTGAAGTGGAGACGTGTCTGGGTCATAGACGGTATGTCAGCCTTCCGCCGCCAGCCGCTTCAGCTTGGCGATGGCGGCGTCCGGGCTTTCGCCATAGGCGATCGTGCCGGAGAACTCACCCTTGCCGTTGAGCAGCAACACCGAGGCCGTATGGTCCATCGTGTAGTCGCCGTCGCCGGTGTCGACCTTTTTCCAGTAGATGCCGAAGGACTTGGCCATGGCGTGGACCTTGTCCGGATCGCCGCTGATGCCGACAATGCGGTCGGAGAAATTGCTGACATAGGTGTTCATGAGTTCGGGCGTGTCGCGCTCCGGATCGACCGAAACGAAATAGGCGTGCAGGTTCTTGCCGTCGTCGCCCATCGTCTTCAGCCAGCCCGCGAGTTCGAACAAAGTGGTCGGGCAGACTTCCGGGCAGTGGGTGAAGCCGAAGAAGACGACGCTGGGATGGCCTCTGAAGGCGGCTTCGGTGATCGGCGCGCCCTTCTGGTCGACCAGCGTGAAGGCGCCGCCATATGGCTCGCCGCCATAGTGTCCCCGGTACCAGTCGAAGGTGAGCCAGCCGATGCCCGCCGCCATCAGGACGAGAATGCCGACCAGAATTGAACGCATCATCAGGGATTGTCCGTCGTGATTTTCATTGGGTGCTGGATCAGCACCATTCGGCGAACACTCTTAGCGGGTTGCCCGCGCACACGCAAAGAGGTCGCGTTGCCGCAACCGGTCTTCGATACCACCTTACCAAATCGTAATTTGAACGGTTCGGACCCCCGCCTATTTTGATTGTCTGCGCTTTTGCAGCGGAACCAGCCCATGCCGGACATGCCTGTCGCCTCCTATTCAAAGTCCCAGATCTGGCTGCACTGGAGCATTGCCGTGCTGATCCTGGTGCAATTCCTCGCCCATGACGGCATGGAACATGTCTGGCGCGCCTTGCGCCGGGGTCAGGAGGCGTCGCCCGGCGATGTGCCGCTGGCCTATTTGCATGTCGTGATCGGCCTCGCTGTGCTGGTCCTGGCAAGCTGGCGGCTCTGGCTCAAGGCCACGCGCGGCGTTCCGCCGGTTTCGGGGATGGAGCACAAAGCGCTGCGGCTGCTGGCCAAGGCGACGCATCTTGTCATCTATGGGCTTATCTTCATCGTGCCGCTGTCGGGCGCCGCCGCCTGGTTCCTTGGTGTGCCGGGGGCAGGGCTGGTGCATGTGCTGGGCAAGAACATCCTGCTCTATGTCGTGCTGTTGCACACGGCCGGCGCGCTGGTTCAGCATTTTGTCCTTAGGAGCGACGTGCTGCGGCGGATGCTCGCGTTCGGCCAGGCCTAGCTTGTAAACGGGGCGAGCTTATCCCACCTGATGTCGGCAACTCGAACCCGCAGGAGGCTCCCTTGCAGAAACTGATCGGCGGCGTGTTGGCCGCATGCTTTGTCCTTGGTGCCGGCTCAGCTGTTGCCGAGGAAGTCGGCAAGGTCGGCGTCGACTGGCTCGGCAACGACATCATCGTCGAGGCGATCAAGGATCCCAAGGTCGAGGGCGTCACCTGCCACGTCTCCTATTTCGATCGCGGCGTCATCGACCGCCTGCAGAAAGGCAACTGGTTCGAGGACCCTTCCGATTCCTCGATCTCCTGCCGCCAGACCGGGCCGATCACCATCGGCGATATCGACATGAGCGAGGCCGGTGAGGAGGTGTTCAAGCAAGGCATCAGCCTGATCTGGAAGAAGCAGGTGGTGAACCGCATCTACGACAAGACCAACGAAACGCTGATTTACCTGTCGCATTCACGCCAGGTGCAGGACGGCTCGGCCAAAATGTCGGTCACTACCGTTCCGCTCTACGGCCAGAACGTGGTGTGGACCAGCGGCAAGCCGAAATAAGGTTGGCAACAGCTGACGGACGATTGGTCCCGCTTGCGGGACCAATCGCTCGGGCGTAAATCGCCCGCATGGACCGTCCGGAAAACCTTGTCCTGAAAGACCCCGAACCGCGCATTCATCCGACCGCGGAGCTGAAGGCGTGCAAGCTTGGGCGCTACGCCTCGATCGGCGAGCGCGTCGTGCTGCGCGAAGTGACGGTCGGCGATTTCTCCTATTTTGAGCGCCATTCGGAAGCGATCTACTCGACGATCGGCAAATTCTGCTCGATCGCCGCCAACAGCCGCATCAATGCGCTGGAGCATCCGATCGAACGGGTGACCCAGCACAAGGTCAGCTACCGGCCGAACGAATATTTCCGCTGGCTGGGTGTCGACACCGCGTTCAAGGCGCGGCGGCAGGCCAAGGCGGTCACCATCGGCCACGATGTCTGGATCGGTCATGGCGCGGTGATCATGCCCGGCGTGAGCATCGGCAATGGCGCGATCGTCGGCGCCAATGCGGTGGTGACACGCGATGTGCCGGCCTATGCGATTGTCGCCGGCGTGCCGGCCAAGCCGCTGCGGCCGCGTTTCACTGGTGAGATTGCTGCGCGGATCGAAACCCTCGCCTGGTGGGACTGGACGCCGGAAAAGCTGGCTAAAGCGGTCCCCGATATGCAGGCCATGCCGATCGAGGCTTTCCTCGACCGCTGGGAAAACGACGCTTCCTGAGCTCGTCAGGCGTGTATGCGTTGTTCACGAAATCCTTTTCGGCAGGGAACCCGGAGCGGCAGCCGGTTGTTTCTCCCCGGCGCGAGATGATCTCGTCCGGGGTCATCTCGTCGCCGCCATTTTGGGATTTTTCAGATGTTCGAGAAACTTTTTACGAAGGTCGCCAACGAGGTCGCGCACCTTGCCGGCCTGCCGCTGACTTTTGCCGCCTGTTGCCTGATCATCGTGGTCTGGGCGGGAAGCGGGCCGCTCTTCGGCTTTTCCGATACCTGGCAGCTGGTTATCAACACCGGCACGACGATCATCACCTTCCTGATGGTGTTTCTGATCCAGAACACGCAGAACCGCGATGGTGCGGCGATCCAGGCCAAGCTCGACGAGCTGATCCGGGTCAGCAAAGGCCACAATCATTTCATCGGCATCGAGCACCTGACCGAATCCGAAGTCGAGGAAATCCGCGACCGCTGCGAACGCGCGGCCAAGCGGCATGACCGGGAGATCGCCGATATGGCCGCCAAGAAGGCCGTGGCGCAGAAGCGCGGCGCGAAGAAGCAGGCGGCTTGAGCGTCAGCCTTTCATGAAAGCTGCGAAAGCATCCTTGTGGTCGGGGTGCCAGCGCGACAGAGCAGGGCGGTTTTCGATGATGTCGCCGATCGCCCAGGCCATGCGCTTTTCGTCCATCGGCCGCGCTGCCTCGTTGTCGGGGCACAGAATATAGAAATCGCCACGCAGCAGCGACGCCAGCATGAAGTCGATGACCTGCTCGCCGGTCCAGGCGCCGGCCGGCTTTTCAGTCGCCCCCTCGGTCAGGCCGGTAAAGGTGAAGCCCGGGATCAGCAGATGTGCGCTGATCCTGGCGCCCGGCTCGTTGCGCAATGCATGCGCCAGGCCCTCGGTGAACGTTTTGACGCCTGATTTGGAGACGTTGTAGGCGAGGTTGCCGGGTGGCGTGGTGATGCCTTGCTTGGAGCCGGTGTTGACGATCAGGCCAGCTTTTCCCGATGCCAGCATGCGCGGGGCAAAGGCCTCGACACCGTGGACGACGCCCCAGAAATTGATGTCCAGCAGCCGCTTCCAGGCGTCGCGGTTCTCCCAGGGCTTTCCCGGATTGTTGCCGACGCCGGCATTGTTCATCAGCAGCGACACGTCGCCGAAGGCGGCGAACGTCTTTTCGGCCAGCCGGTTGAGGTCGTCGGCCTTCGCAACGTCGGTGGCGATGGCGAGAACCCCATCGTTGCCGGCAATCGCGGCAACAGTGCGGGTGGCTTCGTCGAGGCGCGCACCAGCGATGTCGGCAAGCACGATCTTCATGCCCATCGCCGCCAGCCGCTTGGCGGCGGCAAGGCCGATGCCGCTGGCGCCGCCGGTGATGACGGCGACGTTGCCTGGGCTAAGGGCGGGCAGAGCGGTCTGGATCTCGGCATCGGTGGTCATGATTTCTTCCTTGTCTTGGGTTGCGCCGAACTTAGCGCGGGATGCGCTTCGTGCAAGGCCGTCCAGCGTGTTCGGGTTGACCGCGTCCGCGACGGCTGCGCATGTTGCGGCTGAACAGGGAGACTGCGGATTGGCCGACTGGATCGAGATCCTTAGAGAACAGACCGCCACAGGCGACCAGATGGGTCGCGAGGTGCCGCAAATGCTGGCCAATCCTGATATCAGCGAGGCGCAGGTGAAGACGCTGTTTTCGGCGCTCGAAAAGCAGGCCGAGTTCGTCGAGAAACTGCGCATGGCGCTGGAGAAATTCGGCCATGATTTTTCAATCATCAAGGCGGCCGAGCGGCTGGAGGAGCGCTATGCCGATCTCGCCGCTTCGGTCGCCGAAAAGCTGAAGGCGATGCGCAAGTAGAAGCGGCAGGCGCTACTTTTCGAGCACCCGGGAAAAACGCCGATCCGGCACGAACCAGATCGCGGCCACCAGCACGAAGATCGCAACGCCGATCCATTGGTTGACGAAGGCAAGCGGGACGGCGCAGATGTAGAGGGCCACCGAGATCTTGCCCTTGCGGTCATTGCCCAGCGCCTTGGCGAAGGCAGTCTCGTGGCCGTGCAAATGGTGCAGCTTGGTGACGAGAATGGTGTAGGCAACCGCGCACAGCACCAGGTCCACGCCATAGACCGCTACGGGGACCGGCGCGAAATGGTTCTCGCCCATGAAGGCCGTCGTCGCCGGAATCAAGGACAGCCAGAACAATAGGTTGAGGTTTGCCCACAGCACGCCGCCATCGACGCGCTGCACGGTGTGAAACATGTTGTGCAGATTGTTCCAGTAGATGCCGACATTGATGAAGGACAGGACATAGCAGAGGAAGATCGGCCACAGCGGTTCCAGGGCTGAAAGATCCTCGCCATGCGGCACTTTCAGCTCCAGCACCATGATGGTGATGATGATGGCGACGACGCCATCGGTGAATGCCTCGACCCGGCCTTTGCCCATATGTGCTCCCCTCAAATCATTTTGAAATCTACGCAATGGCCGGATGCACCGCTACCCGCCATGTGGCTGGGCGAACCGGCTGGCGCCAAACCATTCAGCCGTTTGGTGTCTCGGGCGTAATATTGGCGCGCTGGCGCGGTATGCCAAGGCCGGTGTCGGGCGGCTCACCGGCCGCCGGCCTGTCCTCGATCATGTGCATGGTGCGCCAGCGGCCGAAGCGGTAGTAGGCGGCGGCGAGCAGCAGCGAGGTGATCGATCCCGCGGGAAAGCTCCACCACAGCGCTTCCTCGCCGATCACGCTACGCATGAAATAGGCAAAGCCGGTGCGCACGATCAGTACCGAGATCACCAGGATGATCAGCGGCGGCATCACCGCACCGGTGGCGCGCACGGTGGCGAACAGCACGATGGTGATGCCGAACAGGATGAACGACCAGGAGGCGACCTTGTTGATGTGGGCGGCGATGTCGATCGCGGTGCTGTCGCTGGAGAGGAACAGGCTGAGCACCGAACGGTCGAAGACGAACAGCACGGCGACCAGGGCGCCGGTCAAAACCAGATTGAAGCCGACGCCGGACGCGGCGATGCGGCCGATCCGGTCCCAGCGGCCGGCGCCGACATTTTGCGCCGCCATCGAGGACACCGCCGCGCCGATGGCCAGCGCCGGCATCTGGATATAGGTCCACAGCTGCGCGGCGATGCCGTAGGCGGCGGCGACCTGCGAGCCATAGGAGTTGACCATGCCCATCACGGTCAGCGCTGCCGCCGAGATGACGATCATCTGCAGGCCCATCGGCACGCCCTTGAAGACGACGATGCGCAGCAGCGCCGGGTCCGGCCGCAGCAAGGCCAGGTTGGCGCCGGCGAGCCTGAGCGGGTGCTTGCGCGCATAGAGCACGACGAGGATGGCAATCACGCTCACCGTCTGGCCGATCAGTGTCGAGGTGGCCGAGCCGGCAATGCCGAGCTCGGGGAAGGGGCCGATGCCGCGGATGAGCAGCGGGTTCAAGACGATGTCGAGCACGACCGCGAGCGCCATGAAGAAAAACGGCGTGCGCGAATCGCCGGCGCCGCGCAGCACCGTCATGACGAAGGACAACAGGTTCATCATCGGCACGGCAACGAAGATGATGCGCAGATAGGAGCGGGCCAACGGCAGCGCGTCGGCCGGCGTGCCCAGCGTGTTGAGGATGGCATCAACCCAGATCCAGCCGCAGACCGCGAACACCACCGAGACGATGAAGAAAAAAGTGGCGCTGGTGCCGACGATGCGCCGCGCCTCCGGCAGATCACGCGCGCCGACCGATTGCGCCACCAGGATGGTCGCCGCCATGCCGATGCCGAACACCGTGCCGAGGATCAGGAACAGTACCAGATTGGCATTGGACGTGGCGGTCAGCGCCGATTCGCCGAGGAAGCGGCCGACCCAGACGGCGTTGATCGAACCGTTGAGCGACTGCAGCACGTTGGAGCCGAGCACCGGCAGCGCGAACAGCAGCAGCGTGCGCGGGATTGGGCCGCTGGTCAGGTCGCCGGTGCGCCGGCGCGTGGGCATTTTTTCGTCCATGGTGGGCCGCTCGGCGCTGTCTCAGTCCGGTCGCAATGATCGCCGATTTAACGGACAAGGTCGATGCGGCATCGGAACATTCCGCTTTGCGCGCCTGCGCCAATCAGGTTCTCAAAGCATTCGGAATGGAATATGGATCGTCGCCGCGTGGGGCGCAAATCGGGGGGATCATGTCCGACAATCCGCTTTTTTCTGAGCGCCTGAACCGGCGCGCGTTTCTGGGGGCATCCGCCTTGGGTGCTGCATCCGTGGCGCTTTCGGCCTGCACAACGACGGACGTGGCGCCGCCGCCGGTGGTAGCGCCGCCGCCGCCAAGCGATTCGGCTTTCGGCGCTGCCGAAAGCATGTACGCGGCACGTGTCGACGAGGGCTACCAACTGCCGGCGATCCCGATATCCAAGCTCGATCCGAAGTTCGTGCGCCAGATCGTGGACGACCCGACCGGAGAAAAGCCCGGCACCATCGTCGTCGATACGTCGGAGCACTTCCTCTATCTGGTGCGCGACGGCGGCAAGGCCATCCGCTACGGCGTCAGCCTCGGCAAGGCCGGTTTCGGCTGGACCGGCACCGCTGTCGTTCAGGCGCGCAAGAAGTGGCCGGTGTGGACGCCACCGCCAGAAATGATCCAGCGCCGGCCGGAACTGGCGAAATACAAGGACGGCATGCCGCCGGGACCGCAGAGCCCGCTCGGCGCCCGTGCGCTCTATCTGTTCCGCGACGGCAAGGACACGATGTACCGGCTGCACGGCACTCCGGAATGGGATTCCATCGGCAAGAACGCTTCGTCCGGCTGTGTGCGCTTCATGAACCAGGACATCATCGACCTGTACAGCCGGGTCAACGGCGTAACCCAGGTCCATGTGCGCGAGACCTTCTCGGTCGCCGGGGAGAACTCCGCCGTGTCGAACAGGACCGCCGAGCCGATCGATGCCGGCGTGCCGAGGGATGCGGAGATCCTGAAATAGGGCGTCAGCGGTCCGCTGATCGCCGACAAAAAAGCGGACGCGCCCGGCGCATCCGCTTTTTTCCATTGTATCCGACTACTTCTTGGCGAGGCCCGGAAGCGTGACCTGATAGACCAGGAACATGGTGTCGACATCGGCGCCGTCCTCGGCCTTGTAGGGCGCGCCGACCTGGAAGCCGTCCTGGGTGAGGAAGTCGTTGTCGTTGGCGACGAACAGGAAATAGTCGTCAGGCAGCGCCGGATCGAGCACGCTAACCACCGACATCGCCTCCCATTTTTCCGAGAGGTTGTTCTTGTCGTTCGGCTTGCCATTGTGCAGGCCGAAGCGGCCGAGCTCGCCCTTGTCGTTGATATCGATGAACGGCGTCAGCCTGGCCGGCGTCACCGAGGGGTCAAGCACGCCCTTGGGCGCCACCGGCTTGTCGGCCGCGTCGAAGGCGCCACCGGCGATGTCGGTCGCCGCGGAGAGATCGACGATGTTGATCTCGCGGTAGAGCGAGGTGTCGCCTTTCAGTCCCTGGCCGTTGTTGCTGTCGCGCGTGATCATCAGGAAGGTCTGGTCGGACAGCGCCACGATCTCGCTTTGCGCGGCGATTTTGGTCTTGCCCTTGGCGTCGGTGAACACCGGCAGCGGCACGATGTATTCATGCGCCAGTTTCAGATGGGCGAGGTCGGAGGCGTCATAGACCAGGGCGCGGGTGTTCTGGCGCGTCGAGCCAGAATCGCCGCCATCCTGCCGCGGCGCCGATTGAAGGACGGCGATGAGGAACTTGCCGTCCGGTGTCAGCGCCATGCCTTCGAGGCCCTGGTTGTTCTGACGGCCGGTGTCGGGATCCTTCGGATCGGGCTCGGCCGCACCCGGGCCCGGATTGTCGGACGCGAAATTCGGCGCGCCATGGCGCATCGGCACCAGGGCGGCCGGCGGCTGCGTGGCCGACAGAAGGTGTCCGTCGGCCGAGAAGCGGTAGATGTTGGGGCCGTATTCGTCGGAGATGAACATCGTGCCGTCCGGCAGCCGCGCGATCGCCTCGTTGTCGAGCGCCAGCTTGCCGTTGACCTCGGGCAGGATCGGCAGGTCGCGGCTTGCCGCGCGAACGCCGTTGAGCGGGTCGAGGCCGGTGGCGTCAGCACCCTTGTCGTCGGTCAAAAGCATGGTGTCGGCGAGCGTCGCCTTGACGCCCGTCTGCTCCTGTCCGGCCGCAGCAGCGGCACCGGGTGCCACCGGCGTGAACTCGATGCCGATCGTGTTGAGGCGCGGCCGGTAGTCGGTGGTGCCGACGACGTTGTAGCCGCGGTCCGGCAGCAGCCACAGCGAGCCCCTGTAGCCGTCGGCGTCATGCGTCCAGCCAGCGGTGTCGATCGACATGCCGGAGCCGGAGCCGAAGGTCTCGCCGAACTTGTCCTTCAGGTTGGCCGGGATGCGGCCGACGCCGACCAGCCCCTTGTTGACGAGGCCGCCGATGGTGGCGGTGCCTTCGGCCAGCGTCGGCGTCACGGCGCCGAACAGCGCCAGCGCGACGCCGAGCGACAGGGTTCGGTGCGAGTTTTTCATGATTATCCTCTTTGCGACAAAGCCGGAGCGGCCAAAACCCGAAAGGACTCCACGTCGCATCGGACGATGCCGCGAGCCCTTTTCCCGGAAGCGGTCTAGGACGCGAACATGATACTGGCGTGACAGGGGCGGGCTCGTTGGCAGCCGGAACCATTCTCCATTCTGATCCGTTGCAACGAAGCCTGGTGCCGCTTCGCGTGATCGGCCGGGCTATGGGATCAGGAAGGGACAGAAATGGGTTTCGATCAGTATCACGAGCCGCCGGAAGAACTGTCGCAGAAGGTGCGAACCTTTGCCCGCATGATCACCTCGCTGATCGAGGAGGCGGAGGCGATCGGCTGGTACGAACAGCGCATGTCGGTGGAAAAAGACCCTCAGGCCAAGGCGATCATGAAGAACGCGCAAGGCGAGGAATTCAAGCATTTCGGCATGGATCTGGAATTCCTGCTGCGTCAGAAGACGGACTGGCGCGCGGAATTGAAGGAGATACTGTTCACCACTGGCGATATTGTGAAGGCTGGCGAGAGGGGCGAGAAGAAGGTGGATTGAGCTACCGGCCTTAGCCACCAGCCGCTGCTCCAGATCAATCGCTGTCGCGCGCGACCAACTCCAGCGGCCAGACCTCGCGGATGAGGCGCGGGCCGTCCGGGCCGGCGAAGGCCGGGATCGAGGCCAGCAGAATCTCGGCGAGCCTTTGGCCCATCGGCTCCAGCGCCGGGCGGAAGGCGGTCAGCGCCGGTGAGAAGTAGCGGCAGAGCGGCGTGTCGACGATGACGGTCACCGCCATGTCGTGACCGGGCTTGATGCCCATCTCGGCCAACGCCTTGCAGCCGCCAAGCGCCATCGCGTCATTGTTGAAGATGATGGCGGTCGGCTTGGCGTGCATGACCTGCGGTGTCACCTCGTAGCCGCCGGCCTCGTTGATGAAGCCGGAGGCAATCAAAGCGGGGTCGACCTCGATGCCATGCCGCCGCAGGGCCTTGCGATAGCCGTCGAGAAACAGATAGCCGAAATTGAGGTCAAGCGACGGACGGATGGCGGCGATGCGGCGGTGGCCGCGCGCCACCAGCCGGTCGACCGCGTCGGCACCGGCCTTTTCGAAGTCAAGGTCGAGGCTGGGATAGGATTTGGCGCCGGAGCGGCTGCGGCCCAGCGTGGCGAAAGGGAAGCCGGCCTGGGTCAGATAATCGATGCGCTCGTCTTCGCGCCGCGTCCAGGCAAGCACCACGGCGTCGGCGCGGCGCGTCTCGACGACACGGCGCAGACGTTCCGACTGATAGTCGCCGGGCGCGCCCATGACCACGGTGAGGTCGAGCCCGCTCTCAGCCAGTTTAGCCTGGAGTCCGATCAGGAACGGAATGAAGAACGGCTCGCCATATTGCTGGTCACCCGGATGCGGCTGCAGCATGAAGGCGATCGAATGGGTGGCGCCCTGGCGCAGACTGCGACCGGACTGGTTCGGCGAATAGTTCAGCGTCTTGGCCGCCGCCAGCACGCGCTGACGCGTATCGGCATTGACGTCGGCGCGTCCATTCAGCGCCCGCGACACGGTGCCGATCGAAATGTTCAGGTGACGTGCAAGGTCGTGAATGCTGGACGCCAAAGGACAGTTCTCCCCCAACCCTCGCTATCACCGGCGGCTGCTCAGGCCAAGGCGACAAGACGATTTTTTACAAGCAGGCGATTGACATTCTACCTCATCGGGTGTGTTCTCGTAAACGTTTACGGAAAAACGTTTACGGTCAAGCCGTGAATGCCGTGACGACCGGTCTGGAGGGACCGAGAGGGAGGAGTGCTAGATGATCAACGTCGTCCTGGTCGGTTGCGGAGCGATGAGCAAGGCCTGGCTTGATGCAGCCAGGCAGGTTGCCGGGCTCGCCATTGTCGGCCTTGTCGACCTTGACGCCGACAGGGCGAAGGCGAGGGCGCGCGAATACGAGCTCACCGGCGCCGTCATCGGCACCAGCCTCGACGCGGTGCTCGACCAGACCCGGCCCGATGCCGTTTTCGACGTCGTTGTTCCCGCCGCGCGGCGCGACGTTGCGTTCTCGGCCTTTGCCCATGATTGCCATCTGCTGACCGAAAAGCCGCTCGCCGACAGTCCCAGGAATGCGCGCGCCATCGTCGAGGCGGCGCGCAGTGCCGGGCGTATCCATGCCGTCGTGCAGAACCGGCGCTATGTCGCCAATGTCAGGCGCATCAGGCGCTTTCTCGATTCCGGCGCCATCGGCGCGCCAACCAGCATCCATGCCGACTTCTTCGTCGCGCCGCATTTCGGCGGTTTTCGCGAAGAGATGGCGCATGTGCTGCTGCTCGACATGGCGATCCACACATTTGATGCCGCCCGCTACATGGTCGCCGGCGAACCGGCCGGCGTCTACTGCCAGGAATGGGAGCCGGCCAATTCCTGGTACCGGCAGGGATCGTCGGCAAGCGCCGTCTTCGATCTCGGCGGCGGCAAGCGTTTCACCTACGCCGGCAGCTGGTGCGCCGCCGGCTTCCGCACCAGCTGGGAAAGCACGTGGCGCATCATCGCCGAGAACGGCAGCCTGGTCTGGGACGGCGAGGAGGGGCTGAAGGCGGAAGTTGTTCTGTCGGTCCGCGACGGCCTGTTCGACCTGACCCAGCCGATCATCGTGCCGCCGCTCGATCCCGCCGACCGCATTGGCGGCCATCTCGGCATCATCCAGGATTTCATGCGCGCCATCGAGACCGGCACCGAGCCGGAAACGCGCGGATCCGACAACATCAAGAGCCTGGCCATGGTTTTTGGCGCCATCGAGAGCGCCGAGACCGGGCGCCGGGTGGCGATCGCTTCACAGGAACAACAATGATGCCAAACCCGCTTCTCGACATCAGGATCGGCACCATGGTGCGGGCCAATCTTGAAGACCCAGCCGCCTATATCAAGGCGATCCTGCCGCTCGGCTTCGAGAGCGTCCAGCCCTTCTTCTGGCAGACGCTGGGCGGCAAGGACCTGCCGCGCCTCGCCGGTGAGATTCGCGAGGCGATCGGCGATGCCGACGTCACGGTCTCCTCGCTTGGCGTGTTCGGCAATCCGCTGGAGAGCGGCGATGTCGATCGCGGTGTGCTCAAGGCCTGGGAAACGGTGATCGACAACGCGCATCTGTTCGGCGCCTCCACGGTCAGCGGTTTCACCGGCCGCCTTCGCGGCAAGCCGCTGCCGGAAAGCCTGCCGCGCTTCAAGGAGGTTTGGGGGCCCCTGGCCAGGCGCGCCGCCGACAAGGGTGTGCGCATCGCCTTCGAGAACTGCGCCATGGACGGCAACTGGGCGGCGGGCGACTGGAACATCGCCCACAATCCGGATGCCTGGGAGATGATGTTCAACGAATTGCCTGACGATAATCTCGGCCTGGAATGGGAGCCCTGCCACCAGCTCGTCTATTTGATCGACCCGATGCCGCAGATCCGCAAATGGGCGCCGCGCATCTTCCACGTGCACGGCAAGGACGCGACGGTGCGCTGGGACGTGATCCGCGAGCATGGCGTGTTCGGCCGTCTGCCCTTCGTGCAGATGCGCACGCCGGGCTTCGGCGACAGCGACTGGATGCGGGTGATCAGCGAATTGCGGCTGGCCGGCTACAAGGGCGCCATCGACATCGAGGGCTGGCACGACCCGGTCTATCGCGACGATCTCGAAATCACCGGCCAGGTGCGGGCGCTGGACTATCTCAAGCAATGCCGGGGAGGTGCCAGCTTCTTGCCGAATCCGGTGTGAGTGCGGGCCGGCGGGAAGGTGCCGGCCAGCCAAGATTGCGGCGTATTGCCGATCGTCGAAACCCCTCGGCTTGCGAGGGAACAAAGGGAGGATAAGTGCATGAGCATGACGATGAGAAGGACACTTCTGCGCTCGACCGTCGTGGCCGCCGCCACCGCGCTCGCCGCTGCGATCTCGACCTTGCCCGCGCAGGCGCTCGACGCCAAATGGTGCAAGGACGTCCACATCCGCTTCTTCGTCGGCGGCGCCGAGGGCGACGCCTTCGGCACCATCGTCTATAATGGCGCCAAGCAGGCCGAGGCCGATCTCGGGCCGAAGGTCGATTACATCTTCTCCGGCTGGGACGTCGAAAAGATGGTGCAGCAATTGCGCGAGGCGGTCGCGGTCAAGCCCGCCGGCATCGCCATGATGGGCCATCCGGGCGACGCCGCGATCATGCCGCTCGCCGAGCAGGCGCATAAGGACGGCATCAAGATGATGTACCAGAACGTGCCTGTGCCGACGGTGACGGCGGCGTTCGGCGGCGGCTATGTCGGCGCCCAGCAGGAACAGCAGGGCCGTGCGCTCGGCGCCGAGGCGTTCAAGCTGGCCGGGCTGAAATCCGGCGACAAGGCGATCATGATCGGCCCGTTCGACAATGAGAGCCGGGGCGCACGCGAGCGTGGGACGGTGGCCGCGCTGAAAGAGGCCGGCATCGATGTCATTCAAATCAATTCTGTACCCGAATGGGCTGCAGATCCGAATCTCGCGATCCCGGTGATCACCGCCGCGTTGCTCAACAACCCCACCGTCAAGGCGGTCGGCTATCCCGGCGGACAGATGCTCGGCAATGTGCCGACCTACATGCAGGCCGCGGGCAGGAAGGCCGGTGACATCTTCAACTTCGGCTTCGACACCAGCCCGCAGATCGTCGAGGCCTTCAAGGGCGGCTGGGTGCAGCTGACGGCCGACCAGCAGCCGTTCATGCAAGGTTATCTGCCGATCCTCAGCCTCTGCCAGCAAGTGGTGCTTGGGCTGGCGCCAATGAATGTCGACACCGGCGCCGGCTTCGTCACGCCGCAGAACTACGAGATCGTTTCCGAGTTGGCCAAGCAGGCGCTGCGCTGACCTCCCAAGGCTGCCGGCCGGGATTTCGCCCGGCCGGCGGGACCGCCGGCAAAGAGGCTGGCAAGCGACAATCAAGCGAGGATACGATGGCCGAACGCATCATCGAACTGCGCGACATCAGCAAGTCCTATGGCCAGGTCTATGCGCTGGGCGGGGTCAATCTCAGCGTCGACCGCGGCGAGGTGGTCGGCCTGATCGGCGACAATGGCGCCGGTAAGTCGACGCTGATCAAGATCCTGTCGGGCGTGGTCAAGCCGACCAGCGGCGAGATCCTCGTGCGCGGCAAGCCGGTGACCGGCTGGAGCGCGGCGCGATCGCGCGACGCCGGCATCGAGACGGTGTTCCAGGACCGGGCGCTCGCCGTGCAGCAGACCATCGTGCGCAACATCTTCATGGGCCGCGAGCTCACCGGCTTCATGGGTTGGCTGAAGGTCAACAAGGAGATCGAGGAGGCGAGCCGGCTGATGCGCGAGATCGGCTTCACCTCGAAAGTGTTCACGCCGCAGTCGATCGTCGGCCAACTCTCCGGCGGCGAGCGCCAGGGCGTGGCGATCGCACGCGCCATCTACAAGCAGGCGGAGCTGATCATCCTCGACGAGCCGACGACGGCACTGTCGCTGACCGAGACCGCCAAGGTGTTTCATTTCGTGCGCCAGGTGCGGGCGAGCGGCCGCTCGATCCTGTTCATCGGCCACAACATCCATCATGTCTTCGACATTGCCGACCGCTTCGTGGTGATGGACCGCGGCAAGGTCGCGCTAACCGCGGACCGCAGCGAAGTCAAGTCGGCCGAGGATCTCATCAATTTCATGGAAGACGTCGCGCATCCGGGCGGGTTGCCCGGGCTGCACGATGCCGGCGACGCGGAGCAGGCAACACGATGAGCAAGACCATGGAACCAGATCTGCACCCCGGCGGCATTCCTCGGCCCAGCTCTGAGAAAGAGTGGAAGCACCCATCCGATCACTGGATGCGCGGCTTCATCCTCGACAACCGCGCGTCGCTCGGCACGCTCGGCGTGTTCGTGGTGATGATGGCGGTGTTCATGATCGCCAACCCGACCGTGTTCACCACCTGGTATCTCTACAGCTCCGTGCTAACCACGCTGCCGGTGGCGCTGTTCGTGGTGGTGCCGCTGGTTTTCGTCGTCACTTGCGGCGAGATCGACCTGTCGTTTCCGGCGACGATGGGCTTTGCCTCATGGGTCTTCGCGCTGGTCGTGCAGGCCGGCTATGATCCATTTCTCGGCATCGCCGCCGCACTGGTCACCGGCATGCTGCTCGGCTTCCTGGTGGGGTCACTCGTGGTCTATGGCGGGCTGTCGTCGCTGATCGCCACGCTCGGCATGAATTTCCTGCTGCGCGGCCTGATCCAGATCATCAACGAGGGCAAGTCGATGGCGTTGACCGGCCTTGCCGACAGCTGGGCCTACAAGATCTTCTCCAGCCAGCTCTACGGCATTCCGGTGCAGATCTTCTGGGCCATCGCCTTTGTCGTGCTGTCGGCGATGCTCTATAACCGCCATCGCTTCGGCGCGCAGGTGAGGGTGGTCGGCGACAACCCTGACAGCGCCCAGCAGATGGGCATCGACGTCAAGCGTGTCAGGGTCAAGGTGTTCGTCTTTGTCGGCATCGGTGCGGCGATCGCCGGCACCTTTTCGGTGATGATCAACTTCACCTGGTGGCCGACAGCTGGCGACGGTTATCTGTTGCCGGTGCTGGCTTCGGTGTTCGTCGGGGGAACGCCGACCTGGGGCGGCATCGGCACCGTCGTCGGCGGCGCCATCGGCGCCGTCACCGTGTCCTTCATCCAGACCGGCGTCGTGGCGGCGGGCCTCAGCGGCTTCTACGTCCAGTTCTTCAACGGGCTGATCATCATCCTGTCGCTGCTCGGCCATAAGTGGAACCAGGCGCGGTATCGGTGAGACCGGGCGGCGCAGCTAATTGACGGGACGCTTGATGGACCGCAGGCCCCGGCGATTGGGGCAGACATCAGTCGCTTCGTCATCCTCGGATCTCCGCGACGTCGCTTCGCTCCTGCTTCGCCCGTGGATGACGAGGGTGGCGAGGCTTCCGCCAGAGAATGACGCCATTACTGGATATGTGGAATGTTGAGGGATTACAAAGCGGTCACTTGTAGGACAACGGGGACAGTGGGCGCTCACACTGCCGCGACAAATCCGTCCAGCACGCGTTTCTGGCCGGCCTTGTCGAAGTCGATGGTCAGCTTGTTGCCTTCGATGGCGGAAATGTTGCCGTTGCCGAATTTCTGGTGGAAGACGCGATCGCCGACGCTGAAGGCGGACGGCGTGTCGGCGACGGATTTGGCGACCAGTTCGCCGTCGATGGTGCGGCCTTTGACTGAGGTGCGGCCGGCGCCGTAGCCGCTGTCGGTCTCGCCATAGCCGATGCGCTCGACCTGGTGGCCGGAGCGCGAGCCCCAGTTGCGGTCGGTTGCCTCGGTGCGGTTGGCCTGCGCGCGTTGCCAGCCCGGCGTTGCATAGGTGTTGGAGAAAGCACCGGATTTTTCCGAGCTGCCGGTGTTGGCGCCGACATTGTCGAAGCGCGAGGCGCCATAGGGGTTCTGCCTTCCTGCCCCTTGGCCGCCACGTCCGGAGGCAAAAGAACCGCCGCCATAGGAATTGCCATAACCGCCATAGGAATTGCCGCTTTCGGCGATCTCGATATGGGCGTCCGGCAACTCTTCGAGGAAACGCGACGGGATGGTAGACTGCCAGAGCCCGTGGATGCGGCGGTTGGAGACGAACCAGATGTGCAGGTTCTTTTTGGCGCGGGTCAGGCCGACATAGGCGAGGCGGCGCTCTTCCTCCAGCCCGGAGCGGCCGCCCTCATCCAGCGCGCGCTGGTGCGGGAATAGGCCTTCCTCCCAGCCGGGGAGAAAAACGGTCTCGAATTCGAGGCCCTTGGCCGAATGCAGCGTCATGATGTTGACGGCGTCGAGCTCGGCATTCTGCTCGGCATCCATGACCAGCGCGACATGCTCGAGGAAGGAGCGCAGCGATTCATACTCCTCCATCGAGCGGATCAGCTCCTTCAGATTTTCCAGCCGGCCAGGTGCTTCGACCGAACGGTCGTTCTTCCACATGTCTGTGTAGCCGCTCTCCTCCAGAATGGTCTCGGCGAGCTCGGTATGAGGCGTGGTTTCCAGCGCCTTCTGCCAGCGCTCGAAATTGGCGGCGACTTCGCGCAGCGCGGCGCGCGGTTTCGGCTTCAGCTCGTCGCTTTCGGCTAGTTTCGCCGCCGCCTCCAGCATCGGGATGCGCAGTGCGCGCGCGGTGTCGTGGATCTGGCGGATGGTGGCTTCGCCAAGGCCGCGCTTGGGCACATTGACGATGCGCTCGAAGGCAAGGTCGTCGGCGCCTTGCGCGACGACGCGGAAAAAGGCCAGCGCGTCGCGGATTTCGAGGCGCTCGTAAAAGCGCGGGCCGCCGATGACGCGGTAGTTGAGGCCGAGCGTGACGAAGCGGTCCTCGAACTCGCGCATCTGGAAGGAGGCGCGCACCAGGATCGCCATGTCATTGAGATTGTGCCTGGCGCGCTGGTAGGTCTCGATGGTCTCGCCAACGGCGCGCGCCTCCTCCTCGGAATCCCAGGCGGCGTGGACATGCACCTTCTCGTCGTCCTCGGCGATCTTTTCGGTGAACAGCGTCTTGCCGAAACGGCCCTCATTGTGGGCGATGAGGTGGGAAGCGGTGCCGAGGATGTGCGCGGTGGAACGGTAGTTTCGCTCCAGCCGGATGATGGTGGCGCCGGGGAAGTCCTTGTCGAAGCGCAGGATGTTGTCGATCTCGGCGCCACGCCAGCCATAGATCGACTGGTCGTCGTCGCCGACGCAGCAGATGTTGACGGTGGCCGGGCGCTGATTTCCCTCCCCCTTGAGGGGAGGGTGGCCGGGCGAAGCCCGGTCGGGTGGGGTCCGAGCGGCAGTGCTCGACGTTCTGGTGTTTGATGACTGGGAGGTGCCTTCTGCGCCGACCCCCTCCGCCCGCTTCGCGGGCACCTCCCCCTCGAGGGGGGAGGATTGCGGCCGCTGCGCCAGCAGGCGCAGCCACATGTACTGGGCGGTGTTGGTGTCCTGATACTCGTCGACGAGGATGTATTTGAAGCGCTTGTGGTATTCCTTCAGCACATCCGGATTGGCGCGGAAGATGCGGATCGGATGGCACAAAAGGTCGCCGAAGTCGCAGGCGTTCAGCGTCTTCAGCCGCTCCTGATAGGCCTTGTAGAGCTCGCGGCCCTTGCCGTTGGCGAAGGCGCGGGCGTCGCCCTCGGGAATGTCGGCGGGGCCAAGCCCCTTGTTCTTCCAGCCGTCGATCATCTGCGCGAACTGCTTGGCCGGCCAGCGCTTGTCGTCCAGGCCTTCGGCCTGGATCAACTGCTTGATCAGGCGCACGACGTCGTCGGTGTCGAGGATGGTGAAATCGGATCTGAGCCCGGCAAGCTCGGCGTGGCGGCGCAAAAGCTTGACGCCGATCGAGTGGAAGGTGCCGAGCCAGGGCATGCCTTCGACCGCTTCACCGACCAGGAGGCCAATGCGCTGCTTCATCTCGCGCGCGGCCTTGTTGGTGAAGGTGACGGCGAGGATCTGCGAGGGGAAGGCCTTGCCGGTGGCAAGGATGTGGGCGATGCGGGTGGTCAGAACGCGCGTCTTGCCGGTGCCGGCGCCGGCCAGCACCAGAACCGGGCCTTCGGTGGTTTCCACCGCCAGCCGCTGCTCGGGGTTGAGGCCGTTCAGATAATCGGGCGCGTTGTTGTGGCCGCTGCGGGCCGCCATGGCGCGCGCGGCTATGCCCGACGGGGCCATGGGCCGCGCATTCGGTTCGTCAAAAAAGGGCATGTCTTCCGAAAAGCCGGACATCGCCTCCGAATGTAGTGATTCGGCGGCGAAAGGCCAGAAGTGTCTACGTTTTGTTCTGGTTTGGAAGCCAGATTCCCGGGCGCCGTGCGAATATTGTCGCCGCAGCACCCGGCAAGCTGTGCAAAACCCTCCCGCTCGGCCTTACCCTGCGGCCGCCCGCATCCGCTCGCCGATCTTGTCGGCGACAAAGCCGGCATCGCGTGCCGCGCCGTGGATCATGGTGGAAGAGGTCGAATGCTGGAAGTGCAAGCCGCAGACATAGAGGCCGGGTTCGCCCTCCACAGCGCCGCGATATTGCTTCACCCGGCCGCTGTCGTCGAAGATCGGCAGCTTGATCCAATCCAGTCCGGCCCGAAATCCGGTGCACCAGATGACGTTGGAAACGTCAAGAAGCTGGCCGTCGTCGAGCAGCGGTTTGCCGTCGCGGACCCCGGCAACGCGGGCGACCCGGAGGACGCCGGCGGCATCCAGATCCCGAGGCTTGACCCGGATCAGCGGCAGGCCATGGGCGAGCTGCCCGGGTTTTGCCTTGCGGCCCATTGGCGTATCGACGGTGAGCAATCGATGGAAAACGAAGCGGAAGACGACAGGCAGGATCAGGCGCATCGCGAGATAGCCATTGTAGGCGACCGGGATGTGGCCTGGATGCCTGCCGGCCAGCCAGACCTTGTGCGTAGGCACGAGATCCATGGCGATTTCCGCGCCGGAATTGCTGGCGCCGACCAGCAGCACGCTGCCCGGCTTGAGTTGCTCGGGGTTCTTGTAGGCGACCGAATGGAATTGCCGGATCGACGGATCGAGCGAGGCCGCGAATTCCGGGATCTTCGGCTTCTGGTAGCTCGAGGCCGCGACCACGACATGATTGGCGATGTACCGCGTCCGGCCAGCCGTCACGACATAGCGGCCGTCGATGCGGGTCACCTCGTCGACCTTGACGCCGGTGCGCACGGGCAAGGAAAATTTTCCAGCATAGGTCTCCAGATAGTCGGCCATGTCGTCCTTGGTCGGGAAGGAATAACGACCAGCGGGGAAGGGCATGCCGATCAGCCCGTCAAAACGCGCTGGTGTGAACAGGCGCAGCGAATCCCAGCGCGAACGCCAGATGTCACCGACGCGTTCGCGGGCCTCCAGCATGACGAATTTCACGCCCCGGCGGGCGAGGTGATAGCCGACGGAAAGGCCATTCTGTCCGGCGCCGATGACGACGACATCGACATGTTCTTCCCTCGGCACTGGTCGCGTTTCGTCGCCGATCGGCGCCTGGCTGCCAACTGCCTGCAGTGTGCCGGCCTCCAGTTGCATGAACGCCACGCCTTGTTCCAGCAGCGCGCCGGCACGCGCCCTGGTCTCGGCGATGCCGACACGGCTGCTGCGGGGCTTAATTCCATGCGTTGAGATTGGGCCGGATTCCGAAGTCGGGGTCATGATCGTCTCCATGCGGTTTCGTCAGTCATGGATCAAAGATAGCGAACCGGCTCGGCGGCGCTTCGGGGAGATACCCCAGACGACAAAAGAAACGGCATGGGGATTTCCCCCCATGCCGTAGCGTCAGAGCAGGCCGTTCTGGAAGGCGTAAGCGGTCGCTCCGGCGCGCGAGTTGACCGCGAGCTTGTCGAATATGTTGCTCAGATGCCGGTCGACGGTCTTTTCGCTGAGGCCCAATTCGGTCGCTATCAGCCTGTTGGTCTTGCCGGTGGCGACAAGGCCGAGCACTTCGATCTCGCGCCGGGTCAGGCCGTGCGGACGCGAATTGGTTGGTCCAGTCAGAGCAGTGATGCGGGCGAGGTCGGGCGCAGCGCCAAGTTCGGCGAAGATCTCCCGGGCGGCATCGAATTCAAGCCCGGCGCTGTCCTCGTCGCCGAGCTTGCGGCAAGCCTGCCCGGCGAGGACCCGCAAACGTGCCTCCAGATAGGGCGCGCCGGCGCGCTGCCAGGTCGTCAGTGCGGCACGGAAATGGCCGAGCGCTGCTGCCGGGTTGTCTTCGACCAGTTCGATTTCGCCTTTCGCCTGCGCGGCCATCGCGGCCAGAATGTCGGTGGCGAAGCGGTTGGAGATCGCCTGCAATTCCTGGCAGGCGTCGCGCGCCTCCTCTTTGGCGCCAACGGCGATCATGATCTCGACCAGCGCCGGCAGCAGGCGGGCCCGGCTCAGCGGGGCCTTGGTCGTGGCCAGCACGCGGCGAATGGTTGCCGCTGCCTGTTCAGCCCGGCCCTGCATGAGACGCAGCAGGGCCATGCCGGGCTGTGGTTCGAGGCCGAGCCGGCTGGCGGAACGGTAGAGCTTCTCGGCGGCGGAGACTTCGCCGCGCAGCCGGTGAATTTCGGCCTCCTGGTAGGCGGCTCCAGCCTCCATCTCGTTGCCGATCGCATGGGCCAGCGACAGCGTCGCGCGCCGTGCCTCGGTAATGGATTCCTGCCAGGCGCCGTTCAACTCCAGGATCTCGGCGCGGTGAAGCATGCAGATGCCGTGGAACTGAACCAGCTGCGGCTGTGCTCCGCACCAGTTCGACAGCGCGTCGGTCCATTCGCGCGAGCGATCGAGCGCGTAGACCTGCCGACACGCAGCGATGAGGTTGCAGTAGATGAGGCCGGTGACGATGGGCGAGAGCTTGCCTTCCGCAGCCGGCAGCATGGCCTCGTCGAGCAAGGCGATGCCTTCCTCGATCCGGCCCTGCCGCGTCAGGGCACGGCCGAGATAGCATCTGGCGAAGGCGATCAGGTCGATGTCGCAACAGCGTTCACCGATCGCCAGCGCCTGCCTTGCCAGCACCTCCGATGCCGGATCGTTGCCGGTCATGCTTTCCTTTTGGGCGGCCAACAACACCAGGTAACCATGCGCCGCGCACTCGCGGCCGAAGCCATCCGCGAGGCGCTGCGCCTGCTGGATACAAGCGGTTGCGTGGCCTTCTTCGCCCAATGCGAAAAGCCGGAAGCCACGGAAGAATGCCCAATACGCCGCCCGGTCGTCGCGACCGGCTTCGATAAGCATGTTGAAGAGGCGCTCGCCGGTGGCGAAGCTGTCCTCATCGCGGTCCAGCATGCCGGCCGTCCAGAGCAGCCTTTCCAGGTCTTCCGGGCCTAGCGGCGCGATCTCATCCGTCGCCCGCAAAAGCTCGAATGCATCCGCCCATGCGCGCTGCCCATAGGCATTGCGGGCCTGTTCGAGCAGTGAGGCGGCATCGGCTTTCATCGGCAAAGCATAGCATTGCCCGACGAGCGGCAGAAGAATGGCGAATGCCGCGCCCTGTCATTTCGACGTGAGTGGGGGCACGACCAGAGGATGGCAAAGCAAAGTCGGGGGCATCAAAGGATGTTGTTCTGCTAATTTGACACCGGGCGCAGGCGGGCGGAAAACTGCGGCAGCGGGTGAAATAGAATCGGAAGAAAGCTACGTTTCGATTTCATGGTGGCGGTTTGGGCCGCTCGCCTGTTGGCCTGAAGGAGTGTCGTCATGGCAACCGTCCTCACCGCCCTGATTTTGGCTGTTATCGGACTGGTGATTGGCGGCGGCGGCATCCGGTTGGCGATGCTGGGCGGCAGCTGGTATTACGTCATCACAGGCATCGCCTTCCTGATCGCAGCTTGGCTGCTCTACAGGCGCCGGTCCACGGCATTGTGGCTCTATGCGGCGATCGTCATCGGGACGCTGTGCTGGGCGGTCTGGGAAATCGGCTTCGACTGGTGGGAACTCGGCCCGCGCGGCGGCGTCATCGTGCTTCTGGCGCTGTGGCTGTTGACACCGTGGGCGCGGCGCGGCCTGACCGGCCCCGACGCGCGGGCCCCGCTGATCCTGGCGGTGCTGGCCTCGCTCGCCGTCGCCGGCTATTCGATGACCGCCGATCCAAAGGACATTGCCGGCGAACTCAACAGCGACAAGGTGACGCCGACCGCCGATCTCGGCGGCAATGTGCCTGCAGGCGAATGGCACTTCTATGGCCGCACGCAGTATGGCCAGCGCTATTCGCCGCTCGACCAGATCACATCGGACAATGTCGCCACGCTGCAGCCGGCCTGGACCTATCGTACCGGCGACGTGAAGGGTCCCGACGACATTGGCGAGACGACCTACCAGGTGACGCCGCTGAAGATCGGCGACGCGCTCTACATCTGCACGCCGCACAATTTCGCCATCGCCATCGATGCCGCAACCGGCAAGGAGAAATGGCGCTTCGATCCCAAGATCAAGCTGGACAAGGATCGCCAGCACCAGACCTGCCGCGGCGTGTCCTATTATGCCGACGCCAAGATCGCCTCCGGCCAGCCCTGTGCGACGCGCGTCTATCTACCGACGTCCGACGCGCGGCTGATCGCGCTCGACGCCGCGAACGGTCAGGTGTGCCCGTCCTTTGCCGAAGCCGGGACGCTGAACCTGCTCGCCAACATGCCATACCCGAAGTCGGGCTATTATTATTCGACCTCTGCGCCTCTGATATCGGGCGGCAAGATCATCGTCGGCGGTGCGGTCAACGACAATTATTCGACGCAGGAACCGTCCGGCGTCATCCGCGCCTTCGACGTCGACACCGGCGCCCTGGTGTGGAACTGGGATTCCGGCAATCCGGGTGAGACGACGCCGCTGGCGGCGGGCCAGACCTACACCAACAACTCACCCAATATGTGGTCGACGGCGAGCGCCGACGAGAAGCTCGGCCTGCTCTATGTGCCGCTCGGCAACCAGACCCCTGACCAGCTCGGCGCCGGGCGCAGCGCCGATGTCGAGAAGTTTTCCTCCTCGATCACGGCGCTCGATCTCGCCACCGGGCAGTTGCGCTGGGTGCGGCAGACCGTACACCACGACCTCTGGGACATGGACGTGCCGGCGCAGCCGACACTGGTCGACATCACCACCGCCGCCGGCGTGGTGCCGGCGCTGGTCGGGCCGACCAAGCAGGGCGACCTCTATGTGCTCGACCGGCGCACGGGCGAGCCGATCGTTCCGATCAAGGAAGTGCCGGCGCCTGGTGGCGCGGTCGAAGGTGACCAGGCCTCGCCGACACAGCCGGCTTCGGACCTGAGCCTCAATCCGAAGCCGCTGACCGGCGCCGACATGTGGGGCATCACCATGTTCGACCAGCTGGCCTGCCGGATCGAACTCAAGAAACTGCGCTATGAGGGGCGCTATACGCCGCCTTCCGTGCAGGGCTCGCTGATCTATCCCGGCAATTTCGGCACCTTCAACTGGGGTGGCGTCGCGGTCGATCCGGTGCGGCAGGTGATGTTCGGCATGCCGACCTATCTGGCGTTCACGTCGAGGCTTGTGCCGCGCGCGGATGTGCCGCCGCCGGGCGACAACACCAAGGGTAGCGAGCAGGGGCTCAACCGCAACGAGGGCGCGCCCTATGCGGTGGTGATGGGACCATTCCTGTCGCCGCTCGGCATTCCCTGCCAGGCGCCGCCCTGGGGCTATGTGGCGGGCGCCGATCTGAGGACCGGCAAGATCATCTACAAGCATCGCAACGGCACCGTCTACGACATGACGCCGTTGCCGCTGCCGCTCAAGGTCGGCGTGCCGGGCATTGGCGGGCCGATGATCACCGCCGGCGGCGTTGCTTTCCTGGGTGCCGCGGTTGACGACTATGTGCGTGCCTATGACCTGACATCGGGCAAGCAACTCTGGCAGGCGCGGCTGCCGGCCGGCGGCCAGTCGACGCCGATGACCTACACGGTCGTCGATGGACGCCAGTTCGTCGTCATTGTTGCCGGCGGCCACGGTTCGGTCGGCACCAAGCCGGGCGACTATGTGATGGCCTATACGCTGCCGAAGTAGGAGGAGGCTGGAGGGATATTAGCGTGCCGCAAGCTGGCGCCGGGCTTCAGTGGCGATTTCCTCATTCGTATAGGCGTGTCCGTCGATGCCCCAACCACCGTCCGGCGCTTCGACGATCTGTACCCAGGTGCGTTCCCTGAGCGTCGGGTCGCCGGCCGCGGCGACGACGATATCGGTCATATCCTTGGTGATACCGATTTTCTTGTCGCGATCGAGAACGCCAACCGGCGTCAGCACCTGGATGCGGACATAGTTGCTGTCGCCATTGGCGTTTGCCAGCGTATCCGGCTCCAGCTCGTGGATAAAGGTGGCAGTGTTGTCGGTGAACCATGGAATGAGCGGCACCTTTTCCCACCGCGTCAGCGCCTCGTTGAGCGCCTTGGTCAGCTCACGTTTGTTGCGGAATGTTCCTTTGGCAGCGTACACGTCGATCATGGGCATGAAGTGGTCCTCTCGGAAAACTATGACGGGCATCATAGGAGGTTCAGCAATGCCATATGACGACCGTCATAGTCAATGGCATGGCGATGAATTGGGGGAGCGGTGATGGAATTGGATAGCCGGGCGAAGATGGTGCGCAGCGCGGCGTTGCTGATCGCTTCGCGCGGGGTGAACGCGACGTCATTTTCGGATGTGCTTGCCGACAGCGGGGCGCCGCGCGGTTCGATCTACCACCATTTTCCAGAGGGGAAACACCAGCTCGCGCAAGATGCCGTGCGCTTGACCGGCGCGTGGGTGCTGGCGCGCCAGGGCGCCTGCGCCGGCACCACGGCGGCGGACGTGCTTTCGTGCTTCGTCGATCTCTGGCGTCAGGTGGTGCTGGCCTCAGCCGGCGCGTCGGGTTGCGCCGTGGCGGGCGTAGCCATCGACAGCGGTCCGGGCGAGGGTGGGCTCATCGAGGTGGTGCGGGCGACGTTCCGATCCTGGGTTGCCCTGCTCACGGAGCAATTCGAAGCCGCCGGTGTTCCGCCCGCCCGCGCGGCGCCGATCGCGCTTGCCACGGTAGCCGGCATGGAAGGCGCGCTTATCCTGTGTCGCGCGGAAGGAAGCAGCGCCCCGCTGGATACCGTCGCCGAGGAACTGATGCGGCTGCTGCCGTAGAGGACGGCAGACGCGGAGACCTTCCTACCCGGAGTTGAAAAGATCAGAGCCCGAGATGGCTCTTCAGGCTGGGCACCGAGCTAAGCACCTGGCCGGTCAGGTCGGGGCCGGCAGCGGCTTCCGCCTGCTGGATCAGGGTCGTGCCGGCCTTCTGGATCTGTGCCATGTCGAGGCCGGATGCCTTGAGCGCGGCAACGCCGTTGATCAGCGCGCCGGCCTTTTCGCCAAGCACACCGCCGAGCGCACCTTGCAGCGACGACAGCAAGCCGCCGCCGCTGGTGCCGCCGGCCGCGCCGGCAGCCATGACGTCGTATTTCTGGGCGAGGGCGTCGGCCCCGGGAATCTTGGCGAAGAACGAGGAGACGCTGGTGCCTTCCGCCTCATGCTCGAGCACCGAAAAAATGGTGCCGACGACCTTCTCCGTCGTTGCCTGATTGAGACCGGCCTTCTGGGAGACGGTGTTCACGATGTCCTGGGCGTCCATGGTCTTCCCTCAGGCTTGGGTTTCAGTCGTTGGTTTTCGAGCGGCCAGCGGGCCGGGGCCGGTTGCTGCGGACCTTGACCATCGATCGCTTCGTCGCAGCCAAGGCAGCGGACCGCAGCGCCAGCAAGGCGGCGCCGGCAAGCATGAACGCGCCGGCGAGGATCGGAGTGGGGAAGGTCATGGGCGTTGTTCCTTCTTGGTCAGAATGGGCGCAACTGCAGTGTAGGGACGAGACCGCCACCGGCAGCTTCCCTTTATATTGTGGCGGCAGCATCAAGATTGTCGGAAATGACCAAAATGTGATTAAGGCCTTCGCGTCAGGGCTTTTTTGCCGACACCAGCAAGTAGCACTTGCTGACCGCGCCAAAATAACCCGCGATCAGCCGGCAGACGGCGGCCGTGCCGAGGGCGGACTTCAGGCTCATGGCACCTTTTCTTCGTTCCGACATCGGCCAAGCGAGGAGGCTGCGGCGGAAGCCGCCGAGGCAATCGTCGGTTGCGTCTTCCACCTTGACGTCCTGAAAGCCGACATCGGCGAAGAGCGCCCGATAGGCCGCGGTATCGGGCACGAGATTGGCTTTCGGAACGCCCAGCCGATCCGAGATCGACGATGTGAAGCCGCGAAACAGAATATCGGAGAGAACCAGCGCGCCGCCCGGCTTGAGAACGCGAAACGCTTCCGCGAGGAATGCCGCGCGTGTGTCGAAATGGAAAGCTGCTTCCACGCAAATCACCGCGTCAAAACTTGCATCGGCAAAGGCGAGCTTGACCGCATCCATCTGAAGCACCGTTGCGCCCGGCGCGTTCTGGCGCGCTATAGCGACCTGGGCGTCGGAGATGTTGATGGCGGTGACCGCCTCCGGCGGATAGCTGAGCAGCAAGCGCTTCGTCGACGCGCCGAGCCCGCAGGCGACATCGAGAATGCTGCCCGTCTTCTTTGGCAGCCGCGCCAGCAATGTGTCGACAAGGGCTTCGCTGGCTTCGCGCTGCGATGTGGCGCCCGTCGCCCAATAGCCGAAATTATAGAAGCCGCTGCCGCCATAGTAGCGGCGCTGCTTGCTGCTTTTCATGACCCGATCGTAGATGCGGACCATTTTCTGCTGCGCGGTCATCGGCAGTCCTTATGTCAATGCGGGGAGGTCGACCAGTTCGAGAAAGCGGCCGACAGCCCGTCCCGGGCGAACGGATTGGCCGCGCTGGCGCATGATCACCTCGACGTTGCCGATCGGCGCCAGCGTCACACGGGTTCGATAGGCGATCCGCGCCTTTGGCGCCAGTTCCACGGTACGTGTCGACAGGATGGTCGCGAGCGCGATCTTCATCATCTGCATGCCAAAGGTGACGCCCGGGCACATGTGGCCGCCGGCGCCGAACACCGTATATTGAAACGGCGATGGCTTGATCGTCGCCCAGCGTCCGGGCTGAAAACTGTCCGGGTTGGGGTAGAGTTCGGGATCGCGATTGATCGTCATGGCGCTGATCAGCACAAGTTCGCCCTTGGCGACGCGCTCATTGCCCAAATTCGTCGGGCGTGTCGCCTTTCGCATTTGCAGCGGCACCGGCGGAAACAGCCGCATGGCCTCGCGGATCGTGGCATCGAGCACAGGCAGCATGCCGATCCGGTCCATGGTCGCGGGATGGCCGCCGGTGGCGGCGTCGATTTCGGCGACAAGCTCCGCCATCGCGTCAGGATGCTGGGTCAGCAGGATCAACGTCCAGGCCAGCGCGTTCTGACAGGTGTCGTAGGCGGCTCCGAAGACGAAGCTGACGATGCCGCCGATCAATTCGACAGCGGGCGGATTGCCCTTTTCATCGGTGTTGTTGACCAGGATCGAGAGGATGTCCTGTGCGTCCTTGTTGCCGCGTTTCTCTTCGGCCCATGACAGGATGGCGCGTTCCTGGCCTTCGGCCTCCCGCAACCAGCGGAAGTAGGCCGGGGTGGGAAGGATCCAGCTTGCCTGCATGGCGCGCGCGATCATCTCGGCGATCGGCATGGCGCGCGCATGATCGTCGCCAAAGAGAAGGCCGATTGCCAGGTGCTTGGCCATCGTCTTGGCGGCTTCGGTCAACGCGAAGGGCGTACCGATGGGCCAGGTTGAAACCTGCTCGGCGGCGATCCTCGCCATTTCGGGGCTCATCGCCATGACGGCGGGGCGTTTCAACGGCGGTGCGAACAGTTTGCGGTAGTGCTCATGGCGCTCGCCGCGCAGCCGCGTCATGCCGTAGGAAAGCCGGTTCGAGGCGCCGGATCGCTTGCTGGTCGCACTGATCTGGACGTTGCGCCAGGTGTCTGTGTCGGACAGCATGGTCCGATACAGCCCGGCATCGGCGATCATGAAGACACGCCTGGGCTTTGCCGTCGTCGAATGGGGGTATTCGGCGCGAATAAAAGGGCCGAAAACACGGTGTGCGTCGCGCGCTGCGGTCAGCGGTTCAGCCGCGAAACGGGCCATCAGCCCGAGTGTGCGCCATTTACCCACCTTGCGTGCAAGCATACCACCCCGACGCCCATCTCAGCGCAAATTCGCCTGTTCCTCGAAGCGTCACCTTACGGATATCCCTTCATCGGTCCATAGGCTTGTGCAAGATCGGCAAAAAGGGCAACGCGCCGATTTCTTCACGCGGCGTCTCACTCACCCGTGACTGGACCATGCGGACCTCGCCCCTATCTTGCGCAGCAGACATTTCCGAAGTCGAGGAGCGTATGATGACCAAAACCGCCAGCACCAAGCCCGCCATTACCCAGGCGATGATCGATGCCTATGACGAATACACGCATCTGACGCTCGACCGCCGCCGCTTCATGGAGCAGTTGACCAGGCTGGCCGGATCGGGTGCCGCGGCCGCCGCGATCGCGCCGCTGCTTGCCGCCAATTCGGCGCAGGCGGCGATCGTCGCCGACGGCGACCCGCGCGTGAACGGCGAGGACATCACCTATCCCGGCAGCAGCGGTGAGATGAAGGGCTATCTGGTCAAACCGGCGGCGCAGACCGGCAAGCTCGGCACGGTCATCGTCGTGCATGAAAACAGGGGGCTCAATCCGCATATTCGCGACGTGGCGCGGCGCGTGGCGCTGGAAGGGTTCGTGGCGCTGGCGCCGGATTTTCTGTCGCCGCTCGGCGGCACGCCAGGAGATGAGGACAAGGCGCGCGACATGTTCACCAAGCTCGACGCCAGCCAGGTCACGGCCGATGGCGTGGCGACTATCGCCTACCTCAGGGGCGAGAAGGATGGCAACGGCAAGGTCGGCGCGGTCGGCTTCTGCTGGGGCGGCGGCACGGTCAATACGCTGGCCGTCAACGCGCCCGATCTCGCGGCCGGCGTCGCCTATTACGGAATGCAGCCCAAGGCCGAGGATGTAGCGAAGATCAAGGCAGCGCTTTTGTTGCACTATGCCGGCCTGGACGAGCGCATCGACGCCGGCATCGATGCCTACAAGAAGGCGCTCGACGCCGCCCATGTTGAATACACCGTCTATGTCTATGACGGCGTCAACCACGCCTTCAACAACGACACATCGACCGCGCGCTATGACAAGAAGGCAGCGGATCTCGCCTGGGGGCGGACGATCGCTTTCCTGAAGGAGAAGCTCGCATAGCCGATCCGGATCAGTCCGGGGCCGGCTTGTGGAAGGCGACGCCGGCGACGACCAGCGCGATGCCCAGACAATCGCGGATGCTCGGAATCTGGCCGAGCACGACGATGCCGATCAGCGTTGCGGTGACCGGCAGCAGCGACAGCATCAGGGCGAAGCTCGAGCGCGGCAGGCGCGACATGGCGAGCTGGTCGCAGATATAGGGAATGACGGACGAGCAGATGCCGACGCCGATGGCGGCAAGCAGCAGCGGCGGTGAGAAGAAGGCCGGCAGCGCGTCGGTGAAGCCGACCGGCAGCACGATGAGGAAGGCGACCGCCATCGCCGCACCCAGGCCGGCTATGCCGTCGCCGGCACCGGCACCGGCAACGCGGTGGCCGAGCACGATGTAGCCAACGAACAGCGCGCCGTTGAGAAAGGCCCAGGACAGGCCGACCGGATCGCTTGCCCATTTGACGTCGATGAGCAGCAAGGTGCCTGTAACGGCGACGGCAAGGGCGGCGAGATTCCGCGGGCTTCTGAGGCCGAGCAGCGCGACGCCGATGGTGCCGACGAATTCGATCGCCGCCACCAGCGAGATCGGCAAGCGGTCGAGCGCGAGGTAGAACGAGCAATTCATCACCGCCAGGCAAGCGCCGAAGGCCAGGAGCAGCAACCGCGTCGAACGGTCGGCGCGGGCAAAGACCGTCCAAGGCTTGGTCAGCGGCGCAAAGACGAGGGCGGCGGTGGCGATGCGCAGCCATGCCATGCCAAGCACGCCGACATGCGGGAAGAGCAGCACGGCGAAAGCCGGCCCGAGGTAGTGAAACACGGCGCTGACGCCGAACCAGACATGCGGCGGCAGCGAGCTTGCCAGGTTTGCATGGACAGCGCGGGCGGGGCTGGCGACGGGTGCTTGCGTTCGATCATCCATGCGATCAGTATCGCAGGCGATTTACACGATTTATATGGGTGAGGGATAGCATAGATCGCTCCCTACTATTTGGATGCAAGGATTTTTCCATGAAACGCCTTCGAAACGAAACAGCCGATCTGGATGCGGCGGATCTGAAAATCCTGCGCCTGCTGGAAAAGGATGCGCGAACCAGCACGGCGGAACTGGCGCGGGCGGTCGGCCTTTCGGCGCCAAGTGTGGCCGAGCGCATCAAGCGGCTGCAGGAGAGCGGCGTCATCGAGGCCTATACGGTCAGGATCAATCCGGCCGCCCTTGGCATGAAGCTGTCGGCATGGCTGCGGATCAGGCCGGTGCCGGGGCAACTGGCGGTCGTGGCCGAGATCATCCGGGATCTGCCGGAAATCGCGCAATGCGACCGGGTGACCGGCGAGGATTGTTTCATCGCGCTGGCGCATGTCGGCTCGGTGGGCGAGCTCGAACGGGTGATCGACCGCATCATCCCCTATGCCATGACCAATACGGCGATCATCCAGTCGTCACCAGTGGTGGCACGCTCGCCGCTGGAAGCCGTGGTCAGAGGGCAGTGACTCTAAGGGCGGTGATTCTCAGGCGTGGCCTCGCTTCATGCGCGCCTGTTTCAGAATGGCGCGCCAGCGGATCATGTCGAACGGAATCGGCTCGTTGCTGTTGGCGATGTGAAAGATCTCGTTGTTGACGTTCTTCAACGAGCGCCAGAAATCATAGTCGGTAATGCGCGGATCGGCGGCCAACCTGTCGACCTCGACCTTGATGTCGGTTTTCATGCACTTCCCCCGAACCGGCTTCCGCCCCCGCCGCCCGTATCGCAAACCCGATACGAACGGTTTCTACCGCCGTGCTGAGTCGTTCAACGCCTCAATTCGCTTGTTCACGTTAAAACCCCGGTAAGGTTAACGGCGGTCGGCTCCGGGTTCAAGATGTCTTGCGGCGAATACCGATCGAGCGGCCGGCACGCTCCGGCATCGGCAGCACGGCATGGGCGGCGCGCATGGCTTCGACCTTGGCCAGCACATCGGCGGGGAAGGACGCCACCCTGGGGCCGGACATGTCGACATGCAGCGACAGGGTTTCGGAGGTGGCGGCGAGCCAGCCGTCGACATGGCGGATTTCCTGATAGGCCCGCAACCGCTTCTCGTCGTGGTCGATGAGCTGGAAGGAGACGACGACCTTGTGGTCGAGATGCAGCTCCTGGACGTAGCAGACATGGACTTCGGCCGTGTAGATGGTCAGCCGCCGCTGCTTCACGTAATCCAGCCCCATGCCCATGGCTTCGAAGGCTTCGTCAGAGCAGCGATCGAACAGCACGTTGTAATAGGCCATGTTGAGATGGCCGTTGTAGTCGATCCAGTCCTTCTCGATGTCCATGGGTTTTGAGACGAAGGGGGCAGGGATGGGCATGGAAGACTTCCTTTTCGTCTTTGCTGGACAGAGCGTGGCTGGTGAGAGTCTTTTGGTCTGACGCAATCCCCAAGGGAAAGCGCTGTTCGCTTTTCCCGGGAAAACCGCTTCACACTTTTCCTGGAATTGCTTTAGGCATCATCCATAATCGCATAACAAGCGTGGACGCTGGTCCATTCGCGGAGGAATTCATGGCTCTGAGCGACCTCAATCCGGTCGAGCGCAACGAAGAAGGCATCGCCGCGGTGCTTGGCATCCTCAAGCAGCAACTTGGCGAACGCTTCCAGACCGGCCAGGCTGTGCGCTCGCAGCACGCCCACACCACCACCTATATCCCGACGCAGGCGCCGGATGGCGTCGCCTTTCCGGAGACGACTGAAGAGGTGCAGGAGATCGTGCGCGCCTGCGCCGCTCACCGCGTGCCGGTGATCGCGTTTGGCGTCGGCTCCTCACTGGAGGGGCACACCAATGCGCCGGGCGGCGGCATCTCGCTCGATACGTCGCGGATGAACCGCATCCTTGCGGTCAACCCGCAGGATCTCGATTGCACCGTCGAACCCGGCGTGACGCGCGAGGATTTGAACCGGCATCTGCGCGACACCGGCTTGTTCTTTCCGATCGACCCGGGCGCCAATGCCTCGCTCGGCGGCATGGCGGCGACGCGGGCGTCGGGCACCAATGCGGTGCGCTACGGCACCATGCGCGAGAACGTTTTGTCGCTGACGGCCGTCATGGCCGATGGCGAGACGGTGACCACCGGCAAGCGGGCGAAAAAGAGTTCGGCCGGCTACGATCTGACGCGGCTTTTGGTCGGCTCGGAAGGCACGCTCGGCATCATCACCTCGCTGACCTTGAAGTTGCAAGGCATACCACAGGCGATCTCCGGCGGTGTGTGCCCGTTTCCGAGCCTCGAGGCGGCCTGCAACGCGGTCATCGCAACCATTCAGATGGGCATCCCGGTGGCGCGCATCGAACTGGTCAATGCGCTGCAGATGCGGGCGATGAAGAATTATTCGAAGCTCGATTATCCCGAGAGTCCGTGCCTGTTCGTCGAATTCCACGGCAGCGATGCCGGCGTTGCCGAGCAGGCGGAAACTTTTGGCGCGATCGCCGAGGACAATGGCGGTGGGCCGTTCCTGTGGACCAGCGTCGCCGAGGAGCGCACCAAACTGTGGAAGGCCCGGCACGACGCCTACTGGTCGTCGCTGACGCTGCGGCCGGGCGCCAAGGGACTGTCGACCGATGTCTGCGTGCCGATCTCGCGGCTCGCCGAATGCGTCAGCGAAACCGAGGCCGACATAGCCGAGATGGGGCTGATCGCGCCGATCGTCGGCCATGCCGGCGACGGCAATTTCCACGTGCTGGTGCTGATGGATGTGAACGACCCCAAGGAGATCGCGCTGGCCGAAAAATTCGTCGCGCGGCTGAACATGCGGGCGATCGCCATGGATGGCACCTGCACCGGCGAGCATGGCATCGGCCAGGGCAAGGTCGGCTTCCTGCGCCACGAGCTCGGCCATGGCGTCGATATCATGCGTTCGATAAAAAAGGCGCTCGATCCGCAAGACATTATGAACCCGGGCAAGATATTACCGGGCGCGGGGTAGGCATAAAGGCGAGCAGGCGGGGGCGGTGACGCGGAACCTAATCAAGACGATGGAGCCCAGGATCATAACGGGATCGCGCGGCAAGACACTGTTGTACCTGTTCGCCAGCCTCGTCTTCGTCTTTGCTAGCGTCTTCCTGATCCGTGACTCAGCTTCTGATGAAACAGGTCTTTGGTGGGGCATAGCCTTCTTCGGACTTTGCGCGTTGGTATTCGCTTGGGCGCTTGTCCGTCCACAGACGCTGATGCTGGATGGAAATGGCTTCGCCGTCGGTGGCGCTTTTGTTCGATCGCCACATCACATTCCATGGCAAGACGTCCAAGGCTTCTACGTCTACAGCTTGCCGAGAGGCGGCAAGATGATTGGTTACAATTTTGAGCCAGGGGCCAGAAAAGACTCTGCTCTCCGTAGCGTCGCTAGACGGTTGGGGGCCGAAGCCGCATTACCCAAGGGCTGGCCACTGTCGGCCGAGGAGATGGCGGAGCTTCTGAACGACTACCGCCGAGAGGCCTTGGCGCGATAACGTAAGACCGTTGAGCGCGAGGGCAGCCTCTACGCCCTTCGCATAGATCGGCATGCAGGCATCCGAAACTCTCCAGTCCTCCAGATATTGGAGATCACGCAACAGCGGATGAATTGCCTCTTTATCGACACGCTGATGCGGGTAGAGTGCGGCTGGCATTCAACCAACCCAATCGGAGCTGATGCTCGCACGCCTGTTCGTGATCTTCGGTGGCCTTTTCGTGCTGGTGCTGTGTGCGGCGCTGGTGGTGCCGTATTTTGTCGACTGGACAGGTTATCGCGCGGAGTTCGAACGCGAGGCGAGCGCGGTCCTGGGCCGCAAGGTCACGGTCGAGGGCGATGCGACGGCGAGGCTGTTGCCGTTCCCCTCGGTGACGTTTTCGAACGTCACCGTCGCCGGCGGTCCGGGCGGCCAGCCGGCAATGACCGTCGAGACGTTTTCGATGGATGCGGAATTGGCGCCCTTCCTGCGCGGCGAGGTGCTGATCTTCGACATGCGGCTGGTGCGGCCGAAGGCGACCATCGACATCGCCGCCGACGGCACCGTCGACTGGGCGATGCGGCCGTCCTCGCCCTTCGACCTCAACCAGATCTCGATCGAGAAGCTGACGGTGACCGAAGGAGAGATCGCGTTGAGCCATGCCGCCGGCGGGCGCAGCCATCTCATTTCCGAAATCAATTCGACGATCTCGGCCAAGTCGCTGGCCGGGCCATGGCGGATGGATGGATCGCTGCGGCTCGACGGGTTGCGCACCGCGATCACCGCTTCCACCGGCAAGGCTGACGGCACTGGCCAGATGCGGCTCCGGCTCAAGGCCGATCCGAATGCCTATCCTGTTGTCATCGAGAGCGACGGCAATGCCGGTATCGTCAAGGGCGCGGCTGTCTATTCGGGCCAGTTCAAGATTTCCGGTGCCGACAAGAACTCGGCCGAGCTGCGCGGCACCGATGGCGAGAAGGTCAAGGTCAGCGCCGGCAAGCCGGATCCCGGGTTCCGGCTGAACGGCAAGTTTTCGCTCGACCACCAGAAGCTCGGCGTCGATGAATTCCGCTTCGAAACCGGGCCGCTCGACAATCCCTACACCGCCGACGGCAAGGCCACCGTCGATCTTGGACTGAAGCCGCGCTTTTCGATCGAGGCCAATGGCGCGCAGGTGCAGTTCGACGAAGCTGTCGGAGCCGCGGCCGGCACTGGGCTGACGCTTTCCAAGCGCATCGCAGCACTGGAGCAGGCGCTGCTCGATTTGCCGAAGCCGACCATACCCGGCACCGTCGAGGTCAAGCTGCCGGCGGTGGTGGCCGGCGACACGACGGTTCGCGACGTGCATCTCTCCGCCGAACCGACCGATGGCGGCTGGTCGGTGAAGTCGCTGGCCGCGACGCTGCCCGGCCGCGCCACGCTGGAAGCCAACGGCCTGCTCAGCGTCGGGGATCAGTTCAACTTCAACGGCTCGCTGCTGCTGGCCGTGGCGCAGCCTTCCGGCTTTGCCGCCTGGGTGTCGAAGGATGTCGACGAGGCAATCCGGCTGCTGCCCGCTGCCGGCTTCAAGGCCAAGGTCGATCTCTCGGAGAAGCGCCAGGCCTTCAGCGATCTCGAACTCATCCTCGGCAAGGCGAAATTTTCCGGCCGCATCGATTCCAGCCAGCCGGACGATGCCAAGCCGTCGGTGCTGATGCGGCTGCAAGGCGGCGAACTCGACGTGGATGGTCTCGCGGCCTTTGCCTCGATCTTCGTCAGCGACAAGGGCGCCAACCGTTTTTCCGACCGCGACCTCGATTTCCAGATCAAGGCGGGGCCAGTCAGTGCCGGCGGGCTGACCGCCGACACGGTCGATACGGCGTTGCGACTGCGTGACGGGCTGCTCGAAATCGACCGGCTGTCGCTCGGCGGGCTGGCCGGTGCATCGATCAGCGCCACCGGCCGGATCAAGGACTTTCCGGAGAGCCCGACCGGCAAGCTCGACGCGTCGGTGGTCGCTGTCGACCTCAAGCCGTTGATCGATGTTGCCGCACAACACTATCCCGACAACGTGGTGCTGAAAGGGCTCTCGGCACGCGCAGCGGCCTATCCCGACCTGTTCCAGGACGCGCGCATCGATTTGGTGGCAAGTGCCGCCGACAATGGCGACGGCACCACGGGGCTCGCGGTCAGCGGGCAAGGCAAGGCCGGCGGCTCGGCCTTTTCGGCGTCGCTGTCCGGCAAGGGGGCGCCCGACCGGCTTCTCGATGCGCCGATGACACTGACCTTCAATGCGAGAAATCCTGACGCCACGGCGCTGCTGGCGCTCTATGGTTTTCCGGCGCTGCCGCTCGGCATGCTCGGCCAGGCAACCACTGACGTCTCCGCGAAAGGCACGCTTGGCGGCGGCTTGGCAACGAGCGTCAGCCTTGCCGCCGACGACTTCAAGGCTGGCTTTGACGGGACGTTCGCCGACACGCCGCAAGGGGCGACCGCCAAGGGCAAGCTCAGCCTCGAGGCCACCGACATCGAGCCATGGCTGATGACGGCTGGGGTCGGGCTACCGGGCATGGGGGCAGGGATGTCGACGTCGCTCGCGGCCGACGCCGATTTCGGCAACGGCCTGCTGGTGCTCAGCGGGCTCAGCGGCGCCATCAACGAAGCGGCGGTTGCCGGCGACCTCAACATCGACGCGAAGGACGGCCTGCCGCATCTAGCCGGCGCGCTGACACTCGACGAACTGGACCTCGACCCGATGGCGGTAACGCTGTTCGGCGACCAGGCTTTCCTTGGTGAAGGTGGCGCTTGGCCGACGGCGCCTTTCAGCCAGAAGTCCAGCCTGCCGTTTACCGCCGACCTCGACCTGACCACGGCGGCCCTTGCCGCCGGCTCGTTCGCCACAGCCTACGACGCAGGCTTTACGCTGAAGCTCGACCAGGAAGGGATTCGCGTTTCGGACCTCAAGGCCAAGCTCCTGGGTGGTGCGCTGACGGGGCTGTTCGAATTGAAGAATACTGACGGCACCGGGCTTTTCACCGGTCAGATGAAACTGTCGAGCGCCGATCTGGCCACCGTGCTGCCGGACGCCGGAATGACTGGAAAGGGTGATTTCTCCACGTCGCTTTCGACCAGCGGCAAATCGGTCGACGGAATGGTGGCGGCGTTGTCCGGCTCCGGCACGGCGGCGCTGAAAGGCCTGACCATTGCTGGCGTCAATCCTGACGCCTTTGGCGCCTTCATTGCCGAGGCCGACACGATCGGGCGCGATATCGATGCCGCCAAGACCGCCGACTTTGCGCCGCAGATTGCCGCCGATGGCAGTTTTCCGGCGCAGGACACGGATGTTGCCTTCGCCATCGCCGGCGGCACGCTGAGAGCACCGCCCGTCAAGCTGGAGAATCCGCAGGCGACACTGTCCGCCGGCATCACGGCGGACCTGAATGCCGGCACTGTCGCTGCAGCGGGATCGATCGCCTACAGACCAGGCGACGAGGCGCTGGTCGGCTCCGAGCCGACGATGAATTTCAGCGTCGACGGGCCGTTCGGTGCGGCGAAGCGGCAGTTCGACAGCGAACCGTTGGCGCAGTTCCTGACCCAGCGCGCGCTGGAGAAGGAACAGCAACGGGTCGAGGCGATGCAGGCGGCACTGCTTGAAAAACAGCGGCTGCGGCGCGAGGTCCGCTATTACGCGGCGCTGCAGACCGAACGCGACAACGCGGCCGAGGAATTGCGCAAGCAGGAGGAGGCGGCGCGGTTGCAGGCTGAAGCGGACGCCAAGGCGAAAGCGGAAGCCGACGCCAGGGCTCAGGCCGAGGCGGACGCAAAAGCCAAGGCCGACGCCGCGGCAAAAGCTGCAGCGGATGCGGAAGCCCAGGCTGAAGCTGACGCAAAGGCCAAGGCAGATGCCGATGCGAAGGCGCAGGCCGAGCAGCAGGCTGCTGAGGAAGCAGCGAAGGCTGAGGAGCAGCAGCGCAAGAAGGCGGAAGACGCGATGCGCATCGCGTCGCAGGAAAAGGCCAGGCTCGAAGCCGAGCGCAAGGCTGCGGAGCAGGCGCCAAAGGTCGACCGATCGCTCCCTGGCGTCAACGACAATCCACCGCCGGCCCCGCCGAAGCCGAAGGCCAACCCGTTCTCGGTAGACAATCTGCTGAAGTCGCTAGGCGGCGGCTAGAGCCTGTTCCATCCCGATGGAATCGGGATGGGACTCTATCTCTTTGTTTGAGCATGATCTTTTCCGAAAACCGGTTCCCACTTTTCGGGATCATGCTCTAGGCTCCCATCCCGCGCTTTGCCCAGTCCAGCACGTAGAGCCTGAGCGCCGAGGACAAGTTGGCGTCGCGCGGACGGGTTTCGTCGATTTCGGCGACCAGCGCCGCCAATGTCAGTTTTCGCGCAGCCGCGATGACGCTGAGGTCGTCGTAAAACGGCTTTTCGAGCGAATAGCTGGTGCGGTGGCCGCGAATGGTGACCGAGCGTTTTTCGACCGGGCTCACGTCGTCTCGCCCTATTCCGGGTCGGACTTGTCGCGATGATGGCCGGCGACGAACTTTTCGGCCTTGTCGGCGGTCAGGCGATCGTGCTCGCGCTCGCCTTTGGTGCGGCCATGCAGCGCCCGGTTCTGGCTGGCCAGACGGTCCTTCTCAATCCGTGCCTTCTGCTTGCGGGCCTGGCGGAGATTGACGATGTCGGCCATTTTTTCGCGAAGACCTGTCGGGCTCACTTCTTGCGGAAGGCGTCGAGCGAGACGACATCGGCGCTCTTGCCGGCGGCGGCGTCGGCCACGGCAGGCTTCTTTTCGGCCTCGGCGGCAGCCTTCTTCTCCGCCTTCGGCTTTTTCTCGGTGACGATGGCCAGCGGTTCGGGAGCCGGCTTGGCCGATGGTTCGTCCTCTGCCGCCGTGTCCGTCTTGACGTCGAATTCGAGTTCGAAGTTGACGGAGGGGTCGTAAAAGCCGCGCACGGCCGAGAACGGGATTTCCAATTTTTCCGGCACGTCGGAGAAGGACAGTCCGACTTCGAAGCCGGTGTCGGTCACTTTCAGGTCCCAGTACTGGAACTGGATGACGATGGTCATCTGTTCTGGATAGCGCTCGCGCAGCCTTGAAGACACGCGCACGCCCGGCGCCCCGGTGAGGAAGGTGATGAAGAAATGATGGTTCCCAGGCAGGCCGGTGCGCGCGACTTCGGCCAGGACCTTGCGCATGACGCCGCGCAACGCCTCCTGGGCCAGAATGTCGTAGCGGATGTGGTCGTCGGCCATGTGGCGGTCGGGTTCCGTTGAATCGTCCGCATAGCTGTAATCAAGCTTGAGGGCGGCGTAAACCGGATATAGCGCCCGACTTCGCAGATGCGAGGGGGCGATGCCTGCGATTTGATCGCTCAGGCGCCGGCGAGGGCGTTATGTTTGTCGGCGCGAACCGCCTGCCGCTTGCCGAAAGCGCGCAGGAAAGTGCGCACGCCATTGGTTGCCGACTGCAGCACCTCATCGTCGCGAGGCGAGCCGCCGAGCATAAAGGTTGTCTGCAGTTCGGCGTTGGCCAGCGCCAGAAATTGGCGCGCCGCGACATCGGGATCGTCTATCGTCAGGTGCCCGGCATGGGCGAGGCGGGCGAAACGGGCGGCAAGTGCGGGCCATGTCCGGCCTGGCCCCTGGTCGCGCCACTCGGCAAAAAGCTCGGGATAGCGCTCGCCTTCGGTCTGGATCAGCTTGCGCAGGAATTTTCCATCGCGGTTGCAGATGCAATTGCGGTTCATGCGCACCGCAAAGCCGATCAGGTCGGCCTCGAGATCCCTGGGCTGGTCGGGGAAGCTGGCGAAGGTGGCAAAGATCCCGGCATTGCAGCGCTCGGTGAGGTCACGCACCACGGCAACGAACAGCCTCTCCTTGTCGCCATGATGGTTGTAGACGGTCTGGCGCGAGACGCCGGCCTCAGCCGCGATAAGGTCGATATTGGCGCCGGCGAAGCCCTCCCGGCAAAACACCGAGGCTGCAGCATCAACAATCGATATGCGCTTGGCCTCATGGCCGCGTGGCGGGAAAATGTCAGGAGAGACGTGCAGTTTCATGAAAATCTATATAGAGGTGATTGACGAATTAGACAAGACTGTCTAAATTTGTGGACATAACACAAAGAGATTTCGCTCCGGAGAGACGAATTTATTCGCTCTGGAGTCGGGATTTCACGGGATGGAACGTCCTAGGGTAGACGCCGCTTTGCGGCGGCAACCAGAATTCGAAAGAAGCCATTATCATGAGTCCCAAATTCCTCCGCATCGCGGTCGTGCTCGGTTTGTTGTCCGCCATCGGCCCCTTCGCCATCGACATGTATCTTCCCGCGCTGCCCTCGATCGGCCAGGATCTGCACGCCGGCACCGCTGCCGTACAGATGAGCCTGTTGATCTTTTTCCTCTCCATGGGCTTCGGCCAGATCGTCGTTGGGCCGATTTCCGACATGGTCGGCCGCAAGCTGCCGCTCTATGGCGGCCTGGTGCTGTTCATGATCGGCGGCGTCGGCTCGGCGCTGGCGCCGACCATCGAATGGCTGATCGCCTTCCGCTTCCTGCAGGGCCTTGGCGCAAGCGCCGGCATGGCGGTGCCGCGGGCGATCGTGCGCGATCTGCACACCGGCACTGAAGCGGCCAAGCTGATGTCCTTGTTGATGCTGGTGTTTTCGGTGTCGCCGATCCTGGCGCCGCTGACCGGCAGCCAGATCATCGAGAATTTCGGCTGGCGCGCCGTGTTCTGGACGGTGACCGGTGCCGCGCTGCTCGCCACCATCCTTTTGGCGACCTCGCTCAAGGAGACACGGCCGGTCGAAGACCGCGTCGGTTCTTCCTTCGGCACCGCGCTCTCAGGCTACCGCTTGCTGATGGGTGACCGCAACTTCCTCGGCCTAGTGGCCATCGCAGGCTTCGGCATTGCCAGCTTCTTCGTCTATCTCTCCAGCTCGTCCTTCATCCTGATCGACCATTACGGGCTGTCGCCTTCGGTCTACAGCGTGTTCTTCTCGATCAACGCGGTTGCCTTCATCGGCATGTCGCAGCTGACCGGATTGCTAGCCGAGCGGTTTGGGCTGCGGCGCGTAGTGCGTGTCGCGGTGACCGGCTATGCGACGACCATGGTGGTGCTGTTTGCGGTGATGGCAACCGGCGTCGACCGGCTCGACGTGATGGCCGCATTGCTGTTCGTCGGCTACGGCTTCCTCGGTCTCGCCATCCCGACCACGTCGGTGCTGGCCATGGAAGAGCATGGCGAGATCGCCGGAACGGCCTCGGCGCTGATGGGCACGCTGCACTTCGCCATCGGCGCAGTCGCCATGGGTGTCGCCGGTGTGTTCTTCGACGGCACGCCGCTGCCGATGGTGGCCGGCATCACGCTTTGCGCGGTGATCTCGTTCACACTGGCGAAGGTGACGCTTGGCCGTTCGCGCGACGCGGTCGAAGCGCCGGCAGAATAAGCAACACCACCGAGATCGAAAAAGGCCGGGTCAGTGCCGGCCTTTTTCATGAGCGCATTTCAGCCCTGCATCGCCCGTTCAAGCGCCGAGAAGATGCGCGGATCCGATGATTGCGCAACGTTGAAACGCAGATACCCGGTGGCGGATTGCACGAGGCTGAAGGCATTTCCCGGCGCCAGCACGATGTTTTCAGCCAGTGCGCGGCGCGCAATATCGGCCGCGTCCAGGCCCTCAGGCAGCGTGCACCACAGGAACATGCCGCTCCTTGGCTCGATCCATGGCTTGATGCCCATGACCTTCAACCGCGCGCCGGTTTCCGCCATGGCGCGGGACAGGCGATCGCGCAGGCTGTTGATGTGCTTGCGATAGGTTCCATCCCTGAGAATGCCGAGCACAAGCTCGGCGGCAATCGGGCTGCCGCCGAATGAGGTGGCGATTTTCAGGTCGATCAGCCCATCCGTCCAATCGCGTCGGGCGGCGATGAACCCACACCGCGTTGCTGCCGACAGCGTCTTGGAAAAACTGCCGATGTGGATGACCCGGTCGAGCCCGTCAAACGCGGCCAGGCGCGGCGCGGGCTCGTGTTCGAAGTCGGCGAAAATATCGTCCTCGATGATGGTCAGCCCCGATTGCTCGGCGAGCTTCAGCAGCCGGTGTGCAACGACAGGCGAGAGCGTCGCCCCGGTCGGATTGTGGATCGCCGAATTGGTGATGTAGAGGCGCGGCCGATGCTCGCTCAGCGCTTGCCCGAACAGCTCCATGTCGGGGCCGGATTGCGTGTAGGGAACACTGACGACCTTGGCGCGATGCGCGCGCAACAGGGCAAGAAAATTGAAATAGCAGGGGTCGTCGACAAGCACAGTGTCGCCTGGCTCGAGCAGGAACCGGCACAGCAGGTCGATCGCCTGCGTGCCGGATTCCGTCAGCATGATCTGGTCGGGTGCTGCCTCGATGCCGCGCTCGGCCATGCGCCGCGACAGAAGCTGGCGCAGCGGCAAAAGGCCAAGCGGCGTGCCGTAGTCGGTCAAAACAGCGGCATCGGCGCGGGCAAGGCCGCGGAGCGACCGGCGCAAATCGGCTTGCGGCATCCATGTGGCGGGAAGCCATCCGCAGCCCGGCTTCATTGTGTCGCCGCCGGCTTCCAGCGATTGCCGCGACACCCAGAACGGATCCACGGCGCGATCCAGCCGCGGGCCGATCTCGGCAAGAGCCAAAGGCGGCAGGTGGCCGGCGACATAGAATCCCGAGCCGCGCCGCGACTGGACGACGCCTTCGGCGACGAGCCGGTCATAGGCTTCGACCACGGTCGACTTCGAAACGTCCATGACTTTGGCAAAGCCGCGGATGGAGGGCAGTTTCGCGCCCGGTGCGAGCGTTCGTCCCACGATGCGTTGCCGTATCGCCGCCATGATGCGCCCGACAAGCGTGCCGGTGTCGTTCGGACTATCGAGTCTGGTGTCCATCCGTACTGCTCCTGCAGCCATGACAGTTTGCCAAAACTGTCATGCACTGTCTCTTAGAATCCGTCACCGTGCAACCGATACTGCGACGAAACAGGACAGGTGTGATGGACAAGGCGACCAGCGGCTGGATCAACGGCTTTCTCGGGGTGCTGATCTTCAGCGGATCGCTGCCGGCGACACGGGTGGCGGTGGCCGCCTTTGACCCGGTGTTCCTCACTGCCGCTCGCGCGGGAATCGCCGGCGTCCTGGCGCTCTGTCTGTTGCTGGCTTTTCGCGAGAAGCGGCCGGGGGCGACCGATATCGTTTCGCTGATCGTCGTCGCCCTTGGCGTCGTCGTCGGGTTCCCCTTGCTGACGGCGCTGGCGCTCAAACATGTCACCTCGGCGCATTCCATTGTCTTCATCGGCCTGCTGCCACTGGCGACGGCGATTTTCGGGGTGATACGCGGCGGCGAACGACCACGCCCGGCCTTCTGGCTGTTCTCCTGCCTTGGCAGCAGCCTGGTTGCCGGATTTGCGATGACGCAGAGTTCTTCCGTTTCGCCGGTCGGTGACATGTTGATGCTTGCGGCCGTCGTCGTTTGCGGCCTTGGCTATGCCGAGGGTGCAAAACTGTCGCGAACGCTCGGCGGCTGGCAGGTAATTTCCTGGGCGCTGGTTATCTCGTTGCCGATCATGGCAACACTGGCCATCACCATGATGCCGGCGTCTTTTGCCGGAACGGGGCAGGCGGCCTGGATCGGTCTCGCTTACGTCTCGCTGTTCAGCATGCTGATCGGCTTCATCTTCTGGTACCGGGGGCTCGCCCAGGGTGGCATCGCCGCCGTCGGGCAATTGCAGCTGCTGCAGCCGTTTTTCGGGCTGATCCTGGCCGCGACCTTGCTGCATGAAGCCGTGAGTTGGGCCATGGTTGCCGTCACCGCCGCCGTGGTTCTCTGTGTCGCGGGCGCCAAACGCTTCGCCAAATGACGCGTGCCGCTTGAAGACAGCTTCAGGCTGCAGCGAAAACACATGAGGTGAGAGGAGAAGTGGAGGTTTCTGTTGCCAGGTACCTCCGAACCCCGCCTAGAAGTGCGAACCTCTAGGGCTTGAATTGAAGCTATCGCACCGCTTACGCGGCGAGACGTGCTTCCGCATAGTTGTCATTTGCAACTACAGGTTTAGCCCGATGACGGTGGTACCATGCCGGGCAAAAGTACGATCTTTACACCTTCGTCGATCCTATTTCGCCCCCATCAACAGCCGCTCCGAATGACAGAGCGGTTCTTGGTGGAGGCGCCGGGTACCGCCCCCGGGTCCGAACGGCTTATTTCATCGCCCATTTATCGCCATAGTCGGTCAAGCCGACAAAACGAATATAGGGGCCCATCGCAAAAAATGAAAGGCCGCATTGATGCTTTGTGCTCGCGTCAAAGGGTGCCCCAAACGGCGACACGAAGGGTTGACTTGCAAACGGTCTCAACCGAAGCTTCGCGGTGGTGAGGAGTGAACGACCTAGCGCACAGGTTGCGGCAGCGCGCCACAACCCTCATCGATCGGATCCGTGGCGCCGACGTGGGGAATTTTGATGGCCGACTATCTCGCAGACGTGAAGAAATACGACGCCGCGGCAAGCGCCGATGCGGTCGCCAAGATCGTCAAGCATCTCGGCATCGCGCTGAGGAACCGCGATTCCTCGCTGGTGTCGTGCACCGATCCCAAGGAACTCGATCGGGTCAAGGCGGGCTGGGTTTCCAAGAAGCTCGGCATCACCGACGGCAGCAAGGCCGATGCCTCGATCGAAAAGGCCTGCAAGGCGATGGCGGCCGACAACACCAAGAGCCGGGTGACCTTCTACTATCTGGTCGCAAAGGACCTGGGCAAACTCGGCTCCCTCTGAGACCTTTTTGATAATTCTACTCTGGCGGCCGACTGGCGCGGTTTTCTGCGCTTCCGGTGCTCACGTACCTTAAGTACGCTCCGCTCCGGTTCTCGAAAACCACGCCATTCGACTCGCCAGAGCGAATTCTGAAAAAGGTCTCCACCGCATCAGCCTGCCAGGATGGGTAAGATTTCAGACAGGCGTGGCGTCAGGGCATACTTGCGCTATGATTGGTGAGACCCCGAATCGAGGCGAACCGATGCGCCAATATCTCGACCTTTTGAAGCATGTGCTGGAAAACGGCACCGATCGCGGCGACCGCACCGGCACCGGCACGCGTGGCGTATTCGGCTACCAGATGCGCTTCGACCTGGCGCGCGGCTTTCCGGTCACCACCACCAAGAAGCTGCACCTGAAGTCGATCGTGCATGAGCTCCTGTGGTTCCTGGCCGGCGACACCAACATCAAATATCTCAACGACCACGGCGTCTCCATCTGGGACGAATGGGCCGACGAGAACGGCGACCTCGGCCCGGTCTATGGCAAGCAATGGCGCTCGTGGCCGGATGGCCGTGGCGGCGGGATCGACCAGATTGCGAACCTTCTCAAGGAGATACGCAAGAACCCTAATTCGCGGCGGCTGATCGTTTCGGCGTGGAACCCGGCCGAGGTGGAAGCCATGGCGCTGCCGCCCTGCCACTGCCTGTTCCAGTTCTATGTCTCGGAAGGCAAGCTTTCCTGCCAGCTCTACCAGCGCTCGGCCGACATCTTTCTCGGCGTGCCGTTCAATATCGCTTCCTACGCGCTGCTGACGCTGATGGTGGCGCAAGTCACCGGGCTGAAGCCGGGTGACTTCATCCATACGCTTGGCGACGCGCATCTCTATTCGAACCATTTCGAGCAGGCGCGCGAACAGTTGCGGCGCACGCCCAAGGCGCTGCCGACGCTGTGGATCAATCCCGAGGTGAAGGATCTTTTTGCTTTCCGCTTCGAGGATTTCAGGCTCGAGAACTACCTCGCCGACGCAACGATCAAGGCGCCGATCGCGGTCTAAGGCGTGCCGATATTCAGGTGAGGTCGGCCTGCAAATGGCTGATACCTGCGCTTCCGGTGCTCACGTACTTAAGTACGCTCCGCCTCGGTATCAGCCATTTTCGACTCGGGCTGACCTGAATCTCAACACACCTTAGGTTCAATGTCGGAATTTGCAGGACGTCTGCCCGACCATCGCTGTCAATCGATGCCGACCATGACGTCCGAGGCCTTGATCACGGCAAAGGCCTGCTTGCCCTTTTCGAGCTTGAGATCGGCGACGGCCTCGTTGGTGATCGAGGCGGTGACGACCGAACCGCCAATGTCGATACGGACGTGCGAAGTGGTGGCACCTTTGACGATCTCGACAATCGTTCCCTTGAGGATATTGCGGGCACTGATTTTCATAGACGTCTCCTTTGATCTCTATTTCGCTGTATCCAACTGAAATCATCGTAGGTCGCGGCAGCCTCAAGATACAATGGTGGCTTGGAGCAAAAACCTTCCATTGTTATGTTCATCCGGATATATCGATCGGCAGGCCGCGAGCCGATCAGGTTTCAAACCCAGGGAGAGTTTCATGCTGACGCGCAAAGATTTCGGATTGAGGGCGATTGCGATCGGTGGTTTTGCGGCGGCGCTGATGGCTGCCGTGCCGGCGGCGCATGCCGAAGACAAGGTCGTGGTTTTTGCCGCGGCGAGCCTCAAGGACGGCCTTGACGCCGTCAACAAGGCCTGCGAGGCCGATGTCGGCGAAGCCGCGACCATTTCTTACGCGGCAAGCTCGGCGCTGGCCAAGCAGATCGAGGGCGGCGCGCCGGCCGATGTGTTCATCTCGGCCGATCTCGACTGGATGAAATACCTTTCCGACAAGAAGCTGACCAAGCCCGACACGGAAGTGAAGCTGCTCGGCAACCAGATCGTGCTGGTGGCGCCGAAGGATTCGAAGGCCGAGACCAAGATCGAGAAGGGTTTCGACCTCGCCAAGCTTATCGGCGACGGCAAGCTCGCCATGGGCGATTTCAAGGCGGTGCCGGCCGGCAAATACGGCAAGGCCGCACTTGAATCGCTCGGCGTCTGGTCCTCGGTCGAGGGCAAGGCGGCGCAGGCCGAGAATGTGCGCGCAGCGCTCAAGCTGGTCTCGACCGGGGAAGCGGCGCTCGGCATCGTCTACGCCACCGACGCGCATGCCGACAAAGCTGTGAAGGTGGTCGGCACCTTCCCCGAGGATTCGCACCCGCCGATCATCTATCCGGTTGCCCAGACGGCCGATTCCAAGGACAAGGATACGCCGGCTTTCCTGAAGTGTCTTGAGTCTGCCAAGGCGGCGGAACTGTTCAAGGCACAAGGCTTCACGATCCTGGCGCCGAGCAACTAAGGCAACGCCTGACGCATGAACTGGCTGCTGGACCTCACTCCCGACGAATGGAATGCGGTCCGGCTGTCCATCAAGGTAGCGACGGTGGCGATGCTCGCCAGCCTGCCACCGGGCATATTGATCGCACTGGTGCTTGCCCGAGGCCAATTCTGGGGCAAGACGCTGCTCAACGGGCTGGTGCATCTGCCGTTGATCCTGCCACCGGTGGTGACCGGCTATTTGCTGCTGCTGACCTTCGGCAAGCGCGGCCCGGCCGGCGCCTTTCTTGCCGAGCATTTCGGCATTGTTTTCTCCTTTCGCTGGACGGGTGCGGCACTCGCCTGCGGCGTCATGGGCTTTCCCCTCATGGTGCGGGCGATTCGGCTGTCGATCGAGGCGGTGGATCGCAAGCTGGAAGCGGCGGCGGGAACGCTCGGCGCCAACCCACTGTGGGTGTTTGCCACCATCACTTTGCCGCTGATCCTGCCCGGCCTGATTGCCGGCGCCATCCTGTCGTTTGCCAAGGCGATGGGCGAATTCGGCGCGACCATCACGTTCGTTTCCAACATCCCCAACGAGACGCAGACGCTGCCGTCGGCGATTTATACTTTTACGCAGGTGCCGGGCGGCGATGAAGGCGCGCTGCGGCTGACGCTGATCTCGATCGTCATCTCGATGGCGGCGCTGGTCGCCTCGGAAGTGCTGGCGCGGCGCGTCGGCCGGCGGATGGACATCGAATGAGTGTTCTCGTCGACATCAGCCATCGCCTCGGCGATTTCGGCATCGACGCCCGCTTCGAGAGCGACGGGCGGCTGACCGCGCTGTTCGGGCCCTCCGGCTCCGGCAAGACGACGCTGATCAATTTGATCGCCGGGCTGATCCGGCCCGACAAGGGGCGGATCGAAGTCGACGGCCGTGTGCTGGTCGATACCGATGCCGGCCTGTTCATGCCGAAGCACAAAAGGCGAATCGGCATGGTGTTCCAGGACGCGCGGCTGTTTCCGCATCTGAGCGTCGCCGGCAACCTTCGTTATGGCCACTGGTTTACGCCGACGGCGGAGCGCTACGCGGATTTCAATGCGGTGGTCGACTTGCTTGGCATCGCTCATCTGCTCGACCGGCGGCCGGCAAAGCTTTCCGGCGGCGAAAAACAGCGCGTGGCGATCGGCCGGGCGCTGCTGGCCAGTCCGAAACTGCTTTTGATGGACGAGCCGCTGGCTTCGCTCGACGAAGCCCGCAAGGCCGAGATCCTGCCCTATGTCGAGCGGCTGCGCGACGAGACGAAAATCCCGATCGTCTATGTCAGCCATTCCGTCGCCGAGGTGGCGCGGCTGGCAAGCGACGTGGTGGTGCTGTCGCAAGGCCAGGTAGCCGCTTTCGGCCCGACCGGGGCGATCATGCAGCGGCTCGACCTTCTGCCGGCGGAAGAGCGCGGACAAGGCGGCGCGGTCCTGGACACCAGCGTGCTGCGCCACGACGAGGCGTTCGGCATGACCGTGCTTGGCTCGGCAGCGGGCGAGATCCGTGTGCCGCGGCTGGCAATGGCGGCCGGTGCCCCGGTGCGCATCCGTATTCGCGCCCGCGACGTGATGATCGCCACCGAGCAGCCGGCGGGGCTCAGTGCACTCAACATTTTGCCAGGCACGATCATCGCGATAAAGCCGGGCGAGGGACCCTCGGTCGAAATCGGCATCGACTGCAACGGCGCCATCGTGCTTGCCCGCATCACCGAGCAGTCGCGGCAGACGCTGAAATTGCGGCTCGGCGGAAAAGTCTTCGCGGTGGTCAAGACGGTGAGCTTCGATCGGGCGAATACCGGCGCCGGCCTGCCTGCCGAGGCGCATGGATAGTCGCGAACGATGTCGTTATATCGATTTGGAATAGCGGTGAGCGCGTTGAGGGCCTAATGTGGGTAAGGACGTGACTGCGGAGGACCGGAAATGCCATCGCTGAGCTTGCGCATAAACCTCGATCCGGACGGGCGCATCGGACCCGGCAAGATCGAGCTTCTCGAGCAGATCGCCGCCTTCGGCTCGATCTCGGCCGCGGCGCGCGGCATGGAGATGTCCTACAAGCACGCCTGGGATCTGGTTGAGGACATGAACCGGGTGTTCGGCAAGCCGCTGGTCGCAGCGCAGACCGGTGGCAGAAAAGGCGGCGGCGCCCAATTGACGTCTGTAGGGCTCGCCGTGGTCAGCCGCTTTCGCGCCATAGAACGGGCGGCGACGTCCGCGGCAGCGACGCATATGGAGGCACTGCAGGCGGAGATTGATGCGGGGTGAGGGAATAGGCAGTAGTGAGTAGGCAGTAGGCAGTAGGCAGTAGGCAGTAGGCAGTAGGCAGTAGGCAGTAGGGAACGACGCCGGCTTCACCGCTCACTATCGACTACTCCCTATTCCTGCTTGCGCAGCAGATACGTGTCCATGATCCAGCCTTTTTTCCGGCGGGCTTCTTCACGGGTTTTCTCGATCTCGGCGCCGACATCGCCGAGGCGGCCGGAGATGAGGATCTCGTCGGGCGTGCCGAGATAGGCGCCCCAGTGGATGACCAGATCCTTGTCGTCCAGCGTGTTGAAGGCGCATTTGCCGTCCAGCATGACGACCGTGCTGCCGGCATTTTCGGGCATGCCTTCGTGGGTGAGGCGGCGGCCGGTGGTGACCAGGATGGAATCGCCGATGCGGTTCAGCGCCATTTTGTGGCCGGCGGCCAGTGCCTGAACGGCGGTGATGCCGGGAATGACCTCCAGCTCGAACGCGACATTGTTCCTGAGGCGCACGCGCTCCAGAATGCGCAGCGCGCTGTCGTAGAGCGAGGGGTCGCCCCAGATCAGGAAGGCGCCGCAGCCGTCTTCGGCAAGCTCGTCGCGGATCAGGTCTTCATAAATCGCGGCGATCGCCTCATGCCAGTCATCGACGGTCGGGCGGTAGGAGGGCGCTGGCTCGGCGCGCACCGGCACATCGAATTCGACACGGCGCGAGTTCGGGTTGGTAACGAAACGGTCGCAGATCTGGCGGCGCAGTTCGGCGAGGTCGATCTTTTTCGCGCCCTTGTCGGGAATGAACAGCACGTCGGCGCGGTTCAGGCCGTCAATGGCCTGGACCGTCATGTGGTCGGGATTGCCGGCGCCGATGCCGATGACGAGAAGCGTGCGCATGGGCGAACTCCTGCCCGATCGGAACCGGCATGTCCAGACAAGCATGACGTGTGGGCAAGCGTAGGCGAGCGTGCCGAAGGGCTTTGAAACGCCACATTGAAACGGCTAGTGTCGCGACGGCATTCTCGCCGAGGGGGCTTCCATGTTTCGCTCTATCCTGACCGCAGCGCTGGCGCTTTCGGCCGCACCTGCCTTGGCCAATGATTCGGTTGCCGAACTGGGCACCGGCGGGCTGATCCTGTCGCGCAGCGACGCCGTGTCGATGGAAAGCGAGGACCTCTACATCTCGCCGGAAAAGGTCACGGTCGACTATGTCTTCCGCAACAACACCGACAAGGATGTCGACGCGATCGTTGCCTTCCCGATGCCCGACATTTCAGGCGATCCCGAGGAGAGCCCGGCGATCCCTGAAAATCAAAGCGACAATTTCCTCGGTTTCGAAGTGACGATCGATGGCGTCGCGGCAAAGCCGCAACTCGAGCAGAAGGTGTTTGCACTCGGCATCGACATCGGCGCCGATTTGAAGGCGCAAAACGTGCCGTTCAATCCGTTCGGGGATGCGGCAAAGGCGGCGCTGGAAAAACTACCGCAGGCGGTTGCCGATGACTGGGTCAACCGCGGCATCATCATCCAGGACTCGTCTGACGACGCGGCCTCGAAACCCGTCTACGCGCCGTTCTGGCAATTGCGTTCGACCTATTGGTGGCGTTCGACCTTTCCGGCCAACAAGGCGGTCAAGGTTTCGCATCGCTACAAGCCGAGCGTCGGCGGCACATCCTCGGTCAGCTTCTTCTATGACGGCCAGTTCCAAGGCCAGTACGCCGCCTACAAGCCCCGCTATTGCATGGACGACGCTTTCGAGAATGCGGTGCGCAAGGCAGCGAAGGATGATCCCGACGGTTATCCGAAATATTTCGAGAGCCGTATCGCCTATATCCTGACCACCGGCGGTAATTGGGCGGCGGGAACCATCGGCAAATTCAAGCTGACCGTCGACAAGGGCAATCCGAAGGCGCTGATCTCGTTCTGCGGCGACAATGTGAGGAAGCTCGGGGCGACGACATTCGAGATGACGGCGAGCGATTTCTACCCCGAGCACGACATCGACATCCTGATCCTCGATCCGACGGACAGCGACAACGGGAATGGCGGCTGATGGACGTCGCGATCTATGTTGCCATCGCCGAGAATGGCGTGATCGGGCGCGATGGCGGCTTGCCATGGCGGCTTTCCACCGATCTCAAGCGCTTCAAGGCCGATACGATGGGCAAGCCGATCATCATGGGCCGCAAGACCTATGAAGGCATCGGCCGGCCCTTGCCGGGCAGGCTGAATATTGTGGTGACCCGCGACAAGGCCTGGCGCGCCGAGGGCATCGAAATCGCGCATTCGCTCGACGAGGCCATCAAACTGGCGACCGTGCGTGGGCGCTGCATGGCCGGCGCCGACGAAATCTGCGTCGTCGGCGGCGGCGAGATCTATGCTCAGGCGCTGCCGCTGGCCGACCGTCTGCACGTCACCCATGTGCTGGCCAGTGTCGATGGCGACGCGCATTTCCCTGACATCGACCCGGATTTGTGGCGGCTTGTCAGTTCGCAGGATATCCCAGCCGGTGAAAAGGACAGTCATGCGACGCGCTATACGGTCTATGAACGCCGCCGGCCAATGGCACAGGTATTTCCATGACGGTCAGCATGCACCGGCCGCTCGGTGCTTTCATGGATTTGCTCAGCACGGAGATCCGCTCACGTATGGGAAATGATCCGTCGCGCGAAGCCGCCCATAGGCGGATTTTCGGCGACATGGCACTTGAGGCGCCGCAGGCGAGCCATGAGCTGCCCCAACGCCAGCCGGCCTGCCGTCATCTTGCGGCGTGCTTTGCCGATCTTGAAAAGCTCGGCGGCAATCTCGGCAAGCTCGCTGTCGCGTTGCGTGAGATCGAACCCAATCTCAGCTGGAACAACCAAAGCGAACGTCGCAAATCGGCGGTGCTAGCTGAGAACTACGCCGATTCCTTCATTGTCGGTCCGCGAGGCTTCGTCCCGAGCAGCAGAGTCGAGATCGGAGTCTCGGTGATGGCGCCGCACACGACGTATCCCGACCATAGGCATCCACCGGAAGAGCTCTATCTTGTCTTGTCGCAGGGCGAGTGGCGGCAGAATGCCGACGCGTGGCACGAGCCGGGCGTCGGCGGAGTCGTCTACAATCCGGCTAACATCGTCCATGCCATGCGTGCCAACGCGAAGCCACTTTTTGCTATTTGGTGCCTGCCCTTAGACAATGGGCCGCATTCATAGGGCGACTTATTGGAATTTGCCGCTTTCGCCGGCTCAAATCGGACAATGCAGTGTCGGATCGCGTTGAAAGCGCGCCCGGGCATCCCTATAGAAGAACAACTGGATTTCGCGCCGCAACGCCGGCGCCGAGGGAATTCCAAGCGAAAGGACATTCATGCCCTGGAACGATAAAAGCGGCGGTGGCGGCGGCCCATGGGGCGGCGGCGGCGGCAACAATCAGGGGCCCTGGGGGCAGGGACCAAAGGGACCGAGCGGTCCGCAAGGCTCGCCTCCCGATCTTGAAGACATCATCCGGCGCGGCCAGGACAGGCTCCGGCGCGCGCTGCCCGGCGGTGGCGGCGCCAGCCCCGCCGTCTTCGCACTGATCGCGGCCGCACTGGTCGTGCTGTGGGCATTCAAGGCGGTCTACACCGTGCAACCCGATGAGGTTGCGGTGGAGTTACGCTTCGGCAAGCCGAAGGCCGAACTCTCGCAACCCGGCCTGCATTTCCATTGGTGGCCGATCGAAACGGTCGAGACGGCCAACATCGCCGAGCAGCTCGTCGACATCGGTGGCGGCAACACCAGCGGCAACGGCCTGATGCTTTCTGGCGACCAGAACATCGTCAACGTGCAGTTCTCGGTGGCCTATCAGGTTTCCGATCCGCGGGCCTATCTGTTCGACGTCTCCGATCCCGAAGGCATGCTGCAGCAGGTCGCCGAAAGCGCCATGCGCGAAGCCGTCGGCCGGCGACCGGCCCAGGACATCTTCCGCGACGACCGCCAGGGCATTGCGGCATCGGTGCGCGAAATCATCCAGACGACCCTGGACGGCTACAAGGCCGGCCTGAACGTCAATGCGGTTTCGATCGAGGACGCGGCGCCGCCGCGCGATGTCGCCGATGCGTTCGACGAAGTGCAGCGCGCCGAGCAGGACGAGGACAAGTTCGTCGAGCAGGCCAACCAGTATTCCAACCAGAAGTTGGGCCAGGCGCGCGGCGCGGCGGCACAGGTCCGCGAGGATGCGGCCGCTTACAAGAACCGTGTCGTGCAGGAGGCCGAAGGCGAGGCGCAGCGCTTCATCTCGGTCTATGACGAATACGCCAAGGCGCCGGATGTGACGCGCAAGCGGCTTTATCTGGAAACCATGGAGAAGGTCCTGAAAGACTCAAACAAGGTCATCGTCGAACAGGGCAACGGGCAAGGGGTCGTTCCCTATCTGCCGCTGCCGGCACTGCAGCAGAAGGCGCCGGCGCCTTCTGCGCTGGGTACGACCACGGGAGTAGCCCAGTGATGGCCAACCGTCTCCCCATCCTCGCGGTCGTCGCCGCGGTCATCCTGTTCCTGATCTATTCGTCTGTCTTCGTGGTCAACGCACGCCAGCAGGCGCTGGTGCTGCGCTTCGGCGAGATCGTCGACGTCAAGAATGAGCCCGGCATCTATTTCAAGGCGCCTTTCGCCTTCTTCGATGCCGACAGCGTGCAATTGATCGAAAACCGGGTGCTGCGCTTCGATCTCGACAACATCCGCGTCCAGGTTTCGGGCGGCAAGTTCTACGAGGTCGATGCTTTCATCGCCTATCGCATCTCGGATCCGCGGGTGTTCCGCGCCGCCGTATCCGGTCAGATCGGACTGGCCGAGGCACGGTTGCGGACGCGTCTCGATGCGGCACTGCGCCGTGTCTACGGTCTGCGCGACTTCGAGGCAGCGCTTTCGGAAGAGCGTGCCGTGATGATGCGCGAAGTGCGCGACCAGCTCAGGCCTGATGCCACCTCGCTCGGCCTGCAGATCGAGGACGTGCGCATCCGCCGGACCGACCTGACGGCTGAGGTTTCGCAGCAGACGTTCGACCGCATGAAGGCCGAACGCCTGGCCGAAGCCGAGCGGCTCAGGGCGCGCGGCAAGGAAGCCGCGCAGCGCATCACCGCCCGCGCCGACCGTGAAGTGGTTGAGATCGTCGCCGAAGCGCAGAAGGAATCGGAGATACTGCGCGGTGAGGGCGAAGCCCAGCGCAGCGCCACCTTCGCCGATGCCTACAAACGCGATCCTGCCTTCTTCGATTTCTACCGGTCGATGAGCGCCTATGGCACGGCGCTGGACAATAGCGGGACGACGATGGTGCTGTCGCCGAACTCGGAGTTCTTCCGCTTCTTCCGCGATCCCGAAGGCAAGGCTCCGCCGACAGCTCCCGCTGTAGCGGCTACACCGCCAAGCACCGGCCAGTAAGGCCGGTGCAGGATTTCCTGGCGGCAATAGGCCTGGTCCTCGTCATCGAGGGCCTGGTCTATGGCGGTTTTCCGAACCTCGCCAAAAAACTCGCCGGGGAGGTGCTGTCGATGCCGGAGAATGCGCTGCGCATTGCCGGGCTGGCTGCGATCGCCATCGGTGTCGGCATCGTCTGGCTGGTGCGCGGCTGGCTGTAACGGAGGATTTATCCTCTGCCGGTAGTCATAGCCGCAAACGTGCCGTATTTTTTGCCAACATGGCGCGACGCGGCATTTTGCCGACGCGCTTTACTTCTTCTTAAAACACCGGGAGGCCTCTCGATGACATCCAACACCCTTCTGCGCGCAGCGAGGCGGACGTTCATCGCCGGCGCAGCGGCGCTTCTCGTCGGCACCGTCGCCGTCCCGTCCTTCGTGACGCCGACGGTGGCCGCGGACGGGCCGGCATCTGTCGCCGACCTTGCCGAGGGCCTGCTTGGCGCGGTGGTCAACATCTCGACCTCGCAGACGGTGAAGGGCACGGAAGGTCCGGGCGCTGTGCCGATGCCGCAGCTTCCCGAAGGCTCGCCCTTCCAGGACTTCTTCGACGACTTCTTCAAGAACCGTGGCGGCGACAAGGATGGCGGCTCGCAGAAAGTGCAGTCGCTGGGTTCCGGCTTCGTGGTCGACGCCGAGCAGGGCATCGTGGTGACCAACAACCACGTCATTGCCGACGCCGATGATATCGAGGTGAATTTCTCCGATGGCATCACGCTAAAGGCGACGCTGGTCGGCACCGACACCAAGACCGACGTTGCCGTGCTGAAGGTCGATCCGAAAGGGCACAAGCTGACGGCGGTGAAATTCGGCGATTCCAACAAGATGCGAGTCGGCGACTGGGTGATGGCGATCGGCAATCCGTTCGGCCTCGGCGGCACGGTGACGGTCGGCATCGTTTCAGCCCGCAACCGCGACATCAATTCCGGTCCCTATGACGACTTCATCCAGACCGATGCCGCTATCAACCGCGGCAATTCCGGCGGGCCGCTGTTCAATAGCACCGGCGAGGTCATCGGCATCAACACCGCGATCATCTCGCCGTCGGGTGGCTCGATCGGCATCGGCTTCTCCATTCCTTCGCAGCTTGCCTCGGGCGTCGTCGATCAGCTGCGCCAGTTCGGCGAGACGCGGCGCGGCTGGCTTGGCGTGCGCATCCAGCCGGTGACCGACGACATCGCCGAGAGCCTCGGCATGGCGACCGCCAAGGGCGCGCTGGTCGCCGGGGTCATCAAGGGCGGACCGGTCGACAACGGCACCATCCTGGCCGGCGACGTCATCATCAAGTTCGACGGCAAGGACATCCATGAAATGCGCGACCTGCCGCGCGTCGTGGCGGAAAGCCCGGTCGGCAAGGCGGTCGACGTGATCATCGTGCGCAAGGGCGTCGAGCAGACCGTGAAAGTGACGCTCGGCCGGCTCGAGGACGGCGAGAAGCTCGCCAGCGGCGAAGACGGCACTACCGACGAGGATAAGGGCGGCGACAAGGCGCCTGCGGTTTCAACGGCTTCGGTGCTCGGCATGACCGTCGGCGAACTCAATGACGAGACGCGGACCAAGTTCGGCATCGCCGCCGATGTCTCGGGCGTCGTCATCACTGACGTTACCAAGGACTCGGCTGCCGCCGAACGCGGCATCCAGGCCGGCGAGGTGATCACCGAGATCGCGCAGGAATCGGTCGCGACCCCGAAAGACGTCATGGACCGGATCGGCGCGCTGAAGGAGCAGGGCCGCAAGAATGCACTTCTGATGCTGGCGTCCAAGACCGGCGAATTGCGGTTCGTTACGATCCGGATGGATTGAATCCGGAAGGGCCGATAACGCTCTGATCCTGATATGAAAAAGGCGGCTACTAAGCCGCCTTTTTTCTTGCCTGCCAGTCCTGCCGCGAAAGCCTGTAGAGGACGTGCCTCTTGAGATGAGGGTGGCTGTCGGGAATCTCTGGATGATCGAAGTCTCTCGATGGATCGGCGGTCATGCCGAGACGCTCCATGACGGCGGTCGAGCGGCGGTTGGCCGCTACGGCGAAGGAGACGATTTCGTCGCGATCAAGCGTTTCGAAGCCAAAGGCGAGCCAGGCTTCGGAGGCCTCGGTGACATAGCCCTTGCCCCAGAATTCGGGCGCCAGCCGCCAGCCGATCTCGATCGTATCTGAAGGCATGGACGGCACGTGATCGGTCTCCAAGAGGCCGACAAAGCCAATGCATTCGCCCGTCGCGGCAATCGCGGCGGCGGCAAAACCAAAGCCGTCCTCGGCGATCCAGCCCCGAAATTCGTCCATCTTGGCATCCGTCTCGGCACGCTCGCGGCGGAACGGAAAGAATTCCATCACCCGCTCGTCCGAATTGATGCGATGAAAGAGTTCGCGATCGCGGTCTTCCCAGTTGCGCAGGATCAGGCGCTCGGTGCGCATCGGTTTCATCCGGCAAACTCCTCCTGGTGATAGCCCTGGAGATAGAGCAGCGCCGTCAGATCGCCATGGTCGATGCGAACCTTGGCTTGCGCGGCCACAGTCGGCTTGGCGTGCAGCGCAACACCGGTGCCGGCCAGCCGGATCATGTCGAGGTCGTTGGCGCCGTCGCCGACGGCAATGGCGTCGGCCGGAGTCAGGCCCAGGCGGGCCGAAATCTCGTTCAGGGCATCGGCCTTGGCGGCGCGGCCGAGGATCGGCTCGGCGACCAGCCCGGCAAAGCGCCCGTTTTCCTCGATCAGGCGGTTGGCGCGATTTTCCTGAAAGCCGAGCATGTCCGCGATGCGGCTGGTAAAGACGTCGAAGCCGCCGGAGACGAGTGCCGTCCAGGCGCCGTTCTTCCTCATCGTCTGCACCAGAGCGCGGCCGCCGGAGGCCAGCGTCAGCCGATTGGCGATGATGCGGTCGACCACGGCAGTGTCGAGGCCTTTCAACAACGCCACCCGCTCGCGCAGGGCCGGTTCGAACGCGATCTCGCCATTCATCGAGCGCGCCGTGATGGCGGCGACACGATCCTTGACGCCGATCTCGTCGGCAAGCTCGTCGATGCACTCCTGGTCGATCATGGTCGAATCCATATCGGCGATGAGGATCTTTTTTCGCCTGCCGTCAGATGGCTGGACGATCACGTCGAGCGGTTCGGACGCCAGCGCGGTGCGCAGGCTGGCGGTCGTCTCCGTGGCTTTGGCCGCCTCGGGCAGGACGAGATCGCAAGCGATGCCTTCGGCCAGCCAGCGAACAGCGCTTGCGCCGACCAACCGTGACGCCATATTCGCAAGCGAGGCCGACAATGCGTGGCCGGCGGGATGGGACACAAGCGTGGCGATGAGCGGCATTGAAAATTCCGACGAGCAGGCGGGCGAGGGCCGCGTGAAGAACGCGATCCTGATAGCCGGGCCGACCGCCAGCGGCAAGTCGGCGCTGGCGCTCGATCTCGCCGAGCGCAAGGGTGGTGTCATCGTCAACACCGATTCCATGCAGGGCTATTCGGTGCTCGACGTGCTGACGGCGCGGCCGCGTGCCGCCGAGCTCTTCCGTGCGCCGCACTTTCTCTACGGCCACGTTCCTCCGTCGACCGCCTATTCCACCGGCGCCTGGCTGCGCGACGTGATGAAGCTGATCGACGACGGCACGCTTTCCGGGCGACCTGATGGCACGTTCTTCGAACGGCCAGTGATTTTCGTCGGCGGCACCGGGCTTTACTTCCGGGCGCTGGCGGAAGGCATTTCGGAAATGCCCGACATTCCGCAGTCGATCCGCGACCGCTGGCGCTATGAACTCAAGGAGCAGGGGTCGGAAAAGCTGCACCGCATCCTGCTGCATGAGGATTCGGCGGTCGCCATGTCGCTGAAGCCGACCGACAGCCAGCGCATCGTGCGCGCGCTCGAAGTGCTCGATGCGTCTGGCCGTTCCATCCGGGAGTGGCAAGCGGCGCGCGGCCGGCCGCTGATCGACCGCGACAGCGCAAAATTCCTGGTCATCGAGCCGGACCGCGCGGCCTTGGTGGAACGCATCGAGGCGCGGTTCGACCGCATGCTTGACCAGGGCGCGCTGGAAGAGGTCAAACAGTTGGTGGCGCTCGGCCTCGACCCTGATATGCCGGCGATGAAGGCGATCGGCGTGCGCGAACTGCAGGCGGCGATGGCCGGGGACATGAGCTTTGCCGAAGCCATTGAACGGGCCAAGATCGCGACACGGCAATATGCCAAGCGTCAGGCGACCTGGTTCAGGCACCAGCTAGGCCCGCAATGGCGCAGATTGCTGCTCGGCGACGTCTCGGAAATCGCCATCTGAGTCAACGCTTCTCAACCAATCTTAAAAGTTGACGTTAATTGTAGATTTCCCGTCGAGGTTGTCCTGGTTAACCCTCCGTAAGGCCCTGCATGCCATAAAGTCTGTGGGCACTTTTCCAACGGGGAGCAGATGCGTTTCCACAAGGCGGAATCCGCATTTTTCGTCTTTATCTTCGTGATCCTCGCCGCGGGCCTGGTGACGCTTCATGCCTATGGACTTCTGCAGGCCTTTGCCGACGAGGTCCACACGCCTTCCAAGACCGAGGAGATCGCCTATCTCAACAAGCTGTTGCTGGCGACCGGCGTGCTTTTGGCGACCGCATTGTTCTTCGGTATTTTCTTCATCTACCCGATGATCCGCAGGCAGGCGGCTGAAGAGGGCAAGCTGCGCGCCATGACGGTCTCGCTCAGCGCCCGTTCGGATTCGCTGGAGCACGCAGCGCTGACCGACGGCCTGACGGGTATGCAGAACCGGCGCTATTTCGACGATGCGTTGAAGGAATATCTCGAGGAATTCCGCCGCATCGAGAAGCCCGTCGGGCTAATGATCCTCGACCTCGACCATTTCAAGCAGGTTAACGACACCCATGGCCACGATGTCGGCGACGAGGTGCTGAGGGCCGTCGCCGGTTGCCTGAAGGGCATCACACGCTATCACGATGTGGTGGCGCGGCTCGGCGGCGAGGAGTTCGCCGTGGTCACGCCCAATATGGACGCCGAGCTTCTGGCCAAATTCGCCGAGCGCATCCGCAAGGCGGTCGCCAATATGTCGGTACTGTCGGGCAATGTCCGCCTGAAGATCACCACCAGCGTCGGCCTTGCCGTCTGGGACCGCAAGGAATCGGCGGAGGACTTTTATCGCCGCGCCGATCGCCAGCTGTATGAAGCAAAAAGGCAGGGACGCAATCGCGTCTCCGCCTAAAATCCCGTCATTAAATTCGTGATGCTGGCCGTTTGATGCCGGCTTCTGCGCTTCCGGCCTTCGCCGGCCGAAGCAGTCATGAGTGGTGTGACTGTCAAGGCTACGGCCGGCGTAGGCCGGTGCTCACGGACCCAAAAGTCCGCTCCGCTCCGGTTCTCGAAGTCGACACCAACCGACTCAGCCTGACGAATTTCCTGACGGGATTTACCCAAGCGGGCAACGAACAAGAGCTTGACGCGGCTTCTTGATCGTTCGGTGGAGTGAGGTTAGGCCTCTCGCCTCAGTCGTTCTGGGGGCGCAGGCCGAACGTTGCGGGTTTGAGGCCGTAGCGCAAGTCGAAATCGTCGTCCGGCTGGATGCGCGTCGCGGGTGGCTTGCGGTAGTCGGGATCGCCGGCTTGCCGGCCCGAATCGACGACTTCGGCAAAGGCCATCGCAGATTGCGCCTTTGGCACGTTGCGCAGCCGTTCGACGATCGCGGCAAGATCGACATCGCCGCTGGTTTCGGACTCAAAATCGTCGCGCTTGGCGGTGCCGGGGATCAGTTCTTGTGACAGTTTCTCGAATTTGAGCCGCATGGTGGTCGCTACGCCTTCACCGAAGGCGATGGCTTCGCGCTGGCCCATGGACGACAGGAACGCCAGCGTCGAGGCCGAGGAATCGGCGATCGCCGAGCGGATGATCGCCTGGTCCTGTTCATTGGCCAGCCGCATGGCAAAGAAGGTCGAGCACTGCGACAGGATGGTCGGATCGAGTTCGCCCGGGCGCTGGGTGACGACACCGAGATAGCAGCCATATTTGCGGCCTTCCTTGGCGATGCGCGACAGCGCATGCCTGGTCGGCGCGAAGCCAAGGCGAGGATCGGCCGGCATGTAGCGGTGCGCTTCCTCGCACAGCAGGAGCAGCTTCAGCCGTCCTTCGCTCCACAGCGCAAGGTCGAAGGCCAGGCGCGCCAGCACCGAACAGACGGAGTTGACCACTTCGGACGGCATGCCCGCCATCTCGAAGCAGGTCACCGGGCGGCCGTGATGGGGCACGCGGAAAATGTTGCCGATCGTCTCGTGGATCGTGTCCTCGATCAGGCGCGAATTGAACATGAAGCGGTAGCGCGGATCGGATGCGGCCGATTCGATGCGCGTCTTCAGCGATTTGAGCGTGGGGCGGTCGTTCTTGCTTTCCAGCAGTCCCATGCGCTCGTCGATCTGCTTGATGAGATCGACCATGCGATAGGGCACCGGTGTGTCCGCGGTCAGCGCATCGCTGCCACGCTTGATGTAGGCGCCCGAATTCGGATTGCGGTACAGATTCTTGGCGGCCGGGATAAGATCGCGCAGGACATCGACTTCTTCCGGAACAGTCTCGCGCCCGCGAAACAGCACTTCGGCGAACTCTTCGAGCCTGAACATCCAGAACGGCAGGTCCAGCGTCTTTGAATCGACCCGGACGCAATATTCGGGCAGCGATGCGGCGAATTCATTGTGCGGATCGAGAATAAGGATACGCAGGTCGGGCCGGGCGGCGATCGACTTGCGCAACAGCAGCGAGACGGCGGTGGATTTGCCGACGCCGGTGGTGCCGACAATGGCGAAATGGCGTGCCAGCGTGTCGTCGATGGCGATGTTGGCGTCGATCGCCTCGTCCTGCGACAGGGTGCCGATGGTGATCGAATGACGCCCGGCGAGATCGTAGACCGCCTGCAGGTCACGGCTGCGGATGCGGTGGGCAATGGCGCCGATATGCGGATAGGTGGTGATGCCGCGGTCGAAAATCGGTTTGGCGCCAGGCTCGGCGCCGTCGCGGACCTCGCCGATGAGCTCGACGCTGACCTCGATCGGGTTCTGGCCCTCATTGCTCCAGGCACGATCCGACTTGCCGATCTCATAGACCAGACCTACGGTTCGCGACGTGCCGAGATTGATGGAGATCATCTTGCCGACCGTCCACAGGCCGGTGATGGCGCCTTCGATGTCGTCGGCATAGGCGCTGATGGTGGCCCGCGCGCCGTCGCATTGCACGACATTGCCCAGAATGCGCTTGTCGTTCTGTTCCGCGTGGCGGCGCTCCTGCGATGTCGGTTCTCCGACGGAGGCTTCGCGTTCGACAAACATCAATAGCCGTCCCCATTTCCCTGAGCTTCGACCCTACACAGACGGGGTTAAGGCGGGGTGAGGTCGGATGGTGTAGGCGGTGTTAAGCTCTTTGCGAAAATTGACTCGATTAGCCTCTTTTCCCGTCTCATAAATTCGATATATTGGACGAATGACTGATATAGCGAATGACATCTCCTCGACCATCGGCAGAAGAATACACGCCGAGAGGACTTTGCGGGACTGGTCGCTGGCTGAGCTCGCCGACCGCTCCGATGTGTCGAAAGCCATGCTGAGCACCATAGAACGCGGCAAGACGAGCCCGACCGCGGCACTGCTCGTGCGCATCGCCGCAGCCTTCGGCATGACGCTTTCGACTCTCATCGCGCGGGCCGAACTGCAAGGCGGTGGCCTGCTTCGCGAAGGCGATCAGCCGCTGTGGCGCGATCCCGCCACGGGTTATGTCCGGCGGCATCTGTCGCCGGTGTCGGACATGCCGCTCGAACTGGTCAGGGTGCAGTTGCCGGCCGGCGCCAAGGTGAGTTTTCCCGCGGCATCCTACGCCTTCATCAAGCAGCAGATGTGGTTGATCTCCGGGCGGCTGGAATTCATCGAGGGCGATGTCGTGCACACTCTCGAGCCTGGCGACTGCCTGGCGCTCGGGGCGCCGTCGGACTGCACCTTCCACGCGGCCGGGCCGGACGCCGCCGATTATCTGGTCGCGCTGGTCAGGGGCTGAACGCATGGCACGCCGTCCCAAACGCTCCGACAATGGAGGGCCGCCGCTCGACGACTACAAGGGGCCGCCATGGGGCAAGGGCGACCCCTACATCTTCCTCGCCTGGCAGGCCGCGCACGCCAAGGCGTGGAAAGCGCCGAGCCGCGAGGTGATGCTGATGCGGATGGAAAAGGCCGAACGGCTGGGCCTGACCTATGAGGAATACACGCTCGAAATCCTCGAACGCGGGCTGCATCTGCAGCCGCAGGACAGCGATCGCATTGCCGCGATCAAGGCCGCGCGCAAGCGACGCCGGGTCAGTCGTCTGGATTGAAGACAGCAAGGACACAGGACGCATGGGTTCCATGGAAATCAAAGTTCTGAGCCAGGCTGCCGCAACGCAAGAAATGCTGGCCGACATGCTGATCGAAACGGTCGCGGCCGGCGGATCGGTCAGCTTCATGCATCCGTTGTCGAGGCAACTGGCGGAAGCCTTCTGGAACAACGCGCTGGCGGCGGCAGCGAGGGGCGAAAGAGCGGTGCTCGGCGCATGGGATGGCGAGGTTCTCGTCGGCACCGTCACCTTGCTGCTCGATTGTCCGCCCAATCAGCCGCACCGGGCCGAGATTGCCAAGCTGATGACTCGTGTCGACCATCGCGGCAAAGGCATTGCGACCCGCCTGATGCGGGCCGCCGAAGACCTTGCCGTGGAGAGGGGCCGCAGCTTGCTGGTGCTGGACACCGCCACCGAGGAGGGTGCTTCCGGTCTCTACGAGAGACTCGGCTTCACGCTTGCCGGCGAAATACCGGACTATGCCTTGAAGCCGCATGGCGGGCTGACCGGCACGCTCATCTACTGGAAGCGCATCGGCCAGCGTCGGTAACAGCTGGTCTAACTCTTGTGATGCACCTGCTGCAGCCCGTAGACCGGGGTCGCGATGCCCTCATGCCGCGCCTTCAACTGCAGCGACAGGAATTGCGAATAGTGGCGTGACTGGTGCAGGTTGCCGCCGTGGAACCACAGCGCCTCCTGCTGCGTCGGCTTCCACATGTTGCGCAACTCGCCCTCCCACGGGCCCGGATCCTTGGTGGTGTTCGAGCCGAGGCCCCAGCATTTGCCGACCTTGTCGGCGACATCCCTGGAGATCAGGTCGGCCGCCCAGCCATTCATCGAGCCGTAGCCGGTGGCGTAGACGATGAGATCCGCCGGCAGTTCCGAGCCATCGGAAAGCAGCACCGAATGCTCTTTGATCTCCTTTACGTCGACGCCGCTTTTCAGCTTGATCGAACCGTCGATGATCAGGTCGGAGGCGCCGACATCGATGTAGTAGCCTGAGCCGCGCCGGAGATATTTCATGAACAGGCCGGACTCGTCGTCGCCCCAGTCGAGCATGAAGCCGGCCTTCTCCAGGCCCTTGTAGAACTCGGCGTCGCGCTTCTTCATCTCGGCATAGGCCGGGATCTGGAACTCGTGCAGGATCTTGTAGGGCAGGGAGGCAAAGATGAGGTCGGCCTTGGCGGTGGTTATGCCGCTCTGCACCGCCTTCTCCGAATAGAGCGACCCCAGGCCGATTTCCATCAGCGTGTCGGATCTCGAAATATGGGTGGTCGAGCGCTGCACCATGGTGACATCGGCGCCGGCTTCCCAAAGTGCGGCGGCGATGTCGTGGGCGGAATTGTTGGAGCCGATGACAACCGCCTTCTTGCCGGCATAGGCGTCCGGCCCGGGGTGTTTCGAGGAGTGGTGCTGATCGCCCTTGAAGGTTTCCATGCCTTTGAATTTCGGCAGATTGGCCTTGCCGGACTGTCCGGTGGCCAGCACCAGCTGCTTCGGCCTCAGGGTGATGTCCTTGCCGTCGCGGCGCACCACAACGGTCCATTCTTTTTTCTTGTCGTCATAGACGGCGCTCTTCGCCTCCGTCGACGACCAGTAGTTCAGCTCCATGACCTTGGCATACATTTCCAGCCAGTCGCCGATCTTGTCCTTGGGCGCGAAGACCGGCCAGTTCCTGGGGAAATCGATATAGGGCAGATGGTCGTACCAGACCGGATCGTGCAGGCAGAGCGACTTGTAGCGCTTGCGCCAGCTGTCGCCGGCGCGCTCGTTCTTTTCGACGATGATGGTCGGAACGCCGAGCTGCCGCAACCGGGCGCCGAGCGCGATGCCGCCCTGGCCGCCGCCGATGATCAGCGTGTAGGGCTGCGTCTTGAAGCCGAGCTCGGCGGCCTCCTTCTCGCGCTCTTCCTTCCAGGTTGGACGGTTCTTGCCATGACCGTGCTTGGCGCCGAGCGGGCGGTCGAAGCCGGCCGGTTCCTCATGGCCTTTCAGTTCGACCATGGTGGTGAGCAGCGTCCAGATCTTGCCGTCCTTGAGCCGGATGTGGCCGAAGCCGCGCGCCACCTCTGTTTCGAAGCTGATCCAGCCTTCCAGCAGCCCGTCGCTTTCGCTGGCGTCTTCGCCTTTGGCAATTTCCCAATTCGATGGTTTTGTCTTCGCCAACTGGCTCACCAGCATGGCGCGCACCTGGTCGCGGCCTTCCATGGTCTTGATGTTCCAGGTGAAGGTGACGAGGTCGCGCCAGTAGCAATCCTCCTGAAAGCAGGCGACGGCCTTGTCGATATCGCCGGCGGCAAGTGCCGCGCCGAATTTGTCGAGCAGGTCGGAAAGCTTCTTGTTGGGGGCCTTGTCGAGCATCAGTTTCCTCCGCAATTTTTTCGTGGCCGCTTGGGATGAGCGGAACCTGCCGAAGCTTGATGTCCGGCCTTGCGCAGTATCGCGGCAAACTGGGCGCCGCGTCACGTCGTCAAATAGTTTGGCGCGTTTTCAGCGGCTTATCGGGAAAGTCGGGGAGACTGACCCTGCCGGGATCAATGCGAGGGGTGGTCGCTCATGCGTTGGGCGAACACAGTCGCGAACCATTGACGGACATCGTCTTCCGCGCGGCTGAGATGGGCGCCGGAAGGTGCGGTCAGATAATGGCCGGCGCCGCTCGACAGGGCGAAATCCGACAGCGTCACGAGCGATCCGTCGCGCAGTGCCGCGTCGGCCAGCGGGCGTGAGCCGAGCACCATGCCGGCGCCATGCTTTGCCGCCGCTAGGGCGGTGACGAAACTATCGAATTTATGGGTCGGACCGATTGCCGGCGTCATGCGGGCGGCGGCGAACCATTCGCCCCACATTTCGCGCGCGCCGACGACGCCCAGCATCGGCAGCTGTGTCCAATCCTGGGTTTTGGCGAGGCCGGGCGCCGCCATCGGGATCAATGTCTCCCGGGTCAGGCGATCCGCCTGGCGGCCGGTAAAAGAGCCGTTGCCGAAGCGGATGTCGAGCACGCCGGAGCGTTCGCCATAATCGGCGGGCGTGTGGATGGTCTCGATCTGCAACTGGACGAAGGGCAGGCTTTTGGCCATTTCAGGCAGGATCGGCGCGATCATCAGCACGGCAAACGAAATCGGCGAGCGTATCGTCACGCTCTGCAGCGTCTTGGGTTCGAACAGCTCCCGCGTGCTGTGGCCGATCACCGCAAAGGCCGATTGCAGATGCGGCAGGTAGGCAGCACCTTCCGGCGTCAATTCGACGCCGCGCGCCAGGCGGATGAACAGCGGCTGCCTGAGCCGATCTTCAAGCGAGCGGACATGTTGGCTGACGGCCGCTTGGGTGAGGCCGAGCTCGGCGGCGGCAGCGGTGAAATTCGACAGCCGCGCGGCGGCCTCGAAACTGCGCAGCCAGTCCAGTGGCGGCATCTTTCCTGCTGACGCATCAGTCATAAAATTTCTATGGCCTTAGGTCGCAAAATGATAATTTGAATTATGCATGCCTAGGGGTCAGGTTGCAATGGTGGAAGCCAGGCAGGGACCCCGATCATGCTGACCAATGTGGAAATCGCCGAGGACGGGCGAACGGTTGAACTGAGCTGGAGCGGCGGCAAGCGTGGCCGCTTTCATGCGATCTGGCTGCGCGACAACGCGCTCGACGACAAGACACGCAGCCCCGGCAACGGCCAGCGGCTGATCACCATTCTCGACATTCCGGCGGAGACCTGGATCGACCAAGCTACGATCGAACACGGCGAGCTGCGGCTGCGTTTCCTGCCCGAAGGCAAGGACGTGACATTCCCGTCGGCGTGGCTGAGCGCAAACAGCTATGATCGCCAGGCGCCAGACACGGCAGGCTGGACCGGCGAGACCATCCGGCGCTGGACCAAGGCGACGATGCAGGACACACTGCCACTTGCCGGCTATGCCGCGGCGGCTCGCCATCCCGCGGTGCTGGCAGGCTGGCTGGCGGCGGTGAGGAGCTATGGCTTTGCCGTGATGGATGGCCTGCCGACCGAATCCGGAGCCCTGTGCAAGGTCGTCGACCTGTTCGGCTACATCAGGGAGACCAATTACGGGCGCTGGTTCGAGGTGCGCGCCGAGGTCAACCCAAGCAATCTCGCCTACACCAATCTCGGCCTGCAGGCGCATACCGACAACCCCTATCGCGATCCGGTGCCGACGCTGCAGGTTTTGGCCTGCATCGAAAACACCGTCGAGGGCGGTGAATCGAGCGTCGTCGACGGTTTTGCGGTTGCCGCCGCGCTGCAAGCCGAAAACCCCGAGGGGTTTCGTCTGTTGAGCTCATGTCCGGCCCGTTTCGAATATGCCGGCTCGTCCGGTGTGCGGCTTCAGTCGAAGCGGCCGATGATCGAGCTCGGCCCGGACGGCGAACTGATCGCCATCCGCTTCAACAACCGCTCGCTTGCCGCCACCACCGACGTGCCGTTCGCCGATATGGAAGCGTACTACGCCGCCTATCGCCGCTTTGCCGAACTGATCGAGGATCCCGCCTTCGAGGTAGCCTTCAAGCTCGAACCGGGACAGGCTTTCATCGTCGACAACACCCGCGTCATGCATGCGCGCAAGGCGTTTTCAGGCACCGGCAGGCGCTGGCTGCAAGGATGCTACGCCGACAAGGACGGGCTGCTGTCGACGCTGGCCGCAATCGAACATGGGTTCAAGGAAGCAGCCGAATGAGCAAGCAACAACCGACCGTCGACACTATCGTCGAATTCATCGCCGACATCTTTGAGCGGCGCGGTGCCGAGTCCTATCTTGGCGAGCCGGTGACGATGTCCGAGCACATGCTGCAAGGCGCCTGGCTGGCCGAAAAGGACGGCGCGCCCGACGTCCTGATAGCGGCAGCCCTGCTGCACGATATCGGCCACTACACCAGCGAGTTCGGCACCTATTCGCCCGACGATGTCGAGGACAAGCACCATGACGAAGCCGGCGGTGAGGTGCTGGCGCCGTTCTTCCCGCCGGTCATCGTCGAATGCGTCAGGTTGCACGTGTCCGCCAAGCGCTATCTCTGCGCCACCGACCCAACGTATTTCTCCCGGCTGTCGCCGGCTTCGGTTCACACGCTGTCGCTGCAGGGCGGGCCGATGAACGCCGAGGAAGTCGCCGAGTTCCGTGAGAATCCGTACCATGAAGAAGCGGTGCGAGTCCGCAGATGGGACGAGGGCGGCAAGGTCGCCAACATGAAGACGCGGGCGTTCCGCGACTACGTGCCGATGCTGCGGCGGGTTGTTCGCGACTTCAAAAAACGCGCCTGACGGTGACGGATCACCGGTGAGGAGACAGCCCATGTGTTTTTGCTTCGATGGTGAAGGGACGGTGGCTGCATACCGGCCCGCCGACTGCCGGGAACGCCTGCCAGCCACAAGCAGCCCCGCTGCGCTACCAACGTCTCCTCCCGGCAAGTTGATTGAACCTGATATGATCTGCGCGTCCGGACAGGCCGAGGACGTGCACATTCGCCGTTGACATCCGCGCAAAACCAATTCTATTGTCCGCCACCATGAAAAAGGCACTCATTCTCGTAGGAAAGCGCGTGGGCAAGGCGGTGTAACCGCCGGGCGAAATCCCCCCATGCGCACGACACAGGCTCCCTCGGGGGCCTTTTTTATTGCCCGAAACACGACTAAACGACCAGTAACACCCAAATGGCAACGCCCAAACGGCGACAGTACGGGACCAGACCGATGAGCAACGGACAGAACGAACGGCGTGAGATGACGGGCGCCGAAATGGTGGTGCAGGCGCTGAAGGACAATGGCGTCAAGCATATCTTCGGCTATCCCGGCGGCGCTGTGCTTCCGATCTATGACGAGATTTTCCAGCAGGACGAAGTCGAGCACATCCTGGTCCGCCACGAGCAGGGCGCTGGCCATGCGGCGGAAGGTTATGCGCGCTCGACCGGCAAGGCCGGCGTCATGCTGGTGACCTCGGGGCCGGGCGCCACCAATGCAGTGACGCCGCTGCAGGACGCGCTGATGGATTCGATCCCGCTGGTCTGCCTGACCGGGCAGGTGCCGACCTCGCTGATCGGCTCCGATGCGTTCCAGGAATGCGACACCGTCGGCATCACGCGCCCCTGCACCAAGCACAACTGGCTGGTGAAGGACGTCAACGAACTCGCCGCCACCATCCATGAAGCCTTCCATGTCGCCACCACCGGCCGTCCCGGTCCGGTCGTGGTCGACATTCCGAAGGACGTGCAGTTCGCCAAGGGCATTTATGTGCCGCCGCAGACGGCGCCGCGCACCAGCTACCAGCCGAAGGTCCAGGGCGATCTGGAAAAGATCAAGGCAGCGGTCGAGCTGATGGCCGGTGCCAAAAAGCCGATCATCTATTCGGGCGGCGGCGTCATCAATTCCGGCCCGGAGGCGAGCCATCTGCTGCGCGAGCTGGTCGATCTCACCGGCTTCCCCATCACCTCGACGCTGATGGGTCTGGGCGCCTATCCGGCATCGGGCAAGAACTGGATGGGTATGCTCGGCATGCACGGCACCTATGAAGCCAACATGGCCATGCATGATTGCGACGTCATGATCTGCATCGGCGCGCGCTTCGACGACCGCATCACCGGACGGCTGACCGCGTTCTCGCCGAACTCGAAGAAGATCCACATCGACATCGATCCGTCATCGATCAACAAGAACGTCCACACCGAAGTGCCGATCATCGGCGATGTCGGCCGGGTGCTGGAGGATATGGTGCGACTGTGGCGGGCGACCGCCAAGACCGACAAGAAGGCGCTGCACCCCTGGTGGGAGCAGATCGCCAAATGGCGGGCGCGGGATTCGCTCGCCTACAAGATGAACCACGACGTGATCATGCCGCAATATGCCGTCCAGCGGCTCTATGAGCTGACCAAGCATATGGACACCTACATCACCACCGAGGTCGGTCAGCACCAGATGTGGGCGGCGCAGCACTATCACTTCGAGAAGCCGAACCGCTGGATGACCTCCGGCGGGCTGGGCACGATGGGCTATGGCCTGCCGGCCGCGCTCGGCGTGCAGATCGCGCATCCCGACGCGCTGGTCATCGACATTGCCGGCGACGCCTCGGTGCAGATGACGATGCAGGAGATGAGTGCCGCGGTGCAGCACAATGCGCCGATCAAGATCTTCATCCTCAACAACCAGTATATGGGCATGGTGCGGCAGTGGCAGCAGCTGCTGCACGGCAACCGGCTGTCGCATTCCTACACCGAGGCGATGCCGGATTTCGTCAAGCTGGCCGAGGCCTATGGCGGCCACGGCATTCGCTGCGAAAAGCCGGACGAGCTCGACGACGCCATCAAGGAGATGATTGCGGTCAAGAAGCCGGTGATCTTCGACTGCCGCGTGGCGACGCTCGCCAACTGCTTCCCGATGATCCCGTCGGGCAAGGCGCACAACGAGATGCTCCTGCCGGACGAAGCCACCGACGAGGCCGTGGCCAACGCCATCGACGCCAAGGGCAGGGAACTGGTGTAGCCAACAAGCCGAGGCAGGGCTTGTCTAGAGAAGCCGTGCGCAAACAGAGAATTAGCTCAAAAGTTTGAAATCGAGATTCATGTCATGAACGCACAGCTTCAGCCGACCGGCTCGGCCTATTTCATCGCCAAGGAAACGGAAAAGCCGGAGAACCACACGCTCTCCGTGCTGGTCGACAACGAGCCGGGCGTGCTGGCCCGGGTCATCGGCCTGTTTTCCGGGCGCGGCTACAACATCGAGAGCCTGACGGTCTCCGAGACAGAGCATGAGAAACATCTCTCGCGCATCACCATCGTGACGCGCGGCACGCCGCATGTGCTGGAGCAGATCAAGCACCAGCTCGAACGCATCGTGCCGGTGCACCGCGTCGTCGATCTCACCGTGCGCTCGCACGAGCTCGGCCAGGAGCGGCCGCTGGAGCGCGAGCTGGCGCTGGTCAAGGTCGCCGGCACCGGCGAAGCCCGTGTCGAGGCGCTCAGGCTCGCCGACGCTTTTCGCGCCAGCGTCATCGACGCCAACACCGAGCATTTCATCTTCGAGATCACCGGCAAGGGTTCCAAGATCGATCAGTTCATCGCCATCATGAAGCCGCTCGGCCTGGTCGAAATCTGCCGCACCGGCGTGGCGGCATTGAACCGCGGCGCGCAGGGCATGTAGCCCTCGGCCTCGCGCCGCCTCTTTCAAAAGGTGACCATCTGGCCCCGCAGCGAGGCAGCTGTGGCCTTTGTGCGTCCGATTTGAAAGGACAATACTGCTGACGTATCTGGGAGGATACAATGTCCCTCGACGCCTTCCTTGCCTTGCTGGTCTACGCCTTCGTGACCTCGATCACGCCGGGGCCGAACAACCTGATGCTGCTGGCGTCAGGCGTCAATTTCGGCATCGTCAGAACCATTCCGCACATGTTCGGCATCAGCATGGGTTTTCTCGTGCTGCTGCTGGCCGTTGGCTTCGGCCTTGGCGCGGTGCTGACGGCGTTTCCGGCATTGCATGCGGGATTGAAGATCGCCGGCGGCGTCTATCTGCTTTACCTCGCCTGGAAGATCGCGATGTCGCGCTCGCTGAGCGGCAAGGGCGAGACGGAAGCGCAGCCGATGCGTTTCATCGATGCGGCCGCATTCCAGTGGGTCAATCCGAAGGCGTGGGTGATGGCGATCACCGCCATGGCCGTCTATGCCAACCCTGAGCACCCGTTTCTGTCGGTGGCGCTGGTCGCCATCGCCTTCACAGTCGTCAACCTGCCAAGCGTCTCGGTATGGGCCGGTTTCGGCACGGCGCTGCGCGGTTTTCTGTCGGACCCGGTGCGGCTGAAATGGTTCAACATCGCCATGGGTGTGCTGTTGGCGGCGACGCTGTGGCCTATGCTGCGCTAAGGTGCATTGATATTCAGGTGATGCCGGCCTGCAAACGGTGGTTTTCTGCGCTTCCGGTGCTCACGTACAAAAAGTACGCTCCGCTCCGGTTCTCGAAAACCACCATTTTCGGCTCAGCCTGACCTGAACCTCAACACACCTTAGTTCGACTGCCGCCTTATTGTGCAGTGCACATTAAATCTTCGTAATGCCGTGTTTTGGCCCTTTTCCGCCAAAGGCTCGTCCTATCTATTCGGCGAAATCGCGGCAAGAGCTTGCGAGTTACGCTAGAATGCGACCACCGGCTTCGGCGTGTCGGATGAAGAAGGCATGTTGTCGATGCGTGGAAAGATCGTTCTGGCGGTGGTGGCCGTGGCCTGCGTCGTGGCGGCCTGGCTCTATCTTTCGCCCACCGCCATGGGCAGTCTTCAGCAATTGCTGGCAGGCAAGCAAACGGCGGCTGACAAGCCGGCGGCAGGGGCAAACGCCCCGCGTTCAACCTCGGTGCTGGCCGCCACCGCCTCGACGGCCGATTTCCCTGTCCGGCGTTATGCCATCGGATTTGTCTCGTCTCCGGCCGTCGTCAGCATCAACGCCCGGGTTTCCAGCCAGATCGTGTCGATCGCCGTCAAGGACGGTCAGATGGTCAAGGCCGGCGATGTCCTGCTGTCGTTGGACGACAGGGCGCTGAAGGCGCAACTGGCCAAGGACCAGGCGACGCTGGCCAAGGACGAGGCGCTGCTGGCCAGCACGCAGTCGGATCTTCAGCGTGCCAAGGACCTCGTCGCCAAGCAGGCCGGCACGCAGCAAACCTACGATCAGGCGGTCGCGGCGCAAAAGGCGGCCGCAGCCACCGTCGATGCCGACAAGGCGACGCTCGATGCCGATATGGTGCAGCTCGGCTTTGCCACCATCACCGCGCCGATCTCGGGCAGGCTTGGTGCGGTCAACGTCGCGGTCGGCGATCTCGTCACCACCAGCAACGGCAGCAGCAGCACCGCAACGCCGCTGGTCACGATCACCGAAATGGACCCGCTGCAGGTCAACTTCAATCTTCCCGAAAGCGATCTCGCTTTGCTGCACAAGGCGCTGGCGGCACCGCTGGTGGGCGGGGTGACGCTGACCAAGGACGGCAACCCGGCGCCGATCGGCAAGGGCACGCTCGACTTCGTCGATTCCAGCGTCGACACGGCCTCCGGCACGATTGCAACGCGGGCGAGCATACCCAATGCCGATCTGTCGCTGTGGCCCGGGCAGTATGTGAATGTCGTGCTCGATGCCGGCACCATGCCGCAGATGACGTCCGTGCCGACGGTCGCGGTTCAGCCCAGCCAGAAGGGGCCGTTCGTCTATGTCATCAAGGCCGACAGCACGGTGGAGATGCGGCCCGTGCAGGTGGCGCTGACCGAAGGCGGCAACAGCGCCATCAGCCAGGGCCTCAAGAGTGGTGAGCGGGTCGTGGTCGAGGGCCAGACCAGGCTGAAGAATGGGGCCGCTATCCACGAAGGCAAGGCGACTGCCGCCGATGACCAGGCGGCGCCGAAGGTCGCGCAAGCCGACAAAGCCGGTGGCGCCGATAAAGCCGGCGGGGCGCGTCCATGATTTCCGAATTCTGCATACGCAGGCCCGTCGCCACGCTGCTGATGTCGTTCGCCCTGGTTCTGGGTGGGCTGTTTGCCTACAAGTTCCTGCCGGTGGCGGCCTTGCCGAGCGCCGAGTTTCCGGTGGTCAATGTCTCGGCGTCACTGCCGGGCGCCTCGCCGGAAACCATGGCGACCTCGGTGGCAACGCCGCTCATCAAGCAGTTCTCCACCATCGCCGGCATCGATTCGATCTCGACCACCAATTCGCTCGGCTCGACCTCGATCGCCATCCAGTTCGTGCTCGACCGCGACATCGATGCCGCGGCGGCGGACGTGCAGGCGGCGATCGCGCGCACGCAGCGGCAATTGCCGCCGGAGATGACCAGCCCGCCCAGCTATCGCAAGGTTAACCCGGCCGATGCGCCGATCCTGTTGATGTCGCTGGTCAGCGACACGGTCCCGTTGACCGATCTCGACGCCTTCGCCGAGAACGTGATCTCGCCGTCGCTGTCGACGCTCGACGGCGTGGCGCAGGTTTCGATCTTCGGCCAGCAGAAATACGCCGTGCGCATCCAGATCGATCCGACAGCACTTGCCGCGCGCGGCATCTCGATCGACCAGTTGCAGACGGCTATCGCCTCGGCCAACAGCAACACGCCGCTCGGCGTGCTGCAGAACGATCAGCAGCAGCTGACGATCACGGCCAACACGCAGCTGACCAATGCCGCGGGCTTTTCCAATCTGATCATCGCCACCAAGAACGGCCATCCGGTGCGGCTCGGCGAGGTGACACGCGTCATAGATTCCGTGCAGACGACGACGACGGCAAGCTGGTATGACGGCACCCGCGCGGTCATTCTGGCCGTGCAGCGCCAGCCGGACGCCAACACCGTCGAGGTGGTCGACCGCGTCAAGGCGATGCTGCCGTCCTTCAAGGAGCAGATGCCGGCGGCGGCCAGCATCAAACTGCTCAACGACCGTTCGACCTCGATCCGCGCCGCTGTCGATGACGTGCAGTTCACGCTGCTGCTCACCATCGCGCTGGTGGTGATGGTGATCTTCCTGTTCCTGCGCCGTGTCACGGCGACGATCATCCCAGCGGTGGCGGTGCCGATCTCGCTCATCGCCACGCTCGGTGTGATGTTCCTGTTCGGCTTTTCCATCGACAACATCTCGCTGATGGGGCTGACGCTGGCCGTCGGCCTAGTCGTCGACGACGCCATCGTCATGCTGGAAAACATCTTCCGCCATATGGAGGAGGACGGGCTGTCGGCCATGGAAGCGGCGCTGAAGGGCGCGCGCGAAATCGGCTTCACCATCATCTCGATCTCGATCTCGCTGGTGGCGGTGTTCATCCCGGTGCTTTTGATGGGCGGGGTGATCGGGCGCATCTTCAACGAGTTCGCGGTGGTGGTGACGGTCGCCATCCTGGCATCGATGTTCGTCTCGCTGACGCTGACCCCAATGCTGTGCTCGCGGCTGCTGTCGGTGTCGAAGGCCGAGCGCGACGCCGCGCGTGGCGAAGGCCGCCGGCATGACTTCGTCACCCGCGCCTATGACTGGCTGCTGACGTTTTGCCTGCGCCATACGTTTCTGGTTTTCCTGGTCTTCATCGGCACGGCGGCAGCGTCTGTCTGGTTGATCCAGATTTCGCCGAAGGGCTTCTTCCCGCAGGAAGATATCGGCCAGATTTCGGTGACGACGATCGCGCGCCAGGACATCTCGTTCGACGCCATGGTCAAGCTGCAGGGCCAGGTGGCGAACGTCTTTTCGCATTCGCCCTATGTCTCGCATGTGGCGTGGTCGGCCGGCAGCGGCGGCAACGCGCTGAACCAGGGCCAGCTCTATGTGCAGTTGAAGGACAAGGACAAGCGCCCCAATATCGAGAAGGTGCAGTCGGATCTGCGCAAGCAACTGGCCACTGTGCCGGGCATCGAGGCCTATATGCAGCCGGTGCAGAACCTGCGGCTGGGATCGCGTTCATCCGCCAGCGCCTATCAGCTCGTCGTGCAGGGCCTCGACACCGGCGCGACCGACATCTGGGCGCAAAAACTGTCGGATGCGATGGCCGCGGATCACAGCGCCTTCACCGATGTCACCAACGATCTGCAGAACAACGCTTTGCAGGCGACGCTGGTGGTCGACCGCGACAAGGCGGCAACGCTCGGCATCGACACCGATACGCTGCGCTCCAGCCTCTATGGCGGCTTCGGCACCCAGCAGGTCTCGACCATTTTTGGTTCGGCAGACAGCTATCAGGTGGTCATGGAGCTCGATCCGAAGATCGAGTGGTCGCCCGAGAGAATGCTGGCCATCCAGGTGCGGACGGCCAGCGGCAGCCTGGTGCCGCTTGGCGCCTTTGCGCGTGTCGATCGCACCGCCGGCGCCTTGACCGTCAACCAGCTCGGCCAGCTTCCGGCGGTGACCATCTCCTACAATCTGCCGCAAGGCGTGGCGCTAGGCGACAGCGTCACGCGCATCAATGCGCTGAAGGACAAGATCGGGCTGCCGTCGACGATCTCGACCAGCTTCGCCGGCACGGCCAAGACGTTCCAGGATTCGCTGGCCAACCAGGGCCTGCTGATCGGTGGCGCCATCCTCACCATCTACATCGTGCTCGGCATCCTCTATGAGAGCTTCATCCACCCGCTCACCATCCTGACCGGCTTGCCTTCGGCCGTGCTGGGCGCGCTGGTCGCGCTGCGGCTGGCGGGGATGGACCTGTCGGTGATTGCCGTCATCGGCATCCTGATGCTGATCGGCATCGTCAAGAAGAACGGCATCATGATGATCGACGTCGCGCTGGAGCTGCGACGAGACGGCATGCCACCGATCGAGTCCATCCACAAAGCCTGCATCATGCGATTCCGGCCGATCATGATGACGACGCTGGCAGCCCTTATGGGTACCATCCCGATCGCGCTCGGCACCGGCGCCAGCGCCGAACTGCGCCAGCCGCTCGGCGTGGCGGTCGTCGGCGGTCTTGTCGCCTCGCAGGCGCTGACGCTGTTCGTGACACCGGTCATCTATGTCTACATGGAGCGCTTCTCCGGCTGGCTGCTTGGCCTGTGGACGCGGCCCCAGGGCAGCGAACCGCGCCCGATCGAGGCCGTCGACCAGCCTTCGCTGTTCGACGCCAAAGAAGAGCCATTGGACGAACCGCAAAGGGCGGCCGCCGAGTAGCGACGGTCCTGGCCCAAACCGTCGTGCTTGCGGCCTCGTGCTCCCGATCGTAATTTGCCGCCATGGCACACGATCATGACCACGACAACGAACTCGATCCCTTTGCCGCGCGGGTGCGCGCGCTGGAAACGATCCTCACCCAGAAAGGGCTGATCGATCCGTTGGCGATCGACGTCATCGTCGACACCTATGAGACGAAAATCGGCCCGCGCAACGGCGCCAGGGTGGTGGCCAAGGCTTGGGCTGATGCCGACTTCGCCGCCTGGCTGAAGCGCGATGCGACGGCGGCGATCGAATCGCTGAGTTATACCGGCCGGCAAGGCGAGCACATGCAGGCGGTGTTCAACACCGATGAGACCCATAACCTCGTCGTCTGCACGCTGTGCTCCTGCTACCCGTGGTCGGTGCTTGGCCTGCCACCGGTCTGGTACAAGGCGCCGCCCTATCGCTCGCGTGCGGTGATCGATCCGCGCGGCGTGCTCGAGGAATTCGGGCTGACCTTGCCGGCGGCGAAAAAGATCCGCGTCTGGGATTCAACCGCCGAGCTGCGCTATCTCGTGGTGCCGATGCGGCCCAAAAACACCGAGGGCTGGAGCGAGGAGCGGCTTGCGGAACTGGTGACGCGCGATGCGATGATCGGCACGGCGCTGGCGAGAGAGCCGGCATGAACGGCCCTCAGGATCTCGGTGGGCAGATGGGTTTTGGGCCGGTCGCGCCTGAAAAGGACGAGCCCTATTTCCATGCCGCATGGGAGAGGCGGGCGCTTGGCGTGACGCTGACCGCCGGCGCCATGGGCGCCTGGAACATCGACGAGAGTCGGCATGCCAGGGAATCGCTGCATCCGGCCGACTATTATGCCTCCAGCTACTACCAGATCTGGATCAAGGCGCTGGAGGTGCTGTTGAAGCGACATGGCTTCATCAGTGAGCGCGATCTCGCAGCCGGCAAAGCAGTCGATCCCGCCGCGCCACCCAAACGGGTGCTGAAGGCCGAAAACGTACCTGCGGTGCTGGCCAAGGGTGGGCCGTGCGATCGTCCGGTTGCGACACCGGCGCGATTCAAAGCAGGGCAGGCCGTGCGGACGAAGAATTTTAGTCCCACCGGCCACACGCGGCTACCGCGCTATGCGCGCGGCAAGCAGGGGACGATCGAGGCCGTGCGCGACGGTTTTGTGTTTCCCGACAGCAATGCGCGTGGGCAGGGCGAAAATCCGCAATGGGTCTATACGGTGGCTTTCACCGGCGGAGAAATCTGGGGCGAGGGCGCCGACCCGACGCTTGTTGTGTCGATCGACGCTTGGGAGAGCTATCTTGAACCGGCATGAGGCGAACCCACGCGCTGCCCGTCTGCCTGCAGGCGTCGACGCGCCGGTCTTCGCCGAGCCATGGCAAGCCGAAGCTTTCGCCATGACGGTGGCGCTGCATGACAAGGGCCTGTTTTCCTGGAGCGAGTGGGCGGACGCCTTGTCCGCCGAGGTCAAGCAGCCGGGTGCAGCGGCAGATGGCCATGATTACTACGAGCATTGGCTGGCGGCGCTGGAAGCGCTGCTGTCGGCCAAGGGTGTCGCCGGCAAGGTCGACGTCGACACGCTTGCCGCCGCCTGGGAACGCGCCGCGCATGCAACGCCGCACGGCAAGCCGATTTTGTTGGAGAACGATCCCGGACTTGGTGGCTAGGCCCGTCTCTCGACGGTGGATGAAGTCCTTGCGGCGTTTGAGCTGCCCCTCACCTGCCTGTCGCCGACGGTTTCGCTAATCTCCAGCATCTCATGATGGCACAGAGGCTGCGGCCAGCCCTTTCTCCCCGTCCCTATACGGGGAGAAATGCCCGGCAAGGCAATGAGGGGCAGCGCGGACGGTTGCCCTTTATCTGGGTGCGATTTGCTTCCTTCGCTGCGTTTGTTCCCTTTACGTTCCAATTCAGCCCTGATAGCCTGACCGCCTGAAGGCATTGATGGTGGCGGCCTTGTCTTTCCCTTGCGAATCCGGTCTCTCGCGCTGATGGAATTCTCTCCCCAACAGGATGAGGCGCTGCAGGCAGTTGCGCGCTGGCTCAAAGAGGGCCGGCCACAACTGTTCCGGCTGTTCGGCTATGCCGGCACCGGCAAGACCACGCTGGCGCGCTATTTTGCCGAACATGTCGATGGCCAGGTGCAATTTGCCGCCTTCACCGGCAAGGCGGCGCAGGTGCTGCGCTCCAAGGGCGCGGTCAATGCCCGCACCATCCATTCGCTGATCTACAGGCCCAAGGGCGAGGAATCGGTGTCGGACGAAGTCACCGGCAAGACCTCGATGACGCCGACCTTTTCGCTCAATCGGCAAAGCCCGATCTCGCGCGCCAAACTTGTCGTCATCGACGAATGCTCGATGGTCGACGAGCAGCTTGGCCGCGACCTGATGAGTTTCGGCACGCCGATCCTCGTGCTCGGCGATCCCGGCCAGTTGCCGCCGATCTCCGGCGGAGGCTTCTTCACCGACCACGAGCCAGACATCCTGCTCACCGAAATCCACCGCCAGGCGCGCGACAATCCGATCCTGCGCTTGGCGCTCGACGTGCGCGAGGGCCGCGAGTTCATGCGCGGCGACTATGGCACGGCGCAAGTGATCGGCAAGGAAGACGTCACCCAGGAGCTGGTGCTGAAGGCGGACCAGGTGCTGGTCGGCACCAACCGCACGCGGCGCCGCTACAATCAGCGCCTGCGTGAGTTGAAGGGCTTCAACGCCGACTACCCGCAGGCCGGCGACAAGCTGGTCTGCCTGCGCAACGACCCGGCCAAAGGGCTGCTCAACGGCTCGCTGTGGAAGGTGATGACCTCGTCACGCGAGACGATAAAGCCCGGCATCAACCTTCTGGTGTCGCCGGAAGAGGACGATCCGGACCGCGGCGTTGCCAAGATCAAGCTGCTCAAATCGGCGTTCGAGGATCCGGATGCCGATATTCCCTGGCAGCAGAAGAAGCGCTTTGATGATTTCGACTATGGCTACGCGCTGACCGTGCACAAGGCGCAGGGCTCGCAGTGGAACGAGATCGTGCTTTTCGATGAAAGCTGGGCGTTCAAGGAAACCCGCCAGCGCTGGCTCTACACCGCCATCACCCGCGCTGCCGAGAGGCTGACCATCGTCAGGTAGCTGATACGACCGGCTTGGCGCCGAGCCATTGCCAGGCGGCCGCTTCGTCGTCGACGCTGAAATGCCTGAGTTCGACAGATGGTGAAGCGGGCAGGAAGCTTTGCGCGTCGGCGACCCAGTTCGGCTTGCCGACCGCCGCGCAGCGTCCGATATGCGCCAATGCGTGGACGGTTCCCTGCTTTATCGTGTCGTCCGCGATGTCGGCCCAGTCGATGCCCTCGTGGTCGATCAGCCGCACCAGCATGTCTATTCTGGCGTGGAGTGCATAGGCTGCCTCCAGCAACCCGAACAGGTTCTCCGCGTCGGCTGCCGAGACATGGCCAACGATTTCGATGGCGAAAAGGTCCTCGCGGTCGGTGTCGATGCGGCGGATCGCCGGCACGGAGTTGAGAAAATTCATTGGCTGTCCTCTCTTGCCAGGCACATACCCGACTGGAACACCCGAAACCCCCTGTCTGTTCCCATCAAAGGCAGTATAGATGCGCTGCAAATCTCTGTTTCCATGCATGTCGTTGCCCCAAAACCGCTGCGCAGTTTTGGGCGACAAGCACCAAACCGGACCCGAAGCCCATGCCTGCAAAGCTTTCTGTCAATCTCAATGCCATCGCCATGCTGCGCAACCGGCGCGACCTGCCATGGCCGAGCGTGATCGGGCTCGGGCGCCTTGCTCTTGCCGCCGGCGCGCATGGGCTGACGGTGCATCCGCGCCCCGACGAACGGCACACGCGGCACTCCGACCTGCCGGAGATCAGGGCGTTGATCGACGACGAGTTCCCCAAGGCCGAATTTAACATCGAGGGCTATCCGAACGAGGATTTTCTGGCGCTGGTGGAAAAACACCAGCCCGAACAGGTGACGCTGGTGCCGGACGACCCGGCGCAGGCGACCTCCGACCATGGCTGGAATTTTGTCGCCGAGGCCGCGTTCCTCACGCCCATCGTCAAGCGCCTGAAAAAGGCGGGCATTCGCGTGTCGCTGTTTTCCGACTCCGATCCCGAAGGCATTAAGGCCGCGCGTGATACCGGCGCCGACCGGATCGAACTCTACACCGGGCCTTACGGCAGCTGTCATTCCGATTCCGCCAAGGCGGCCAAGGAACTGGAAAGATTGGGAAAAACCGCCGACGCAGCCTTTGTCGCCGGGCTCCAGGTCAACGCCGGGCACGATCTGGTGGTGAACAATTTGCCGGCACTGGCAAAGCGCATCCCGGCCTTGGCCGAAGTGTCAATCGGACATGGGTTGACAGCCGATGCGTTGGAGTATGGCATGGCCGGCACGGTTGGGCGGTTTCTGAAAGCCTGCGGGTGGTAGAGTGAAGAACCCTGGCGTTACGGCATGGCAGCCATTACGTGAGGGCACTTGATATTGCATCGCAGCAAGCGTAGAGCACCGCGCGCTTATCGGAGTGTCGTCCATGGCCCTTACCAACACTGGTAGTGAGGCAGAACCCGTCGAACAATCGAGCCATCCAGAGATCGAACAGCATAGCACCAAGGTGTTGATGCTGGGCGCGCTCGGTGTGGTCTATGGCGACATCGGCACCAGCCCGATCTATGCGTTCCGTGAGGCGCTGGTGGCGTCGTCCGGGGGCGAAGTCGCAGACCGCGGCGATATTCTCGGCGTGCTGTCGCTGATCATCTGGTCACTGACGATCATCGTCACCATCAAATATATCAATTTCGTGCTCAGGGCCGATAACCGCGGCGAGGGCGGGGTGCTGTCGTTGATGGCGCTGGCGCGCGGCAGTTTCCCGACGCGCTCGGCGTTGATCCTCGGCATCGGCATGGTTGGCGCGTCGTTGTTTTATGGCGATGCCGTGATCACGCCGGCGATTTCGGTGCTCTCGGCGGTGGAAGGCATGAATGTCGTCACGCCGACCTTCCAGCCCTATGTGGTGCCGCTGACACTGCTCATCCTGGCGATCCTGTTTTCGGTGCAGCGATTCGGAACCGGTGGCGTTGCGCTGATTTTCGGACCGATCACGGCGGTCTGGTTCCTGGCCATCGGCCTTTCCGGTTTGAACCACATCATCGCCGATCCGGAAATCCTTTGGGCTGTCAGCCCGCATTACATTGTCGCGTTCCTGATCAATTCCCCCGATGTTGCCTTCGTCACCATTGGCGCGATCTTCCTCGCCGTCACCGGCGCGGAGGCGCTCTATGCTGATCTCGGCCATTTCGGGCGCAAGCCCATCGTGCTCGCCTGGCTGGCTATCGTTTTCCCTTGCCTGCTGCTCAACTATGCCGGACAGGGCGCTTTCGTGCTGGCGAAAAACGGCGTGGTGGGCCATCCGTTCTTCGAGATGAACCAGGGCTGGACGCTGATCCCGATGGTGTTGCTGGCGACCGCCGCCACCGTCATCGCCAGCCAGGCGGTGATTTCGGGCGCCTTCTCGCTGACCAGACAGGCGGTGCAGCTCAACATGCTGCCACGCCTGGAAATCCTGCATACGTCGGAACGGCAATCCGGTCAGATCTATATGCCGCGCGTCAACCTTTTGCTGGCGCTGGTGGTGATGCTTCTGGTGGTCGGCTTCGGTGAATCCAGCAAGCTGGCCTCCGCCTATGGTATCTCGGTGACCGGCAACATGCTGGTGACGACGGTATTGCTCTATGTCGTCATGACCCGCATCTGGAAATGGCGGCTCTGGGTGGCAATCGCTATGACGGCGGTATTCATGTTCATCGACATCGGCTTCTTCGCCTCCAACATCGTCAAGGTGTTCGAGGGCGGCTGGGCGTCGCTGGCGGTGGCCTTCACCATCGTTCTGGCCATGGCGACCTGGGTGCGCGGCAGCCGCTATCTGTTCGACAAGACGCGCAGGAACGAGATCCCGCTCGATTTCCTGGCCGGCAATCTGTTGAAGAAGAAGCCGCAGCTGGTGTCCGGTACGGCCGTGTTCCTGACCAGCGATCCGCAGAGCGCGCCGACCGCGCTGATGCACAGCCTGAAGCACTACAAGGTGCTGCACGAACAGAACGTCATCCTGTCGGTGGTGACGGCGCCGCAGCCGGTGGTGCCCGACAGCGACCGCGTCAAGATGGAGACGGTCAACGAGCTGTTCATGCGGGTGACGCTGACCTTCGGCTATATGGAACAGCCCAACATTCCGCGTGCACTGGCGATCTGCCGCAAGCAGGGCTGGAAGTTCGACATCATGACCACGTCGTTCTTCCTGTCGCGGCGCTCGCTCAAGGCCTCGCCCAATTCCGGCATGCCGGTGTGGCAGGACAAGCTGTTCATCGGCCTGGCGCGCACGGCAGCAGATGCGACGGAGTATTTCCAGATCCCGACCGGACGCGTGGTCGAGATCGGAACGCAGGTGGCGATTTGAGGGTCTCGAACGCATAGACCATTGCGGAGGCGGGCATGAGCGGCGAACTGGTGCTTGTTACCGGCGGGTCGGGTTTCCTCGGCGCTCACTGCATCCTGGCTCTGCTGGACGCAGGCTATCGCGTGCGCACCACGGTGCGCTCAGCCAAGCGCGAAGCCGACGTTCTCGCCATGCTGAAGGTCGGCGGTAGCGAGCCCGGCGAGGCGCTTTCCTTTGCCTATGCCGATCTGATGACCGACACGGGCTGGCCGGAAGCCGTCGCCGGATGCGCGTATGTTCTTCATGTCGCTTCGCCGTTCCCGCCCGATGTGCCCAGGCATGAAGACGAGCTGATCATCCCGGCGCGCGAAGGCGCCCTGCGCGTGCTGCGGGCCGCGCGCGATGCCGACGTCAAGCGTGTCGTGCTGACCTCGTCCTTCGCCGCCGTCGGCTATGGCCAGGCGCCGGTTGCCGGCCGTCCGTTCACGGAGGAGAACTGGAGCAACCTGGCGGAAAAGGTCAGCGCCTATGTGAAATCGAAAACGCTGGCGGAGCGGGCAGCGTGGGATTTCATTGCCGGTCAAGGCGGTGCATTGGAGCTGGCGGTCGTCAATCCGGTCGGGATCTTCGGACCGGTCCTGGGGCCGGATCATTCGACCTCCACGGAGTTCATAGGACGCCTGATGGACGGCGCAATGCCGGGCCTGCCGCGCATGCTGTTCGGCGTGGTCGACGTGCGGGACGTGGCGGACCTGCATCTGCGCGCCATGACCAATCCGCTGGCCAAGGGCGAGCGGTTCCTGGCCATCAGCGGCGATTTCATGACGATGCTGGAGATTGCACAGACGCTGAAAGCCCGGCTGGGCAATGCGGCCTCGCGCGTGCCGACGCGGGTGCTGCCGGATTGGCTGGTGAGGATCGTCGGACTGTTCGACGGGCAGGCAGCCCAGATCGTGACCGAGCTCGGCAAGGCGAGGAACGCGACGGGGGCCAAGGCCATGCGCATGCTCGGCTGGGCGCCACGCTCGCGGGAAGAGGCCATCGTTGCAACCGGCGAAAGCCTGATCCGACTGGGATTGCTCAAGAAATCGAAGTAGCAGTGCGGGAAGCCGAACTCGAATTCGGCTCCCCGCAGCGCAGGCTTCAGCCGGCCAAGGCGGCCTTGTTGGCCTCGAGGAACTGCTTCAGCGTTTGCGGCTTTCTGCCGGACAATTTCTCGACCGCGTCCGTCACCAGGGCGATGCGGCCTGAGCGCGTGTTGGTGTCGAAGGAAACGATGACGCTGGCGAAATCCTCGGGAACGCCGGCCGCTTTCACGCCTTCGATCAGGGCCTCTTCAGGCAGTTGGATGACGTCCAGCTTCTTGCCGGTGACTTCGCTGACCAGGGCGGCGATCTCGGCCGTCGTATAGGCTTGCGGGCCGGTCAGCGTGTAGGTCTTGCTGTCGGTCGAACCGGAAGCGAGGCCGGCGGCGATGGCTGCTGCCATGTCGTCGCGCGCACCATGGGCGACGCGGCCGTCGCCTGCCGACGTATACCACCGTCCCGAGGCAATGGCGTGCGGCAGCGCCATGAACAGGTTCTCCTGGTACCAGCCGTTGCGGAAGATCGTATGGGCAATGCCGCTGGCCTTGATCGCCTGCTCGGTGCCGTAGTGGTCGCCGGCAAACAGCACCGGTGAACCCGGCTCCGGATTGGGCATCGATGTGTAGAGTAGATGTGAAACGCCTGCCTGCTTCGCCGCGGCTACAGCCGTCTCATGCTGCTTCAGACGCCTGCCGCTTTTGATGTCGAGATCGCCGGTCGAAATGATCAGCACCCTGTCGGCGCCCTTGAATGCGCTTTCCAGCGAGGCCGCGTCGTTGAAGTCGGCGGCCCTGACATCGACGCCGCGCGCCGCCAGATCGGACAGGCTTTCAGGATTGCGGGTGGTGGCGATGATGTTCGCCGGCGCAACCTTGTGCGTGTCCAGCAGATGATTGATGACGCCGCGGCCGAGCTGGCCGGCGGCGCCGGTGACGAGAAGGGTTTCGGTCATTGGGAGGTCCTGTCGTTGCGCCGAAGCGGCGGGTGCCTACATAGGTCTCAAAAAGAGACCAGCACTAAAATAGGAATTGACCGACCCCCGTAAAGAAGGCAGTTTTACGGGAGGTAGGCACAGACAGGGAACCAGCCGTGGACAGCAACATCGTCAATCTGAGGTCGAAACTCGAGATCTACAAAGCGCAGAGCGGCGGCGGAAATCTCGCCGATTGCCCGGTGCGCGATGTGATCCAGGGCATCAGCAGCCGATGGAGTTCGCTGTTGATGATGGCACTTGCCGAAAAAAACTATCGCTTCGGCGAGTTGCGCCGCCTGGTGCCTGATATTTCGCAGCGCATGCTGACCCAGACACTGCACGACCTGCAGCGCGACGGCTATGTGCGTCGCCAGGTGTTCCCGACCAAACCGCCAAGCGTCGAATACAGTCTCACCGATCTCGGGCGCTCGATGTTCGGCGCCTTGCACCAGTTGATCCAGTGGGCCGAGCTCAACCACGATGCAGTGCGCAATGCGCGGGCTGTTTTTGATGCTGACCAGGCGTGAAAGCCCCGACCGCAACTTGATTTAGCGACACCGCTGAAGGATTGTCCGGCCTGGGCAAGACTCGGCGGGCAATGGGCATTTCTCTCGACATCGCGATTGCCGGCGCCGGGCCGGCCGGACTGGCCGCCGCGCTCTATCTGAAGCGCGCCGGGCACCGGGTCACCGTCTTCGAGCGCTTCGAGGAGCCGAAGCCCGTCGGTTCCGGGCTGATCCTGCAGCCGACCGGGCTGACGGTGCTTGCCGATCTTGGCCTGCTCGACGACATCCTGGCGCTGGGCAGCCGCATCGACCGGTTGCATGGCGCCGACGCCAGCACCGGCCGCACCGTGCTCGCCGTGCGCTACGATGCACAGAGCGGCGGACGCTTTGGGTTGGCGGTGCATCGGGCGGCGCTGTTCAACGTGTTGTTCCGCGCCGCGCAGCGCCAAGGCATAGCCATCGAAACCGGCGTCGAGATCGAGACGCTGGACGTGGGCGAGCGGGCGAGCCTGATCTTCGATAATGGCCGTAAGGCAGGGCCGTTCGACCTCGTCGTCGACGCCAGTGGCTCGCGCTCGAAGCTGCGCCAGTGCCTGAACGATCCAGCCGAGCCGCGGCCGCTTACCTACGGCGCGTTCTGGGCGTCGCTCGGCTGGCGCGAAGGGTTCGACGAGAACGCGCTGTTGCAGCGCTACCACAAGGCCAGCGTGATGATCGGCGTGCTGCCGATCGGCCGCCCGGAGCCGAGTGCTGAAAAGATGGCAGCGTTTTTCTGGAGTCTGAAGCCGGCGGATGTCGAACAGGTTCGGGCAGCAGGACTCGACGCCTGGAAAGCAAGACTGGTCTCGCTATGGCCGGAGTGCGAGGCGTTCACCAGCCAGATCGACAGTTTCGACCAGCTGTCGCTGGCGCGTTATGGCCATCACACGATGAAGCTGCCGACCGGCCGGAGGCTGGCGGTGATCGGCGACGCTGCGCATTCGACCAGCCCGCAGCTCGGGCAGGGCGCCAACATGGCGCTGCTCGACGCGGCCGCGCTCAGCCATGCATTGGCACAAGCGGGCAGCGTCGAGGCAGCGCTGGAAGCCTACGCCCGGGCGCGGCGATGGCATATCCGGGTCTTTCAACTGCTGTCGCTGGCGCTGACGCCATTCTACCAGTCGGACGGAACGATGCTGCCCTTTTTCCGTGACAGGCTGGTGGCGACCATCGCTAAAATCCCGCCAGTGCCAAGCGTGCTTGCCTCGATGGTGGCCGGAACGCTGATCGATCCGTTCAGGCCGATCGGGCTTGTTGAAGCGCAGTGGCCGGATCGTTTCGGCGAATGAGGGCCGACAGATGCGAGCCCTTGGCCAGCAGAAACGCGTCAAGGCGCTGCGGATAGTCGGGCGCGACCGCGTTCTTCACCGACCGGCGTTCGGCCAATGCCTTGCGCCAGGCCTGAACAAGCGGCTTGCCGCTCAGCATGCCGAAATCGGCGATGCGGTCGAAGGCATCGAAGTAGCGGAAGATCGGGCCGTAGACCGCATCGACGAGTGAAAAGCGCTCGCCGGCGAACCATGGCCCTGACCGATCGATACCATCCGCGAGTTCGGCTTCGAGACGATCGAACATCGCCGACAGCGCCTCGGCTTCGGCAAGCAGGGATCCTTGCGTCGGCGCCGAATAGAATCGTCCGATGGCGTTCAGGGTTGCCGAGCCGAATTCGATCCAGGCGCGGTGTCGGGCGCGGGCATAGGGATCGGCAGGGTGGAGTGGGTTGTCCTGTGTTTCCTCGAGGAATTCGAGGATGACGGCCGATTCGAAAATTACCGTTTCGTCGCTTTCATGCCGCACGCGCAGCAGCGGGACCTTGCCGAGCGGCGACATCGCCTTGAACCAGTCCGGCTTGTTGGCAAGATCGATGGTGACGCGCTCGAACGGCACGCCCTTCTCGGCCAGCGAAATCGCCGCGCGCTGCACATAGGGACAGAGATGGTGGCTGACCAGGATGAACTTGTCGGTCATCTCACTCTCCCCAGACATAGTTCAGGGCGCCGTCCTCGACGCGGGTGGAGAGGAACATCAGCCGGGAGGCTTTTGGCGCCGGGCCTTCGAGGCGGTCGCCGCTTTCCATATCGAACGAGGCACCGTGCCACTGGCAGACGAGCTTGCCGTCCTTGCAGTCGAGTGGCCCGCCGAAATGCAGTCAGACATTGGCGGCGGCGCGGATCCGGTCGCCGCTGCGGTAGACATGCACCTCGCGGCCGAAGAACGGCGCGATCAGGCTGCCTGTTTGCGGGATGTCGGCGAGTTTGCAGATTTCGTGCTTCATCGGATTTTCTCTCAGTTAATGCAATTGCATCTATATAGATGCATGTGCATTGATCGTCAAGCTTGATGCAACTGCATCTATCGCCTAGGATACGGCCATGACAGAGAAAGCCACGCCTTCGCCGGCGGCCATCAAAGGCTGGGCCCGCCTGATGCGGGTTTCACGCCAGTTGGTGGAAAGCGCCGAGGCCGCGTTGAAGGCCGGTGGCCTGCCGCCGCTTGCCTGGTATGATGTGCTGCATGAGCTTGCCGAGGCGGGCGAAGGCGGGCTGCGGCCGTTCCAACTCATCGAGCGCACCTTGTTTGCGCAATACAACATCTCGCGGCTGCTGGCGCGGCTCGAGGCCGACGGCCTGGTCGAGAAGCTCAGGGTTGCCGATGACGGCCGTGGCCAGACCATCCGCATCACCGGCAAAGGCCGCGAGACCCGCCGCCAGATGTGGGCGGTCTACGGAAAGTCGATCGCCGATCTGGTCGGTGCCAGGCTTTCACAGAATGAACTCGACACCTTGTCTGGCCTGCTTGGACGGCTGCGCCTCCCACCCGCAAGCGACTGAGCCAAGGCCTTAGCGGGCATTGGGCATCTGCAGTTGGTGATTTTTTCCGTATCGGCTCTTGCACCGGGCGCCGGATTGCGCAATATGCCGAACCGTAACGTACGGTACGCCTTCGGGCGAGAACCCCAGACGTCAGCGGGCAGGGAAAGATTTTGTTGCAGGCAAGCGCCGACATCGACAGCAGCGAAGCGCTGACAGAACGGCAGCAGGCCGTGCTGGACGCTGCACTGCGCTTGCTGGTCGAGGAGGGCGATCATTTGACCATGACCGCCGTGGCGCGGCGGGCGAGCTGCTCCAAGGAAACGCTCTACAAATGGTTCGGCGACCGCGACGGGCTGTTGACGGCGACCGTGCAGTGGCAGGCGTCGAAAGTGCGGGTGGCACAGGTCGACCGGAAGGGGCTTGATCTCGCCTCGCTGACGGCGAGCCTCGAGCGCTTCGCTTGCGACTGGCTCAAGGTGATTTCGAGCGACACCTCGATCGCGCTCAACCGCGTGGCGGTCAGTCATGCTGGCTCCGGCAAGGACGATCTCGGCGCCATCGTGCTGGAGAATGGTCGCTTTGCGCTGGCCAGGCGGCTGAAGCCGGTGCTGGAAGCCGGCAAGCAGGCCGGGTTGCTCGACTTTACGGATGCCGAAACGGCGTTCCGCACCTTTTTCGGGCTGGTCGCCCGTGACGTGCAGATCCGTCTGCTGCTCGGCGACCGGCTGGAATCGACTGACGCGGCAATCGGTGGCGATGCCGCCCGGGCGACGCAGCAGTTTCTCGCTCTATACGGAGCAAAAGCCGGGCCGCAAGGCCTCTGATTTTCAAACGGGAAGGAAGCAAAAGATGCGTGTTTATTACGATCGCGACGCCGATCTCAACCTGATCAAGGGCAAGAAGGTCGCCATCATCGGCTATGGCAGCCAGGGCAGGGCGCATGCGCTCAACCTCAAGGATTCCGGTGCCAAGGAGATTGCCATTGGTCTCAAGGCCGGCTCGGCGACCGCCAAGAAGGTCGAGGCCGACGGGCTCAAGGTGATGAGCGTGGCGGACGCCGCCAAATGGGCCGACCTGATGATGATGGCGACGCCTGACGAATTGCAGGCCGACATCTATAAGAACGAGATCGCCCCGAACATCCGCGATGGCGCGGCGATTGCTTTCGCGCACGGCCTCAACGTGCATTTCGGCCTGATCGAGCCGAAGTCGACAGTCGACGTCGTCATGATCGCGCCGAAGGGCCCTGGCCACACGGTGCGCGGCGAATACCAGAAGGGCGGCGGTGTGCCGTGCCTGGTCGCCGTCAACCAGGACGCCTCGGGCAACGCGCTCGATCTCGCTCTGTCCTACGCCTGCGGCGTCGGCGGCGGCCGTTCGGGCATCATCGAGACCAATTTCCGCGAGGAATGCGAGACCGATCTGTTCGGCGAGCAGGTGGTGCTGTGCGGCGGTCTGGTCGAACTGATCCGCGCCGGCTTCGAGACGCTGGTGGAAGCCGGCTACGCGCCTGAAATGGCCTATTTCGAGTGCCTGCACGAGGTCAAGCTGATCGTCGACCTGATCTATGAAGGCGGCATCGCCAACATGAACTACTCGATCTCGAACACCGCCGAATGGGGCGAGTATGTCTCGGGTCCGCGCATCATCACCGCCGACACCAAGGCCGAGATGAAGCGCGTGCTGAAGGACATCCAGACCGGCAAGTTCACCTCGGAGTGGATGCAGGAATACCGCGCCGGCATGTCGCGCTTCAAGGGCATCCGCCGCAACAATGACAGCCACCAGATCGAGGAAGTCGGCGCCAAGCTGCGCGCGATGATGCCGTGGATTTCCAAGAACAAGCTGGTCGACAAGGCCAAGAACTAGTTCGCAATTTCATCACTGCACAAGAAAGCCGGCGGAGCGATCCGCCGGCTTTTTGCGGTCGTGCCATTCCGGCACGAAGAGACTGGCACGAAACTCGCTTGACCGTCATCAACGGTAACGGAGCTGGGACGATGCAGATGACGGTTGACAGCAACGCGATCAGCGAGCGCCGCGTGGATCGGCGGCGGCGCGCACTCAAAGGCGCTGTGCTGCGCTTCAACAGAGGCTTTGGCACAATGGAAGGCGTCGTCCGCAATGAGTCCGAAAATGGGACACTGCTGAGCTTCGGCGATGCAACCGGCGTGCCTTCGGGGTTCGATCTGGCGATCAACGGTGCGGCGCGAAGCCGTGCAGCACGCGTGTGCTGGCGCTCGATGACGCTTGTCGGCGTCGAATTCGTCGACTGAGGCGCGATCTCCCCAAGGTTTTTGAACAGACGCGTTGTTCTCACCATCCGTGCTATGCGTGTGCAGGGTAGGACCAATTGGTCCTGGGCATGCATGCCAGGGGGTGCGTTTTGGATATCAAGTTTCTGTTGATCGGGTTCGCATGCCTGGGCGCCGGTGGGCTCAGCCTTGTGACGTTGTTGAAGTGGCGAGAGGTGCGCGCGGTCAGTCGCTGGTTGCCGACGCCGGGCAGGATCATCTCGTCGCGGGTGGAAGCCCGTGAGGTGACCAGTTCGGGATCCGGCTCGGACAGCAGCACTTCGACCGAGATCCGCAATTTTCCGGCGATCACCTTTCAGTACAAGGTGGGTGGCAAGTCATTTCAAAGTTCGCATTACAGTGTGCAGGAGAACCTCGGAAATTTCGAGGTGCCTGAAACCCTCGCGCGCTTTCCCAAGGGGGCCGCCGTCACCGTTTTCTACGACCCGTCCAATCCGGCCAAGGCCGTGATCGAGCGCACCATGCCTGAAGGCGCCTTCAAGTTCATGGCCACGCTCTCCACGGGGCTGGTGGTTGGTGCGCTTGTGCTGGTCCTTTCCGTCGGCGGTGCGCTGGAAGCGATCGGGCCGCATTTGCCCAAGCCGCAGAACCTTAGCGCCGCGGTGCTTTTGCTGGTCATGGGATTGTTCATCCTGCGCATGGGCTTTGCCCAGAAGTCGCTGGCGGAACAGGCGGCCAAATGGCCTGTCACCGCCGGACGCATCGACACCTCCGGCCTGCAGGAATTTCAAACCCGCAACAGTGGCTACCGCCCCTGGCGCACGGTCTTCAAATCCCGAATCGTCTACAGCTACAGCGTCGCCGGCCAGCGCTACAGCGCCGATCGCGTCGCCTTCGGTGGAACGCTGACGGCCACGCTGCCGCGCCTCGTCGGCGGCCAGTCGAAACGCTATGTCGAGGGCAGCAAGGTCGATGTGCACTATGATCCCGCCAATCCCGCCGCGGCCGTGCTCGAATGCAAGGTGTGGGGTCTATGGGTTCTCTGGGTCTGCGCTGCCGGCTTCCTTGGCGGGGCAGCGCTGCTCGTCGGGCTGATCTAGGGGACAAGCTCGACTGTCTTCAGCATCTGACCAGCGGTCCACTGTCGAAGCCAGGCCAGGTCAACCGCAACAGCGCTCCGTCGGTAACGACATGGATGATCCGCGAGAATGGCTCTTCGGCCGATGGATCGGAGCCGTAGCATTGGCTTGCCCGCACCAGCCAGCCTGTGGCGTCCTTGCGAAATTTCGCCTGCTCGCAGCCGAGATCGGGAGCCGAAAGGGCTTTCCGGTACAGAGTGTAGACCGTCTGGCGCTGGACGTCGGCGGCAGCCGTGCAGTTCAGCCGATTCGTAGACCAGGTGCCGACATAGGGCTCGGCGCCGAGGGCAGGACCGCCCAGCAATGCGCATATCGAGATCGTCACCATCAGACGCTGCATCACCGGATTTTCTTTCCCTTTGGCCACGACCCTGGTCGGATGCTACACGCTTGATGCTTCACGGGGGAAATCAATGATCATCCGCAAGGCAGGCGTCATCGTTCTGAGCATGCTCAGCCTGTTGCAGGTCGCGAATGCGAAGGAATGTCTGTTGAGCCACGCCACCTATCGCGAACCGCGCTCGGGAGCGACCATGCAGTTCCGGCCCATCGCCAACGAGCCGGCGGCGCTCACGACCGAGGTGTTTTCACTGACGGTGCCCAATACCGACATCCGTTTGCCGTCCGACATCACCTGGACCAATGGCAAGAACTCTTTTCCACTGGGCACGATCCGGCATCCCTGCACCGACGATGACCGCGACGCTGGCAGCGAGGATGGCAGTGGATTGTGCCGGGTGTGGGACGAGCAGGTCTATGCGTTGAACGCAGGTGGTGCCGAGCAACTGAACGCCCATGAGGCGTCGCCGGCGCCGACAGGGCTGTTGCTGCCGGATTTTGGTGCGACCTTTGTCGAATGGCCCGATTTTGCCAATGCCAATCCCGACAGCGCGGCCTGGGATGCCTTCACCTTGACTGGATGCAGCGATGAATAGAAGCGTGAGATTGTTCGCCCGCGCCCTGTTGGCGCTTGTCGCCATGTCTGGCGGGGCGCATGCCGCCAAAGGCAAGCCGTCACGTCCGCCTGTCGACAAATGCGCCTGGGAAAGGCTGGCGGACCAGGGCGTCGGGCTTGCCGCCTGGGTGCAGCGCTGTGATTTCGGCTTTCGCCAGATCCATTTCGAGTTTGTCGGCAGAGCACTTGCCATCAAATACAGCGATGGCGGCGCGGCCGATCCGCTGGTCGAGGTCTTCGACGTCCAGCCGGGCGAAACCGCCGAGGCTGCATTGCAGCGCATATTCCAGGAAAAGACCGACAAGGCTGTCGCCAAACGCTGCGAGCTGACGCGTTACACCGAAGGGACCACGCCCGCGGGGGTCATCCGCTACACTTTCAGCCCCAATGCCGCCTATGCAAAGGAGTTGAAGGCCCTTGCCAATCCCGATGAGGTTGGCGAGCCGCCTTGCGGCGAATGGGGTGAAGCCCCCGATGGCATCCAGTATTTCGAGGTGCAATCGTCCGAGTCGGATAGACTTCTGTTTGTTCGCGTCGGCCAGGACGAACCCTTGTTTGACGAGCAGACACTGAAAATCCTGCCGCCTGGCTAGACGCGCGCTCGCCGGCTGCAAAGAGTAGCGATTCCCGGAGGTGTTCAGCCGTAGTGCCAGCGCGGTTTTGGCTCGGTGCCGGTGAACAGCACGCCGACGCGGTCGTCGCAGCTGGGGACCTACGCGGGCACGAGCCCGTGGCGCAGCATGACCTCCTTCGCCTTGGCCAGGTCGGGCTTGCCGGGGACGTTGATCACCTCGGCAATCTCGTCGAAGTAGCTGCGCCCGATGGACCCCGGCGTCATCACGGCCAAAGTCCGCGACACATCGTCGTGCAGGTTCTCGTGGTGGTGGACACTTCCACGCGGAATGAAGATGGCATCGCCGGCGCCGAGTTCCTGCTTTCGCCCATCAACGGTGATCGTCAAAATGCCCTCCAGCCCATACAGCGTTTCGTCCGCCTCCTGATGGAAGTGGGGCGCCGGTACGCGGGCGCGGGACGGGACAACGAATTCAAACACGGTTGCACCCTTGTCGGTGACCAGGAAGCGCAATTCCAGCTCACCGATCCTCAAGACGCTCTGTGTACCCGCTTCCATCGACATGCTCCTTGTTGTAAAGTGGTTTTACAGAATTTGTAAAAGGACTTTACAACAATGTCAACAGCCAGTCAGACGGAAGAACCGCCGAAGCCCGACAGGGAGCTGCGCCCGCCCTTCTTCGGGGCTCTCCTGCGCATCACCTGGCAGCACGTTCGCAACCAGATGCACAAGGCCATTCATGACGCCGGCTTCACCGACTTCCAGGACGCTCACTTCGCCGTGTTCTCCTATCCCCTTCCGGATGGCGTAAGGCCGTCGGAACTGGCTCGCCAGAAGCGAATGTCGAGGCAGGCGATCAACTACCTCCTCATCCAGCTCGAGGAGCTCGGCTATATCGAGCGGCGCTCTCCCGAGGGCAGCGACCGGCGCCTCATCTACCTGAGCGCGCGCGGGTGGCAGCTTGTCGAGACGATTTTCACCTGCCTGCGGCGGTTGCACGCGGAATGGGCGGCGGAGATCGGTGAGGAGCGATTCAACGCCTTCCTTGACGTGTTGAAGCAGCTGTCCGCCAGGGCGCAGGAGGACCACGCCAAAGATCCAGGCTAGCAGTCAACAAGCCGAACGATCGCGACGGTGTGTTGTGTTCAGCCGTAGTGCCAGTGGGGTTTCGGCTCGGTGCCGGTGAACACGATGCCGATGCGGTCTTCACGGCGCCAGCGGACCACCGCCTTGTAGCCGATGCCGTCGGTTGGCACGTAGAGCAGGAATTCGTCCGGCACGCGCGCGTCGATCGCTACTTTCAGCTCGGCACCGCCGGCATGCATGTTGCGCACCGTGCACTTGACCTCGGAATTGGTCAGGCCGGTCAGGATCGTCGCGCCCTTGAGGACGCGCTGTCTGTGTTTGTCTCTGTGTTCGTGTTCGTCGTCGGCCATCGCACAAAATCCCGGGCGATCGTCGCGTGGGGAGCGGTCTGATCAATTGAGCGATAGTCCTGCCGGATAAACATAGCGTTAGCGTCGGGAATGCTGCGCAGATTTTGTGGTGCCTGCTGACGAAAAACGGCGCCGCGATGCGCGGCGCCGTAGGGAATTCGCCAGGCTGCCTTGCTCAGCTATAGGGCGACCAGCACTGCTGGCGCGGGCCGTTGTAAGGCTGGAAGGTGTTGTCCCGAACCCGATACGACCGGTAACGATCATAGCACCACTGGACATGGGCGCTGGAAAGCCGCTGCGCCCGATAGTAGCGGCGCGGTGCCGGCTGCACGTAGTAGCCGCCATTGTAGTAGCCGTTGTTGTAGTACCCATTGTTGTAGATGCTGCCGAGGCCGAGCCCTAGACCGAGGCCGAGAATCGCGGCGCCGCCATCAAAATCGCCGCCGCGATGATGGCGATGATGGCGCCAACGCCAGTTGTCTCCGCCGTTCCAGTTGCCATTGTCCCAATCGTTCGACCGGGTAAAACGGCGCTCGCCGAAATTGTTGGACCACCGACGGCCATCGTGGCGGCGCCAGCGCCAATCCTCCTCGTTTTGCCCGTTGGGGCCGCTGCCGGCCCACTCGTCGCGGACAGGTATGATTTCCGGCGCCGCGGCATTGGCCGGGACCGATGGATCGGGTTGCAGGATGGGCCCGGCCAGGGATGGGGCCGTCAGGCTCGCCAAAAGACCGAGGGTCATTACCCCGGACCGGACAGAAGACAAAAAGAGCGAGTTCATTGCACTCTCCTGGAGATACAGGCCCCACGCCCAGACTACCCCGGGGAAGAACCGTATTGATGGAACTTCCCGTCTGAACGGAGGATGAACGGAAAGGTTCCATCAACCATGACGGGCATGGGAGCGGCCCCTTGTCTTCGCGGCCGCTTGCAGGCAAAGGTCACGGTCATGTCGCTGCGCCTTGCTACCTTCAATGTCGAAAACCTGATGAACAGGTTCGATTTCTCCGGCTACCGCAACCAGCTCAACGAAGATCGCACGCTGGCGCTTTTCGATATCCAGAGCGAGGCCGAATACAAGATGCTGGAGCAGGCCCGCGCCATCGCGCAGTCCGACGACACGCGCCAGCTGACGGCGCTGGCTATAGCTGCGACGCGCGCGGACATCATCTGCATGCAGGAGGTCGACAATATCGAGGCGCTGAAGGCTTTCGAATACGGCTATCTGTTCAAGATGGTGGGGCAGGGCTACCGGCAGAAATACACAACCGCCGGCAATGATTCGCGCGGCATCGACGTTGCGGTGATGATGCGCAACGAGACCGCGCAGGGCCAGCCGATCGAATTCGTGCGCATGACCAGCCATGCCTATGTCACGTTCGAGCAGTTCGGCCTGCATACGCCGGAGCTGGCGGCACTGGGAAACCAGGCCAATGAGCGGATCTTCCGGCGCGACTGCCTCGAGGTCGATGTGACGGTGGGTGGCGTGCCGCTGACGCTGTACCTCGTGCATTTCAAATCGATGGGCTCGCCGCGCAACGGTCTCGACGGACGCGAGGCGACAATGCCGGTGCGTATCGCCGAGGCGCAAGCGGTGCGCCGCATCATCGAGGAGCGCTTCAGCAAGGACCATGCCGCCGACAAGCGCTGGGCGATCTGCGGCGACATGAACGACTACCGGCAACGGGTGAAGATCGAGGGCGACAATATCGATGGCTATCGCTTCACGGTGGTCGACGAGAGCCAGTCCTGCCTCAATGTGCTCACCGCTGGAGGCTTTTGCGAAAACGTCGTTGAGCGGCGGCCGGAAATGGACCGCTGGAGCTTTTATCACACGCGCGGACCGGAGGAGCGGCATCTGTGCCAGCTCGACTACATCCTGTTGTCGAAGGGTTTGGCGGCCAGCAACGCGACGGCCGTTCCCGACATCATCCGCAACGGCCAACCCTGGCGCACCATATTCCCGGCGGGACAGGCGGTGGACCGCTTTCCGCGCGCCGGCTGGGACCGGCCGAAGGCCTCCGACCATTGCCCGGTGGCGATCACCCTGGATATGGTCTGAGGCTGCGTTGAGTTTCGATCTGCCACGCAACGTCATCCTGCCGGTCGACGCCATCGACGTGCGGCTGGATCCCGGCCCGCACCCGTTCGCGCTGGATAATGCGGAGGCGATTGCCGAAAACTGGCAGCGCGAGACAATAGCCAACCCGGCCCTGTTCGACGGCACGGTGGTGTTGCTCTCGCAACTTGCATGGCGCGACAACCGCCTCGTCGGCCGCTGCCACGCCGTCGGCTATTCGACCTTCATGCTTTGGCGCAAGCGGCGCGAGAATTCCGGCGCCGAGCACGCCTATGCGCATGCCATGCTCGTGGCCGGTGACAATGCGCTGGTGGCGATTCGCATGGGGCCGCACACCGTCAATGCCGGCCGTGTCTACTTTGCCGCCGGATCGTTCGAGCCTGTCGATTTTCGCGACGGGCTGGTCGATGTCGATTTCAATATGATCCGTGAGGTGCGCGAAGAGACCGGCCTCGACCTGTTCGGTGCGAAACGCGGCAAGCGCTGGCATGCCCTGTCGACCAACAGCGGCACCGTGATCTTCCGCCGCTATCACGAGACGGCGCCCGCCGACGAGATCGCTCAACGCATCAGCGCCTTCGTCGCGACCGAGGCCGATCCGGAGATCGAGGGGCCAGTGATCATCCGTCATGCCACCGACCTGCCGGACGGGCTATCGCCGCACATGAAGCCGCTGGTCGAGTGGCATTTTGCGGGTGGTGAACTGGACCCCGGCCTGTGATGTCGCCGAGCGGTGACTCGTCGTCAGAGTGAGCGCCTGAATCGAAACCGAACTACGGGAAGAGTGGCGGCAGCGCGTCGTACTGCGAGTTGTCCCGGCTGCTAGGTTCGTCTGCTGGGACCACCGCTGGTTCCGGCCGCTTCGGAAGGCGGGCGCCGTCGTCCTTGTAGTAATAGCTGTAGCCGTTGATGGCCGGGGCGCCACCCAGATGCGCGTAGAGAACTCTGGAGCCCTCAGGGAAAAAGCCTTTCGCAGTTAGATCGATCAGGCCCTGCATCGATTTCCCCTCGTACACCGGATCCGTGATCATGGCCTCGGTGCGGGCCGCCAATCGTATCGCGTCGTTCGTGGCGTCCGACGGAACGCCATAGGCCGGATAGGCATAGTCCGGATTGATCACGATTTCGTCGTCGCGCACAGTGCGGCCAAGCCCGACGAGGGCGGCGGTGTCGTCGACGATGCGGCGGACCTGCGCGCGGGTCTGGTCTGGTGTCCCGGAGGCGTCGATGCCGATCACCCGGTCGGCGCGGTCTTGTGCGGCGAAGCCAACGATCATGCCGGCCTGCGTCGAACCAGTGACCACGCACACGATGATGTAGTCGAAGGTGAAACCGAGCTCGGCCTCCTGGCTCGCTACCTCCTCGGCGAAGCCGACATAGCCCAGCCCGCCGAACTTGTGCACCGAGGCGCCGGCCGGGATTGGATAGGGCTTGCCGCCTGCGTCTTTGACCGACTGGATCGCGTCCTCCCAGCTTTTGCGGATGCCGATGTCGAAGCCGTCGTCGACGAGCCGGCAGTCCGCACCCATCAGGCGCGTCATCAGGATGTTTCCGACCCGATCGTAGACCGCATCATAGTGGGGCACCCACTTCTCCTGGATCACCACGCACTTCATGCCGATCTTGGCGGCCGTTGCGGCGACCATGCGCGTATGGTTCGACTGGACGCCGCCAATCGACACCAGCGTGTCGGCGCCGGAGCGAATAGCGTCAGGCACGATGTATTCGAGCTTTCGTAGCTTGTTCCCGCCCATGGCGAGCCCGGAATTGCAATCGTCACGCTTGGCGTAAACCTGCACCTTCCCGCCCAGCGCCGCGCTCAGCCGCGGCAGATGCTCGATCGGCGTGGGGCCGAAGGTCAGCGGATAGCGTTCGAACTTTGCGAGAAGTGACATCGATCTGTCTCCGCCGTGGTCGTTTTCTATGGGCTGATCATAAGCGGACTCATGCGAAAGGTGCTCTCGAACTTCCTTATGGAATTTACACGCAATACAAAAAATTGCGGTATCATTGGCCTAATCATCCACTTGGATCCTAAGAAATGGAAGAATCTTCCGATGAAGCTCTCGACCGCGTCGACGTCAGGATCCTGCGCCTCCTTCAGGCCGAGGGACGGCTGACCAATGCGGACCTGGCGACCCGCGTGAATGTCAGCGCAGCCACCTGCCATCGGCGCACACAACGCCTGTTCGATGAAGGCTACATCACAGGGGTCAGGGCCGAGATCGCGCCCGCTGCGGTGGGGCTTGGCGCGCTGGTGATGGTCGGCGTCGTGCTCGACCGCTCGACACCAGAAAGCTTCGCCGCTTTCGAGGCGGCCGTGCACGAGCTCAAAGAGGTGTTGGATTGCAATCTCGTGGCCGGCGACTTCGACTATCTGTTGAAGATAAGAGTTCGCGACATGGCGGATTTCAACAAGCTCCACGGGCAGAAGCTGATTGCGCTACCTGGTGTTCGGCAAACCCGGACTTTCTTCGTCATGAAGGAGGTCAAGGAGAATGCGCGGCTTCCGTTTTGACAGCGGCAACCAAACGGCGAGCGAGGGTCAGTGCGGCGCCTTGTTCTGCGCTGCCTTGCGGTCGTTGCGGGCGGCGACAAAGAACAGGATGACGCCAAGACCGAGCAATCCGCCCATCGCCATTCCCATCGTCTGGCCGACGACCTCTTGGAAGTCGGCGTGGACGCGATCGGGGTTGGCCATGCCGTAGCGGGCGAGATACCACCAGAGGCCTGCCAGCGCGGCCTCGATGATGAACATCACCAAGATCAGATCGTGCCTTCTTGCTCATGCGTTGTTCGCCTCCGACCAAAGATATCTTGCCTTAGGGCCAGGAGATCGCCGAGTCGATCGAATCTACATCGAATGACGTCGATTTGGGAGCGAAGGCGGCCGGCAACGCGGCACGGGCTCGGGCCCCCTTGCATGCCGCCAATTCGTCTGCTAGATACTGAACCATATGGTTCAGTATATTCGCCCCCATCTCGATGCCTCGTTCGCCGCGATCTCGGACACCACCCGACGCGGCGTTCTGGAGCAGCTCGGACGTTCCGATGCTTCGATCACGGAGCTCGCCGAGAAGTTCCACATGACCCTCACGGGCATGAAGAAGCATGTCGGCGTCTTGGAGCAGGCGGGGCTCGTCACCACGGAAAAGGTCGGGCGCGTGCGAACCTGCAAGCTCGGCCTGCGCCGACTGGAGGAAGAGGCGGCATGGATCGAGAGGTACCGCCAAGTCTGGGACGCACGCTTCGACGCGTTGGACAAGGTTGTCGAGGAATTGAAACAGAAGGAGAAAGCCGATGGACAAAAGAAGCGAGAGTGAGCCCATGAACAACCGCACGACGGTCGAACGGAAGTCCGACCGAGAGCTGGTCGTTACGCGAACCGTCAACGGCCCGGCGCGCATCGTGTTCGAGGCGTGGACCAAGCCCGAGCTGTTCAAGCGGTGGTGGGCGCCGAAGTCGATGGGCATGTTCCTGCGTTCCTGCGAGATGGATGTTCGTACCGGTGGCACGTACCGCCTGGCGTTCGGCCACGATGCCTCAAACTCTGACGAGTTCTTCGGCAGGTATGTCGAAGTGATACCGCACTCGCGCATCGTCTGGACCAATGACGAAGGTGGTGACGTTGGACCCGTCACCACGGTGACCTTCGAGGAAAAGGGTGGCAAGACGCTGGTGGTCCTGCACGAACTCTATCCCTCGAAGGAAGCTCTCGACGCTGCCGGGACCGGCGCGGCGGATGCGATGGGCGAGCAGTTCGAGCAACTGGATGAACTTCTCGTCGCCCTGGGCGCGGGCGGCGGAGGGTCATGAGGTCGTCCGCGCATGGAGCAGCGTTGACCGGTCGCTGATCGGTACGGCGACAGCATTGTGGGAATCGGTAACATCCAAGGTTGCGGATGGAGGTCGCAGTGATGGAGCTGGCCTGGTCTTACTCGTGCCGCAGCGCGTCGATCGGATCGAGGCGGGCGCCGCGCAGCGCTGGGAAAAAGCCGAACACCATGCCGATCAGCGCGGAGAAGCCGACGGCGAGCAGGATGACCGCCGGGCTCGGCGCGAAGGGGATGGCCAGTGTCAGCGAGGCAAGGCCGGCCAGCGCCAGGCCGATCAGGATGCCGATGATGCCGCCGAGCAACGACAGCACCGTCGCCTCGACCAGGAACTGGATGAGGATGTGCTTTTCCTGCGCACCGATGGCGAGCCGGATGCCGATCTCGCGGGTGCGCTCGGTGACCGAAACCAGCATGATGTTCATGATGCCGATGCCGCCGACCAGCAGGCTGACGCCGGCGACCGCACCCAGCATGCCGGTCATGGTGGTGGTGGCGCTGGCCATGGCGTCGGCGATCTGGGTCATGTCGCGGATCGAGAAATCATCCTCGCGGTCGGGCGTGATGCGGCGCGTGTCGCGCAAGATGTCCTCGACGCGCGGCTGCAACTCGCTGGTCGGCGTCCTGTCGTCGGCGGCGACATAGATGTTGTCGATGTCGCGATTGCCGGCGATGCGGCGCTGGTAGGCGGCGAGCGGCATCAGCACGACATTGTCCTGGTCCTGGCCGAAGCCGGTATAGCCCTTCGGCTCCAGCAGGCCGATGATCTTGCAGGAGGTGCGGTTGACGCGGATGATCTCGCCTTCGGGGTCGCCGGCGCCGAAGAATTGCTGGCGTACCGTCTCGCCGATAAGGCACACGCCGGTGCCGGAGCGTGTCTCGGAATCGCTGAACGGGCGGCCCGAAACCAGCTTCCAGTCGCGCGCATCGAGATAGGCGCTGTCGGTGCCGGTGACGCCAGAGGTCAGGCTCTCGGTGCCGAAGATGACGCGGACCTGTTTTTGCGAGGCCGGCGAAATGGCGCGCGCCCCGGTCAAATGCGCGACCAGTGCGGCAAGATCCTTTTCGGCCAGCGGGCGGACGACCTGGTCGAGTCCGCCCGGTCCGCCGGGGCCAGCCGGGCGGCCGGAGCGGACGACAAGCAGATTGCTGCCGAGCTTGGAGATGTCAGCCTTGACCTTTTCGGTGGTGCCCGAGCCGATGGTCAGCATGGCGATGACTGCGGCGACGCCGATGACGATGCCGAGCAACGTCAGGAAAGAGCGCAGCACGTTGCGGCGGATGGAGCGGAGCGAGAGGCGGACGGTTTCCCAGAGCATGGTTAGGCCATTTCCCGCTTCACGGTGTCGGAGGCGACATGGCCGTCGAGGAAGCGGATCGTGCGCTCGGCGTAGCCGGCGACATCGGCCTCGTGCGTGACCATGGCGATGGTCAGGCCAAGCTCGGTGTTGAGCCGCGTCAACAGCTCCATGATCTCATGCGTGCGGGCGGTGTCGAGGTTGCCGGTCGGCTCGTCGGCGACGAGCAGCGTCGGCCTGGTGACGATGGCGCGCGCGATCGCCACGCGCTGCTGCTGGCCGCCTGAGAGTTCGGCCGGCGTATGATGCTCGCGGCCGACGAGGCCGACCTGCGCCAGCGCCTGCATGGCGAGATCGCGCCGCTCGCGGCTTGCCACGCCGCGATAGATCAGCGGCAGTTCGACGTTTTCCGCCGCCGTGGTGCGCGGCAGGAGATTGTAGCCCTGGAAGACGAATCCGACATAGAGATTGCGCAGCAGAGCGCGGCGGTTGCGGTCGAGCCGGCCGGCATCGACGCCCATGAAGGCGTAGGTGCCGGCGGTCGGCGTGTCGAGGCAGCCGATGATGTTCATCGCCGTCGACTTGCCGGACCCGGACGGCCCCATGATGGCGACGAATTCACCGCGGCGGATGGCGAGATCGACACCGGCCAGCGCATGCACCTTGGCCTCGCCCTGGCCATAGGTTTTCCAGACCTGGTCGAAGCTGATGAGGGTCGCGCCCGCCGCCACGGCTCAGCTCCGCTGCTGCGACGCGGTGATGACCAGTGCGCCTTCGCCAAGGCCGGAGGTGATCTCGGTCAGTTCGCCGTCGGTGGAGCCGATCTTGACGTTGACCGGGTGCGGCCGCCCGTTCTCCAGCACATAGAGCGTGCGCGAGCCGTCGGTGGGCGGTGTCGGCTGCTGGCGCTGGCGATTGCCGCCAGGACGCCCCATGCGGCCGGTGAACAGGTCGCTCAGGCTCCATGTGCGGGCGGCTTGCTGCGCCGGGCGATAGCGGAAGGCGGTGGACGGCACGGTGAGCACGCCCTTGGCCTGCCTGGTGACGACCGAGACAGTGGCGGTCATGCCGGGCCGCAACAAAAGCTCGTTGTTGTCGACCTCGAGCCGCGCACTGTAGGTGACGACGCCGTCAGTGGTCACCGAGGCAAAGGAAATGTCGCGGATCTCGGCGTCGAATGGCCGGTCGGGGAAGGCATCGACGGTGAAGCGGGCATGCTGGCCGGTCTTGACCGCGCCGATATCTGCCTCGTCGACCGCCGCCACCAGTTCCATGTTCCTGAGATCGGCGGCGATGATGAACAGCACCGGCGCCTGCAGCGAGGAGGCGACCGTCTGGCCGGGATCGACCGAACGTGTCAGCACGATGCCGTCGATCGGGGCATAGATGGTGCTGTTGGCCAAATCCGTCTGCTGTGATTTCAGATCGGCATTGGCGATGGCGAGATTGGCCTCGGCACTATCGAGCGCCGCCTTGGAGCGGTCGCGCGTCGCGGTCGCTGCCTCGAGCGACTGGTCGGTCGCCATGCCGCGCCTGGTCAGCTCAGCGGCACGCACCAGCGCCTTTTCGTTTTCGGTCAGCGTGACGGTGGCGTCCTCGACATTGGCGGCGGCCGCCTTGGCGGAGGCCTGCGCCCGTTCGATCTGCACCTCCAGCTTGGCGGTGTCGAGCGCGGCCAGTACGTCGCCCTTCTTGACCTGTTGGTTCTCGTTGACCGAGACCGAGCGGACGACGCCGGACAACTGGCTGGAAATGTCGACCTGGGTGAGGGGCTGCAGCGTGCCGGTCGCGGAGACCGCGACGGTGAGGTCGGCGACAGCGGCCGGCGCCGTGGTGTAGTCGATCTTGGCAGGGGACCCGGCATACCACTGGTAACCGGCGAGGCTTGCGGCGATGATGATCAGCGCCAGCAGGCCATAGAGCCAGCCACGGCGACGTGTCTTGCGCCGCCCTGTGTGATCAAGGCCGAGCGCCGTCTCGATGGCGGAATCCGATTCCGTCTTTGGCAGATTGACAATCTGGTCCACGCCGGACCCCTATAATGCGCAATGTCCCTATCAGTGCACAGATCAGGCTTGCTGGTTCGAATATCAAATTAAATTTCGCCCATGTTGGGATTGAGGCAAGAATGAAAACCCGGAACTACTTGCTCTACGACGTGTTTACGACCGATCGGCTGGCCGGCAATCCGCTGGCCGTGGTGCTGGACAGCAAGGGGCTGGACACCGCCGCCATGCAGGCCATCGCACGCGAGTTCAACCTGTCCGAATCGGTCTTCGTGCTGCCGCCGGACAATCCCAAGCACCGAAACCGCATCCGCATTTTCACGCCCGACTACGAAATGCCGTTTGCCGGCCACCCGACCGTGGGCGCGGCCATTGCGCTCGCCGAGCTGGCAGGCGAGGGCGGCGCCGGCATCTTCGTGCTGGAAGAGAATATCGGCCCGGTGCGCTGCGCCGTCAGCAAGCACGATGGCGCCACCTTCGCCGAGTTCGACCTGGCCAAACTGCCGGAGCCGCTGGAACTGTCCGCCGACCCGGAGGCGATTGGTGCGGCACTTGGCCTGACGCCGCATGAGATCGGCTTCGAGAATCACCGGGTCTCGTTCTGGTCGGCCGGCGTGCCCTACGTGACCATTCCCGTCGCCAATCTGGAGGCGGCGGCGCGGATCAAACTGGACAACCAGGCCTGGTCGGAACTGGCGCCGCGCAAGAGCGACTGGGCGTTCGCCAGCCCGTATGTCTATTGCCGCGAGACGGTGAACCACGACAGCGCCTTCCATGTCCGCATGATCGTGCCGGGCACGCCTTCCTATGAAGACCCGGCGACCGGTTCGGCCGCAGCCGCCTTTGCCGGCGCCATCATGCATTTCGACGCCCCGACGGATGGCAGTTCGCAGCTTTGGATCGAGCAAGGGCTGGAGATGGGACGGCCGTCGCGCATCCGCCTCGAACTGACGGTGCAAGGCGGAAAACTGGCCTCGGCGCGCATCGGCGGCCATGCCATCAAGGTGGCTGAGGGCAAGCTCTTCGTCTGACTGTCTGCGGCACTTAGAGCCTGTTCCATCCCGACGGAATCGGGATGGGGCTCTAAGTTTTTGCATGAGCATGATCTATTCCGAAAACCGGATTCCACTTTTCGGGATCATGCTTCAGGCGATTTGTCGGGAAATGATTCCGGCAGGGCTGGACACGGCCGGTATCGGCGGCTATATGCCCGCCGACGCCGGTTTTCCGGTCGAGTGGGTGCGTAGCTCAGTTGGTAGAGCAGCTGACTCTTAATCAGCGGGTCCACAGTTCAATCCTGTGCGCACCCACCAAATTCTTCAAAGACTTGGTGGAAAAAGACCCTGAAAGCGGGATGTTTCGCCACCGTTCGATGGCTGCATTCATTCGATTGCTATTTGATGGTTGGTCGCAGATAGGTGAGGATCGCCCGCGTTATGGCGAGGACGCCGTCGACAGCTTCGAAGCTTGTCTTGCTTTTGCCGACGATCCATTCGAGGTCCGGGGCTTCCGGCAGACGAAGCTCGCGATTTACTCCCCAGCCCGAGAGCATAAGGAGTTCAAAAGATGTCGGGTCACCAAGCTCGTAGTAAGGGAAGCGAAAATACAGCCAAACTGGCCCGCCATATCCAAGCTTGAACGTCATGCTGACTGCAACATTATGACCAAATCTGTCCTCGAAAGCTCCGCCAAAAGTAAGGTTTCTGGCATCGTAGTCATGCCATTGCCCCGCCAATCCCAGGGAGCTCCATAACTTGAGCGTATGGGCTTTCAATTCCTTGCGATTTGGGAATTTTGTCATTTCTGGAGTTAGATGGGTGGGCGGATCGTTATAGCCGGTTTCTGCTCTCCACTCTTCCGCGGCGTTGCGAAGATCTTCAAAAATCTGGATGGTTCTCCGATCCGGTTGGTCGGATCTGACCGAAATCCGCCATTGAGAAATCATCTCACACAATTCTTCGACCGTATGGCCTGAGCGCTCTGCCCAGTCCTCCGTAGCTAATGTCCATGGCGAGTTGTATTTCAGCCCCGCAAAAGCTCCGACCTTTCGATCGAAATCTCTGACAATCCGCGCAAAAATCTCGCGAAGACCCTGTTTGGGATCACCAAAAATCTGCGACGGCTCGTTCATTGGTAACCCAAGCGTTGCGGTTACTTCTCCGAAACGCCAGCCTCGGCAAAGCTAGCCATGCGGGCGTGGCATTCCAGCGCCGAGCGGACGATGTTGACGGCGAGGCATGCGCCGGAGCCTTCGCCGAGGCGCATGCCGAGATCGAGCAGCGGCGGCAGCTCAAGCGCTTCGAGCAAACGGCGATGGCCAGACTCGGCCGAGACATGCGCGGCGAGTGTGTGGGCGAGGCCGGTTGGGTGCAGCTTTGCCAGCGGCGCTGCGGCTGCGGTGCAGACGAAGCCGTCGAGCAGCACCGGCACGCCGAGATGGCGGGCTGCGAGCGTCGCGCCGAAGATGGCGGCGAGTTCGCGGCCGCCGAGCGCGGCGGCTATCCCCAGCGGATCGGCAAGGGCTTCGGCATGGCGCTTGAGGCCGGCTTCGATGGCGGTGACCTTGCGCTTAAGACCGGCATCGTCGACGCCGGTGCCGCGCCCGGTCCATTTCTCCGCACCGCCGCCGAACAGCGCAGCTGATATGGCTGCGGCCGGCGTGGTGTTGCCGATGCCCATCTCGCCGAAACAGACGAGGTCGATGTCCTTCGTCACCGCGTCGTAGCCGGCCGAGACGGCGGCAAGGAACGCCTTATCGTCCATCGCGGGCGCTTGCGTGAAGTCGCCCGTCGGATGGTCGAGGTCGAGCGGGATGACATCGAGTTCGGCGCCGGCGATGCGGGCGAGCTGGTTGATGGCAGCACCGCCGCCGGCGAAATTGGCCACCATCTGCACGGTGACCTCAGACGGGAAGGCCGACACGCCTTGCGCGGTCACGCCGTGGTTGCCAGCGAAGACGAAGACTTTGACGCGGTCGAGCTTCGGCATGTCGCGACCCTGCCAGCGCGCCAGCCAGGCGGCGATGGTCTCCAGGCGGCCAAGGCTGCCTTGCGGCTTGGTCAGCGTGTCCTGTCGGCGGGCGACGGCATTGGCCGCAGTGTCACTGCCGGCAGGCAGGTCGAGACACGCGGCGCGCAGTTCAGCAAGCGATTTGAAGGGCATGGGGGCAAATTCTCCGAGGAAGAGTCAGGAAAGGGAAACGGAAGCGACGAGCAGGATTGCGATCTCGGCCAGTTGTTGCAGCGCGCCGACCGTATCGCCGGTCTGGCCGTCGATCTGGTTGAGGCAGAGTGCGCGGAAGGCGAAAAACAAAAGACCGAGCAGGATGAGCGCGAAAACCGCGCCGCCAAGCCCGAGCAAGAGGAGTGGTATCGCGCCGAGCACGGCGCCGGCTATGGCGACTTCCTGCGATACGGTGCCGGCTGCGGCCGAGAGGCCATCGGACCGCGCCGGGTGCAGCAGATGCATGAAGGAGCCGAGCAAGCCGCGCGAGGCCGCGTTTGCGGCCACGAGGGCGAAGAGGGCTTGGTTGGGATCGGCGAATTGCGAAAGCGTGCTCCAGCGGATCAGCAGCGACAGGCCAAGTGCCGACGCGCCATAGGCGCCGATGCGGCTGTCATGCATGATCTCCAGTTTCCGGCCACGCGACTTGCCGCCGCCAAAGCCATCGGCGACATCGGAAAGCCCGTCCTCGTGCAGGCAGCCGGTGGTGAGCAAGGTTGCGGCCAGAGCAAGTGCCGCCGCCGGCCCCATGGCGAGGCCAAACCTTTCCGCCGTGGCATAGACGACCGCGCCGATCAGGCCGACGACAAGGCCGGCGACCGGTGCGGCCCAGATCGCTGCGGCAAGGCTGCGGCCGCGAAAGTCGAAGACGGGCAGCGGTAGCCTGGTGAAGAAGACCAGGCAGAGCGCGATGTCGTCGACGACTTGGCGTGGCGAAAGCCTCATGTTCTGGAGCTTCATGCTCTAGCCCCTCGCAATGGCATGGAAGAAGGTGCCGCTGACATGGCCGCGCCGGTAGCCGGAGGCGCCGAGCGGATTGCCCTGTCCGTCGGCAAGGTCAGCCAGCGGCTCGTCATTGCCGGTCGAAATCATTTGCGCATAGTGGAATTCATGACCGCGGATCAGCGCGCCTTGCGCCCCCAGCGGGCAATCAGCGCGCAGCCGCGCCTCGCGGTAGCCGAGGTTCATCTTGCGCTTGGCAAAGCTGGTGGAATGGCCGAGCAGGCCGAGCATTTTATGCGTCTCGGCAGCCGCGTCTTCCAGCGCTTCCCCCAGCACCATGAAGCCACCGCACTCGCCATGCACCGGCTTCGTCGCGGCAAAGCTAGCCATGCCGGCGCGGAAATTTCCTGCAGCAGCGAGCTTGCCGGCATGAAGCTCCGGATAGCCGCCGGGCAGCCAGCAGACATCGCAGTCCTCTGCCGGCGCTTCGTCGGCGAGCGGCGAGAAGGGGACGATCTCCGCGCCGGCCTTGCGCCAGTGCGCGGCGACATGCGGGTAGAGGAAGGTGAAGGCGGCGTCCTCTGCCAGTGCGATGCGCTGGCCGGGCGGCGACAGCGCGTCGCCGAAACTGCCTGACGCAGGCGTAAATGGCGCCGCCAGCGCCATGATGGCGTCGAGGTCGAGCGAGCGTTCGATCATGTCGGCGAGGCGGTCGAGATGGACCATCAGGTTGTCGTACTCGCCGGCCTGGACGAGGCCGAGATGGCGCTCCGGCAGGTTGATCGAGGGATCGCGCAGGATGGCGCCGACGACCGGCAGGCCAAGCGCTTCGATGGCTTCGCTGCACAGCTTGCGGTGGCGCTCGCTGCCGAGCCGGTTGAGCACGACGCCGGCCATGCGCACATCGGGATCATAGGTGGCGAAACCCTTGGCGACGGCTGCCGCCGTGGTCGATTGTCCCGAGACATCGAGCACCAGCAGCACCGGCAGGCCGTAGAGCCGTGCCAGATCGGCTGCGGAACCGGTGCGGCCCGGAGCCGCGGGAATGCCGTCGAACAGGCCCATGGCGCTTTCGAGGAAGACGAAATCGGCATCCTCGGTGGCGTTGCCGGCCAGCGCGTTGAGCAGTGCCGGCGACATCGCCCAGCTGTCGAGGTTGACGCCGGACAGGCCGGTGGCGGCGGTATGGAAACCAGGATCGATATAGTCCGGGCCGGATTTGGCGCCGCGCACCTTCTGGCCGCGACGGGCGAGCGCCCGCAAAATGCCGATGGTGACGCTGGTCTTGCCCGAGCCGGATCGCGGTGCGCCGATGATAATGGCGCGGGTCATTGTTCGCCCGCCAGTGCCGCGCGCATGGCGACGATGCCGCCGACGACGATCAGGGCTGGAGAAGCAAGGCCGGCGGCGGCGGCCTGCTCGGCGATGGTGGCGAGCGTGGCGACGACGATGCGCTCCTGCGGCGTCGTTGCGGCGACGATCACGGCTGCCGGCGTCGACGGCGCCAGCCCACCCTCGAGCAAGGAGGCGGCTATAACAGGCAGATTGGCCATGCCCATATAGATCACCACCGGCTGGCCGGTGCGGGCGATGGCCGCCCAGTCCAGGTCGTCATCGGTGCCGGCGGCATGGCCGGTCGCCAGGATCACCGCTTTGTTGATGCCGCGCATGGTGGCGGGGATGCCGGTCGCGGCCAGCGCGCTCAAGCCTGAGGTCAGGCCGGGCAGGACGTGGAAGGGAATGTTCTCGCGCGCCAGCGCCAGCGCCTCTTCGCCGCCGCGGCCGAAAATATAGGGATCGCCACCCTTCAGCCTGACGACGCGGCGGCCCTCGCGCGCCAGCCGCACCAGCAAAGCGGTGATGTCGTCCTGCTTCATCGACGGTTTTCCGCCGCGCTTGCCGGCATAGAACAGTTCCGCGCTCTCGGCGACGGCGACAACATCAGGCGAAACCAGCGCGTCGTAGACGAGGGCATCGCACTGCCCAAGGGCGGCCAGCACTTCCACCGTCAAGCAGCCGGGATCGCCGGGGCCGGCGCCGGCCAGCCAGACATGGCCCGGCTCAAGCTGGCGCGGCTTGAAGTTCAGCCGGGCCAGCGCCTGCTCGACCGTGGCGTTTCCGCTTTTGTTTTTGGCGCTGCCGCTCACAATCCATCCCGTCCGCGAAAACGCCGCTGGTAGTGGGCGTCGTAAAGTGAACTCTCGCCAAAACCTTCCGCCGCCAGCGAGCGGCCGACGAAGATGATCGCCGTGCGCTCCATCGGATCGGCCGCCAATTGTGCTTCGATGGTCGCCAGCGTGCCGGTCAGCACGCGCTCGTCCGGCCAGGAGGCGCGGAAGACGACCGCCACCGGGCAATCGGCGCCGTAGAGCGGCGTCAGCTCGGTGACGACGCGGTCGATGGCATGAATGGCCAGGTGAATGGCGAGCGTGGCGCCGGTGCGGCCAAAACCGGCCAGCGTTTCACCGGGCGGCATTTTTGAGGCGCGACCGGAGATGCGGGTCAGCACCAGGCTTTGGGCGACTTCGGGAATCGTCAGTTCGCGACGCAGCGCTGCGGCGGCAGCAGCGAAGGACGGCACGCCGGGCGTCAGCGTGTAGGGTATGCCATGCTTTTCCAGTCGGCGGATCTGCTCGGCAACGGCGCTCCACACCGAGAGGTCGCCGGAATGCAGGCGGGCGACATCATGGCCAGCTTCGTGGGCCGCAACATATTCGGCCTCGATCTCGTCGAGCGACATCGGTGCGGTGTCGATCAGCTTGGTGCCGGGTGTGCAGTGCTGCAGCAATTCAGGCGCGACGATCGAGCCGGCATGGAGGCAGACCGGGCAGCTTGCCAGCAGCCTCGCGCCGCGCAGTGTGATCAGGTCGGCGGCACCGGGACCGGCGCCGATGAAATGGACGGTCATGGCGCATCTCCGCTGATGGCGATGGCGCAGGTGACCGGGCCGAGCACCGTGCGCGGCCCGAGCAGTCTTGCGCCCGCGCCGGCGCCGGCGAGGGCCGAGGCTTCGGAAACCGATGGTGTCCCGGCGAGTGTCTGCGATAGGTCGGAACGGCTGAGTGTGCCCGATGAGGCCACCTTGAGCGCCTCGTCTTCGACAACAACAACCGGAAGGTCGAGCTCGCGGCCTGCGGCAAAGATTGCGTCTTCGTCGCGCTTGAGGGGGGCGGTGGCCAGCGCCGAAAGCGCCGTCATCGCCAGCCCATGCGCTTCGAGCGCGGTTTCGATCGCCGCAAGCACTTCACCTGTGCTGACGCCCTTTCGGCTGCCGATGCCCGCGACCATCATGGCTTCACCCAGCTCCATTGGGTGACCGGCATGGCCGGTCGCCAGGCCTGCATCGAGCCGACCGGCGTCACGCGCGACAGCGCGATGCGGGTGAGATCGCCGCCGAGCGAGGCATGGCGGGCAAGCAGCAATGTTTCCATCTCCAGCGTCACCGCATTGGCGACGAGGCGGCCGCCGGCGCGCAGGGCCTTGATGGCGGCGTTCAACACGCCGGCATCGCTACCGCCGCCGCCGATGAAGATCGCGTCTGGTGTGTCCAGGACGGCAAGCGCCTTGGGTGCGCTGCCTTCGACCACGACAAGGCCGGGAACGCCGCAGGTGGCGGCGTTGCGGCCAATACGGGCGGCGCGGGTCGGGTCGGCCTCGATGGCAATCGCGCGCATCGAGGGATGAGCCAGCATCCATTCGATGCCGATCGAGCCGGAGCCGGCGCCGATGTCCCACAGCAACTCGCCGCGCCGGGGGGCCAGCGCCGACAGCGTGATGGCGCGCACTTCGCGCTTGGTGATCTGGCCGTCATGCTCGAACAAATGATCGGCAAGGCCGGACGTCAGCGGCAGGATGCGGGCTTGCGGCGTCGATTCAATTTCGATGGCCAGCACGTTCAGCGGATTGATGTTTGCGAGGTCGAAGGAATCCGCGCGGTTCGAACGCGATTTCTCATTTGGGCCGCCCAGCGCCTCCAGAACCGTCAGCTGCGAGGCGCCGAAGTCGAGTTCGGTCAGCAGGCGGGCGATCGCCGCCGGTGCGTCGGCGTCGGAGGTCAGGGCCAGGATGCGGGCGCAAGGCTGCAGCAGCGGCCGGATCAGGTCGAGCGGGCGGCCGTGCAGCGAGACGGTCTCGATGTCCTGCAGCGGCCAGCCGAGACGGGATGCGGCCAGCGAAATGGCCGATGGCGCCGGGATGACGTGCATGTCCTGCGCGTTCACCTTGCGGGCGAGGGTGACACCGACACCGTGGAAGAACGGGTCGCCGGAGGCGAGCACGCAGACCTGTTTGCCGGCAAGCGCCAGCACGTCAGCCATCTCGGCATCGAAAGGGGTGGGCCATGGCCGTGCCTCGCCTTTGACGAACGATGCGACCAAAGCGAGGTGGCGCTTGCCGCCGAAGATCACTTCGGCCCCGGCAATGCGCCGCTTGGCCTCGTCGCCGAGACCCGCTAAACCGTCCTCGCCGATGCCGACGACAGTGAGCCAGGCGGCGCGCGAGTGATCCTTAGCAGGCATGATGACCCACCGCATTCTGATCCTTGGCGGAACCACCGAAGCCCGGCAGCTGGCGGGAAAACTGGCTGCGCGCGATGATCTGTCGATCACGCTGTCGCTGGCCGGTCGCACGGAAAACCCGGTTGCGCAAAATGTGCCGACGCGGATCGGCGGCTTTGGCGGTGCCAACGGGCTCGCGGCTTACCTCAACGATATGCGCATCGATTTGCTGATCGACGCCACGCACCCCTATGCGGCGCAAATCTCCGCCAATGCCGCGGAAGCCGCGCGCAAGACGGGCATGCCGATCATCGCCCTGCGGCGTCCCGGCTGGGAACCTGTAGCAGGCGACCGCTGGACGCTGGTCGGCACCGTAGCCGAAGCGGTCGAGGCGCTTGGACCGGCGCCGCGCCGCGCCTTCCTTTCGCTCGGCCGGCAAGAGGTCGCCGCCTTCGAGGTGGCACCGCAGCATCACTACCTCATCCGAAGCGTCGATCCGGTCGAGCCGAAGCTTGCGGTTCCCGATGCTGAATATCTGCTGGCGCGTGGGCCATTCCGGGAGGCCGACGAAAACGCCCTCCTGCGGGATCACCGCATCGATGTCGTCGTGTCCAAGAACAGCGGCGGCGAGGGGACCTACGGCAAGATCGCCGCGGCGCGGGTGCTGGGCATTGACGTGGTGATGGTCCGCCGGCCGGCCTTGCCGGACGTTCCCTCCGCCGAATCCTTGGAAACGCTTGCCGCGATGGTCGATCATTTTCTCGGGCCCGCTGCCGACCGCGGCGTATAGACCAGCGCCGGCCTGTCGCTGCGCTTGATGATCCTGGTTTCCGGCGAGCCGATGATGATGCAGGTCGCCATGTCGGCCTTTTGAGCCTCGACATCGGCTAGCAAAAAAACCTCGATGCGCTCGTCCGGGCGGCCGGCGGCGCGACCGAAGATCACCGGCGTGGTGCCCGGCAGGATCGCGGTGAGGCATTCGAAGGCGCGGCCGAGCTGCCAAGGACGCGCCTTGCTGATCGGGTTGTAGAGCGCAATGACGAAGCCGGCGCCGGCTGCCGCCAGCAGACGCAACTCGATCAGCTCCCATGGCTTCAGATTGTCGGACAGCGAGATGGCGCAGAAATCATGCCCGAGCGGCGCGCCGATGCGGGCGGCGACGGCAAGCATGGCGGTGATGCCGGGCACGACAGCGACATCGACGGCGCGCCATTCGGTCGGACCAGCCTCGATCGCCTCGCAGACGGCGGCCGCCATGGCGAAGACGCCGGGATCGCCGCCGGAAACGACCGCAACATCGTGCCCTTCCGCAGCTTTTGTCAGCGCATCCTTCGACCGTGCAAGCTCCTCGCGATTGTCGGAGGCGACGCGGGTCTGGTCCGGGCGCAGCTCCAGTCGGTCGAGATAGGGTTTGTAGCCGTAGAAGAATTTTGCCTGCGCCACGGCGCGGCTGGCTTCCGGCGTGACTTGGTCGGCATTGCCGGGTCCGAGGCCGATGACGGTCAGGCGGCCGCTCATGCTTCGCCCCCCGCTACCGGCGGACGGCCGGACCAGCCGGCCACCAGCACGATGGCGAAATAGGGCGCCTTGTCGTCCGGCTTGTCGGCAAGCCGCATCAAGACGCTGCCCGGCATGGTGCCGCGCTCGACATAGACCGCGCGGCTCAGCTTGCTGGTCGCTTGCAGCGCGCGCCTGATCTTCGGCAGATTGCGGCCGACCTTCATGATGACGGCGGCATCGGTGTCGGCGAGACGGCGGGTCAGTTCGAACTCGCTCATCGTGCCCGGCAGCACGGTCAGCACGTCGTCGCCCTGGACGATCGGCAGGCCGGTCGCCGACCAGCAGCCGGACATGGCGGTGACGCCGGGAATGACTTCTGTGGGGAAACGGTGCGCCAGCCGGACATGCAGATGCATGTAGGACCCATAGAACAGCGGATCGCCTTCCGAGAGCACCGCGACCATCCTGCCGGCATCGAGGTGCTCGGCGACCTTTTCTGCCGACTCCTCGTAGAAGGCCGTGATTAGCGAGCGGTAATCGTCATGATCCTTGTCGATTTCGGTGGTCACGGGATAGAGCAGCGGCAGTTCCGTCATGCCCGGGCGGAATTGCGCTTCGACGATGGCGCGTGCGTTGCTGTTGTTGCCGCGCTTGGCGAAATACGCCACGACATCGGCTTCGGCCAGCGCGCGGGCCGCCTTCAGCGTCAAAAGTTCGGGGTCGCCGGGACCGGTGCCGACGCCGACCAGACGTCCCTTGGGAAGCGCGTTCACAGGCCAGGCCTCGCCAATGAATTGAGCGCGGCGGCAGTCATGGCGCTGCCGCCCAGCCTGCCGCGCACGATGGCATAGGGTACGCCATAGGAGTTCTCGGCCAACGCGTCCTTCGATTCGGCCGCGCCAACGAAACCGACCGGCATGCCGATGATCGCCGCTGGTTTTGGCGCGCCGTCGCGCAGTTTTTCCAGGAGGTAGAAAAGGGCCGTCGGCGCGTTGCCGATGGCGACAACCGAACCGGCCATGCGCTCGCCCCAGAGGTCGATGGCCGCGGCCGAGCGGGTGTTGCCGATTTTCGCGGCGATGCCGTGCGTGCGCGGGTCACGCAGCGTGCAGATCACCTCGTTGCCGGCCGGCAGGCGGGCGCGGGTGACGCCATGCGAGACCATCTCTGCGTCGCAGAAGATCGGTGCGCCGGCCGAAAGTGCTGCGCGCGCGGCGGCGACGAAATCGCTGGAGAAAACGAAGTGCTTCGCGGCCTCGACCTGGCCGCAGGCATGGATCATGCGGATAGCGACGTCGGCCTCGGCCTCGGAAAAGTGCGACAGATCGGCCTCGGCGCGAATGATGGCGAAGGAGCGCTCGTATATCGCCGTGCCGTCATGGATGTAGTCGTAGGCGGCCATGCTCATTCCTGTCGGTAGGCTTCGGTGATGGCGGCCGCGCCAAGCCTTGTCAGGCAAGCGGCGGCTGTTTCGCCGGGAAGTCGTTCGCTGCGGACTCTGGCCGCGACGCGACTGACGCCGCGCGCGGCGTCATAGCCCGGCCTGTAGCCGGCAGGAAGGGCCTTTGCCGTCGCGTTCACGACAAGTCCGGCTCCGTTTTCGCCGCCGACCACGGTCAATGTGGCCAGGCCGGGGTGCGCGCAGCCCTTGGCGCAGCCGGAAATGTGCAGGGTGAGCGAGGAATCGAAGATGTCGCGGTTTTGCGCTGCGATGGTTTCGGCGATGTCGCGGGTTGCGATCCGGCCGGAGGCGCAGGCGGGCGTGCCGGGGCAGGCGGCAATGCGCGTGCGCGGATCGGTGGGAAAGGTGACGAAGCCGAGGGCGGCTGCGGTGGCCTGGAACGGAGGGCAGTCAGATGGCGCTAGGCCGAGGAATATCAGGGCGCGGCCCGGCGCCAGCCGGATTTCGGTGGTGCCGAGGGTGAGGCTGTGCTGGGCGAGGTTGATAAGCTTGTCGGCCGGCATGCTGCCATAGGGGAGGCCGATGCCGAGGGCGATGCCAGAGGTGGCGAGGTCGAAAATACCAATAGGCCGGAGTTCCTTCGCGCCCCCCTCTGTCCTGCCGGACATCTCCCCCACAAGCGGGGAGATTGCCCTGCGATTGCCGGCCTCGCCAATCACCAACGCCGCAGAAGGAGAGCCGGCGCCAAAGCTGCCAATCTCCCCACCCGTGGGGGAGATGTCCGGCAGGACAGAGGGGGGCGTGACAGAATGCCAGCCTGCCAGAGATATCAATTGCCTCCCCGACAAATCCCTCGCATGCGCCTCGCGGCCCTTTTCGGCAACCATCCGAAGCACCGCAACGGCAATGTCCCGCGCGGCATCTTCATTGACCGTCGCAAGTGGCTTGGCGCTTTGGCTGTCACCTGCAACCGATACGCTCCACTGGACACCGGTGCCGGTCCGTACCGCATTCAGCCGCACATCGGCGGTCACCGCATCCATGGCCAACTGTCCGCCGCCGTCAACGACGACCGAAACCTTGGGACCAAGGCGTGGCGGAAGGCTGGCCTGCTCGGTCGCAGCGCGAATGCGTTCGGCCAGCGGCCGGGGATCGGCAATCTCCTGCGGATCGATGCCCGCCAGCGGACCCGTCTCGACCGGCACACCGGTACGCACCGCGATACCCAGCGCATCAACCTCCGTCGCCAGCCGCGCAGCACCAGCCGCTGTCAGGCCGCGTATCTGCAAACTGCCGCGCGCGGTGACTTCCATGATGCCATTGCCGTGCCGCAGGGCGGATTCGCAGAGTCCGATCAAAAGCTTCGGCGACAATCCTCCCGCGACCGGGTTGAGCCGCACCAGCAGGCCGTCGCCGGTCTGCATCGGCGCGGACAGAGCAGGGCAGGCGCCGCGGCGCGAGAAGGCGTTCATGCCGCCACCCCCAGCGCCTGAGCCTCGGCAATCAAGGCCGCCAGATCGTCGTCGATGGAATTGCGCAAGGGATGCCAGAGGCCGCGCCGCCGTGCCGACAGGAAACGTTCGGCGATGATCTTCGCGGCGGCCGGGTTCTCGCGCAGGATGAAGGCGCGAACCTCGGGGTCGCCGAGATAAGCGTCATGCACGGCCTCGATCAGCGCGCCCGATATGGCATTCGTGGTTTCGGCGAAGCCGACCAGGCGATCGACCGTCTCGGCGAATTCCGAGGCGCCGCGCGGGCCGTGGCGCATCTGGCCGGATATGAAGCGCGGATTGACCGCGCGGGCGCGCACCACCCGCGCCACCGCCTCACTGATCGAGCGCGGCTTCGGCTTTTGCGGGTCGGTGGTGTCGAGCACAATGACGTCGGCGTTCTTGCCGAGTGCCGCAAGCGCCGCCGAAAAACCGCCGATGAAGGCGACATCGGCGGAGCCTTCGAGGATATCGCGACCGGGGTCGTCACCAGTATGAACCAGCAAATCGGCCTCGGCGATGCGTCCCTCGAAGGCGCCGGGCGCCGAGACGCCTTCGTCCTCGGCGCCGCCGTAGGCATGCGACGTCGCATCGAGATAGGCGCGGCCGATCTCTTCGCGCGCGCCCCAATCGCCACTTGCCAGAAGATCCTCGACACCGGCGCCGTAAGTGCCGGGCGAGGTGCCGAAAATGCGCGGGCTGATCCTGCCGTCAGCGCGGGTTCTGGCGGCGAGCGGATTTTCCGAATCGTCCTCGTCGCGGGTGGCGACGGCGTTGGCGGCGGCATCGATCAGCGCGATCTGGGTCGGGAACATGTCTCGGAACAGGCCCGAAATACGCCAGGTGACATCGACGCGTGGGCGTCCGAGCGTTGCCGGCGACAGCACTTCGATGCCGGTGATACGGCCGGTTGCCGAATCCCATTGCGGCCGGCAGCCCATCAGCGCCAGGCCTTGCGCGATCTCCTCGCCGCCGGTGCGCAACGAGGCCGAGCCCCAGAGGTCGATGACCAGCGAACGCGGCCAGTCGCCATGCGATTGCATGTAGCTGCGCACCACCTCTTCCGCCGCCGCCCTGCCCAGATCATAGGCTGTCGGCGTCGGCATGGTGCGCGGGTCGGAGGTGAACAGATTGCGGCCGGTGGGCAGCACGTCGCGTCGGCCACGCGCCGGCGCCCCGGCAGGTCCGGCAGCGACATGGCGACCATCGAGGGCGGCAAGCAGTGCTGCCTTTTCGTTCACCGCGCTTTGTTTGCGCAACGGATCGGCCTCGCCCTCGGGCGAGCGGCCATAGATATGCAGGCCGTCCTTGATGGCGAAATCCTTGAGGTCGCAGAGCCAGGCGTCGATGCGGCGCAGCGCTTCGTCGGGCGCGTCGCTTTTGGCGACGCCGGCCTCCGAGGCGAGCCCAGTCTTCTGCGCGGTTTCGACGATCAGCTTCGCCAACCGGTCGCGGCGGCGGCGGTCGAGCCCGTCGGCCTGGGCATATTCATCGACCAGTCGCTCGAGCCTGTGCTGGTTCTCGTCCAGCCCGGCGCCAGCCAGCGGCGGCGGCAGATGGCCGAGCGTGACAGCGGCAATGCGCCGCTTGGCTTGCGCTGCCTCACCCGGGTTGGAAACGATGAAGGGATAGATGACGGGAAGCGGGCCGGTGACGATCTCGGGAAAGCAGTTTTCCGAGAGTGCCACGGTCTTGCCGGGCAGCCATTCCAGCGTGCCATGGGCGCCGACATGAATGAGGGCATGGATGCCGAGCGATTTGCGCAGCCACAGGCCGAAAGCGATCAGCTCGTGGCGCGGCGGCAGGGTTGGGTCGTGGTAGTCGGCGCGGCGGTCGGCCGAGCGTCCCCGATCGGGGGCGAGCGCCACGGTGATGTTGCCGAAGGTCGCGGCGCGGAAGGGGAAAGCGCTCTTACCCTCCCCCTTGTGGGGAGGGTGGCCCGCAGGGCCGGGTGGGGGTGGTGCGCCGCTACCCCCACCCCGTTTCGCGCCATCCGCTTCGCGAATGTCGCGAACCGACCCTCCCCACAAGGGGGAGGGTGAAGGAGCGCCCCACGCCGCATCTACCGCTGCAATTGCCGCTGTGGGCAGCTCCGTCGAAAAGGTACGATACTCATCCAGCCCCAGCCCGTCGCCACTCCGCTCCAGCATCTGCAGCAACTCGCGCGGCGTTTGCGGAATCCCTTCAACGGCGTAGCCCTGTTGCCTCAGGTCGTGCAGCATGGCGAGCACGCTGGACGGCACGTCGAGGCCGACGGCATAGCCGGTGCGGCCGGGTGCGCTGGGATAGTCGGGGATCAGGATGGCGAGCTTGCGCGTCGCGCGTGGCGCTTGCTGCAGGCGAACAAAAGCTTCGATGCGGTTTGCTACCTGCGCTACGCGGTCGGGCTCTGGTCGGTTGGCCAAGGCGCGGAAGGCCAGTGCCGGGTCGGTCTCGCTCTCGCCCTTGAAGGAGATGGCGCCGGCGAGGATACGGCCGTCGAGTTCGGGCAGCACGACATGCATGGCGAGATCGGCAGGCGCGAGGCCACGCTGGTTGTTTTGCCAGGTGTCGCGGCGGGTGGTTGCGACGATGACCTGGAAGACAGGCACGCCGGCGCGGTCGAACAGGGTTTCGACGCCGGGCTCGGCGCCGGAGGCGAAGGCGGTGGCGCTGATGATGGCGGCAGGCTTGAGCGTTGCGAGCGCGGTCTCGACGAAGGCGAGTGACGTCGGGTCCTTGAGGCTGGAGACGAAGATGGGGACCGGGGTGATGCCGCGCTGGCGAAGTGCTTCAACAAGCGCGTCGATGGGCGCGACATCGGCGGCCAGCAGCATCGAACGGTAGAAGAGGACAGGCACGACCTTTCCCTCCCCCTCGAGGGGAGGGTGGCCCGCAGGGCCAGGTGGGGTCGGTACGACTGGATGTGGCGTTTCTTTAGGTCGGCGTGCGTCACGGGCGACCCCACCCCCGGCCTGCGGCCGGACCCTGCCCTCAAGGGGGAGGGGGACGACGCCGCGTTCGGGCTCATAGTAGCCAGCCTTCGGAACTGCGACCGGCTCGACAATTTCTGCTTCCGACCCAGCCAGCCGCGCCAGCCGCTGCACCAGAGCGGTCATATTTGCCGGGCCGCCTTCGCGGAAATAGTCGAGCAGGCCGTCGAGTTCCTCGCGCGGCAGCGTCGAGGCTTCGATCAGCCTGAGATCTTCGTCGTGGCTTTCGCCGGGCAACAGCGCCAGTTTGATGCCGCGTGCGCGGGCGGTCGCGGCAAGCTGGTCGCAGCCATAGCGCCACCAGTCGTAACCGCCGAGGATACGAACAAGGATGATTTTGGCGTGCTGGGCGACGCTGTCGATCCAGAGGTCGACGGACATCGGATGGCGCAGGTCGCGAAGGGCTGCGAGCCGCATCGACGGCAGGCGTTCAGCATCTGCTTTCCACGCCGCCGCCAGCCCGGCCAGATCGCTGTCGGTGAAGGACAGCGCCACGATATCCGCCGGCGTCTGCCGCAGGTCGACCGGCTCGGCGAGATCGTCGAGCGAGGCGGATGTGGTGGTGAGGATGTGCATCGCGGCTCGTGCCTGAGATCAGCCGGCGAGTATACGCTCGATCGCCGGGCGGTTCAGCCCCTTCAGGCCGATGACGACAAGGCGCGAGCGGCGATCGTCTTCGGCGGTCCAGGCGCGGTCGTAATAGTGATTGACGCGCGGGCCGACGGCCTGCAGCAAAAGCCGCATCGGCTTGCCGCCGACATCGACGAAGCCTTTGACGCGCAACACGTTTTCTTGCTCGGCGGCAGTGGCGACGCGTTTTGCCAGCTCGTCCGGATTGGCGATCGAGGCAATGTCGACGATGAAGGTGTCGAAGTCGTCATGTTCGTGGTCGAAGGCGCCGTCATGGTGGGACTTGCGGTTCTCGATGTCGTCCTCGACGGCGAGACCGAGGCCGAGCAGCACCGAGGGATCGACCTTGCCATGCGACGTCGGCACGATTTTCACGGCGCGGGCGGAATGTTCGTTGATGATGGCGTTGGCGCGAGCCGAGCCGGCGGCGTCCATCAGGTCGCTCTTCGACAGAATGATCAGGTCAGCGCAGGCGATCTGGTCCTCGAACACTTCCTCGACCGGGTCGTCATGGTCCAGCGTCTCGTCTTGCGCGCGTTGCGCCTGCAGGGCGTCCATGTCGTTGGCGACACGGCCCTCGGCCAGCGCCGGCCCGTCGACTACGGCGATGACGCCGTCGACCGTCACTCGGCTTTTCACGCTCGGCCACTGGAAAGCCTGGACCAGCGGCTTGGGCAGCGCCAGGCCCGAGGTTTCGATCAGGATGTGGTCGACGCGCGGCGTTAGTGCGAGGATCTGGTCGAGCGCCGGTACGAAATCGTCGGCGACGGTGCAGCAGATGCAGCCATTGGCCAGTTCGACGATGTTTTCCTCCGGGCAGGTGTCGATGCCGCAGCCTTTGAGGATTTCGCCATCGATGCCGATGTCGCCAAACTCGTTGACGATGATGGCAATGCGCTTGCCGCCGGCGTTTTCCAGGAGATGGCGGACCAGCGTCGTCTTGCCGGCGCCGAGGAAGCCGGTGACGACGGTGCAGGGAACGCGGGAGAGGTTGGCGGTCATGATCAGTCCTTCAGCATGTCGAGGGGAGGGATGCGGGCAACGAGGCCGCGCTTCAGGCTATCGGGGCGTCCGCGCCAGGGAATGAGGCCGTCGGTCGAGGTGGCGAAGAGTTTGGCGCCGGTGACGAGATCGGCGCCGCTGGTCAAGGTTAGGTCGCCGAAGACATAGCTCCAGCAGCCGTCACGCAGGATCGCGGCGCTCAGCCTTCGCTTGCAATTGCCGAGGCACTCGACGGTGCGGATGCGGATGTTGTCTTCCGATGCGGCGCGGCGCGTGTCGTCGGCAAGCAGTTCGCCGGCGCGGGGGTGGGCGTCGGAGCCGGTCTCGTCGCGGCACGAGGCGCACACGATGACGGTGACGCCGGCCAAGGCATCGCTGTCGTCGGACAAAATATCCGCTGTTTCAGCCGAAAAACTGCTGTCGCGTTCCAAATCAGGCTCCTTGCCCGGAAGACCCGCCAGGCGATCGGATACTTTATGTCCTAGACGGCAGGTCTCCTGGCTCGCGGGTCATCGCCTTGGGTGCCGCCTTCCCGGTGTTACCCAGTGGTTTTCGGCCCAGGCTCTTCGCTTACAGTTGCGGGGACAGCCGCGGATTTGAGATCGAAATCCCGCACCGCATTCCCTCTTGGCTCCTCCCTTTGAAGAGAAGAGACCGTCTGGACCGGATTTAGGCTTGTGTATGCAGGCGTGTCAACGCACGTCTACGACGCGGCGATGTCGGCGAGCGGCTGCCCGAGGTCGCCGGCGGGTGTCACTTCCATACGCTCGAGACCGAGCCAGCCCTGCATCAGTTTCAATTCCTCGAACAGTTCTGCGGCAGTCTCAGGCGGCGCGCCGGGCTCGGCGTAGGCGGCGTGGACGCGCAGCACGCTGGCGGGACGGTCGGCCTTGAGGTCGACGCGGGCGACGATGCGGTCTCCCAGCAGGAAGGGCAGGACGTAGTAGCCGTACTGCCGTTTGTCGGCCGGCGTGTAGATCTCGATGCGGTAGCGGAAGTTGAACAGGTTTTCGGTGCGCGTCCGCTCGAAGACGACCGGATCGAAGGGTGCCAGCAAGGCCCGAGCCTCAATCCGGCGCGGCAAACGGGCGTCTTTGTGCATATAGGCCGGCTTGTCCCAGCCCTCGACGCGCATAGGCAAAAGTTCGCCGGTCTCGACCAGTTCCTCGAGGCGCCCCCTCATATCGGCGGGCGAAAGGCGGAAGTAGTCGCGCAGGTCGCTTGCTGTTGCGATGCCGTGGGCGCGGGCGGAAATGCGCAGCAATTCGCGATGCGCGTCCTCCGGGGCGGGCACCGGCAGATCGAGGATCGCCTGCGGCAGGACGCGCTCCGGCAGGTCGTAGAAGCGTTCGAAGCCGCGGCGGTGCGCCGTGGTGATGCGGCCGGCCCAGAACAGCCATTCGAAGGCATGCTTGGCGTGGCTCCAGCCCCACCAGCCGCCCGAGCCTTTCTGGCCTTCGAGGGCGGAGGCGGCGATCGGGCCGCGCGACACGACCTCTCGATAGATCTCTTCGATATAGGCCGCGTGTTCGCGGCCCCATTTTGCCAGGCCCAGATACATCTCGTCGCCGCGCTCGGCCCGCTGCATGCGCCAGCGCATCAGCGGGTATGTTTCGACCGGCAGGAAGGAGGCTTCGTGGGCCCAATATTCGAAGACCGTGCGCTTGCGCGTCACGGCGGCGTTGTCGAGCAAAGCGAGCGGGTAGGGGCCAAGGCGCGAATAGAGCGGCATATAGTGAGCGCGCACCACGGCGCTGACGGAATCGATCTGCAGCAGCCCGGTGCGGGAAAGCACGCGGGCGAAGTGCCGGCGGTCAGGCGTGCCGGTGGGGCGGGTATCATTGAAACCCTGGGCCGCAAGCGCGATGCGGCGAGCCATGGCAAGCGAGATCTTTTCCTTCATGGGAGACGAGACTCTGATGATTTTCGAGCAAATGGAGCCGGTGATTCCGGGTCATGCTAGCAGGGTTTTGGCGGGATCCATGTCAGGAGAGAAAAGTGGAGTAAAAAGTGAAGGAAATCAAACAGGAGCGGAACGGACCAGTTTCTCTCGAAGTGCCATCCAGCACCGTCTTTTGAACAAGGTTTGACTTGCTTCGCCGAAAGCGCTGCGCTAACCCTCGCCGCGTTGCAGCATAGGCACTTAAAACGGTTCAGCGGTTAAACTGTCACGCTTCCGCATTGAGGTTCGTTGCTGTAATCAGAGTGGATTGGCCGCCAACGGGAAGCTGCTGCATGACCGCACTTTTGAGTTCGTACCTGCCCATCGTCCTGTTCATCGGCGTGGCTCTGGTCGTCGGCCTGGCGCTGCTTGTGGCGCCGTTCCTGGTGGCCTACCGCAGCCCCGACCCGGAAAAGCTTTCCGCCTATGAGTGCGGCTTCAACTCGTTCGACGATGCCCGCATGAAGTTCGACATCCGCTTCTACCTGGTGTCGATCCTGTTCATCATCTTCGATCTGGAAGTGGCCTTCCTGTTTCCGTGGGCGGTCTCCTTCTCGAAAATCGGCATGCTCGGTTTCTGGTCTATGATGGTGTTTCTGGCGGTGCTGACCATCGGCTTTGCCTATGAATGGAAAAAAGGAGCGCTGGAATGGGATTGAGCGACAGTTCCGGCACGCTCGTCGCGCCGAAGCCCAAGGGCCTGATCGATCCCAACACCGGCCGGCCGGTGGGGTCTGACGATCCGTTCTTCCTCGAAATCAACAACGAGTTGGCCGACAAGGGCTTTCTCGTCACTTCGACCGAGGCGCTGATCACCTGGGCGCGCAGCGGTTCGCTGATGTTCATGACCTTCGGTCTCGCCTGCTGCGCGGTCGAGATGATCCACACCTCGATGCCGCGCTACGACTCGGAGCGGTTCGGGGTTGCGCCTCGTGCGTCGCCGCGCCAGTCAGACATCATGATCGTGGCCGGCACGCTGACCAACAAGATGGCGCCGGCGCTGCGCAAGGTCTACGACCAGATGCCGGAGCCGCGCTACGTCATCTCGATGGGCTCCTGCGCCAATGGCGGCGGCTACTATCACTATTCCTATTCGGTGGTGCGCGGCTGCGACCGCGTCGTGCCGGTCGACATCTATGTGCCCGGCTGCCCGCCAAGCGCGGAAGCGCTGCTTTACGGCATTCTTCTGCTGCAGAAGAAAATCCGCCGCACCGGCACAATCGAACGGTAGGCCCAATGAGTGCATCCCTGAGCGAACTCTCGATCTATCTGAGTGAAAAGCTGGCCGGCCGGATCGGCGAAGCGGTGTTTGCCTATGGCGAACTCACCGTTGCTGTCGAGCCGGGCAATCTGATCGAGGTGGTGACCTTCCTGCGCGACGATGCGCGCTGCCAGTTCATCTCGATCATCGATGTCTGCGGCGCCGACTATCCGTCGCGGGCCAAGCGCTTCGATGTCGTCTATCATTTGCTGTCGCCGAAGCAGAATGTGCGCATCCGCTTGAAAGTTCAGGCCGACGAGGAAACCTTGGTGCCGTCGCTCACCGGCGTGTTCCCAGGCGCCGACTGGTTCGAGCGCGAGACCTACGATCTCTATGGCGTGTTGTTCTCCGGCCATCCCGATTTGCGCCGGATCCTGACCGACTACGGTTTCGAAGGCCATCCGCTGCGCAAGGATTTCCCGCTGACCGGTTTCGTCGAGGTGCGCTACGACGACGAGGCCAAGCGCGTCATCTACGAGCCGGTGGAATTGAAGCAGGAATTCCGTAATTTCGATTTTCTCTCGCCATGGGAAGGGACGGACTACGTCCTGCCGGGCGATGAAAAAGCCAAGACGAATTGAGACGCCAGCATGGCTGAAACCTCCGTCCGCAATTTTAACATCAACTTTGGACCTCAACACCCTGCGGCGCATGGTGTTTTGCGGTTGGTTCTTGAGTTGGACGGCGAAGTCGTCGATCGCGTCGATCCGCATATCGGGCTGTTGCATCGCGGCACCGAAAAGCTGATCGAACACAAGACCTATTTGCAGGCCGTGCCCTATCTCGACCGGCTCGACTATTGCGCGCCGATGAACCAGGAGCATGCCTTTGCGCTGGCCACCGAGCGGCTGCTCGGCATCGACGTGCCGAAGCGCGGCCAGCTGATCCGCGTGCTCTACTGCGAAATCGGCCGCATCATGTCGCACATCCTCAATGTGACGACGCAGGCGCTGGACATCGGCGCGCTGACGCCGCCGCTATGGGGCTTCGTCGAACGCGAAAAGCTGATGGTGTTTTATGAGCGCGCCTCGGGTTCGCGCATGCATGCCGCCTACTTCCGTCCCGGCGGCGTGCACCAGGACCTGCCGCAGAAGCTTGTCGAGGACATCGGCAAGTGGATCGACCCGTTCCTGAAGTCGCTCGACGATCTCGACGCGCTGCTGACCGGCAACCGCATCTTCAAGCAGCGCAATGTCGATATCGGCACGGTGTCGTTGGCCGACGCCTGGGCCTGGGGTTTTTCCGGCGTCATGGTGCGCGGCTCTGGGGCTGCCTGGGATCTGCGCAAGTCGCAGCCCTATGAATGCTACTCGGAAATGGATTTCGACATCCCGATCGGCAAGAACGGCGACTGCTACGACCGCTATCTCGTGCGCATGGAAGAGATGCGCCAGTCGGCGAAGATTATGCGCCAGTGCGTCGACCTTTTGCTCGGCAGGGAACTCACCGGCCCGGTGTCGAACCTCGACGGCAAGGTGGTGCCGCCGAAGCGCCAGGCGATGAAGCGCTCGATGGAAGCGCTGATCCATCACTTCAAGCTCTACACCGAGGGCTACCGGGTGCCGGCGGGCGAGGTCTATGCAGCCGTCGAGGCGCCGAAAGGCGAATTCGGCGTTTACCTGGTCTCCGACGGCTCCAACAAGCCCTATCGCTGCAAGTTGCGCGCGCCCGGTTTCGCGCATTTGCAAGCCATGGACTTTCTGTGCCGCGGCCACATGCTGGCCGACGTCACCGCCGTTCTCGGTTCCCTCGACATCGTTTTTGGTGAGGTGGATCGGTGATGATGGGAGCTGCCCGGCCATCCAAAGCGTTTCTAGCGGCGGTTTGCCTTGCCGCTTCCGCTGAAGCGTCCCTTGCTGGATCCGACGATGGTCTGTCGTCGGCCGACCTTCTTAAGGAGGGGTTCAAGCTGGTAGCGGAAGGCGATCTGCTCGCAGTGCGCGAATTCGGTGGCGATGTGCTTCTGGATTCCGGAATTTTTGTACTCGGTCCACCGCGCGGGCAACCCTGTAGCAAGAGCGAGAGAACCTTTGTCGCAGAGGTACCGAGCTTGGCTCGGCCCGGTGATTGTGGACGAGTAACTTGGTGGAATGACCGTTACGACGAGTACGTCCGCCTGAGGCGTGGAAATGAAGAGTTCGTATGTGTGGTTGGGCGATCCGAGGATTGCTATCGCGCCTACATCTCTACCCAGTAGAAACACAAGAAGCGAAATCGCAATGTCAGTCCGCCGTCTCGCAGAAGCCAGCGTCCAGCCAGCCTCCTTCGCCTTCAACCGGGCGAATGCGGCAGCGGCCAAGCAATGGATCAAGAAATATCCCAAGGGCCGCGAGCAATCCGCGATCATCCCCTTGCTCATGCTGGCGCAGGAGCAGGAAGGCTGGGTGACCAAGGCGGCGATCGAGACCATCTCCGACATGCTCGGCATGCCCTATATCAGAGGGCTCGAGGTCGCGACCTTTTACACGCAGTACCAGCTGAACCCGGTCGGCACCCGTGCCCATATCCAGGTCTGCGGCACCACGCCTTGCATGCTGCGCGGTTCGGAAGCGCTGATGGATGTGTGCCGGTCGAAAATCCATCACGACCAGTTCCACACCAACGACAAGGGTACGCTGTCGTGGGAAGAGGTCGAATGCCTCGGCGCCTGTGTCAACGCGCCGATGGTGATGATCTTCAAGGACACTTTTGAAGATTTGACGCCGGAACGTCTTGCCGAAATCATCGACCTCTACGGCGCCGGCAAGGGCGCGCAGGTCCAGCCGGGACCGCAGAATGGCCGCACCACGTCGGAGCCAATCACCGGTCTGACGACGCTGAAAAGCGAAAAGGCGATCCTCAAGACGACCCGCGACAAGGAAGCCAGGGCAGCAGCCAAGGCCGCCCAGGATGCAGCCTCTACTGCCTCGGCTCCAACCGCGCAGGCCGCCGCCGCGCCGGCTGCCAAGGTGTCACAGGCGCCGGCTTCCCCCGTTGCGCCGTCGAAGGCCGGCAAGCCGAAGACGGACGCGCTCGAAACCAGCCCGGCGCTGAAATCGCCTTCACCGGTCAAGGTCGCACCCGAAGTGGAAAAGGCGGCGAGCGTTTCGGCGCCATTGCATTCGGCCGCCAATGCCAACAAGGCTGCGACGGAAGTCGAGGGCGTCTCGAAACAGCGCAGTGGCCCCAAGAACAAAGCGGAGCCGGTGACTGCCTTCAAGGCGCCGGAAGTCAAGACTCCAGCCGCCAAGGCCAAACCGTCGCTCGAGGACAAGAACCGTCCGGCCGGCATCGAGAAGCCGGCGCTGGTCGACGACCTCAAACTGATCTCGGGCGTCGGCCCGAAGATCGAGGGTACCCTGCATACGCTTGGCATTTTCACCTATGCGCAGGTCGCTTCCTGGAAGAAGGCAGAGCGCGAGTGGGTGGACGGCTATCTCGCTTTCCACGGCCGTATCGAGCGCGACGACTGGGTCAAGCAGGCCAAGGCGCTCGCCAAGGGTGGGGTCGCCGAATACATCCGCGTCTTCGGCAAGAAGCCGGTCTGAGGGACGAACAATGCTGGCTGACAGAGACCGCATCTTCAACAACATCTACGGCCGCTTCGACAAGTCGCTGGCCGGCGCGATGGCGCGCGGCGCCTGGGACAACACCCCCGGCCTGATCGCCAAGGGGCGCGAGTGGATCGTCAACGAGATGAAGGCCTCGGGCTTGCGCGGCCGCGGCGGCGCTGGCTTCCCGACCGGGCTGAAATGGTCGTTCATGCCCAAGCAGAGCGACGGCCGGCCAAGCTATCTCGTCGTCAACGCCGATGAATCCGAACCCGGCACCTGCAAGGACCGCGACATATTGCGCCACGACCCGCATACGCTGGTCGAGGGCTGCCTGATCGCCGGCTTCGCCATGGGCGCGATCGCCGCCTACATCTATGTGCGCGGCGAGTTCATCCGCGAGCGCGAGGCGCTGCAGCGCGCCATCGACGAGGCCTATGCGGCCAAGCTGATCGGCAAGAACAACACCTCCGGCTATGACTTTGATATCTATATGCATCACGGCGCCGGCGCCTATATTTGCGGCGAGGAAACGGCGCTGCTCGAAAGCCTGGAAGGCAAGAAGGGCCAGCCGCGGCTGAAGCCGCCTTTCCCGGCCAATGTCGGCCTCTATGGCTGTCCGACGACGGTCAACAATGTCGAATCGATCGCCGTCGCGCCGACCATTTTGCGCCGTGGCGCGTCGTGGTTCTCGTCCTTCGGCCGCCCCAACAATGTCGGCACCAAGCTGTTCTGCATCTCCGGCCACGTCAACAATCCGTGCACCGTCGAAGAGGCGATGTCGATCCCGTTCCGCGAGCTGATCGAGACGCATTGCGGCGGCATCCGTGGCGGCTGGGACAATCTGCTGGCGGTCATTCCGGGTGGCGCTTCGGTGCCGCTGGTGCCCGCCGAGCAGATCATCGATGCGCCGATGGATTTCGACGCGTTGCGCGACCTGAAGTCGGGCCTCGGCACGGCGGCCGTCATCGTCATGGACAAGTCGACGGATGTCGTGAAGGCGATTGCGCGGCTTTCCTACTTCTACAAGCACGAGAGCTGCGGCCAGTGCACGCCATGCCGCGAAGGCACCGGCTGGATGTGGCGGGTGATGGAGCGGCTGGTGCGCGGCGAGGCGCAGAAGCGCGAGATCGACATGCTGCTCGACGTGACCAAGCAGGTCGAAGGCCACACGATCTGCGCGTTGGGCGATGCGGCGGCATGGCCGATCCAGGGTCTGATGCGGCATTTCCGCGGCGAGGTGGAGCGGCGCATCGACGAGTTTTCACGCAACGCGCATCGGGCCGAACCGGTGATGGTGGCGGCGGAATAGTCGAAGAATTTGAAATGCGGGCGAAAGCCCGAAACTGGCATACCGGGGCGGGGCATACGAAGAAACGACCAGGAGATATTGATGGCGCTGTATTCGATACCCTACCCGATGCCCGACATGGACCAATACGAGAAGATGAATCAGGATCTGACGAGGATGATGCCAAAGGAGATGGCCAGCGCCGTCAACCTTTTGGCGCACCCTGTCGCGGGGGCCGCCGCGATGTCGGCGCTCGGCATTGGGCTGGCCAACCACGCCTTCGGTGTCTGGATGGGCGCGCTTTCAGGTGCCGCCGAGGCGTCGCAGCGGCTTCTCCAGCCGATCGTCGACGATTTCGAAGCAAGAAGCGAACGCTTTTCAGAGGCCACGACAAGTTCGTCCACCAAGGCGCGCGCGGCGACCAAGACCTTGATCGCCGAGGCGCAGACCTTCGCCCAAGATGTGACCGATATTGCTGCGCGGACCGTCGAGGAGACGCCGGCCGCAATCGATGCGAGCGCCGTTGTCGGCAAAGCGGCGAACGGGTTGATGCCTGAGGATTTCAGGCAGCCCAAAGCCATGGACCGTCCGGCAAAGCCGTCGGATCTCAAGGCGATATCGGGCATCGGGCCGAAGCTCGAAAAGGTGCTGAACGGCCTCGGCGTCTGGACATTTGCCCAGGTCGCAGCCTGGGCTCCGGAAGAGATCGCCTGGGTCGAGGATTATTTGTCGCTCAACGGCCGCATCGGCCGCGATGAGTGGGCCCGTCAGGCGGCGGCACTTGTGCTGGCCGCCAAGGCCAAGAAGTAGGGGCGGGGCAAATTGAAGATAGAAACGCTGAGATCGCCGGCATGATGATGAATGGCATCAGGTTGAGCGATCTTTTTCAGGCATATGAGACGGCGAAAACCGCCGGGGGCAATTGATGGCAAAGCTCAAGGTCGACGGGAAAGAGATCACTGTACCCGACCACTACACGCTGCTGCAGGCGGCCGAGGACGCTGGCGCGGAAGTGCCGCGCTTCTGCTTCCACGAGCGGCTGTCGATCGCCGGCAATTGCCGCATGTGCCTGATCGAGGTGAAGGGCGGGCCGCCCAAGCCGCAGGCTTCCTGCGCCATGGGCGTGCGCGATTTGCGCCCCGGCCCGAATGGCGAGCCGCCGGAAATCTTCACCAACACGCCGATGGTCAAGAAGGCCCGCGAAGGCGTGATGGAATTCCTTTTGATCAACCATCCGCTGGATTGCCCGATCTGCGACCAGGGTGGCGAATGCGACCTGCAGGACCAGGCGATGGCCTTCGGCGTCGATTCCTCGCGCTATCACGAGAACAAGCGCGCGGTCGAAGACAAGTATATCGGGCCGCTGGTCAAGACGGTGATGAACCGCTGCATCCATTGCACGCGCTGCGTCCGCTTCACCACGGAAGTTGCCGGCATTTCCGAGCTCGGCCTGATCGGCCGCGGCGAGGATGCCGAGATCACCACCTATCTCGAAAGCGCGATGACCTCTGAATTGCAGGGCAATGTCATCGACCTTTGTCCGGTCGGCGCGCTGACCTCGAAGCCGTTTGCCTTCCAGGCGCGGCCGTGGGAGCTGACCAAGACCGAATCCATCGACGTGATGGACGCCGTCGGTTCGGCGATCCGCGTCGATAGCAGAGGCCGCGAAGTGATGCGCATCCTGCCGCGTGTCAACGAGGCGGTGAACGAGGAGTGGATTTCCGACAAGACCCGTTTCATCTGGGACGGACTGCGCACGCAGCGCCTCGACCGCCCCTATGTGCGCAAGGACGGCAAGCTCGTGCCGACAGGCTGGGCCGAGGCTTTTTCGGCGATCAAGGATGCGGCGTCGAAGGCGGCGCCTGAGAAGATCGGCGCCATTTCCGGCGACCTCGCGGCGGTCGAGGAAATCTACGCGCTGAAACTGTTGATGGCCGCGCTCGGCTCGAAAAACACCGACTGCCGCCAGGATGGCGCAGCGCTCGATCCGTCGCTCGGCCGGGCCAGCTACATCTTCAACCCGACCATCGAAGGCATCGAGCAGGCCGACGCGGTGCTGATCATCGGCGCCAATCCGCGCTTCGAGGCCTCCGTGCTCAACACCCGCATCCGCAAGCGCTGGCGCATCGGCAATCTGCCGGTCGGTGTCATCGGCGAGATCGGCGACACGCGCTACGACTACGAACAGCTGGGCGCCGGGCCGGAATCGTTGAAGGATTTGGCTGACGGCAATGGCAAGTTCTTCCAGGTGCTGAAGAAGGCGACGCATCCGCTGATCATCGTCGGCCAGGGCGCGCTGGCGCGCCCGGATGGCGCGGCGGTGCTTGGCCAGGCGGCCAGGCTGGCCGCCGCCGTCAACGCAGCCCGCGCCGACTGGAACGGCTTTGCCGTGCTGCACAATGCGGCCGGGCGCGTCGGCGGCCTCGATCTCGGCTTCGTGCCGGGCGAGGGCGGCAAGAACGTCGCCGGCATGCTAGGCGGGATGGATGTGCTGTTCCTGCTCGGCGCCGACGAGATCGACATGGCCAAGACCGGCGGCGCTTTCGTCGTCTATGTCGGCACGCATGGCGATCAGGGTGCACACCGCGCCAACGTCATCCTGCCGGGTGCTGCCTACACTGAGAAGTCGGGCACCTATGTCAACACCGAGGGACGCGTGCAGCAGACCAACCGCGCCGGCTTCGCGCCGGGCGATGCGCGCGAGGACTGGGCGATCTTGAGGGCGCTGTCGGATGTGCTGGGCAAGAAGCTGCCCTTCGATTCGCTGCGGCAGCTGCGCGCCAAGCTCTATGGCGACTACCCGCATCTCGCCCGCATCGACCAGGTCGCCGCCGGCAACGCTGACGACATCGCCAAGGTGGCGAAGCTCGGCGGGCGGCTGAACAAGGGTACCTTCACTTCGCCGGTCAAGGATTTCTACCTGACCAACCCGATCGCGCGGGCCTCGGCCGTCATGGCGGAATGCTCGGCGCTGGCGAAAAACGGCTTCAGGCAGGCAGCGGAGTAGACATGGACACCTTCTTCTCCATCTACGTGCTGCCGGCGCTGATCATCCTGTTGAAGTCGGTCGTGCTGATCGTCGTGCTGTTGATCGCGGTCGCCTATCTGCTTTATGCCGACCGCAAGATCTGGGCGGCGGTGCAGTTGCGCCGCGGTCCCAACGTCGTCGGCCCCTGGGGTACGCTGCAGGCTTTCGCCGATCTGCTGAAGTTCGTCTTCAAGGAGCCGGTTATCCCGTCCGGCGCCAACAAGGGCGTTTTTCTGCTGGCGCCATTGGTTTCCGCGGTGCTGGCGATCTCGGCCTGGGCGGTCATCCCGGTCAATGAAGGCTGGGCCATCGCCAACGTCAATGTCGGCATCCTCTATGTCTTCGCCATCTCCTCGCTTGAGGTCTATGGCGTGATCATGGGCGGCTGGGCATCCAATTCGAAATATCCGTTCCTCGGCGCGTTGCGCTCGGCCGCACAGATGGTGTCCTACGAGGTCTCGATCGGCTTCGTCATCGTCACCGTGCTGCTTTGCGTCGGGTCGCTCAACCTGTCGGACATCGTCATGTCGCAGCAGGATGGGCTGGGCACGAAGCTTGGCCTGCCTAACACCTTCCTCGACTGGCACTGGCTGTCGCTGTTTCCGATGTTCGTCATCTTCTTCATCTCGGCGCTGGCCGAGACGAACCGCCCGCCTTTCGATCTGGTCGAGGCCGAATCGGAACTGGTCGCCGGCCACATGGTCGAATATTCGTCGACGCCGTTCCTGCTGTTCTTCCTCGGCGAATATGTCGCCGTGGTGCTGATGTGCGCGCTGGCCACCATCCTGTTCCTCGGCGGCTGGCTGCCACCCTTCGACTTCGCGCCCTTCACCTGGGTGCCGGGGCTGATCTGGTTCGTGCTCAAGGTCTGCCTGATGTTCTTCATGTTCTCGATGGTGAAGGCGTTCGTGCCGCGCTACCGCTACGACCAGCTTATGCGGCTCGGCTGGAAAGTCTTCCTGCCGATTTCGCTGGCGATGGTGGTGATCGTCGCCGCCTTCCTCAAGCTTACGGGGTTTGCGTGATGTCCGCTCTTTCCCAGGCCGCCAAATCGCTGCTGCTGCAGGATTTCGTCAGCGCCTTCTTCCTGTCGATGCGCCAGTTCTTCGCGCCGAAGGAGACGATCAACTATCCGCACGAGAAGGGGCCGACCAGCCCGCGCTTCCGTGGTGAGCACGCGCTGCGCCGCTATCCCAATGGTGAGGAACGCTGCATCGCCTGCAAACTGTGCGAGGCGATCTGCCCGGCGCAGGCCATCACCATCGAGGCCGGCCCGCGCCGCAATGATGGCACGCGCCGCACCGTGCGCTACGACATCGACATGGTGAAGTGCATCTATTGCGGCTTCTGCCAGGAAGCCTGCCCGGTCGACGCCATCGTCGAGGGGCCGAATTTCGAATTCGCGACGGAGACGCGCGAGGAGCTCTATTACGACAAGGACAAGCTTTTGGCGAATGGCGACCGGTGGGAGCGCGAACTGGCGCGCAACATCTCGCTGGACTCGCCCTATCGCTGACATTTGACGCATGGACGGGGCGAGGGGCCTCGTCTAAGGAAACACGCAACTTGCCGACCGGAGGCGGTCGCAAAAATCAAACAGGACGAGCGTCCTGTTTGGACAGGAACCCGGGGGAACCCCATGCTGAGTGGACTAGAGGCGGCCTTTTTCTACCTCTTCGCCTTTGTCGCGGTGGCGTCGGCGTTCATGGTCATTTCGTCGCGCAACCCCGTGCATTCGGTGCTGTTCCTGATCCTGACCTTCTTCAACGCCGCCGGCCTGTTCATGCTGACCGGCGCCGAGTTCCTGGCGATGATCCTGCTCGTCGTCTATGTCGGCGCGGTGATGGTGCTGTTCCTGTTCGTCGTCATGATGCTCGACGTCGATTTCGCCGAGATGAAGGAAGGCGCCCTGCAATATGCGCCGATCGGCGCGCTGGTCGGGCTGATCCTGGCGGCGGAGCTGATCGTCGTGCTCGGCGGCTATACATTCGCGCCGCAGCTGGCGTCGACAGTGTCAAAACCGATCCCCGATCTTGCCGCACGGACAAACACGGCAGCACTCGGCGACATCCTCTATACCGACTATCTCTACTACTTCCAGATTTCGGGCCTCGTGCTGCTGGTCGCCATGATCGGCGCCATCGTGCTGACGCTCCGCCACAAGCCGGGCGTCAAGCGGCAGTCGATCGCGGCCCAGGTCGGCCGCACGCCGGCGACCGGCATGGAAATCCGCAAGGTCAAGACAGGCGAGGGGCTCTGAGATGGTCGTCGGCATCGCACATTATCTGACCGTATCGGCGATCCTGTTCACGCTCGGCGTGTTCGGCATCTTCCTCAACCGCAAGAACATCATCGTCATCCTGATGTCGATCGAGCTGATCCTGCTCGCCGTCAACATCAATTTCGTCGCCTTCTCGGCGGCACTCGGCGATCTTGTCGGACAGGTGTTCGCGCTGTTCGTGCTGACGGTCGCGGCGGCTGAAGCCGCGATCGGTCTTGCCATTCTCGTCGTCTTCTTCCGCAACCGCGGCTCGATCGCGGTCGAAGACGTGAACATGATGAAGGGTTGACGGGAACCACCATGTATCAGGCCATCGTCTTCCTTCCACTGCTCGGCTTCCTGATCGTCGGCCTGTTCGGCTCGTCGCTTGGCGCCAAGGCGTCGGAATACATCACCTCCGGCTTCCTGGTGATATCAGCCGTGCTGTCGTGGGTCGCCTTCTTCGCCGTCGGCTTCGGTGACGGTGAAGTGTTCACCGTGCCGGTGATGCGCTGGATCCAGTCCGGCGGGCTCGAAGCGTCGTGGGCGCTCAGGATCGACACGCTGACGGTGGTCATGCTGGTGGTGGTCAACACGGTGTCGGCGCTGGTCCACATCTATTCGATCGGCTACATGCACCACGACCCGAACCGGCCGCGCTTCTTCGCCTATCTGTCGCTGTTCACCTTTGCCATGCTGATGCTGGTGACGGCCGACAATCTAGTGCAGATGTTCTTCGGCTGGGAAGGCGTCGGTCTCGCCTCCTATCTGCTGATCGGCTTCTGGTACAAGAAGCCGTCGGCCAACGCCGCCGCGATCAAGGCCTTCGTCGTCAACCGCGTCGGCGACTTCGGCTTCGCACTCGGCATTTTCGGCGTCTTTGTGCTGTTCGGCTCGGTCAATCTCGGTACCATTTTTGCCAATGCGGCGACGTTCATCCCCGCCGAAGGCGCCCCGCAAGGGGCCGCCGTGCTGACCTTCCTCGGTTATGCGCTCGACAAGCAGTCGGCGATGACCATCGTCTGCCTGCTCTTGTTCATGGGCGCCATGGGCAAGTCGGCGCAGGTGCCGCTGCACACCTGGCTACCGGACGCCATGGAAGGCCCGACGCCTGTCTCGGCCCTCATCCACGCCGCCACGATGGTCACGGCCGGCGTGTTCATGCTGGCACGGCTGTCGCCGCTGTTCGAACTGTCGCATTCGGCGCTGACGGTGGTCACCTTCATCGGCGCCTTCACCGCCTTCTTCGCGGCGACTGTCGGCCTCGTCCAGAACGACATCAAGCGCGTCATCGCCTATTCGACCTGTTCGCAGCTCGGCTACATGTTCGTGGCGCTCGGCCTTGGCGCCTATGGCGCGGCGATCTTCCACCTGTTCACGCATGCCTTCTTCAAGGCGCTGCTGTTCCTCGGCTCCGGCTCGGTCATCCATGCCGTCTCCGACGAGCAAGACATGCGCAAGATGGGCGGCCTCAAGGCGCTCATTCCGAAGACCTACTGGATGATGGTGATCGGCACGCTGGCGCTGACCGGCGTCGGCATCCCGGTGACGGTCATCGGGACCGCCGGCTTCTTCTCCAAAGATGCCATCATCGAGGCTGCCTTTGCCGGGCACAATTCGGTCGCCGGCCTCGCTTTCATTCTGCTGGTCATCGCCGCCTGCTTCACCAGCTTCTATTCCTGGCGTCTGATCTTCATGACCTTCCACGGCGAGCCGCGGGCGAGCCACGAGGTCATGCACCATGTCCATGAATCACCGCCGGTGATGCTGGTGCCGCTGTTCATCCTGGCGGCGGGCGCGCTGTTTGCCGGCGTGATCTTCCATGGAGCCTTCATCGGCGAGGGCTATGCCGAGTTCTGGAAGGCATCGCTGTTCACGCTGCCGGACAACCACATCCTGCACGAAATCCATGAATTGCCGCTGTGGGTGGAACTGGCGCCGTTCATCGCCATGCTGATCGGCTTTGCCATGGCCTGGAAATTCTACATCCGCTCGCCGGAATTGCCGCGAAGCGTCGCCGCCAACCATCGCCTGCTCTACGCGTTCCTGCTCAACAAATGGTATTTCGACGAGCTCTACGACTTCCTGTTCGTGCGGCCGGCAAAGGCCCTCGGCCACTTCCTGTGGAAGACCGGCGACGGAACGATCATTGACGGCCTCGGCCCGGATGGCGTTTCAGCGCGCGTCGTCGATGTCACCAACCGCGTCGTCAAGCTGCAGACCGGCTACCTCTATCACTATGCCTTCGCCATGCTGATTGGCGTTGCCGCACTCGTCACCTGGATGATGCTCTGATGACCGCCTGGTCCAACCTTCTCTCGCTGGTCACCTTCCTGCCGCTGGTTGGTGTGCTGCTCATTCTGCCGATCAATGACGACAGCCCGAATGCGCGCCGCAACATCCGGGCCATCGCGCTGTGGACGACGAGCATCACCTTCCTGGTCTCGCTGTTCATCTGGACCGGTTTCGACAATTCGCAGGCCGGCTTCCAGTTCGTCGAGAAGTTTGCGTGGCTGGATTCCGGCATCTCCTACCACATGGGCGTCGACGGCATCTCGATGCTGTTCGTCATCCTGACCACCTTCCTGATGCCGCTCTGCATCTTGGCGTCGTGGGAATCGATCGAGAAGCGGGTCAAGGCCTATATGATCGCCTTCCTGCTGCTCGAAACGCTGATGATCGGCGTGTTCTGCGCGCTTGATATCGTGCTGTTCTACGTCTTCTTCGAAGCCGGCCTGATCCCGATGTTCATCATCATCGGCGTCTGGGGCGGCAAGCGGCGGGTCTACGCCTCGTTCAAGTTCTTCCTGTACACGCTGGCCGGCTCGGTGCTGATGCTGCTCGCCATCATGGCGATGTTCTACCAGTCTGGCACCACCGACATCCCGACGCTTTTGACCCACCAATTCCCTGCCAGCATGCAGACCTGGCTGTGGCTGGCCTTCTTCGCCTCCTTCGCGGTGAAGATGCCGATGTGGCCGGTGCATACCTGGCTTCCCGACGCTCACGTCGAGGCGCCGACCGCAGGTTCGGTGATCCTGGCCGCCATCCTCTTGAAAATGGGCGGGTACGGCTTCCTGCGCTTCTCGCTGCCGATGTTCCCGCTCGCCTCGGAGATGTTCGCGCCGCTGGTCTTCACGCTCTCCGTCGTCGCCATCATCTACACCTCGCTGGTGGCGCTGATGCAGGAGGACATGAAGAAGCTGATCGCCTATTCGTCGGTCGCCCATATGGGCTTCGTCACCATGGGCATCTTCGCCATGAACCAGGAAGGCGTGCAGGGCGCGATCTTCCAGATGCTATCGCACGGCCTCGTCTCGGGCGCGCTGTTCCTGTGCGTCGGCGTGATCTACGACCGCATGCACACGCGTGAGATCGACGCCTATGGCGGGCTGGTCAACAACATGCCGAAATATGCCACCGTGTTCATGGTCTTCACCATGGCCAATGTCGGCCTGCCCGGCACCAGCGGCTTCGTCGGCGAGTTCCTGACCATGCTCGGCGTGTTCCGGGTCAACACCTGGGTGGCGTTCTTCGCCGCCACCGGCGTCATCCTGTCGGCGGCCTACGCGCTCTGGCTCTACCGCCGGGTGATCTTCGGCGCGCTGACCAAGGAAAGCCTGAAGGGCCTGCTTGACCTGTCGACGCGCGAGAAGGTGATCATCTATCCGCTGGTCGTGCTGGTCATTTTCTTTGGCGTCTACCCGGCGCCGGTCTTCGACGCGACGGCCGAATCGGTCAAGACGCTCGTCACCAATGTCACCGCATCCATCGGCTCCGCGCAGACCGCGGCGGCGAATTAACCCAAGGGTTTTGCGAACCATGACGCCAGACCTTCTCTCCAGCCTGTCGCTCTCGACGCCAGAGTTGATCCTCGCCATCGGTGCTTTGGCGCTGTTGATGGTGGGCGCCTATTCGCGCGCAAACACCACCACGACCGTGACCGCTCTTGCCGTCGTCATCCTGGTTGTCGCCTGCGCCTGGATGGTGTTTTCCACCGGGCAGGGCAGTGCCTATGGCAACGCCTTCGTCCAGGATTCCTTCGCCCGCTTCATGAAGGTGCTGTCGCTGGTCGGCTCGGCGGTGACGCTGGTCATGTCGATACGCTTCGCCAAGGCGGAGCATTTCGACAAGTTCGAATATCCGGTGCTGATCCTGCTCTCAACGCTCGGCATGTTGCTGATGATCTCGGCCAACAGCATGATCGGGCTCTATCTCGGCCTCGAACTGCAATCGCTGGCGATCTATGTGCTGGCGGCGATCAATCGCGACAATCTGCGCTCGACGGAAGCCGGCCTGAAGTACTTCGTCCTCGGCGCGCTGTCGTCGGGCATGCTGCTCTACGGCATCAGCCTCGTCTACGGCTACACCGGCAACACCGGCTTCCAGGAGATCGCTACGGCGCTTGGCAGCGGCGAGCGCCAGCTTGGGCTCGTCTTCGGCCTGGTCTTCGTGCTGGCCGGCCTTGCCTTCAAGATCTCGGCGGTGCCGTTCCACATGTGGACGCCGGACGTCTATGAAGGCGCGCCGACGCCGGTGACGGCTTTCCTCGCGGCAGCACCCAAGATGGCGGCGATGGCGCTTCTGGTGCGTGTCACCATGGGTGCGTTCAAGCCGATCGCTTCCGACTGGCAGCAGATCATCGTCTTCATCTCGATCGCCTCGATGGCGCTGGGCGCTTTCGCCGCGATCGGCCAGACCAACATCAAGCGACTGATGGCCTATTCCTCGATCGGCCATATGGGCTATGCGCTGGTCGGCCTTGCCGCCAACAGCCAGGCCGGCGTGCGCGGCGTCGCCATCTACATGCTGATCTATCTGGTGATGACGCTCGGCACCTTCGCCTTCATCCTCGCCATGCGGCGCAAGGAAGGCAACGTCGAGCAGATCAGCGATCTTGCCGGCCTGTCTTCGACCAATCCTGTCATGGCGACGATCCTGACCATCCTGATGTTCTCGCTGGCCGGCATTCCGCCGCTCGCCGGCTTCTGGGGGAAGTGGTACGTGTTCCTCGCCGCCATCAACGCCAATCTCTACGCGTTGGCGATCATCGGCGTGCTGGCCTCGGTGGTGGGTGCCTATTACTATCTGCGCATCATCAAGATCATGTGGTTTGATGAACCGGTCGGCGGCTTCGTGCCGATGGCTAGCGAACTGCGTGTCGTGCTCGGCGTCTGTGGCGCCTTCGTGCTGTTCTATGTGCTGATCGGCGGCCCGATCGGCACCTATGCCGAAGCTGCCGCCAAGACCTTCTTCTGACGGTGACGTTCAGGCTGGCTCCAACCGCTGAGACGGAAGGGTTCCGGCTCGAGGCCCATGACACGGTCGGCTCCACCAATGCGCTGGCGCTGGAGCATGCGCGCAAGGGCGATCGGGGCAAACTCTGGGTCGTTTCCAAAAAGCAGGAAAGCGGACGGGGCCGGCGTGGCCGGGTGTGGGCGACGCCCGAAGGCAATCTGGCGGCGACGCTGCTGGTCATCACGACCGGAGAGCTGCGGCTTGCCGCGACGCTCGGCTTTGTTGCCGGACTGGCGCTGGCCGACGCGCTCGACGCCGTGGTGCCGAACGGCAAGATCGCCATAGGTCTCGACGGCGCAAGCCAGGGCAAGAACCGGTTCGAGCTGAAATGGCCGAACGACGTGCTGGCCTCTGGCGCCAAGCTTGCCGGTATCTTGCTGGAATCGGCAATCCTCGACGGTGGCCATTTCGCGGTGGCGGTCGGCATCGGTGTCAATGTGGTGGCTTATCCCGAGGATTTGCCTTATCCGGCAACATCATTGCGCGCGCTGGGCGCGACATGCGATGCGGAAACGCTGTTTCTGGCGCTGTCGGATGCCTGGAGCGACAATGCGCGGCTGTGGAACGACGGTCGCGGATTGTCCGCCGTCAGGCAGCGCTGGCTGGTGCGTGCGGCGGGGCTTGGCGGCGAGGTTGCTGTCAGGATTGACGGTAATGTGGTGCGCGGTACTTTTGAGACCATTGACGAGGACTGCCGTTTCGTGATCCGCGACGATGAGGGCTCGGTTCTGACGATTGCCGCCGGCGATGTGCATTTCGGCGCGGTTGCGTCCGCCAGGGTTTGACCCGGCAGGAAAGGGAAGATCATGGCGAAAGCTGACAACGCCGAACTCGTGTTCGTGCCGCTGGGTGGTGTCGGCGAGATCGGCATGAACTTCGCCCTCTATGGCTATGGGCCGGCCAGCGCGCGCGAATGGATCATCATCGATGTCGGCGTCACCTTTCCCGACGCGTCGCATCCCGGCGTCGATCTGATCCTGCCCGATACGCGCTTCATCGAGGAGAACCTCGCCAATCTGCGCGGCATCATCATCACCCATGCCCATGAAGACCATTATGGCGCGCTGCTCGATCTCTGGCCGAGGCTGAAGGCGCCGGTGTGGATGACGCCGTTCAGCGCAGGCTTGCTGGAGGCCAAGCGGCAGGGCGAGCAAGGCGCACCGAAGATCCCGCTGACGATCTACCGGGCCGGCGAAAAATTCACCGTCGGTCCCTTCGAGATCGAAGCCATCCCGGTCGCGCATTCGATCCCCGAGCCGATGTCGCTGGCCATCACCTCGCCAGCCGGCACTGTCATCCATACCGGCGACTGGAAGATCGATCCGGAGCCGACGATCGGGCCGAAGACCGACGAGGCACGCTTCCGCTGGTATGGCGACAAGGGCGTGCTGGCGCTGATCTGCGATTCGACCAATGCGCTCAGGGAAGGCGAGTCGCCTTCGGAAGTGGCCGTGGGCGAGGGACTCAAGGGCGTCATCCAGAGCGCCAAGGGCCGTGTCGCCGTCACCACCTTCTCCTCCAATGTCGGACGTATTGTTTCGATCGCAAGGGCGGCGCGCGATGCCGGCCGCCAGTGCCTGGTGCTCGGCCGCTCGCTGAAGCGCGTCATCGATGTGGCCGGCGAGCTCGGCTATATGGACGGGCTGCCTGAGTTCATCGCCGAGGAGGACTTTGGTTTCATCCCGCGCGAGAACCTGGTCATCATCTGCACCGGCAGCCAGGGCGAGCCGCTTGCTGCACTGGCCAAGCTGTCACGCGACGAGATGAAATCGGTGTCGTTTACAGCCGGTGACACGGTGGTGTTCTCCTCGCGCACCATTCCCGGCAACGAGAAGGCGATCCTCGAGATCAAGAACCGTCTCATCGATCTCGGCATCAAGATCATCGAGGACGGCGACGCGCTGGTGCATGTCTCCGGCCATCCGCGGCGCAACGAATTGCGCAAGATGTATGAATGGGTGCGGCCGCAGATCGGCGTTCCCGTGCATGGCGAGGCGGCGCATCTGGTGGCGCAGGGCTCGCTGATGTCGACGTCCGGCATCGGCCAGGTGGCGCAGGTGCGCGACGGCGACATGCTCAGGCTTGCTCCAGGTGCTGCCACCATCATCGACCAGGTGCCGTTCGGCCGCATCTACAAGGACGGCCGGCTGATCGGCAGCGATCAGGCGATGGGCATTCGCGACCGGCGCAAGCTATCCTTTGCCGGTCATGTCGCGGTCAATGTCGTGCTCGACGACAAATATGAGCTGGCCGGCGATCCCGATCTGGTCGCCATCGGCGTTGCCGAGGCCGATGCCAGCGGCGAGAACCTCGAAGATTTGATGATCGACGCGGCAGTCGGCGCCGTGGACTCGATTCCCCGCCAGCGCCGGAAGGACCTCGACCTGGTGCAGGAGGCGGTGCGGCGCGCCGTGCGCGGTGCCGCCAACGAAGCCTGGGGCAAGAAGCCTCTGGTGACGGTGTTCGTCACGCGGTGAGGGCGGCAGCAAACCGCTAGACGTTCAGCTGATAGCTGACAGGAAGCCAGCGAAAAGAGCCGTTCACCGGCACGATGTAGCCCAGACCCGGAAATGGCATGTGATGGCCAGCGATCAGCAGACGCTGCTCTGCGGCCATCTTTAGCAATCGCTTGCGGGTTTCGACGGCCCGGTTCTTGTCATCATCGAAATCAGCGTGCCATTCCGGATGCTGGATGGACACGACGTAGTGCAGGAAGGCGTCCGACCAGACGAGCAATTGCTGGCCGTCGCTTTCGACGAGAAATGCCAAGAGCCCGGGAGAGTGACCAGCTGCGTCGATGGCGGTAATACCCGGCACGACCTGATCTCCGGGCGCTATGAATGTCGCCCGGTCGGCCAGGTTGGTACAAACTTGCCTGAACAGATCGCGATTGCTCAGTCGGGCCTCGCGTACTGCATTTCCCTCGGTCCAGAAGGCGAATTCGGCAGCGCCAAATACATAACGTGCGCGTCTGAAAACGGGTTCGCCATTGCTCACAAGGCCGCCGATGTGGTCCGGGTGGCCATGGGTGATGATCACCACGTCAATGTCGTTCGGGCCGAGCCCAAGGTCTTGCAGACATTCCAGGAGCGAGCTGTCCGCGTCTCCGCATCCTGTATCAAACAGGATCTTTTCGGCACCAGTGTCGACCAGCGTCGGGATGAAACAATGCTCGTATCGATCGCGGTCGATAAAGTTCGAGACTGCGAGTTCCTGCACCGCGGTTGGCGATTGTCCGGCAGCGAAGGCCGCGGCGAGATTGTCGCGGATGTCGACCGCGTCGAGCAGGGCAGCGATCCTGAATGAGCCAAGATCGAAGCTGAAAACACGGGGGCGGACAGGATCGGGCATTGCCGTTTGTACTTCGCTGTTGTCGATTGGAACAGGCTGGCGGTTCACCGAAGTGCGACCTTGCGCGCCTCGGGAGAGGCTATTGGTATCGGCCGATTTGACGTAAGACGCCAGCATCGAAGCTGGAGGTTTCATGCTGGGACGACTGAACCATGTCGCGCTTGCCGTACCGGATCTGGCCGCGGCGATCGCTGCCTACCGCGATACGCTGGGCGCCAAGGTGACCGCGCCGCAGGCATTGCCCGAGCATGGCGTCACCGTGGTGTTCGTCGATGTCGGCAACACCAAGATCGAGTTGCTGGAGCCGCTGGGCGAGGGCTCGCCGATCGCGGCCTTCCTGAAGAAGAACCCGTCGGGCGGCATGCACCATGTGTGCTACGAGGTTGACGACATCCTGGCCGCGCGCGACAGGCTGAAGGCCGGCGGCGCCCGCGTGCTGGGCGACGGTAACCCGAAGATCGGTGCGCACGGCAAGCCGGTGCTCTTCCTGCACCCCAAGGATTTCTTCGGCACATTGGTCGAACTGGAGCAGGCATGAGCTGGATTTCGTTTGCAGCGCTGTTCTTCATCACATGGTGGCTGGTGCTGTTTGTCGTGCTTCCGTTCAGCGTGCACACGCAGGATGACGATCACGATGTGACGCTCGGTACCGTTCCCAGCGCACCGCGCGGGTCACATATGTTGCGCGCCGTGATCCGCACCACCATCGTTACGGCGATCGTCATGGGCATTTTCTACGGCCTGACTCGAGGGCTTGGTCTCAGCCTCGACCAGATCCCGCACATCATACCGGAGTTCAACCAGACACCAGCGCAATAGGGCCTGGTTCGTCCCGATGGAATCGGGGCCTACACAGGCTGACGCAAGGTCATGTGGTTTGGTAATCTTTGGCGCTAAGCAGGTGATTGCACAAAAAAAATGCAAGGCACAAGGCCTTGCAATTTAAACGCGTCCGATCTGTTTCCGGTTTCCGGCGGCAGCGAGTAACCGCGCCTAGATCGCATCCTCCCAAGACTTTGACCGCGTAGGAGAGCAGATTTTTCTCTACCCTCTCGGTTATCGGGGCACACTAGCCTAAGGCGGATGAAATTGTCACGCAGAATTTTGCCCGGAAACAGGCATTCTCGTGCTGCAGTGCACAATAGTACGGCAGGCTTTGCTTGTGAATCGATCAACAGGCCGGATGCGGCATTGTTGCGGCCCCGAGCGCCGTGCGTCCCTGAATGTGCAAAGGACGCTCCAGCACTGTGAAGCCAAGCTTCGTGCCGGTCCAAACCGGAGGTCAGCAAAGTAAAATCGATTTTTCCGATTTCGGGCCGATGCGGCAGGTCGGGTTTCCATTCCGTCACGAAATAGCTATGAAGCCGGGGCAAGCAGCCAGTGCGCGCCGATTCCGGTGCGGCTATCCTCACTCACGGACCAGTCCATGCGTTTGTCGCGCTATTTCCTGCCTATCCTCAAAGAAAATCCGCGCGAGGCCGAAATCGTCTCGCATCGGCTGATGCTGCGCGCCGGCATGATCCGCCAGCAAGGGCAAGGCAGCTTTTCCTGGCTGCCATTGGGCAAGCGGGTGCTGGACAAGGTCTGCCGGATCATTCGCGAGGAACAGGACCGCGCCGGTGCGCTGGAAATCCTGATGCCGACCATCCAGTCGGCCGAGCTGTGGCGCGAAAGCGGCCGCTATGACGATTACGGCAAGGAGATGCTGCGGATCAAGGACCGCCAGGACCGCGACATGCTCTACGGTCCGACCAACGAGGAAATGGTCACCGAGATTTTTCGCTCCTATGTCAGGTCCTACAAGGATCTGCCGCTCAATCTCTACCACATCCAGTGGAAATTCCGCGACGAGGTGCGGCCGCGTTTTGGCGTCATGCGTTCGCGCGAGTTCCTGATGAAGGACGCCTATTCCTTCGACCTCGATTATGAAGGCGCCAAGGCGGCGTACAACCGCATGTTCGTGTCCTATCTCAGGACCTTCACGCGCATGGGACTGCAGGCGATCCCGATGCGCGCCGATACCGGACCGATCGGCGGCGACCTCAGCCACGAATTCATCATCCTGGCCGATACCGGCGAGAGCCAGGTTTTCTGCCATCGCGATTATCTTTCGCTTGCTGTGCCCGGAGCGAGCACCGACTTCGCCAACGACGCCGAGATCGCCGATATCGTCAAGATTTGGACGACACCTTACGCAGCCACCGACGAGATGCATGACGAAGCGGCGTGGGAAAAGTTGGCGACAAGCGACAAGGTTTCGGCGCGCGGCATCGAGGTCGGCCATATCTTCCACTTTGGCGACAAATATTCCAAGCCGATGGGCGCCAAGGTGACCGGGCCTGACGGCAAGGACAGTTTTGTCTCGATGGGCTCCTATGGCATCGGACCGTCGCGGCTGGTCGCGGCGATCATCGAAGCCAGCCATGACGACAACGGCATCATCTGGCCGGAATCGGTGGCGCCGTTCGATGTCGGCCTGATCAACATGAAGGCCGGCGATGCCGACTGCGACCGCGTTTGCGGCGAGCTCTATGCGGCCCTCGTCGCTGCCGGCAGGGATGTGCTCTACGACGACACCGACCAGCGGCCGGGCGGCAAGTTCGCCACCGCCGACCTGATCGGCCTGCCCTGGCAGGTCATTGTCGGGCCGCGCGGCGTTGCCGCCGGTGAGATCGAGATCAAAAACCGCAGGACCGGCGAGCGCGAGACGCTGCCGATCGCGGACGTCAAGAAACGCTTCGGGATTGCTGCATGAGCGAAGCGGCAGCAGCGAAGCGCACGGTCGCCGGCCCATTCTCCATGTTCGAGCGCATGGTCGCGTGGCGCTATTTGCGGTCGCGGCGCAAGGAGACGGTGATCTCGGTCATCGCTTCGATCTCCTTCCTTGGCATCATGCTGGGCGTCGCCACGCTGATCGTGGTCATGGCTGTGATGAACGGGTTTCGCGCTGAGCTTTTGACGCGCATCCTCGGCGTCAACGGCCATCTGATCGTGCAGCCGCTCGATTCACCGCTGGAGGACTATGCTCAGGTTGCGAGCCGCATCAACGGCGTGGCAGGCGTCAAATATGCCATTCCGCTGATCGACGGGCAGGTGCTGGCGCAAGGCAATGTCGGCGGCGGCACCGGCGCGCTGGTGCGCGGCATAAGAGGTGACGATCTGGGCAAGATCGCCATCGTTGCCAACAACATCAGGCAGGGCTCGATCGCCGGCTTCGACACCGGCGAAGGAGTCGCCATCGGCAAGCGCATGGCAGAGAATCTCGGCCTGGTGCTCGGCGATACTATCACGCTGATCTCGCCGGATGGCGACGTGACACCAATCGGCACGACGCCGCGGATGAAGGGCTACCCGATCACGGCGATCTTCGAGGTCGGCATGTCGGAATATGACACGTCGATCGTCTACATGCCGTTTTCCGAAGCGCAGCTCTATTTCAACATGGACGGCCGGGCGCAGACGATCGAAATCTATGTCGACAATCCAGACGATGTCGACGCGCTGAAACCGAAGGTCGAAGAGGCGGCGCAGCGACCGATCGACATGGTCGACTGGCGCCAGCGCAACGAGACATTCTTCTCCGCCCTGCAGGTGGAGCGCAACGTCATGTTCATGATCCTGACGCTGATCGTGCTGGTGGCGGCGCTCAACATCATCTCGGGCCTGATCATGCTGGTGAAGGACAAGGGTCACGACATCGCCATCCTGCGCACCATGGGCGCGTCGCGAGGGGCCATCCTGCGCATCTTCCTGATGACGGGGGCGGCGATCGGCGTCACCGGCACGCTCGCCGGCGTCCTGCTCGGCGTTCTCATCTGCTTCAACATCGAGTCCATCCGCCAGTTCTTCTCCTGGATGACCGGCAAGGTGCTGTTCAATCCGGAGCTCTACTTCCTCAGCCAGTTGCCGGCGAAGATGGATCCGCGCGAAACGACCTATGTCGTGCTGATGGCGCTGGGGCTTTCCTTCCTGGCAACGGTGTTTCCGGCATGGCGGGCCGCCCGCCTCGATCCGGTCGAAGCCTTGAGGTACGAATGATGGCCGAGGCCATTATCGAATTGAAGAGCGTCGAGCGGCACTATGTCCAGGGGCCGCGCAAGCTCACCATCTTGAACGGTGCCGATTTTTCGCTGAAGCGCGGCGAGATGGTGGCGCTGGTGGCGCCGTCGGGCACCGGCAAGTCGACGCTGCTGCACACCGCCGGCCTGCTGGAGCGGCCCGATGCCGGCGACGTCATCCTGGCCGGACGTGCCTGCGGCCGGCTTTCCGATGAGGAACGCACGGCCATTCGCCGCAACGATGTAGGCTTCGTCTATCAGTTCCATCACCTGCTGCCGGAATTCTCGGCGCTGGAAAACATCATGATGCCGCAGCTGATCAAAGGGCTGACGCGCAAGGAAGCCGCCGAGCGGGCGGCGCAGCTGCTCGACTACATGCAGATCGGCAAGCGCGCGTCGCACCGTCCGTCCGAACTGTCCGGTGGCGAACAGCAGCGCGTCGCCATTGCGCGCGCCGTCGCCAATGCGCCACTGGTGCTGCTGGCCGACGAGCCGACCGGCAACCTCGATCCGGTCACCGCTTCCTATGTCTTCGAAGCGCTTGAGGCGTTGGTCAGGCAGTCGGGCCTTGCGGCACTGATCGCCACCCACAATCACGAGCTTGCATCGCGCATGGATCGGCGCGTGACGCTGGCCGACGGCAAGGTGGTGCCGCTTTAGTAGGGCACGGCGATACTCAGGTGAGGCCGGCCTGCGAAAGGCGGCTTCCCGCGCTTCCGGTACTCATGTACCCAAAAGTACACTCCGTTCCGGTTCTCGGAATCCACCATTCTCGACTCGGCCTGACCTGAGTCTCGACGTGCCCTGGTCGGCGCTTGATGACCGGGCATTCGCCGCGTCAACCTTTCCTTAACCCTGAGAAATTGATCGCCGTCGATTCCGGAAATGCCCGGGATTGCGGTCGTTGACATTCGAACAAAATTAGAACAAAATATGAACATAGCAACAACAGGAGTGAGTTATGGCCGATCTGGTTCAGGACGTCGTTTCGCTGGTGTGCATGAGTGCGTTTCTCGTTTCCATGGCGATGTGGATCGGCGCCATGTGAGGATCTGCGGTTTCGCCGCAGTGTTTTGAGGCGGGCAGGAGGGCGTTGTGTCGTTAAGCTTTTCTTGCCGCCATGACGCTAGGGTGCCTCTGCAAGACAGGGAGCAACGCCGGTGTCGCCGATCGTGACGGCCATCCTCGTGGCCAGCAATCTCGGGCTGATCTTTCTGCTGATGACCGCGCCGCTCGGTATGCGCACGATCAGGCTCAGCCGGCTGGTGTCAGCGGACCGGCAGCGTCTGTGGCAGGCGCTGTGGCCGTTTGGCAGCGATGCCGGCTGGTCGGGCGAGATCCTGTCGGCCGAGGCGCTGGACGGGCAGGGCGTGGCTCGCATCATACTGTCCTGGGAAGGCCGCGATGGCCAGCCGATCGAGCGCAGGTCGCAGTTCGAAGATGTTGTCGAAGGCAGTCGTTTTTCGATGCGGGTCATCGAGGATACCGCGCTCGATGCTTCATTCTGGAAGGACTTTTGCGAGACCACCGAACTCGTCTCGGAGGGCAGCAGCACGCGGGTGAGCCTCAGCCAGACCGATCGTTATCGTGGCATCGCCTTCCTGGTTTTCCGCTACTTCGCCATGCGTCGCGAACTCGGCAAGCTTGAGATCTGGGCCAGGACCGGACAATACCGCAAAGGCGGCTGGTTCGAGCACCCGCTCAGCCAGGTCGGCTTTGCCGTTCTTTCGGCGTTCCTGCTGTGGCCGTTCTTCGGGCTCAATCTTGGCGGCCTGGCGCTGGCGTCGATCCTGACCTCGGTAGTGGCCCTGCATGAGCTTGGCCACATGGCAGCCTTCCGGCTGGCGGGGCATCACCAGGCGCGGATGATCTTCATCCCGCTGCTCGGCGGCATCGCCATTGGCGGGCGGCCCTATGACAGCCGTTTCGAAGTGGCCTTCGTGGCGCTGATGGGCGCCGGCTTTTCCGCTTTCCTGGTGCCGCTGCTGATCGCCGCCAGCGTGTTCGCAGGCGGCGAGGGGCATCGGCTCGCCGCTGGATTGCTGGCGACGCTTGCCGGCTGTTCCGCCCTGTTCAACATCGCCAATCTGGTACCTGTCTGGAAGTTCGATGGCGGCCAGGTGCTGCGCCAGATTTGCCCGGGCCCGATCGCCTTGGCGCTGGCGTCGTTTTCCCTGCTCTCCGCCTTGCTGGCAGTTGGTTGGCTGGCCGGCTTTTCCCAAGGCTTTCTGCTGGTGGCGGGTGCTGTCTTTTCGATCCTCAGCCTGCTGACCATGGGCAGCGCGGTAAAACCGCGCCACGAGCTGAAGCCGATCCGCACCTTCGACCGTTTCGCCATGGCCGGTGCACTGCTGGCAGTGTTCGCCATTCACGGCTACGGCCTGCTGTGGGCCTCAGCGCGCCTCCTCTAGGCTGTGCCGATATTCAGGTGAGGCCGGCCTGCAAATGGCAGCTTCCGTACCCAAAAGTACGCTCCGCTCCGGTTCTCGGTATCAGCCATTTTCGACTCGGCCTGACCTGAATCTCGACACATCCTAACCCGGATAAGAATTTAGCCTGCCTTGCGGGTTGCCTCGACCGGCGGAGTTGCAGCCGGACCGAACACATCCTCAAAGGCGGACTTCAGCGCCAGGTCGAGGTCGGCCATGGTCACGGGCAGGCCTAGGTCGACAAGGCTGGTGACGCCGTGATCCGAAACACCGCATGGCACGATGCCGCTGAAATGGCCGAGATCCGGCTCGACATTGATGGCAATGCCGTGGAAGCTCACCCAGCGCCTGAGCCTGATGCCGATGGCGGCGATCTTGTCCTCGGCCGGCGATCCGTCGGGCAGGGAAGGGCGATTTGGCCGCACAACCCAGACGCCGACGCGGTCCTCACGGCGTTCACCGCGCACATTGAAGGCGGCGAGCGTGCCGATGATCCATTGTTCGAGTGCCGCGACGAAAGCGCGGACGTCCTCGCGCCGCCGCTTGAGGTCGAGCATCACATAGGCGACCCGCTGGCCCGGCCCATGATAGGTGTATTCACCGCCGCGCCCGGCAGCAAACACGGGGAAACGGTCGGGCTCGATCAGGTCCTCGACGTGGGCGCTTGTGCCGGCCGTGTAGAGCGGCGGATGCTCGACCAGCCAGACCATCTCGCCGGCAGCGCCGGTTCTGATCGCATCGGCGCGCGCCTCCATCACCGCGAGCGCTTCGGGGTAGGTGGTCAAGCCGGGCTCGATCCGCCATTCGACCGGCGCGGAACCGGGCAAGGGCAGGAACGACGTGGCGATCTGGCTGCGTTCTGGCATGGCGTATCTCTTGCTGTCCCTCATATGGCGGCAATCGATCAAAACGTCCAGTTCCGGGCGCGGTCCAGGCCTTTGCAGACTTATGCCAAATCCCCGGCGATTATTGCGCTGCGCGCCCTTGTTTCGCCGGAAACGATTTGCTACACGCCGCGAGCCGGTTCGTTCCGGCTCCTACCACGTGCGGTCGTGGCGGAATTGGTAGACGCGCAGCGTTGAGGTCGCTGTGGGGCAACCCGTGGAAGTTCGAGTCTTCTCGACCGCACCATATCTGCTCTCGATTTGTTGTCCTTAACGACAAGGCGATCGAGCCCGCCGCTATCCAGGGCCTGCAACCAGTGTCGTCCCGGCGGGAGATGCATTCTCGTATAGCGCAGTCCGTCCGTCCTGAAACGGCCTCTCACCCTGTTGAAAAGCTTCCCTATAGCCCTCGCTGGCAAAGCCGGCACGATTTGGCGCCTGCCATTGCCGGCGCGCTCCATGCCGCCGATAGCTCCCAAATCAATCCAAGCAGATGGCATTTTTCTCCCAGCTGCAGATCTTTGAAATACTCTTTCTATGGAATTTGTAGAATTATGTTTGGATAGGATCTCGGTACTGGTCGCCAAGTTCTGACGAGGCCTTCGCCTCCTCGGCAAAGTTGCGCCAGCGATTTTAGAGAATGGAGGTTCCCATGACCAAACTCGTAGAGCAGATAATCCCGGAAGCCGATATTGTCCCGCTGACGGGACGTGTCGGCGCCGAGATCAGGAACATACGGCTTTCCGGCGACCTGCCGCAGCAGACGGTGGCGGCGATCAACCAGATCCTGTTGCGGCACAAGGTGGTGTTCTTCCGCGATCAGGCGCATCTCGACGATGTTGGGCAGGAGCGCTTCGCCCATCGTCTCGGCGACCTGGTGCCGCATCCGACCCAAGGTCCCATCAAGGGAACGGCGTCCATTCTCGAGCTCGATTCAAGCCGTGGCGGCGGTCGTGCCGATCAATGGCATACCGACGTCACCTTCGTCGACGCCTATCCGAAATTCTCCGTTCTGCGCGGCGTCGTCATACCGCCGGCCGGCGGCGACACCATCTGGTCGAACACCGCCGCGGCCTACCAGGACCTGCCCGCGCCGTTGAAGCTGCTGGCGGACAATCTCTGGGCGGTTCACAGCAATGCCTACGACTACGCCGCGGTCCGGCCGCGCGCGAGCGCTGCCGAAAAGAAGCATTTCGAGGAGGTCTTCACCTCGACGGTCTACGAGACCGAGCATCCCGTCGTCCGCGTCCATCCGGAAACAGGCGAGCGCACGCTGCTGCTCGGCAATTTCGTGCAACGGCTGGTCGGTCTCTCCAAAAGCGATTCGGCGCGGCTCTACGAGGTGTTCCAGTCCTATGTCACCGCGCCGGAGAACACCGTCCGCTGGCGCTGGAAGGCCGGCGACGTGGCGATCTGGGACAACCGGGCGACCCAGCACTACGCGGTCAACGACTATGGCGATCAGCACCGGGTGGTGCGTCGCGCCACCGTCGACGGCGACGTTCCGATCAGCGTCGACGGTCGCCGCAGCGCCACCCGCACCAAGGTCGCGAAGCCCGCGACCGACAAGGCCGCCTGAGCGCGGTCGAACCTAGGGAGCCGCTGTAGCGCTGGGCGATGACGAGACAGCTCGGCAACGAGCCTATCCCGTCCATCCAAGGCCAGCCGAGATGCAATTGATCGATACGAGCAAAGCGTCGGTCGCGCGTTTTTGATCGACTGTCCCGGTATTGGCACGAACTTCACGCAGCAGGTCGACCTGCAGCCGGTGAATGTCGTCCATCTGTCGCCGCAGATTGTCGAAACGCCGCTTGAACATAGGAAAGCGCGAGGATAGATCGCCTCCCGTGAGGTCACCGATCAGGCGTCGCGTCAGCTCGTATTCCGCGACGATGCGGGCGTAGATTCTTGCCGCGGCATCGCTGTCGGACACCAGGCCGGCGTAGAGCCGCGCGATCTCCATGTCTGACTGGTAAAGCGTCTTCTCGGCCTCGTCGATGATCAGGCGGAAGAAGCGCGAGTGCTCGAACATGCGGGCCAAAAGGTCGCGCCCGGCCTCGCCGCGCACCGCGACGAAAGAGCTGAGCGCGCTGCCGATGCCATACCAGCCGGTCAGCAGATGACGGTTCTGGCTCCAGGCAAACACCCAGGGGATGGCGCGCAGGTCGGCAATGCCGCTGGCGCCGAAACGGCGATCCGGCCTTGAGCCCATTTTCAGGAGCGCCAGTTCCGCGACCGGACTTGCCTGGTTGAAATAATCGAGAAAGCCGGGCTCGGCCATCAACCTGGCATAGGATGCCTGCGACATGCCTGCCAGGGCTTCCAGCGCCTCGTCGAACTCCGGCGTTTCCTTCGGCTCGACATCACCGGGCGATCCGACACTGTGGGCCAGCACGCCGGCGGCGAGAACCTCGAGCTGGTGGAGGCCGGTGCCGCGATTGGCGAATTTCGACGATACGACCTCGCCTTGCTCCGTCACCCGCATGGACCCGGTGACAGTGCCTTGCGGCTGTGCCGCGATCGCCCGGCCGGTCGGCGCGCCGCCGCGGCTGACCGAGCCGCCGCGACCGTGAAAGAAACTGATCCTGACCTTATGCTTGCGCCCCACGGCAGCGAGGCGCTTTTGCGCTTTTGCCAGTTCCCAATTGGACGCCAGGAAACCGCCGTCCTTGTTGGAATCCGAATAGCCGAGCATGATTTCCTGGCGCGCGCGAAAATCCCGCACCGTCCGCCTCACCAGCGAAATGCCGAGCAAATCATTCAGAATGGCAGGGGCGGCCTGCAGATCGGCGATGGTCTCGAACAAGGGCACGACCCGCAGCCTGATTGTGCCGCCGCCACCGGGCGCGGTTGAAAGTCCGCAATATTGCGCCAGCAGATAGACAGCGAGCAGATCGTCGACGGAGCGGGTCATGCTGAGAATGAACGAGCCGACGGCGTCGGCATCCGAAGTGGAGATGTGCTTGGCGATGACGGAGAATGTCGAAAGCAGTTCAGCCGCTTCAGGCGAGAGCCGGCCAGCGTCGATCTCCAGCCGCTCGCCCTGGCTGAGGCCTAAGCGAATGCGCGCCGACCATTGCGGAGTGCCGGCCGCGACGGGATCGGCGGGATTTGTCAGCGCAAACAGTTCAGCCAGCACCCGGTTGACGACCGTGGAGTTCTGCCTGACGTCGAGCGAGACGGTGCGGAAGCCGAAGCTTGCGACTTGCCAAAGCAGAGGCTGGACAAAGCGCTTGGCGACAGCGCGCCCTCCGATCGCGTCGAGAACACAAGACAGCCCGTTCAGATCGGCACAAAATGCCTCCGCCGAGAGATACGCCGCCGCACCGCCACCTCGCGTGGCCTCCAGCCGGGCATACAAGGCCGATGCGAACTGGCGAAGCGGTTCGTCAGGGTTGCGGGCGGCGATCACTTGCGCCTCTCCGCTTCTATCAAGCGCCGTCTGCAGCACCGGCGTGAAGCTGGCCGGCAGGTCGATGACGTTCGAACTGGCGCTGAGCACCGTCACCAGCCGCTGAACCTGCGTCAGATACCAGCCTATGGCGGTATTGCGGTATTCGGCCATGGCATGGTTGGTGACCGCAGCCGTTACATTTGGATTGCCATCGCGGTCGCCGCCAATCCACGAGGCATAGCGCATAAAGGGGGGAATTCTGATCGGCTTTCCCGGATAATGACGCTCGAAGGCGCCCTCGAGCTTGCCATAGAGCTGCGGCGTTGCCTCGAAGATGACCTCGCGAAAGAAATGCAGGCCCCAGGCGACTTCGCGTTCGACCGTCGGGCGCTCCAGTCGCAGTTCGCCCGTCATCCATAGAAGCTCGATCTCGCTTTTCAGATCGGCGACCAACAGGTCGCGTTCGCGCGGCGCCCAGCGCGGCTGGTCGAGCTCGGTCAGCTTGCGATAGATACGGCGGTGGATCTCCAGCACCGTGACGCGTTTGGCCTCCGTCGGGTGCGCGGTCATGGTCGGACCGACGCAAAGCTCATCGAGCGCCGCCTGGACTTCGTCCGCTGACTGACCGTTCGCTGCCATCTGCGCGATCACGCTCGCGAAGGACCCGGGCACTTCGTCGACACCCGCGCCTTGTTCGAGTTCGCGACGCGCGCGCATGGCAAGCAACTCGTCGGCAATCGCCAGCAACTGGAACCATACGCCGCTCGCCTGAAGCGCCGGGATGCGCTGCTCCGCGGCAAGCGAGACAAGCGACCTACGTCCGCTCAGAACGGCGGCGATCTCGGGCTCACGCGCGCTTGCGACGTGAAGCAGCAGGCGCAACAAAAGGCTGCGCTCGTCCTCACGAAAGTTGATGCGTCTGCTCTGTTCCAAAGCCGCTTCCTCGTCCGCATCGATTGCAATTGCAGCCGCGCCCTGGAGCGAGACCGGCGCCGGCTGTCAGGCGACCCGGTCGGGGACCGGACGACCCTCGAAGAAGGCGGTCAGGTTCTCCACCACCTTCATGCCCATCGCCACCCGCGTTTCCTCGGTCGCACTGCCGAGATGCGGCAAAAGCACGACGTTCTCCAGCTGTTTCAGCGCCTCCGGAACGGCCGGCTCTTCGGCAAAGACGTCGAGACCCGCGCCGGCGATCTCGCGCCTTTGCAGCGCACCGATCAGGGCATCCTGATCGACGACGTCGCCGCGCGCCGTGTTGATGAGGAACGCGCCACGTTTCATCAACCGCAGGCTGCGAGCATCGATGAGATGGCGGTTTTCCGCGCCGCCCGGACAGTGCAGCGAGACGAAGTCGGATGCTGTGAGCAGCCCTTCCAGAGTCTGCATCTGCACTGCGCCCATGGCGCGCGTCTCGTCATCATCGATGGGCGACCGGTTGAAGAACACGATCTTCATGCCGAAGCCGAAATGCGCGCGCCTGGCCGTCGCTTTGCCGATGCGCCCCATGCCGACAATGCCCAAGGTCTTGCCCGACACCTTGGCGCCGGCCATGTGGGTCGGCGACCAGCCACGCCACTGTCCGGCCCGCAGTTGCCGCTCGCCCTCACCGGTCCGGCGCGCGACAGCCAAGATCAGGCTGAGGGCGAGGTCGGCGGTGCAATCGGTCAGCACACCCGGCGTGTTGGTCACCACGATGTCGCGGTCGCGCGCCGCCGCGACATCGATATGGCTGAAGCCAACGCCGAAATTGGCGATGATCCGGGTGCGGGCCTCGCTGTCGGGAAACACCTGGGAAGGCAAGCGGTCGCTGACCGTTGCCAGGATCGCGTCAAAATCCGCGAAGGCCGATGTCATTGCGGCAGGGCTCAGCGGCGTATCGCTGGTGTTGAGCGTCGTGTCGAAGCGCTCGGCGAGGATCGCTTCGACGGGGGCCGGCCATCTGCGGGTGACAATCAAACGCGGTTTCATCTGATATCCTGCCAATCGGAGGACGGCGATGCTTGCGCCGACCCGAAACAGATTTCACATCTTGCTGTATGCGGCGTTCGCAGGTCGGCGGCTCACGCCGCCTTCTTCGCTTGCGCCAGCGTGTCCGCCACGACTTCGCCGAAGGACGACGGCGTCGGCACGATGACGACGCCGGCCTCCTTCAGGATTTCGACCTTCTCCTGCGCCGACTCGCCGAAGGCCGAGATGATCGCGCCGGCATGGCCCATGCGGCGGCCTTTCGGGGCGGACAGTCCGGCGATGTAGGCGATCAGGGGCTTGCGCATATTGTCGCGCGCCCAGAGCGCGGCTTCGGCTTCCTGCGGCCCGCCGATCTCGCCGATCATGACCACGGCGTCGGTGTCGTCGTCTTGCTCGAACAGCTTCAGAATGTCCTTGAAGGACGAGCCGTTGATCGGATCGCCACCGATGCCAACACTGGTCGAGACGCCGATGCCGAGCGCTTTCATCTGCGAGGCCGCCTCGTAGCCGAGCGTGCCGGAGCGCCCGACAATGCCGACGCGGCCGGGCAGGTAGATGCTGCCGGGCATGATGCCCATGAGGGCCTGTCCGGGCGTGATCATGCCGGCGCAGTTCGGCCCGATCAGCCGCATGCGATCCTCGAAGCGGTAGCGGCGCATGTAGCGCTTGACCTGCATCATGTCCTGCGAAGGGATGCCGTCGGTGATGCAGATGCAGAGCTTTATGCCGGCATCCGCTGCTTCCATGATCGAGTCGGCGGCAAAGGGCGGCGGCACGAAGACGATGCTGGCTTCGGCGCGGGTTTCGCGCACCGCGCCCTTGACGGTGTTGAAGACGGGCAGGCCGAGATGCGTCTGCCCGCCCTTGCCGGGCGTCACGCCGCCGACAAGCTTGGTGCCATAGCGCTTCATGTCCTCGGCATGGAAGCTGCCGATCTTGCCGGTGAAGCCCTGGACGATGACGCGGGTGCTGCGGTTGAGCAGGATTGCCATTTTTTCGACCTCCCTCAGGCTGCTTTTTTCTTGGTGGCCGCGCGCCAGGCGGCGACGGCTTTTTCGGCGGCTTCGGCCAGCGTGTCGGCGACGATCACCGCCTCGCCGGAATCGGCCAGGATGCGACGTCCTTCCTCGACCTTGGTGCCGGCGAGCCGCACCACCAATGGCACGTTGACGCCGACTTCGCGGATCGCCTTGACGACACCCTCGGCGACCCAGTCGCAGCGATTGATGCCGGCGAAGATGTTGACCAGGATGGTCTCGACATTCTTGTCGCCAAGCACAGCGCGGAACGATTTCGCAACCCGCTCGGGCGAGGCGCCGCCGCCGATGTCGAGGAAGTTGGCGGGCTCGCCGCCGGCGATCTTGATCATGTCCATCGTCGCCATGGCGAGGCCGGCGCCATTGATGATGCAGCCGATATTGCCGTCGAGGCCGACATAGGAGAGGCCACGGTCGCTGGCGAAGGTTTCGCGCGCGTCTTCCTGGCTCTTGTCGCGCAATTCGGAGATTTCGGGCCGGCGAAACAGCGCGTTCTCGTCGAACGACATCTTGGCGTCGAGTGCGACGAGGTTGCCGTCGCGGGTCACCACCAGCGGATTGATCTCCAGCATCGAGGCGTCGTAGTCGCGGAACACCTGGTAGCAGCCGAGGATGGTTTCGGTCGCCTTGCCGATCAGGTTCTGGTCGAGGCCGAGCCCGAACGCGATCTCGCGCGCCTGAAACCGCTGCATGCCGACACCGGGATCGACCGTGGTGCGGATGATGGAATCCGGAGCCCTTTCGACGATGTCCTCGATCTCGATGCCGCCGGCAGCCGAGGCCACGATCATCACGCGCTCCTCCTTCCGGTCGAGCACGAAGCCGACATAGAGTTCCTGCGCGATGTCGACGGCTTCCTCGAGGTAGAGCCGCGAAATCAGCTTGCCGCGTGGACCGGTCTGCTGGGTCACCAGCTTGCGGCCGAGCATGGCCTCGGCGGCTTCCGCGATCTCCTCGTCATTGGCGCACAGCTTGATGCCGCCGGCCTTGCCGCGCGCGCCGGAGTGAACCTGCGCCTTGACGACCCATTTGCCGCCGCCGATTTCGCGGGCGCGGTAGGTCGCCTGCTCCGGGCTGTAGGCGAGGCCGCCGCGCGGGATGTGGACCCCGTGGCGGGCGAGCAGTTCCTTGGCCTGATATTCGTGAATGTCCATTCTATCCTCCCCGGATCATCAATGCGCGGCAGCGCGCGGTTGACCGGCGCGTTCGATTGCCTCGTTCACCACCAACACGTTGCGCGCCATGCGTTCCGACGCCGCGTCGATCATCTTGCCGTCAAGCGCCGCCGCTCCCTTGCCCTGCGCCTCAGCCTCTTTGAGCACTTCGAGGATGCGCCTGGCCCGCGTCACGTCCTTTTCCGGCGGCGAGAAGACCTCATTGGCAAGCGCGATCTGCGAGGGATGGATGGCCCACTTGCCTTCGATGCCAAGAGCTGCCGCGCGCCTGGCGCCGGCGATGTAGCCTTCCGGATCGGAGAAATCGCCGAACGGTCCGTCGATGGCGCGCAGGCCGTAGGCCCGGCAGGCGACGGTCATCCGTGACAGGGCGAAATGCCACTGGTCGCCGGGGTAATCGGGATTGAGGCCGCCAATGTTGACGGTGCGCGCCTTGTTGCTGGCGGCATAGTCGGCGACGCCGAAATGCATCGCTTCCAGCCGCCCCGGAAACGCTGCGATCGCCTCGACATTGGCCATGCCGAGCGCGGTCTCGATCAGCGCTTCCAGCCCGACACGGGTCTTGTAGCCCTTGGCCATCTCGATCTGGTTGACCATCGCCTCGACCATATAGAGATCGGCCGGGACGCCGACCTTCGGCACCAGGATCGTATCCAGCCGGTCACCGGCCTGTTCCATCACGTCGACCACGTCGCGATACATGTAATGCGTGTCGAGGCCATTGATACGCACCGAGACGGTCTTGCCCTTGGCGTGCCAGTCGATGTCGTTGAGCGCCTGGATGATGTTCTTGCGGGCCCGCTCCTTGTCGGGCGGGGCGACCGCGTCCTCGATGTCGAGAAAGATGAAGTCGGCGGCGCTGTTCGCCGCCTTGTCGATCATCTCCGGGCTTGAGCCGGGAACGGCCAGTTCGCTGCGCTGCAGCCGGAGTTTTCTGAGGTGGTTGATTGTGTGGCTCATGGTGCGCTCCGGGATCAGGCGGCTTCGGCGATGGCGGATTGCTGCGAGCGGCGGAAATGCGCGATCGCTGCGCCGACGCCGGAGCCCGGTGCCAGCTTGACGCCGCAGTCGAGCAGCGCCAGTTCGGCGGCGGAAAGCGAGGCCAGCACCATCACCTCGTTCAGCCAGCCGAGATGGCCAATGCGGAAGACCTTGCCGAACACCTTGTTGAGGCCGCCACCGAGCGAGGTCTGATAGGTCTGGTAGGCGCGCTTGACGACATCGCCGCTATCGATGCCCTCAGGCACCAGGATGGCGCTGACCGTGTCTGAATGCCATTTCGGCGCTTTTGCGCAGAGTTTCAGCCCCCAGACGTCGACCGCCTTGCGCACGCCTTCGGCGAGGCGATGGTGACGGGCGAAGATGTTGTCCAGCCCTTCCTCGGCGATGAGGTCGAGCGAGGCGCGCAGGCCGCGCAGCAGCTGCGTCGCCGGCGTGTAGGGGAAGTAGCCGGCGTCGTTGGCGCGGATCATGTCCTCGAAGGAGAAGAAGCAGCGCCGGTGGGTCGCCGTCCTCGAGGCTACGAGCGCCTTCTTGCTTACGGAGAGGAAACCGAGGCCGGCGGGCAGCATGAAACCCTTTTGCGAGCCGCTGACCGCGCAGTCGACGCCCCACTCCTCCTGGCGGAAGTCGATCGAGCCGATCGACGACACGCCGTCGACGAAAAGCAGGGCTGGGTGGCTTGCGTCATCGAGTATGGCGCGGCAGCCGGCGACGTCGCTGGTGACGCCGGTGGCGGTCTCGTTCTGCGTGCAGAAGACCGCCTTGATGCGATGCGCCTTGTCCGCCTTCAGCTTCTCGGCGTAGAGCTCGAGCGGAACACCTGTTCCCCACTCGCAGTCGATCGCATCGACCTCGAAGCCGAGACGCTCGGCCATGTCGATCCACAGATGCGAGAACTGGCCAAAGCGCGACATCAGCACCCGGTCGCCGGGGCTGAGCACGTTGGTCATCGCTGCTTCCCAGGCGCCGGTGCCAGAGGAGGGGTAGATGAAGACGCGGCCGGTCTCGTTCTTGAAGACCTTCTTGATGTCCTCGAACAGCGGCAGGGTGAGATCGGGGAATGACCCGGCGCGCATGTCCTCCATCGGCAGGTTCATCGCCTGCCGGACCCGCTCCGGAATGTTGGTGGGTCCTGGAATGAAAAGATGGGTGAACCCGGCCATATGCGATCTCCTCCGATGCCTAGGGATTGTGGAGGAAGTGTCGTTTGGACGGCGTGTCGCAACAACACCTTGCCGGGTAAGTATTCGCGGCGCGCGGGTAGGTTCGTCCTACCCGGTCGGCCTACCCGAAAGGGGACGCCGCTTCTCGCTCGAATATAGCGCGACCGCCATCGCCCGGTTGCGAACGGCAAGCTTGTCGTAGAGATTTTTCAGGTGGTACTTCACTGTATTCTCGGAGATGCCGGTGCGGGTCGCGATCTGAAGGTTGGTCCAACCGTCGGAAAGCACCGCCAGCAGTTCCCGTTCCCGAACCGTGAGCTGCGCCAACGGCGTGTCGTTGACCTTGTTGATGTCGATGTAAGGGATGCAGATGCGGCCATGCGCGACCGCCAGGATCGTCTCGAAAATGATCGGCGGGTCGTCGAACTGAAAACAGTAGCCATGCGCGCCGAGGCGCACGCACTGCTTCAGGATGCCGATATCGTGGTCGTTGGAAAAGACCGTGATGCGCACATTGAGCTTGCGGCTCTGGATCTCGGCAAGGACATCGGCGCCGTCCATGTCGGCGAGTTTCCAGCCGATGACGGCGACGTCGAATTCGCCTGCCATTGCCAGTTCGAGGAAATGCCTGCCGCTTTGCACGCAGGCCAAAAGCTCGAAGCGCCCGTCGCATTCCAGCATTTCGCGCATCGCCGACACAACGAGCGGATTGCGCTCGGCGACGACGACGCGAACGCGTTGTCCTGCGATTGTCTCATTCGTTCTCTGTGACTTTACGGTCAAGGGCTTCCGGTTATCTTGGCCACATTACGGGCACAGGCGGATGCGGTGGTTTTCCAGCGCTTACACGACGGCAATTCTGCCCTATCCGCGAATGGGTGCTCTTTCCCCAGCGACATGCGCTGTCGCGCTGCCTGAAGTCTGGGCAGTGTCATCTTTTGATGAAAGGACCCTCGTCCCGTCTGCAGGGCAGGGCGCATTTCGTTTGATATTCCCGTGCGTTGCGCGCTAGACCTGACAGGCACCTTTTCCGGGATTCCGATGGCGGGAGGCGCTGGTGGAACGCCAGGACGAACAGACGACCGGCGCCAGAGCCGCTGAAGACAGCCACGCCGATATCTATGGCGAGGACGGCGTCATTCTATCGTCATTCCTGGCCCAGATCGGTGCGGCGATCGCCGATCGCGACACGCTGACACTGAAGCGCGAAGTCGACGATCTGCACCAGTCGGAACTCGGCGACCTGCTCGAAGCGCTTCACCCAGAACAGCGGCGCGTGCTGGTCGAACTCCTGGGCGCCGACTTCGACTTTTCCTCGCTGACCGAGGTCGACGAGGCGATCCGCATGGAGATCGTCGACAATCTGCCCAATGCGCAGATTGCCCAGGCGGTGCAGGAACTCGATTCCGACGACGCGGTCTACATTCTCGAAGATCTCGAAAAGGAAGATCAGGACGAGATCCTGTCGCAACTGCCGTTCACCGAACGGATCAGGCTGCGCCGCTCGCTCGACTACCCGGAAGAGACCGCCGGTCGCCGCATGCAGACGGAGTTCGTCGCCGTGCCGCCGTTCTGGACCATCGGCCAGACCATCGATTACATGCGCGAGGACAAGAACCTTCCCGACCGCTTCAGCCAGATCTTTGTCATCGATCCTAGCTTCAAGCTGCTTGGCGCCATCGATCTCGACCAGATCCTGCGCACCAAGCGCTCGGTGAAGGTAGAAGAGGTCATGCATGAGACAAGGCACGCCATTCCGGCCACGATGGACCAGGAAGAGGCGGCGCGCGATTTCGAGCAATACGATCTTCTCTCCGCCGCCGTCGTCGACGAGAACGAGCGGCTGGTCGGCGTGCTGACCATCGACGACATGGTCGACGTCATCCAGCAGGAGGCTGAAGAGGACCTTTTGCGCATGGGTGGCGTCGGCGACGAAGAGCTGTCGGACAGCATTGTCTCGACCTCGCGTTCGCGCGTTCCCTGGCTGCTCATCAATCTCTTGACGGCATTCCTGGCGGCGTCGGTGATCAGCCTGTTCGACCACACGATCGAGCATATCGTGGCGCTTGCCGTGCTGATGCCGATCGTTGCCGGCATGGGCGGCAATGCCGGTTCGCAGACCATGACCGTCACCGTGCGCGCGCTGGCGACCAAGGATCTCGACATCTACAATGCCGGCCGCATCATCCGTCGCGAGATGGGGGTGGGCTTCATCAATGGCATCATCTTCGCCATCCTCATCGGTATCGCCGCGGCGGCGTGGTTCTGGGATCCCAATCTCGGCGGCATCATTGCGGCGGCGATGATCATCAACATGTTCGTGGCAGCCCTTGCCGGCATCCTGATCCCGCTGCTGCTCGACCGCTTCAAGATCGACCCGGCGGTGGCTTCGGCGGTTTTCGTTACCACGGTCACCGACGTCGTCGGCTTCTTTGCCTTTCTGGGGCTTGCCACGTGGTGGTTCGCCGTGCCCTGAGGGCCACGGTGATACGCCCTCAATTGACTTTTACGTAAATGCCGTGCGAGGCTTGCGCGGGGCGCCTTGTCGATTCCGGCATGGCATGGGTTTGGTTCGGGACAAAAGGGCGACGCCGCTTGGCGATCGCCCGGGATTCCGGCATCTGGAGTGACAATGCGGGAATACTACTCGATCACCGAACTGACGCGCGAATTCGACGTGTCGACGCGGACGCTGCGCTTTTACGAGGATGAAGGGCTGGTGCAACCGGTGCGGCGCGGCCGCACGAGGCTGTTTCGCCCCTCGGACCGGCATCTCATCCGCCAGATCATGCGGGGAAAACGGCTCGGCTTCTCGATCAACGAAATCCGCGAAATCATCCAGATGTACAAGGAGCCGCCCGGCGAGGTCGGTCAACTCAAGCTGATGATCAAGCGCATCGAGGAAAAGCGCGAAGATCTCAGGCAGAAGCGACGCGACCTCGAGGAGACGCTTGCCGAACTCGACCAGGCCGAGGAATCCTGCGTCGAGCGATTGGTGGAGCTCGGCGTCAACACCTGAACGCCGTCGCCCCTTTCTACGGCCTTTCTCAAGGGCCGAGGTGAATCACCGCGCAGCCATAGGCTTCGAGCTGCAGGGGGCCTGCAGTCGGGTGACCGGTCAGCAGGTCAGTACCAGAGGGAACGCCCGGCACGGTGACCGGAGTTTCCGTGGTGTTTAGGATGAACATCAGCTGGCGATCTTCAGCCTCGCGGATCGACACTTCCACTCCGGCGGGCAATTCAGGAAGCAAGGGCGCGACACCGGCCTGGGCAAGAACGACATCGGCAACGGCTTCGGCAAGCTCTGAAGTAAGATAGGTGCCGACATAGACGACGCGGCCCTTGCCGAGTTGCCTAGAGGTGATCGCCGACTGTCCGGCACAAAAGCGGCTCGACCATGTGCCGAGCACCTCGGTTTGCGGCTCGACCTCGAGCAGTTCGTAGAGATGCGCGGCCTCGAACTGCCTGTTGCCGAAGGTGAAGTGATATTTGCGCTCCGCCGACGAGGCAGGGAGAGGCGATGGCGGCACATAGGCGCCCATCGCGGCCTGGCGGAACAAGGGAAACAGTCCGGTGCCGCCCGTCGGAACGAGGCGGCCGAACTCGGCGACCCTGACGCCGCTGAGCGCAGAAAGATCGTGCCCGGGTGCCTGTTCTCGCACGATGTGGTTGTTGTCGTCCCTTGTGCCGGTTAGCGCCGACAGGATCAGCGTGCCGCCGTTGCGCACGAAGGTCTCGACCGCGGCATTCCATTCCTGCTTCCACATCACCCAATGCGGAACATAGAGCGCCTTCAGTCGCGACAGGTCGTCTTCGGGATGGATGAAACCGCAGGCTATGCCGTTCCGGTAGCAGTACCGGTGCAGCAGCGTGGCGTCTTCCAGCGGGCTCGGCAATCCCATCGGATAGGTCTTGTGCGCTTCCTGGTTGTCGAAATCGGCGCCGGCGATGCCGAGGTCCATACGCACGACCGTGCCGAGGATCTGGTCCTTGATGGCGGCGATCTCATGAAAGAAGCGGCTTGCTTCGTCGTAGCGGCGGCGGGGCACATCGTCGTGGTCGATGACCCCCATCCAGTAGATCTCGGCGCCGAAATGTGCAGGGCGCCAGCGGAAAAACATGATGCCATCGGCGCCACGCGCCACCGACGTCATCGCCATGCGGCGCATCTCGCCAGGCTCCGGGGTCATGGTTGAAAAGCCCGGCTGGCTGCCGAAGCCAGAGGCCTGCTCCGGCACGATGTAGTTGCCGGTATAGGAGCGGCAGATGTCGAGATGCAGCGCCTGTGTGGCCGCATGGCCGCCGGTGCGCCGCATTTCATCGTACAGCATCGGGTAGATGTCGAAGCCGATGAAGTCGAGGTCTTGTCCGAACTGGCCGCGGAAGTCGATGTCGACGAGCTGGCCGAGATTGTGGAAGACGAACCAGTCCGGATTGGTAGCACGCAGGATCTCGACCTGATCGTGCTGGAAAGCCGCGGTCGCCGTAGCCAGGAAGCGGTGGTAGTCCTGCACGTGGCCGGGGCTGGGAAAGGACGGCATCAGCGGCCGCGGCAGTTCGATCTGTGAGAAATCGTCATAGGCCGTCGCCCAGAAATGGCCGCCCCAGGCGAAGTTCAGCGCGTCGATCGCATCATATTTCTGCTGCAGGAATTTCTGGAACTCCAGCCGTGTGACGTCCGAATAGGATTCCGAGACAGTGGTGTTGAGCTCGTTGTCGGTCTGCCAGCCGATGACACGGGGATTGTCCTTGTAGTGCCCGGCCATGGCGCGCGTGATACGGCGGCTGTGGCTGCGAAACACCGGGCTGGTGGTGTCGGCGTGTTGACGCGATCCATGGCTTGTCGGGTGACCGTTGAGGTCGACCCGCAGCACTTCGGGATAGTTGACCGTCAGCCAGCGCGGCGGCGTCGCGGTTGGCGTGCACATGATCGTGTCGATGCCTGCGGCGCCGAGAACCTCGATTGCCCGGTCAAAAAGCCCGAAGTCGAACTTGCCTTCGCGGGGTTCGAAAATATGCCAAGCGAATTCACCCATGCGAACCGTATTGACGCCGGCGGCGGCCATGCGCTCGGCGTCGGGTTGCCACGAGCTTTCGTCGACATGTTCCGGGTAGTGCGGTGCCCCCAGCAAGAAGCGGTCGAGATTGAGTGGTCGCCACACGGAAAGCGGGGCCGGTTTCATGCGATGCATAGTCGATCGGCTTTCAAATTCAGGGGTCAAGTTGTTGGCAGTGGCTTGCGCGGCGTGAGCGTGCGGCCATCGGGACCGAACAGATATGCGTCGCCGGTCGCGAAGCCGATCCTCAATGGAGCTCCGACGCTCACCGGGGAGACCTTGTTGAGCTGGACCGTAAAATTCCCGGTGCCGCTGTCCGAGTTGACCGTCTCGAGGGGAGAGGCGTCGAGATAGAGAACGGTTTCTCGCCCCAGATGTTCCGCCAGCCGCACCTCGCCGCCAAATATGGCCGCTTCGCCCGCCGATTGCTCGACGATCCGCAGATGCTCCGGTCGAACGCCAACGGTTGCCCTGGTGCCGACGGAGAGACCTGATATGTCGGCACTTTCGAAGGAGAATGCCGAGGCGCTCTCCAACGTCACCTTGACGCTGTTTCCGCGAATGTCCGCCACCCGCGCTTCGACGAAGTTCATGCGCGGGGCACCAAGAAAGCCCGCGACGAAGATGTTCGCTGGATTGGCATAGAGTTCGAGAGGCGAGCCGACCTGCTCAATCTGGCCCTTGTTCAGCACCACGATCCGGTCGGCCATCGTCATGGCCTCGACCTGGTCGTGGGTGACGTAGATCATGGTGGAACCGAGCTGGCTGTGAAGGGTCGACAGTTCGACGCGCATCTGGGTGCGCAGCGCCGCGTCAAGGTTCGACAGTGGTTCGTCGAACAAGAAGACCTCCGGCGAACGCGTGATCGCACGGCCGATCGCGACGCGCTGACGTTGTCCGCCAGACAGTTGCTTCGGACGCTTGTCGAGCTGTTCTTCCAGACGAAGGATCTGTGCTGCGCGATTGACGGCGGCGTCGATCTCTGCCTTCGGCCGCTTGGCCATCCTGAGACCGAAACCCATGTTCTCGGCCACGGTCATGTGCGGGTAGAGCGCATAGGACTGGAACACCATCGCGATACCGCGATCGCCGGGTTCTTCCTTGGTGACATCGCGCCCGTTGATGACGATCTGGCCGGTGCTAATGGTCTCAAGTCCGGCGATCGTCTTCAGCAAGGTCGACTTTCCGCAACCGGACGGTCCGACCATGACGACGAACTCGCCCTTTTCGATCCTCAGGTCGATGGTCTTCAGGGCGTGATAGCCGACATAGTGCTTGTCGACCTTGCGCAATTCCACGCTGCTCATTGCCAGGCGCCTTTCCGTGTTTGCGGGTTGCGTCCCATGCGACCCGATTTGGATTTCCGGCGGTTGCCAAACATCACCCCTTCACCGCCCCCATGGTGAGGCCGCTGATGAAGTGTTTTTGCATCAGGAAGAACATGACGACCGGGGGCAGGGCGACGAAGATCGTTGCCGCCGACACGATGTTCCAGGCCGACGTCCATTCGCCGCGCAGATTGTTCAGCCCGGCGGTAACGGGTTTGACCGCGTCGCTCTGGGTCAGGACGATCGCCCAAAAATAGTCGTTCCAGACGAAGGTGAAGGTGAGGATGGCGAGCGCCGCCAGTGCCGGCCGCACCAGGGGAATCACCACATGGCGCAGCACCTGGAATGGTGACGCGCCCTCGGCGCGCGCCGCCTGGAACAATTCGCCCGGCAGGGCGGCGATGAAGTTGCGCATGAACAGCGTCGCAAAGCCGGTCTGGAAGGCGACGTGGAATATGATCAACGCGTAGATGGTGTCATAGAGACCGAGCCTCACCATCAGGTCGCGCACCGGGATCATCATGACCTGTGCCGGCAGGAAATTGCCGCCGACGAACAGCGCGAAAATGAGATTTGAACCGCGGAATGGATAGCGAGACAGAACGAAGCCGGTCAATGTCGACAGGATCAGGACGCCGATCACCGCGGGAATGGTGATCAGCAGGCTGTTGAGAAAAAAGCGCAGCATTGCGGTCTGCTCGAAGACCGCGGTGTAGTTCTCGATCAGGCTGAATTTCTGCGGCCAGCCCCAGTAGTTGCCCGCCATCAGCTCCTCGTTGGAGCGGATCGATGTCAGCATGACAGCAAGCAGCGGCACCAGCCAAAGCGCAACGACGAGGGTTACGCCACCGACGTAAAGCGCGCGCTTGATTTTGGCGTCTTCGGGAATGGGGCGCGGATACATCAGGCGTTGCTCCGTTCGGCCTTGATCAGGCCGTGCAGATACCAGGCGATGAAGGCGGTCATGATCACGAAGAGCACGGTGGCGATCGCCGCGCCGTAGCCGAAGCGATAGGAAAAGATCGATTCCTCGTACATCTGGTAGGCGAGCACCGTCGAGGAACCGTAAGGGCCGCCACTGGTCATCACGGCGACCATGTCGAAGGAGCGCAGCGCGCCGATGACCGTCACCGCGATAGCGATGAAGCCGACCTGCGATAGCTGCGGCAGGACGACATGGCGCAGCATGGGCCAGCCGCGCGCACCATCGACGCGCCCGGCGCCGATCAGGTCATCGTTGAGATTGTTCAACCCCGCCAGGAACAGCACCATGCAGAAGGCGATCTGCGGCCAAAGGCCTGCGGCGGCAACCGCGAAGGTGGCGAAGTTCTCGTCGGACAGCAGCGCCGGCGCGGTGCCGCCGAACAGGCCGAAGATCAACTGCAGCAGGCCATAAGTGGGATCATAGACCCAGCCGAAAACGACGCCCACGGTCACCGTCGCCAGCACCAGGGGGACAAAGAACAGCGACTTCAAGATGCGCATGCCGCCGATCTGCTGGTTGACGATCAACGCCAGCGCGAGTCCGATCGGAGGCGCCAGCATGAAGATCAGCAACCAGATGACGTTGTTCTTCAGCGAGACGTAGAATTGCGGGTCGTCGGCCAGTTCGACATAGTTGGCGACACCGACCCAGATCTTCGGGCCTATGCCGTCCCATTCGTGCAGGGAGATCCAGATCGTCTCCAGCGAGGCGGCGAGGATAACCGCGCTGAACAGGGCGAGGCCCGGCAGGAGGAACAAGGCCGGCGTCAACCAATGACGATTTCGGCGCCAGAAGCGTTGCATTGGATTCATCCAAAAAGGGGCGGGAGCAGCCCTGGACTGCCTCCCGCCTGGTCCGGGAGGACTAGCCGAAAATTCTCTTGCGGGTTTTTTCCAGCCGCGCGAGAATCTGGTCTCGCCGTTCAGGCTTGACCATGAATTCCTGAAGCCCGGTCATGCCTTCCTGCGCCATATCAGGATCGGTGTCGCGATCGTAGTACTGGGACGTGCCGACCACTTTCTTCAGTTCCTCGACGGCGGCGTTCACCAGCGGATCCTTGCTTGGTGGGCAGTCGTTGCGCGGCGGGATGGCTCCCTCGGCAGCGAGGAAAGCCGCCAGGTTTTCCGGCTTGTAGAAATAGGCGAGGAATTCGCGCGCGCCTTGCTTATTCTTGGCATTGGCAGGGACATGGACGGAGTTGACCGAAAAATCCTCATACCTGGCGACGCCAGGGACGATTTCGGGAAATGGCGCGTAGGCGAGTTGCGGGATGTCTGCCTCCGGGAAGGCGGATCTGACGAAACCGCCGAGATCCATCATGGCGGCCTTCTTCTGCGCCAGCGCAGCACCTGCCTGTTCCCAACCGAAGGAACTGTGGTTGGGCGAGAAGAAACCGGCCTTGAGCAGGTCGTTCCATTTGTCGAAGACCGGCGTCAGCATCGGATCGGTGTATTGCACCGTTCCGTCCATCAGGGCGATGTGCTTGTCGAGGCCGTTGATGCGCAGGTTCATGTGGTCGAACCAGCCGCCCGCAGGCCAGAGTTCTTTCGTGCCCATGCTCATCGGGATCATGCTTGCGGATTTCGCCGCCTCGCCAAGGGCGAGAAATTCGCCCCAGGTCTTCGGTGGCGTCCAATTGTGTTCCGCAAAGACGTCCTTGCGGTAGAACAGGCCCCAAAGCAGGCCGCCCATCGGCAGGCCGTATTGCTTGCCATCGACCGTGACCGCATTCGTCGTGGCGCCAAGCACGTCCTTGTAGTTCTCTTGGGCGAACAGGTCGGAGATATCGTCGAATAGACCTTTCTTCACGAAGGCCTTCATGCGGTTTCCCGAGAACCAGAAGCAAATGTCGGGGGCGCCAACGACGAGGTAGCTGCGGATTGCAGTCTTATGCGCCTCGTGGTCCATGTTGTTGATGGTAACCTTGGCGCCAGAGGCCTTCTCGTATTCGCCTGCCAGACGCTGCAGCACCTCGCGCTGAGCCGCGTTGCCAATATTGGAGATGATGGTGATTTCCTGCGACTGCGCCAGAGCCGGCAAGCAAAGGCCCCCGGTGGCGGATGCCGCAAGAGCAGCGCCGGTGCCCTTCAGGAAGCGGCGCCTTGTCGTGAACAGAGTCGTAGCGGTGATGGTCATGGCTTTTATCTCCTCCCTGAGAACAGCCGGATTCCAATTGAACCGAGGCAAGTCGTAGCGTATGCAGGCGAAGCCGGTCAATACTTAATTTACAAAATTAACAATGAGGCAGGAATGAAACTCAAAGGTGACCAGCAGACGTCGCGGTCGATCAATCGTCGACTGATCCTCAACCTGCTGCGAAGGGAAGGGGCGATCAGCCGCGCCGAGATCGCCGCGATCACCGGATTAAGCCCTGCGGCGGTGACGTTCGTCGTCTCCGACCTGTTGACCGAGAACATACTGGTAGAGGGAGAAGCCAGCGTCGGAGCACCGGGACGGCGGCCCATCCCGATCAACATAAATTATGCGGGCCGCCTCGTTGTCGGGTTCAAGCTGATGGTCGGTGCAATCGAATGCGTGCTGACCGACCTCGCCACGACGCCTCTTGTTACCAAGCAGGTCGCAGTGCCGGATCAGTCACCACAGAGCGTGGTCGATGCCTGTGCCGCCGCCGTCAAGCAATTGCTTACGGATCGCGATGCGCCAATCGGCGCGCAGCTCAGCGGCATCGGCATCGCGGTGCCCGGCGTCATCGACAATGGCGTCTGCCGGCTCAGTCACCGGTTCGCTTGGACCGACGTGCCGATAGCGGCCATGCTCGCCGACCTCGTGAACGTGCCCGTCTGGGCCGACGACGACACCAATGCTTTCGCGCTGGCGCAGCAATTGTTCGGCCTCGGTCGGCATCACCGCACTGTCGGCGCGCTGGCGATTGGCGCCGGCATCAGTTGCGCTGTGGTGGTCGATGGCGCGGTGCATCACGGTGCGAGCGGGGCCGCGGGCAAGATGGGGCACTCCATCTACGATCCGAATGGGCCACTATGCGAGTGCGGCCGCCACGGCTGCCTTCAAACGTTTTTCTCCGAGCCGGGATTGGTGAAGCGGTGGCGTGAGGCGAAAGGCCTGTCACGCGACGTTGACCGCTACGACATGCTCGAAGCGGCGAAGGCCGGCGACGAGACGGCGGTGAATCTGTTGCGCGAAGCGGGCGAAGGCATCGGCAGGTTTCTGGGCGGCTTCTGCAACATCATCGATCCGGAAGTGATTGTCGGTGGCGGCGAAGCCGTCAGCTTCGGCGACTATCTCTTCGAGCCTATGCGCAACGCGCTGGGGCGTTACGCCATGTGGGCACCGCCGCCGATCACGCCGGACTGGGCCGACGATTCCTGGGCGCGGGGCGCCGCGGCCCTCGCTACCCAGAGGCTTTTCGATTTCGAAAGCCGGCCTGGGGAAATCAGGGTCGTTGTCTAGGCAAGAAAACCTGTTCAAGTCTGGCAGCGGTGGCCTTGGCTGTTCAAATCCAGCGCCGCACCCTTTTGGCGTAGTCGCGATATTTCTTGCCGAATTTGGCGGCCAGCACCTTTTCCTCGCCCTCGATCGCGAGTTTTTGCGTTGCGAAGGCCGCGATCAGGGCCAGCGGCAGAAACCATGCGATGCCCGAGACGAAGGCGACGCCGATCAACAGCAGCGTGTTGGCGAGATACATCGGGTTGCGCGTGATGCCGAAAGGGCCTGACGTTACCAGATGGTCCGGCACGGCGTTCGGGTTGAACGTCGTCTTGGCCCGTATCATGCTGCGGATCGCGGTGAACCAGAGTGCGGCGACGCCGAACAGCGCCACCCAGCCGGCGGCGAAAAGCAGGTCGCCGGCAATGTCGCCGATCCATGGCAGCGGGTAGAGCAGGCCGAGCGCGATGCTGATGGCGATGGCCGCGACATAGATCAGCGGCGGCCATGGTATGAGCCCGGGTTTCGGCTGACTGTCGGTCATTGCTGCCCTCCCTCCATCATCGAGCTCTCGGTCTTGGCGGTGCAGGTGCCGGCGAGCTCGCCGAGATGCGCCTTGAACTCCGGCGTCTGGTCGCCATTGTAGAGCCGATCGAATGTTGCCTCGCTTTGCAGCGTATCCAGCATGCACACACAATAGCTGGCGCAGAACTCCGTGTCGCGCTGCTGCTCGCAGGATACCTGGCACTCTTTCAGGAAGGTCACTTCCCTTGTTTCCACCGGCGCCGGCATGATCTGCGAGAACAGCCAGACACAGCCAAACAGCAGCGGCTGGTGGATCAGGTAGAAAGCCAGGCTGTGACGGCCGATGAAGATCAGCGGGTTGGCCCATCGTCCGGGCGTGAGCGTCGCCAACCGCGCCAGCACGCCGGCGTTGGAAGCGAGCTTTGTAGCGGCGATGCCGACAAGAACCGCGCCGAACCATGGCAAGACGGGTACGTAGTCGTTGGAGCGCGGGTTGATCGCCGACAGACCAACCCACCACAAAGCAGGATGGTCGAAGGCTTCGGATCTGAAGTAGATCGGCGCGGCGATCAGCACCGCCGCCACAAGCAACGTCAGCATTGACGGCAGACGCAGGAACAAAAGGCCGAGCAGGCTAGCCAGCGCGATCTCGTGCAGGATGCCGAAGAAGATGAAGCTGTCCGGCGTGACGAACCAAGTGACTGCCGAAATGGCGACCGCCGCCACAGCGACCATGGCAAAGCGTTTCCAGAAGCCGCTCCAGCGAATCTGCCCGCCATGGGCGAGAAACAGGCTGACGCCGACGAGGAACAGGAAGGTCGAGGCGATGCAGCGCGCGTAGATCTTCCACCAGCCGAAGGCGGTCAGGCCGGGATCGGTGTAGTGGAAGTTCTCCAGATCCCAGGTGAAATGATAGCTGGCCATGGCGATGAGCGCGATGCCGCGCACGATGTCGATGGCGACAACGCGTTTCGGTTGATCCGGGATGGCGGCGGGCGGCTTATCGATGCTCATGGTCTCGTAATTCTGATTCAACTGACCCGAGACGACTAGCACGGTTGCACCGGACAAAAGAAGGCAGGGAAGACACCGCATCAGGGCTTGCTTTAGGCCAGCACCGGAAAGCCTTTGGCCGGCTTCGCTTTTTGCCGGGAACGGGTCGGTTTCCTGTTACCGACACCAGGAACGCCACGCCAGATTGGCCGCGCGAGTCTGATTTGGGGAAAGCAATGTCCACCCATGTGCGCCATCCGATCTGGCTTCCGGCCTTGCGGCCGGCGGATGCACGCACCTTTGCCTCGCTCTACGCGGTCGAGTCCTTCGCGCGCGCCACGGTGTCGAGCGTCATCCCAATCCAGGCCTACGAGATCCTGCACAACGAGCAGATCGTCTCGATACTCTACACCGTCGTGGCGATGCTCGGCCTGTCGGTAACGCTGTTCATGCCGATGCTGATCCGCCGCTTTGCCCGGCGCTGGGTCTACACGGCCGGCGCCTGTCTGCTGGCCATCGGCTCGCTGTTCTTCATCACCCACACGCTGGCCGGGCAATTGGCGGGCATGCTGTGTCGCGTCATGGGCGCCAGCGCACTGTCGATCACGCTCAACCTCTACATCATGGACCACATCCGCAAGACCGACTTCATGCAGGCAGAATCGCTGCGCATGGCATGGTCGATGTTTGCCTGGACCGGTGGGCCGACGCTCGGCATCTTTCTCTATACGCGCTTCGGCATCTATGCCGCGCATGGCGCGGTTGCCGTCTTTGCCATGATCCTGCTGGCGCTGTTCTGGACCTACAGGCTCGGCGACAATCCGTCGATCCGGCCGGGCAAGACGCGGCCGGCCAATCCGCTGGCCAATATCGGACGCTTCGTCGCACAACCGCGACTAAGGCTGGCCTGGCTGATCGCTTTCGGCCGCTCTTGCTTCTGGACGACGTTCTTCGTCTATGGGCCGCTGCTCATGGTGATCACCGGGGAAGGCAAACTCGCCGGCGGCCTGCTGGTTTCGGCCGGCAACGCACTTCTGTTCATGGCCATCTTCTGGGGCAAGGCGGGAAAGCGGTTCGGTGGCCGGCGCACCATGACCTTTGCCTATTTCGCCATGTCGGCGATGCTGTTGGCTGCGGGCGCGGTCGGCGAAACCGTGCCGTTGCTCACCGGCGCCTTCCTGCTTTGCGGCGCGTTCTTCACCATTGCGCTCGATGCGCTGGGCTCCACCGCCTTCATGCGCTCGGTGCGCTCCTATGAGCGGGCGCAGATGGCGGCGGTCTATCGCACCTATCTCGACTTTTCCGAGCTGACGCCGCCGCTGGTCTATTCGGTGGTGCTGGCGTTCTTCGGACTGGGCTCGGTGTTCGCGACGCTTGGCCTGCTGGCAGCCGTCTGCGGTTTTGTCACCTGGCGGTATCTGCCGAAATCGCTTTGACGGTCATGGCTTGGGTGCCAGTGCTGTGTGCTGGTCACGCACCCAGTTGTGAAAGCGGTGCAGGTCGTACTCCTCGGGCATCAGCACGCCAGCCTCGTGACGCAGCGAGCGCAGTCCTTTCTGGTTGACCTCGCAGATCGCGGCGTCTTCCTCCAGCACCTGCCGGCCAAAGGCGACGATGTTGTCGATATCGGCCTGGGGTGCTGCCAGTGCCTCGGGCGAAAAAAGCCATTCGGCGGTGAGTTCGGTCTGTTCGGGGCCAAGCGGCACCAGCCGCACGGTCCTGACATAGTCGACATGGCCGACGATGAACATCGACGGTAGTGACGTGGCGTAGGTCTGGCCGGCGGCGCGCTCGGCCGGCGTCAGCCCGGAAAACACCGGTCCATGCGCCCTTCCGTCGCGCGACCATGTCTCGGCACCGGCGCGCAAGCCGCCGGAAAATTCCGGCGCGTCATTGTCGGCATGGCGAACCCAGTCCGGGTCGTCATGGCGGCCCATCAGGCCACGGCCATAGATCGGCACCAGCCGCGACAGGTCTTTGTGGACGCCGGGGCAGTGCAGGCACTCGTTGAAGTTCTCCCAAAAGATCTTCCAGTTGCAGTTCATCACCTTCTTGAGCACGTGACCGCTGACCAGCGTCTCCAGCGGCCAGTTGGCGAGGCTGCCGGATGCAGGATCGAAAGATGTTTCGGCCGAGCCGTGGGCATCTTCGGCGAGATTGACGAAGACGAAGCCGCGCCACACCGACAGCGCCACGCGGTAGAGCGGGTGATCGGCCTTGTCGAAACCTTCGGGCAGCGATTTCGAGGGAACGCGCACGAGGTCGCCGCGCAGCGAATACGACCAGGCGTGATAGGGGCAGGTGATGAGCCGCGCCTTCAGCCGGCCCTTGCTCTCCTGGCAAAGCTGCGAGCCGCGATGCCGGCAAGTGTTGTGGAAGGCGCGCAGCACGCCGGTGTCGTCGCGCAGCACGACGATCTCCTGCGTGCCGACGCGAAAGGTCCTGAAAGCCAGCGGCTGGGCGAGGTCGGCCTCGCGGCAAACCAGCAGCCAGTTTTTGTACCAGATGGCGTCGAGGTCGCGCTGATAGGCGTTTGCGTCCCAATAGGCCGAGGAGGGCAGCGTCGGCTCAAGCCGGGTCAAGCCGTTATAAAGGTCGCGCTCGCCCGGGTTGGGTTGCATGGCTGGTTTCCTGTGATGCGCCAGCCGACACCCCGGCAAATCGTTTGTCAATTCTGGCGACGGCATTTGGCACGCCACGGCATTGCCGGTTTCTACCACGATGCCTAATCATGTCGTTGAACAAGAGGAGCGAGACTTGGCTGCACGACAGATGTCGCTTACGCCGGAACTGGTCGCGCGCTGCTGGCGCGCGATCGAGGATACCGGTCCCGATCCTGATGCTGCGCATCTGGATGAAGGCGACTATGATTCGTTGCTGGACGCATTGCAGGCTGAACTCCCCGACTCGGAACCGCTGTGGCTGTTCGGCTACGGCTCGCTGATCTGGAAACCCGAAATCGACCATGTCGAGGAACGTGTCGCCACGGCGCGCGGCTGGCACCGGTCCTTTTGCATGAACATGACGCGCTGGCGCGGCACCAAGGACAGCCCCGGCCTGATGATGGCGCTGGACCGCGGCGGACAGTGCAAGGGCGTCGCCTTTCGGCTGGCCGACGACAACAGGCGGCAGCAGCTGGGCAAGCTTTTGCGGCGCGAAGTGACGCTGAAGCCGACAAGCTACCATCCCCGCATGCTCAGCCTGTCCAGCGACAGCGGCCCGGTAAAGGCTTTGGCCTTCGTCATCAACCGCAACGGTACGACCTATGCCGGCCCGCTCGCCGAAGAGAGGGTTGTCGACAGGCTGGCCACATCTTGCGGGCACTGGGGCTCAGGCGCCGACTATCTCTACAACACGGTGAAAAACCTGGAAGAGCGCGGCATTCACGACCGCCATCTGTGGCGGCTGCAGCGCCTCGTTGCCGAGCGGATCGCCGCGTCCGCATCCTGAGGCTAAGGTGGCGCATTCGCGCTGGTAACCGGCGGAATTTGGTTTGCCGGGCGCTGCGATTTTGCCTATAGTCGCGGCTGTCGTCGGTTCCGTTTGGAGCCAAGAGGGAATGCGGTGCGGGCTGAGTTGTTGCCCAATGCCGTGGCTGCCCCCGCAACTGTGTGCGGTAGTCCTCTCCATATGCCACTGAAGATTTTTCTTCGGGAAGGTGGGGAAGGGCGCTGATCCGCGAGCCAGGAGACCTGCCGGCGACAGGGACAGTGACTTCTATGCCCTCGGGTGGAGGGCGAAAGGACAAGACATGAATACCGCTTCCGTCTCTCTCGGCGCTTCCGTTTCCTCGCAGTCGCGCTTCATGCAGCTGGTGCTCACTGCATTTCTCGGCATGTTCGTTGTCGGGGTTGTCGGCTTCTCGCATATCGATGTGGTCCACAACGCTGCGCACGATTATCGCCACTCGATGGCGTTCCCCTGCCACTGACGAGGAATTGACATCATGAACCTGTTTCGCAACGTCGTGTTCATCGCGGCGATCGCAGGGCTCGTGGCTGGCGTCGTTCTCGCCTGCATGCAGGCCTTTGCCACCGACCCTCTGATCTACCAGGCCGAAGTTTTTGAGAAGGCTGGCGGCCACCAGCACGATCATGCTGCGGCACCCGCCGCCAGCACCACCAATGCCATGAGCAGTGCCGCACCGGCGGAAAACGCCATGAGCTCAGCGCCAGCGCCTGTCGAAGCGGCGGCTCCGGCTGAAGACGAAGGCTGGTCGCCGGCCGACGGCTTCGAGCGCTTTGCCTTCAGTGTCGTCGCCAATATCGTCACCGGCATCGGCTTCGCGTTGATTCTGGTCGCGGTTTCCGAGTTCGCTGGCGGTATCGGCAGCTGGCGCCAGGGCGTGTTCTGGGGCCTGGCCGGCTTTGCGGTGTTCACGCTGGCGCCGGGCCTTGGCCTGCCGCCCGAACTGCCGGCAATGCCGGCGGCCGACCTCATGCAGCGCCAGATCTGGTGGTGGGCAACAGTGGCGGCGACAGCGGCTGGCCTGGGCCTTCTCGCCTTCCGCAAGTCGCTGCCGTTGGCGATCCTTGCCGTGGCTTTGATCGTGGCGCCACATATCGTCGGCGCGCCGCAGCCGGACAGCTTCGTGACAGCAATCCCGGAAGGCCTGCACCATCAGTTCGTGGTGGCGGTTACGGTGACCAATCTGGTGTTCTGGCTGGTGCTTGGTGCAGCCGTCGGCGTGGTGCGCGGACGCTTCACAGGAACGGCGACTAGCCTGCGCGACAGCTTTGCCTGATCGCAAAGCACTGACCTTCATCATCGGCGGTGCGCGCTCCGGCAAGAGACGACGAAATGCGCGAGCGCATCGCGCTGCATCGCTCGCGGCGCGGCGAGGGATGGGCGACTATCGATGCGCCGCTCGATCTTGCCGGTGCGCTCGAGACCTTGCCTGACGATCAGCCCGTGCTCGTCGATTGCCTGACGCTGTGGCTGACCAATCATATGCTTTCAGACCATGATCTCGACGCAGAATGCCGGCGGTTGGCCGACGTGCTGGCGCGGCCGCGCGGGCCGTGGTTCGTGGTCTCCAACGAAGTCGGGCAAGGTATCGTACCGGACAATGCGCTGGCACGCCGGTTTCGCGACGCCGCCGGCCGACTCAACCAGCAGGTCGCGGCAACTGCCGATACGGTGCTATTGATGGTGGCCGGGCTGCCGCTCAAGGTGAAATAAATGACCGATATCGATGCAAAAGACGAGGAACGCCACCGCGCCAAGATGGTCAAGCGCAAGGCGGTGCAGGATGCCGAGGTAGCAGCCAAGACGGTCGAGAAGGGACTTTTGATCGTCAACACCGGTCCCGGTAAGGGCAAGACCACCGCCGCCTTCGGGCTGGCGCTGCGCATGCTCGGCTATGGCAAGCGCGTCGGCGTTGTCCAGTTCATCAAAGGCAAATGGCACACCGGCGAGAAGGACGCCTTTGCCGCCTTCGGCGACCGCGTCGTCTGGCACACGATGGGCGAGGGTTTTACCTGGGAGACGCAGGATCTGAAGCGCGACATCGCCGCCGCGGAGGCTGCCTGGACCAAGGTGCTCGAACTGATGGCCGATCCGTCGATCAGCCTGCTGGTGCTCGACGAATTGAACATTGCGCTGCGCTATGACTATCTCGACCTGGACACAGTGGTCGCGGCGCTGAAGGCGCGGCGCGAAGGCCTGCATGTCGTCGTCACCGGCCGCAACGCCAAGCCGGCGCTGGTCGAGGCCGCCGATCTGGTCACCGAGATGGGCGTGACCAAGCACCATTTCTCGGCCGGCGTGAAGGCGCAGCAGGGGATCGAGTTCTGAGGGCCTAGCTTCGGGAGATGACCGTTGGAACAAGCCGTGATTGTCTATCTTCTTCTGAGCGGCGGTCAGTTCGGCGCGCCGGAAGAGCGGCAATCGGTCCAAGTTCTGGAGGATCGGATGGAACAAGCTGTTACGAATGCGCATGTTGGCGAATTTGATGGTGACGAGTTTGGCGAGGGCAAATGCACCCTCTATCTGTATGGGCCAGACGCCGAGAGGCTTTTCCTTGTGATTGAGCCTGTGCTGAAATCCTCGGCTGTGGCCGCCGGTGGCTACGCGATCAAAAGATTTGGCGCGGCCGTGGATCCAAACGCCAAGGAAGTCCGTGTTTCCTGGTGAGTCAGGCGGCCCATTTACTGCGAGATCAAGATATCCAGACAAATGAGGGCCGCCGACAGAATCGCGAACAGGCCGATCAGCAGCCAGTCCGCGACCCGGTAGAGCTTCAGCGCCTGCCTTATGTCGGTGCTCTCCGCCTCGCGCCGGCCACCTTCGCCCATGAAGGCATCCTCGACGATGACACCGCCATAGCTGCGCGGCCCAGCCAGCGCCAGGCCAAGCGCACCGGCCATCGCCGCTTCCGGCCAGCCGGCATTGGGCGAGCGATGCTTTTTCGCGTCGCGCCGCACCGCTTGCCAGGCATTGCGGGGATCGGCGTCGCGGACGAGAAAGGCAGCAGCAACGATCAGCAGCGCCGTCAGCCTCGAAGCCGGCAGGTTGATCCAGTCGTCGAAACGCGCCGCCGCCCGGCCGAAGGCCTCGTGGCGCGGGGTGCGGTGGCCGATCATCGAGTCGGCGGTGTTGGCGGCCTTGTAGGCGACGCCGCCGGCCAGGCCGCAAACGCCGGTCCAGAAGGCGGGCGCGACGATGCCGTCGGAAAAATTCTCGGCCAGGCTTTCGATTGCGGCGCGGGCAACGCCCGGTTTGTCGAGCTTTTCGGGATCGCGGCCGACAATGCGCGCAACGGCGATACGACCCAAGGCGAGACCGCCGGTATCGAGCGCGTCGGCCACCGCTTCGACATGCTCGGCCAGGCTCTTCTGCGACAGCATCGACGTCGCCAGAATGGCGGTGATGATCATGCCGGTGGGAAATATCTGCCAGAGCACGATTTGCAGCACAAAGGCGATTGTCGCCGGCACCAGCACGATGACCAGCAATGCCAGGACGCCTCGCCGGCGACGCAGCGCGTCGGAATCAGTGGCGCGGTTGAGCCTGCGGTCGAGAAAGGATATCAGCCTGCCGAACCAGGTGACGGGATGGCCGATGGCGCGGAACAGCCAGTCCGGGTAGCCCAGGGCACGTTCAATGGCCAATGACAGGAAGGCGATCAGGATCGACATGAAGCTTCTTGAAGGAGCGATTGCTGCCGTGGATCACGGCGGGAGCTTGGGCCGGGCGAGCGCGCTCTTCCCTCACGCGCCACAGCCTTTCGTCGACCTTTCGACGGGTATCAATCCGCACTCCTATCCGCTTTTTGAGCTGCCCGCCACCGCCCTGTCGCGATTGCCGGAAGCCGGGCGTGGTCGCGAGCTGGCCAAGGTCGCTGCCGCGGCCTATGGCGCGCCGTCGGCAGCGCATGTCGTGCTGGCTCCCGGCACACAGATCTTGTTGCCGCGCGTCGCTTCGCTGGTCAGCCCCGGCAGGGCGCTGGTGCTCGGTCCGACCTATGCCGAACATGCTCGCGCAGCCGCGATCGCCAGCCATTCGGTCGCGGAAGTCGACGATTTCGAGGCTTTGGCCGGTGCCGACCTCGCCATCGTCGTCAATCCCAACAATCCGGACGGGCGCGTCATAGAGCGCGAAAGGCTGCTGCAACTTGCCGAGACATTGCGCGCCAAGGGCGGGCTGCTGGTCGTCGACGAGGCGTTCATGGATGTCGGTCCGCGCGCCGAGAGCCTGGCCGGCGATGTCGACCAGGGCGGCATCGTCGTGTTGCGCTCGTTCGGCAAGTTCTTTGGCCTCGCCGGCTTGCGGTTAGGTTTTGCGCTGGCCGATCCGCAGACGGTCGAACGGCTGGACGCGCAGTTCGGGCCGTGGGCGGTTGCCGGCCCGGCGCTCGAATACGGCATCCGGGCGCTCGCCGACAGCGGCTGGCAGACCGAGATGCGCGCGACACTCAAGGCTGAGGGGGAGCGGCTGGATGCCTTGTTCGGCCGCTTTGGCGTTCCGGTCGCCGGCGGCACCACGCTGTTCCGCTATCTAAGGCTGGCGGACGCAGCCGGCCTATTTTCGGCGCTTGGCGAGCGCGGAGTCCTGCTTCGCCATTTCACCGACCGGCCGCATCTGCTGCGCGCCGGACTGCCGGGAAGTCAGGAGGAATGGCAGCGGCTCGAATCCGCTCTTGCCGAGTGGGTGCACAAGCGCGACGCTGTCGCTGAGGAGATCGCGCGATGATGATCCATGTCTGTTCACTGGCAAAAGTCGATGAAACCGTAACGAAGACCGGCGCCGAGCGGCTGCTTTCCCTGCTGGCGGCGGGAACCGAAGTGGTGCGCCCGGCTTCGATCGTTCCGGAAAATCATCTGCATCTGGTCATGCACGACATTGCGGTGGCGCAGGAAGGCATGACCATGCCGGGCGAGGAGCATGTGCGCAATCTGCTCGATTTCGCCCGTCAATGGGATCGTGTGAAGCCGATGGTCGTGCATTGCTATGCCGGCATCAGCCGTTCGACGGCGTCTGCCTACATCATCGCCGCGGCGCTGGCGCCGAAGCGCGACGAGGTCGAGTTGGCGCAGACGCTGCGCGCCCTGTCGCCCTCGGCGACACCCAATCCGCGATTGATTGCGGTCGCCGATGCGCTGCTTGATCGCAATGGCCGGATGGTTGAGGCGATCCAGGCGATCGGGCGTGGCGCGGACGCTTTTGAAGGCACCCCCTTCGCACTGAGGATCGACGGCTAGGGCATGTCGATATTCAGGTGATGCCGGCCTGCGAACGATGGTTTTCTGCGCTTCCGGTGCTCACGTACCTAAATGTACGCTCCGCTCCGGCCTTCGCCGGCCGAAGCCCTCATAAGTGCCTTCGCTCTATGAAGAGCTACGGACGGCGTAGGCCGGTTCTCGAAATCCATCATTCTCAGCTCGGCCTGACCTGAATCTCAACATACCCTGGGGGTTGTTAGGCCAGCCAGTCGGAGAGCTTCGCCTTGCGCACATCGCGCAAGAGGCTGATGAAACCGTCAGCCTGATGCTCTGATGTCAGCCGGCCTTTTTCGGCCGTCGCAATGCTGGCGTCGCCGACCACGCCGTTCGGGTTGAGGTCGCTGGCGATCCAGGCGAAGGCGTGGGTGCCGGTGTGACGCAGCAGCGAAAATTCCTTTTCGGCGCGGGCGACATTCGAGACAAAATTGTCGGCCTTTGCCATGTCGACGAGGTCCGGCCGGAAATGCAGCATCAGCGAGGTCTCGACATCGCCGCCATGGATGCCGTGGCGATCCTCGAGGTCGGTGTACATGCCGGCCGGGCGACCAAAGCGCTGCCAGCTGGTCTTCACCGCCAGCATCTTTGCGCGCACCCGCAATTCGCGGGTGATGATGCCCATGATCTCCTCATTGCCGCCATGCGAGTTGACGACGATGAGCTTGCGCACGCCGGCGCGTGCGATCGACAGGCCGAGTTCGGTCCACGCTTCGACCAGCGTCGTTGCCGGCAGCGTGAGCGTGCCCGGCGCATGCAGGTGCTCGTTCGACTTGCCGACCGCCTGGACGGGCAGGATGCGGATGTCGAGATCGCCGGGCAGGCGGGCAATCACCGTTTCAAGCATGCCGTTCATGATCGAGGTGTCGGTCGAAACCGGCAGATGCGGACCGTGCTGCTCGATCGCCGCCACCGGCAGCACGGCGATCGTCGCCTCCGGGTCGCTCGTGGCGTATTCGGTGGTTCGATAGTCGCCCCACCACACGCGTTTTTTTGCAACGGTCATCGCATGCCTCTCAGATGGACGGGCCAGACTTAGAGCCATAAGGGCGGCCTGTCGATCACCCCGCCGCCAGCACCTCGACCTCGACCTTGAATTCCGGCCGGGCGAAGCCGGAAACGACGATCAGCGTCGAGGCCGGCGCCGGGTCGGAGAACAGCCTGTTGCGGACGTCCATATAGGGCTGCAGATAGGCGCGGTCGGTGACGAAAGCGTTGACGCGCACGATGTCCTTCAGCCCCAATCCCGCTTCGCCCAGAATGGCTGCCACGTTCTTGAAGCAAAGTTCGGTCTGGGCGCCTGCATCTTCCGGAACGACGTCGTCCGCGCTGATACCGAGCTGGCCCGAGCACAGGACCAGACGCTTTCCTGCCGGCACCTCGACGCCGTGGCTGTAGCGGGCAAAGGGCGGTTTGATCGACTTCGGTTTGAGAAATTTGAACATGGCAATCTCCGATCTGCCGCCACCTAAGACCGGATCGATTGCACCTTCAAGATGCAGTGCATGGCATTGGCGCGATTGTGGACAGGCGTCCAAAAAATAGGCACGATGCCTCCCGTACAGCATGACCCGTCCGGCCTTCGCGCGCGACTGTTGCGCAAGCGCGGGGTCCTGGCGGTGGCATGTGTCTTGCTTCTTGAACCAATGGTGTCGAGCCCGGCGCGGAGCGCGCCGGAGCAAACAGAGGGTGGTGTTAATGTACGGAAAACTGACGGTTTCGGCGGCGGCGATCGCCATGCTGGCTTCGAGCGCGCTGAGCGCGGCAGCAAACGAAAAGGTGACGTTCGGCACCAACTGGCTAGCTGAGCCAGAGCATGGCGGCTACTACCAGGCCGTGGCCGATGGCACCTATGCCGCGTGCGGCCTCGACGTGACCATCATGCAGGGCGGCCCGCAGGTCAGTGGCCGGCCACTGCTGCTCGCCGGCAAGATCGATTTCTACATGGGCGGCAATCTTTTGTCGGCGTTCGATGCCGTGCAGCAGGACATTCCGATGCGCGTGGTGGCGGCGGACTTTCAGAAGGATCCGCAGGTCATCATGTCCCAACCCGGTCAGGGCCTGGACAAGTGGGAGGATTTGAAGACGGCCGACCAGTACATCCTCGGCGACGAGGGCGTGCAGACCTTCTTCCAGTGGATGGTGACGGAACTCGGCTTCGACGCCGCCAAGCGGGTGCCCTACACCTTCAACTCCGCGCCCTTCATCGCCAACAAGAAGTCGATCCAGCAGGGCTACGTCACCTCTGAGCCGTTCGCGGTCCAGAAAGAGGGTGGTTTCCTGCCGAACCAGTTCCTGCTGGCCGACTACGGCTGGGACACCTATGCGACCACGGTCGAGACCATGCAGGCCACGATCGACAAGCGGCCGGAGGTGGTGCAGTGCTTCGTCGATGGCTCGGCCAAGGGCTGGTACAACTACCTCTACGGCGACAACAAGGCCGCCAACGACATGATCAAGAAAGACAATCCCGACATGACGGATGCGCAGATCGCCTTCTCGATCGAGCAGCTGAAGAAGTTCGGCGTGGTCGATTCCGGCGACACGGAGAAGCTGGGCATCGGCGCCATGACCGACGCGCGCATCCAGAGCTTCTACGACAAGATGGTCAAGGCCAAGGTCACGCCGGCGGGCATCGATATCAAGAAGGCCTACACGCTTGCCTTCGTCAACAAGAGCGTCGGGCTGGAGCTGAAGAAGTAGGCCGGTCTGCCTGACATGATGCAGGAGAAAGTGGCGCAAGCGCCGGCAAGCACATCGGGAGAAAGCCCGATGTTGCTGGCATTGCGTGGCGTCGGCAAGGTTTTTTCCAACGGCGTGACGGCACTCAGCGACGTCAATCTGACGATCCGGGAAGGCGATTTTCTCAGCCTTCTCGGGCCGTCGGGCTGCGGCAAGTCGACGGCCTTGCGCCTGATTGCCGGCCTGTCGACGCCGACTTCCGGTGTGCTCGACTGGCGCGGCAGCGGCTCGCTTGACCGCTCGAACATCGGCTTCGTCTTTCAGGAGCCGACGCTGCTGCCCTGGGCGGATGTCTTCGACAATGTCTGGCTGCCGCTCAGGCTGAAAGGCGTGTCGCGGGCCAAGGCGGCGCCGGTGGTGATGGAGATGCTGGCGCGGGTTCATCTGACCGGTTTTGAGAATGCCGTGCCGCGCGAGCTTTCCGGCGGCATGAAGATGCGCGTTTCGATCGCGCGCGCCATGGTGACCAAGCCGCGCGTGCTGTTGATGGACGAGCCGTTCGCCGCGCTCGACGAAATCACCCGCTTCAAGCTCAACAATGATCTTCTGGAACTGTGGCAGGACGAGCGCTTTACCGTCGTCTTCGTCACCCACAGCGTCTTCGAAAGCGTGTTCCTGTCCAACCGCGTCGTCGTTATGGCGGCGCGGCCGGGCCGGGTGTTCGGCGAGCTTGCCGTCGATGCGCCCTATCCGCGCGACGAGGTGTTTCGCACCTCGCCAGACTATGCCGCGCTCTGCCGCCAGGCCTCAGATGTCCTGGTACACGCCATCAACTCAACCGCCGGACCGCATCATGACGGCCATTGACCAACCTGCGGTGAACCTCGACCCGGAGGAGGCGCGCCGCGTGCGCGAGGAGCGCCTGGAACGGATCGGCAAGTGGCTGCTGCCGCTGGCGATCATGATCCTGGCGATCTGGTTGTGGGACCGTGTCTGTGTCTGGAACGAGATCCCGAAATATATCCTGCCGCGCCCGGGCGTGGTGCTGCAGACGCTTTTTGACGATGCCGGGTTGCTGTTCTCCTCGCTGCTGGTGACGCTCAAAATCACCTTCCTCAGCCTGGGGCTCGCCGTCATCGGCGGCGTCGGGCTGGCGGTGCTGTTTGCGCAATCAAAATGGGTGGAGATGTCGTTCTTCCCCTTTGCCATCGTGCTGCAGGTGACGCCGATCGTTGCCATCTTCCCGCTGATCAACATCTATGTCGACAACCAGACGACGAAACTGCTGCTGTGCGCCTGGATCGTCGCCTTCTTCCCGATCCTGTCCAACACCACGCTCGGCCTCAATTCCGTCGACCGCAATCTGCGCGACATGTTCAAGCTCAACGGCGCGACCCACTGGCAGCAATTGCGCTATCTCAGGCTGCCGGCGGCGATGCCCTATTTCCTCGGTGGACTGAAGATCGCCGGCGGCCTGTCGCTGATCGGCGCTGTGGTGGCCGAGTTCGTCGCCGGCGCTCAGGGACAGTCGTCGGGGCTTGCCTCGCGTATCATCGAGGCCGGCTACCGGCTCAACGCGCCGCGGCTGTTTGCGGCGCTGATCCTGATTTCATTTACCGGCATTTTGATCTTCCTGGTGCTGTCGCTGATTTCGCATCTGATCCTGCGGCGCTGGCACGAAAGTGCATTGAAGCAGGAGCGATAGCGTGCCGGAAGCGTTCAGCATTCCGCAGGACAGTTCCTATGTCCTCAGCAACGTCCGGCTTCATGCATCGCTGACGCCAGGACTTGCCGCAACTTTCGACACCGATGGATTTGCGCTGGCCGATATTTCCGTCGCCGACGGCAAGATTTCCAGCATCGTCGCGCATGGACGAGCGAAGGCTCCGGCGGGCGTCGACCTTGGTGGCCGCATCATCCTGCCGTGTTTCGTCGACTGCCACACGCATATCGACAAGGGTCATATCTGGCCGCGCAAGCCCAATCCCGACGGCACCTTCATGGGCGCGCTGAACGCCACCGGCGCCGACCGCTCGGCACGCTGGAGCGCCGAGGATGTCGCCCGCCGTATGGATTTTTCGCTGCGCTCAGCCTACGCGCACGGCACCAGGGCGCTGCGCACCCATCTCGACAGCGTGCCGCCACAGGAGGAGATTTCCTGGCCGGTGTTCGAGACCATGCGGGAAAAATGGCGCGACCGCATCGAGCTGCAGGCAGCCTGCCTGCTCGGCATCGAAGGCGTGCGCGACAGAAAATGGTTCGAGAGACTGGCCAAGCGGGTGGCGGCGGCCAAGGGCGTGCTCGGCGTCGTCACCTATATGGTGCCGGATCTGGAAGAGCTTCTCGACCAGGTGTTTGCGCAAGCGATCAAACATGGCCTCGACCTCGATTTCCATGCCGACGAGACCGACGATGTCGCAGCGATCTCGCTGAAGAAGATTGCTGAGGCAGCTCTGTGGAACGGTTTTGAGGGCAATATCCTTGTGGGACATTGCTGCTCTCTGGCTCGCCAGCCTGACCTCGATGTGCTCGACACGCTGGACAAGGTGGCGAAGGCCGGGCTCGCCGTGGTGTCGCTGCCGATGTGCAATCTCTATCTGCAGGACCGGCGAGCCGACAACACCACGCCGCGCTGGCGCGGCGTGACGCTGCTGCACGAAATGAAGGCGAGGGGCATTTCGGTTGCGGTTGCCTCGGACAACACGCGCGATCCGTTCTACGCCTATGGCGACCTCGACATGCTGGAAGTCTACCGCATGGCGACGCGCATCCTGCATTTCGATCATCCGGTCGCCGACTGGCCGCAAGCGGTGACCGCGACGCCTGCCAAGGTGATGCGGCTCGATGGTTTTGGTACGCTTGCTTCTGGCGGTGCCGCCGATTTCGTCGTCTTCAAGGGGCGGAGCTGGACGGAATTGCTGTCGCGGCCCGAATCGGATCGCATCGTTGTGCGCGACGGGCTGGCGATCGACCGTAAGCTGCCCGACTATGCCGAACTCGACGATTTGATGGTGACATGATGGATGTTTCGGCGCTCAAGCGTGACCTCGAAGGTCTGAAGCTCGACGACCATCCGGCGATCGTCCAACAGAAAAGCCGCGACTTCTACTGGTACAGCCCGGTGCTGAAGCAGCAGCTCGACCATGTCACCGGCGACCTGATCGTGACGCCGAAATCGGAAGACGAGGTCATCCGCGTGCTCGCCGCCTGCCATCGCCATGGCATTCCGGTGACGCCACGCGGCAGCGGCACCGGCAATTACGGGCAAGCCATGCCGCTGTCGGGCGGCGTCGTGCTCAACCTTGCTGAGATGAACACGGTCAAGACGATCGCGTCCGGCCGCGTCGTCACCGGGCCAGGTGCTGTTCTCGCCGACATCGACAAGGCTTCGCGCGCGCATTCCGGGCAGGAGCTGCGCATGTCGCCATCGACCTACAACACGGCGTCGATCGGCGGTTTCGTCGCCGGCGGTTCAGGTGGCATCGGTTCGATCCGCTGGGGAGGCTTGCGCGATCTCGGCAATGTCATCCGGCTGCGCACCGTGACGATGGAGGCGGAGCCGCGCGTCATGGACCTGACCGGCGAGGACGTGCTGAAAGTGATGCACGCCTATGGCACCAACGGCATCATCACCGAAGTCGAGATGCCGCTGACGGCCAGCTATGGCTGGATCGACGTGATTGTCGGCTTCGACGATTTCATGGATGCTGCCGGCTTCGGCAATGATCTCGCCATCCAGGACGGCATACTGGCGAAGCTGATCACGCCGATCGCCGCACCCATCCCTTACGACTATTTCAAGCGGCACCAGAAATTCTTTCGGCGCGAGCAGAGCATCGTGGTGTGCATGATCGCGCCGCATGCGATGGACGCCTTTGTCGCCCTGACGGCACACAGCAAGGGCGAGATCGTCTTTCGTGCCGACAAGGAGGCCGATCTCAAGGGCCTGCCGCCTGCCTATGAATTGACCTGGAACCACACGACGCTGCGCGCCATCCGGGTCGATCCCTCGATCACCTACCTGCAGACCCGCTATCCGTCGCCGGACCATCTCGTTTACGTCAAGGCGATGGTCGAGCGTTTTGGCGACGAGGTGCCGGCGCATCTCGAATTCATCCGCTTCGACGGCGCCATCGGCGCCGCCGGGTTGCCGCTGGTCCGCTTCACCACGGCGGAGCGTCTCGACGAGATCATCCGCATCCACGAGGACAATGGCTGCTGGATATTCAACCCGCACCGCTACACGCTGGAGGAGGGCGGCATGAAGCAGACCGACGCGGTGCAGCTTGCCTTCAAGCGCGAGACCGATCCGCAAGGGCTGCTCAATCCCGGCAAGATGATCGCCTGGGAAAATCCTGATTACGATTACCGCTCGGGCAAGTCGTTCCTGTTCAAGGGTTTGCAGAAGGCGGGCTGATGAACATCCTGGTCCTCTACGCCCATCCGGTCGAGACCAGCTTCAATGCCGGCCTGCACCGGATGATCGTCGAGCGGCTGACGGCGGCCGGCCATAGCGTCGACGATTGCGATCTCTATGCCGAGGGTTTTGATCCGAGGCTGACGCGCGGCGAGCGGCTCGGCTATCACAATGCGCGCGGCACTGACGATGCAGCAGCGCCCTATGTCGAGCGCTTGCTGCGGGCCGAGGCGCTGGTGCTGTCATACCCCGTCTGGAATTTCGGCTTTCCGGCAATGCTGAAAGGCTTTCTCGACCGGGTCTTTCTGCCTGGCGTGTCGTTCCGGCTGGTCGACGGCAAGGTGCAGCCGTCGCTGCACAACATTCGCAAGCTGGCCGCTGTCACCACCTATGGCGGCAGCCGCTTCCGTGCCATGCTGATGGGCGATCCGCCGCGCAAGCTGGTCAACCGCATGCTGCGCGCCACCATCAAGCCCGGTGCCTCAGTGTCCTACCTCGCACACTATTCGATGAACCTGTCGACCGACGACACACGCAAGGCCTTCATGGCCAAGGTCGCGGCCAGGATGGATGCGTTCTGATGCGCGTGCTGGTGGTATATTGCCATCCGGTGCCCGAGAGCTTTTGCGCGTCGATCCGCGACAGCGCTATAGACGTGCTGACGCGAAGAGGGTGGGAGGTTCGGCTGCTCGACCTCTATGCGGAAAATTTCAATCCGGTCATGGGCTGCGACGAGCGGCGTTTCTACAATGACCGTGCCCCTGAGGATCCGGCGCTGAAGCCGCATTTCGAGCATCTCGCTTGGGCGGAAGCAATCCTCTTCGTCTATCCGACGTGGTGGTACGGGTTGCCGGCCATGCTGAAGGGCTGGCTCGACCGGGTGTGGGCAACGGATGTCGCCTTCAAGCTGCCGGCGGGCAAGGGGCGCATCAAATCGCTGATGACGCATGTGACGAAGGTCGGCGTGATCACCACCTGCGGCGCGCCAACCTGGTGGAGCGTCGTCGTCGGCCAGCCCGGCCGCAAGACCATCCTGCGCGGCATGCGCGCTCTGTGCGCGACACGCTGCCGGACGTTCTTCCTGGCGCATTATCTGATGGATGCCTCGACGCCGAAGAGCAGGGCGGCGTTTCTCGCGAAAGTGCGGGCGAAGCTGGAGCGGTTTTGAGGGAGCTTTCTTCGCCCCGTTCACGGGGAGATGCCGGCAGGCAGATCAGGGGCAGCGCGAACTCTTCAGACCCGGTGCCGCCCCTCATCCGGCCCTTCGGGCCACCTTCTCCCCGTAAACGGCAGGGCTATCGCATATGAGTTAGAGCGTTGATTAGGTAGCCGTCATTCCATGCGCATTTCTTGATGCGATGGCTGATGGGGACTTTGTCTGTGTCGGCGAGTTGGAGGATGTTTTTGGCGAGGCGGTTGAGGAGTGCGGTGTTGGCGGGGGCGTTGTCCTTGCGGGCTCGGCTGAGGTCCTCATCCAGATGAACGTCGAGCATCCAGTGCAGGCCATTCTCGATCTGCCAATGAGCCCTGGTGAGAT